>NZ_CATKQT010000001.1:0-204270 GCF_949767855.1 Brevibacillus sp. IT-7CA2
ACATTTTCACTAGCACTTCAAAAGTGCCGGACTCACAATATACCATGTATGATTGTTTCGAGTCAAGTGGTAATAATCGGATTGCATCATAGTTTTAATTTTGTTTCGCCCTTTTTCAAAGGCGGATCACTAATATAACACGAGCTGTTCACCTTATCAAATGAAATAATTGGAAATAGTGTTTCAATCGTCATCTCCCTCGAACACTAATCGCTGAAAACGACGAAAAACACCCGAATTTGGAAATTCTAGCTCAAATTCATTAGTGTCGAATATTTCTTCAAGAGATTTCTCATTAATCTTGACTTGTTCCAAGACCTCGATTGGGTTTTTAAAGCACATACCGTCTTCATTTTTATCACAGCCTTTATCCGATTTGTCTTCAGTGTACCAATTCGCTCGTCATCTTCCAATGATGCTCGCCTGGAACGGATTTACAAAAACGATAGTTGACACCCTTAGACTACAAGCGTAATCTTTAAAACAGAATCAACGACTACAAATGTAGTCAAGGGAGGTGTCTTACTTGGACGAGCAGCCGCGAATCTCGGATGCCGAGTGGGAGATTATGAAGGTCATCTGGGCAAAGTCACCCGCAACAGCAGCCGATGTCATCCACGCCCTACGACACAACAAGACGTGGAAAGACAACACAATCAAAACCTTGCTCAGCCGCCTCTTGCAAAAGGGCATTCTCACCTATGAGCAGGTCAATCGAGTCTACTATTACTCTCCTGTGCTCACTGAGGAAGAATGCAAGCGCCAAGAGCGCCAATCCTTTTTGCAGCGCGTGTACGGCGGGGCCTTAAAGCCCATGCTGGTTCACTTTTTAAAAGAGGAAAAGCTCTCCTCTCAAGAGATTGATGAGCTGAAAAAAATCCTTTCCGAAAAGGAGAAATAAGCTGGTGGATTGGCAATGGCTCACACTCACCCTCAATCAAGCATTTACGTGGACACTGTATAACTCCATCGAGGCCAGTCTTCTTGTGCTCCTGATCTTGCTCTGCCAGCAGCTCGGCAAAAAGCATTTCCCCATCCGCTGGCACCACGCCGTATGGTTCCTGCTTCTCTGGAAGCTCGCGGTTCCTTGGTCGATAGACAGCACGATCAGTTTGTATAACTGGCTGCCTACTTCGTCCTGGACATCCATACAGGAAGCGCACCCGCCTATGGAACCGATTGTTCTCACTACAGAGGCTTTGCATCCGCATGATTCTGCCCTCCACCCAGATGCCTCTCTAGCAAATGAAGCGAGCTTTTCCTGGATCAGCCTGCTTTCCCTCATCTGGATCGGCGGTGTCGCCATTTTCGCTCTCACCATGACTCGCAGTACATACCGATTGCTCTCTCAGCTAAAAAACGATGAGTTCGTACAGGATGAAGCTATTTTGCGCGTCTTTTCCCAATGCCAAAAACAGATGGGCATCACCAAATCCATTCCCCTGCTCATGAGTCATCAGATGACAAGCCCTACCTTGATGGGAATCTGGCGACCGCAAATCTGGCTGCCGGCAAATCTTTTGGACAAGCTCAACGAACATGAGCTGCGCCACATCTTTTTGCATGAGCTGGCGCATTGGAAAAGACGAGATATTCCTGTGAACAGCATCATGAGCGTGCTACTGATCCTCAACTGGTTCAACCCGTTGTTATGGTACGCTGCTTCCCGTATGCGTCAGGATCAGGAAATGGCTTGTGATGCTTTGGCTTTGACTTATTTACAGGAGACAGAGGTACCTCGCTATGGATACACCATGATCAAAATGCTCGAGCTGTATGCCTGTCCCAAACAAATTCGCTTCACAGCCGGGTTCTCCAGCTCCAAAAAACAGGTGAAAAGGAGAATAGAAATGATTCGTCACTTTCAAAAACGGGCGTATACGTGGACCCTATCTGGTATCGTGGTCGTCTTGGCTTTAGGCGTCTTCACTTTGACCGATGCAAAAAAAGTGCTAGGGAACGAGCAGAGCTTCGTCATCCCCGCAGAAGGAACAATCAAAAGCCCTATTGATCAAACAATAGGCTTGAGAATCTTAAACGACCTGAATACGCCAGTTCAGGCAGCCGCGTCCGGAAAGGTAGTCAAGGCTGAGTACGATACAAAAACAGGGAAAGGCAACCAGATCATTCTGGAGCATGAAGACGGGTATCAAACCGTTTACTCTCATTTGGAAAAGCTGGAGGTCACCGCTGGCACTACTGTGACCCAAGGCCAGCTCATTGGTCTGTTGGGAAGTACGGGACGCAGCACGGGACCGCATCTTGCTTTCCAGGTTATCGAAAATGGTATACCCGTTGATCCGATGAAGCTGTTGGTAGACATAGAAGCTAAAGAATAAAGACAAAAGGCCACAGAAAAAATATCTGTGGCCTAACTTGTTACGCTTATTGATTCGTAGACAAATCTTGTTTGTTACTTGAAAGCACCTTGTACAGGATAAGTGCAGTCACCAAAGCAATACAACCGTTCAAATAAAAAGAGGTCGCCGCGCCAAACTCTTGCCATATCCAACCAGTAAGAAGGGATGCGGGCAACAAACCAATTCCTGTAACCATCGAGTACATGCCCAGTGATGTTGCTTTCAAATCTTTCGGTGCGGAAGACGCAACCAATGACTTTTCTATTCCCTTCGTCAACGCGATATAAAAACCATACAGAATGAATAGCAACCAAAAGCCTGTTATCGAACTCACCATTCCGAATCCAATATATACGAATCCATATAAGATATAGCCAACGGTTAGAATGACTTTGTGTCCGAACCGATCGGAAATGGCACCTGATGTATAGGAAAACAGCGAAGCAACCAAATGAAGGACTAAATACAGCAACAATACACTCGTAGCAGAAAGCCCGAGATCAGTTGCTCGCAGCAATAAAAAGGAATTGGACGAATTGGCAACTGTAAACAGCATAATGATCAGAAGCAATTGCTTGGTGTCACGATTTAACTTCTTCCAGCTCGGTTTTGCTTTCGGTTCACGCGAAATCACCTTCGTATTTTCCCGCTTCTCCTTGACGGCAAAGAGCAGGCAGAAGCCAATGCCGACCGGAATCAATGAATACAAGAAAACACTGTGGAAATCTTTATTTCCATCCATCGTTAATAGGAGATATGCGATGCCGATTCCAATCGCCGCCCCGAGCATATCCATCATTTGATGCAAGCCAAATGAGCGTCCTTGCTTTCGTTTTCCTCCTGCTTCCGAGATGATCGCATCGCGCGGAGCCGTTCGTATTCCCTTACCGGTACGATCGATCAGCTTCCAGACAAAAACCCCTACCCATGAACTGGCTATTACGAGGAATATCCTGCCGATCCCGGATAGTCCATACCCCAGTATGGCTAACGATTTTCGTTTCTTGGAACGATCGGAAACATAACCTGAAACGAACTTGAGCAGACTGGTCAAAGCCTCGGAAACCCCATCGATGATGCCAATAATCATAGGACCCGAGGAGGCAAGAAAGATCGGAATTAACGGGGTAACCATGTATGTACCCATGTCTGTGAAAAAACTGACGAAACTAAGCAGCCATACGTTATTCATGGTTTGTTACAACCCAAAGTGCTGTTTCGCCAGCTCTTTGAATCTCGCATTGTCTATTTCCTCTTTCGTAACGACTCCATCCACCCATTGCGTAAAGGACGTATTCGTCAACGTAACATTGCCTCTCTCTGTAAGCTGCGTAAGCAACGGGCTTTTGTTGAAGGGAGACTGTTCATGCTCAGCGATAATCGTCTGAATCTCGTTTAATTCCGCTTCATCCGTCACCAGCTTCTGTGAATCAAACGTATAGCCGATCCGCCAGTCCGTATCCTTGTGCCGCAGCTTCATTTCGAGTACATAATCGCCATACTCGGTTTGCTCTTTCTTGATCCGAAACTCACCATTACGTGAAGAGACGGTCTCTCCGGTTAACGGAACAGGCTTCAACGGCAGATTCGAACCAAAACCCGTATCGAGCAAATACGTTTGCCCCTCATATGTAAGCAAAATCGTGGCATGTGTTCGACCAATCGTGTAATAATCGCCAACGTTATGCTTGTAAACAACTCCGCGAATCAGATGGGCGTTAAAGCCATTTTCCAGCAAGAAGAAATACAGCATCGGATTGAGTTCGTAGCAAATACCGCCTTCGTTTCTGACCAGTATCTTCTCCATGACGGACTGTCTGGAGATTACGCTCGTTCGCTCTTCCACAATGCATAGGTTTTCAAAAGGAATCGCCAATGCTGTCAGATCAAGGAGACGATCCAATGTATCGAAGGTAATCGTTTCATTTTCTGGCATGCCGATTCTTTTCCGAAATAAGGCATTCAGTTCACTCATGCTTCTTCCCCCCACATCGTTTCTCCCACAAGTTTACACCAAGCTCCTGCCTGAATTCCTTAAATACCGAGCAGCTTTAGCTTCCGATACAAGGTGCGTAGCCCGATCCCGAGTTCTTCTGCTACCCGCTGCTTTCCTTTCAAATCACTGCCGTGCTTTTGCAGCGAAGCGCGAATCGCGTCCGCTTGTGCATCGGCGACCCTCGCTTTGATAGCTGGACCTGAATGTGATGGAGCCACTGGAGGACGAGCACGAAGGCGCGGAGGCAAGCTGTCCGCAGTCAGAACCGTGTCTTGCTCCATGTTCATGGCGTACTCGATGGCGTTTTCCAGCTCCCGCACATTGCCCGGCCAGTGATAGTGCGTGAGCAGGTTGATCGCCTCTCGTGCTATTCCGAAGTAGGTGCGTCCTGCTTGCTCTCCGTACTTCTCCATAAATGAAACGGCCAAGAGCTCAATGTCTTCCTTGCGCTCTGCGAGAGACGGGACGTGCATTGGAATGACGTTCAACCGATAGTACAAGTCGGCACGAAACGCTTTTTTCTCCACGAGCTCTTCCAGGTTCTGGTTCGTCGCCGCGATGATTCGTACATTGATGGGAAACGACCGCGTGCCGCCGATGCGTTCCACGACCTTTTCCTGCAAGACGCGAAGTAGCTTTGCCTGCAACGAGATTGGCATATCGCCGATTTCATCCAGAAAAAGCGTACCTCCCTCTGCCATTTCGAACCGCCCTGGCTTTCCTCCCTTTTTGGCTCCAGTAAACGCGCCGTCCTCGTAACCGAACAATTCGCTTTCGAACAGATTTTCCGGAATGCTGGCACAATTGATCGCGACAAACGGGTAGTAAGCGCGCGTGCTTGCCTCGTGAATCGCTTTTGCCAGATGTCCTTTGCCTGTCCCTGTTTCACCAGTAATCAGTACCGTGGAGCTGCTGTTACCGATTTTCATCGCCATTTCTTTGACCTGTTTGATGGCTAGGCTGTTTCCCACGATTTGAGCAAGGCTATCCGCTTTGCCAGACGAGCGGCTCCCTTGATGATCCATCAAACGCGGAACGGTTAGCGATCCCCTCTGCACGCGAAGCACGCCGCCAATGAGCTGATTGTTGACGATGATCGGCGTGGCCTCAGTCGGAGCATCCAGCTTGTCAACGAGACAATTGGCGATCGGCAAGGAATGCGCGGCCATCCCGGATAATGACGGCAGCAGCATCCGTGAAACCTCCGCTGGCAGCAGCTCATGCTGGGACAGCAGTCTACGCGCGCTGGCATTCGTGTGAATGACATTGCCACTTCGGTCAAATGTGAAGTACGCATCGGCAACGGTATCCAGCGCTCCCTCCAACAGCCGCATAGAGTCATCAGACGATTCGATCTGTCTCGTCGCATGGGACTGTACAATCGCCGTAATCATCTCGCTGACTTCTGTCAGGATTTGCTGGTATCTCTCTGTATGCTTGGATAGGCGATTTTGACCTTCCTTCGTAAAGGATGTGAGGGAAACGACCCCGATTGCATGATTGGCTACCTTAATAGAAGAGAGAAGCTCGACTTTGGCGGGGCAGCTGTCGAGAAAACGGCATCCTTTGCACATTTCCATGGAGCCAGGTTTGTCTACCACATACTGTCCTTTTGCCAACACGAATTCAATCGAGGGCACATGCACATTTTCGCCTTTTTGTTTCAAGTAGCGCTCCGTACTCACGACCAATAGACCGTGCTCGTTAATCACCGCAGCATCCACGTTCAATATATCTGAAATGCTTGTAATGACCTTTTCGATGGCTGGTTTGCACAGATCCAACGAAACCATGGATATCCTCCCTGCTTATTGTCCTTGTTCTCTATTTTATGAAATATTTAGATAGTTCACAAACATTTTACCACTGATGTTTGCCAATAATGACAACTCATTGCCACTTTTGTCACCGCCATGACGGTACGAAACACAGTCGGAACCTCGTAAAATCAGCTTTTTTTGCGACCTAGCAAGGAACATGTTACCCAGCGGGGTTCACTCCGCACTTGGCACAGTGATTGCAATATAAACTTTTCAACTAGGGGGAGTGATCAACCATGGTAAACACGAACGAGGTATTCAATTTGCAAGGAAAGGTAGCCTTGGTGACAGGTGCTGCTTCCGGTATCGGACTTGCAACAGCGAAACGACTGGCCCAATTCGGAGTAAACGTCATGCTGCTTGATATCAACGAGGAGCTCGGGGAAAAGGCGGCACAAGAAATCGTAGCGGAGGGCGGGTCAGCCCGTTATTTTACATGCAATGTAGTTTCCCAACAGGATTGTCGTGAAGTAACGCAAGCGATCGAGGAAGCGTACGGTCGCATCGATATTTTATTCAACAATGCAGGCGTGATCAGAAGAAAGACGGTAGTCGAGCTGGAAGAGGACGATTGGGATCTGGTCGTCGACGTCTCCTTGAAGGGTGCTTACAATCTCTCCAAGTTCGTCATTCCGGTCATGGCGAAAACAGGCGGAGGCAGCATCATTAACACTGGCTCTGGCTGGGGCATCAAGGGCGGTGACAAGGCGGCGGCCTACTGCGCGGCAAAAGCAGGCGTCGTTAACCTGACGCGGGCAATGGCGATTGACCACGGTCCGGAAAACATCCGTGTAAATTGCGTGTCACCCGGCGATACCGACACACCTCTGTTGCGTGAAGAAGCGCGCCAGCTGGACAAGGAAGAAGGAGCATTCCTCGTCTCCTCCGCCCAAGGGCGTCCGCTGGAGCGTCTCGGTTCTCCGCAAGATATTGCCAATGCTGTCCTGTTCTTTGCCAGCGATCTGTCATCCTGGGTGACGGGTTCCGTACTGGTCGTCGACGGCGGCGGTTTGGCTTAATTGATCGTTACCCCGACTGAATATTCCAACGAAGAGATGGAGGAACCATGAGATGAGCGTACAGCGTTATGCCCACCCGTATATTCCGAATTCTGCACCTGAAGTCAAAGAGAAAATGCTTACTGAAATCGGCTTTTCCAGCATCGAGGATATCTATGTGGACATTCCTCAAGAGCTGCGCCTAAAAGAAAAAATGAACATCCCGAAAGCTTTGACTGAATACGAGCTGGAGCGCCACGTCAACCAGCTGATGAACAAAAACAAAACGACGAAAGAAAACATCAGCTTCCTCGGCGCAGGCTGCTGGCCGCATTTTGTTCCGGCTGTCTGTGATGAAATCAACTCCCGCGCGGAGTTTTTGACGGCGTATGCTGGTGATCCTTACGAAGACAAGGGGCGCTTTCAGGCGTTGTTCGAGTACCAAAGCCTCGTAGCTGAGCTGGTCGATATGGATGTCGTGAACGTTCCGACCTTTGACTGGGCACAGGCTGCTTCTACTGCTCTGCGCATGGCAGCACGTATCACCAAACGCACAGAGCTCCTGGTCTCGAAAAATATCCATCCCGACAAGCTCTTGATCATCAAAAACTATACGTCTCCTGATCTTACTGTCACCTTGATCGATTTTGAGAACGAAACAGGCAGACTTGACCTCAATGATCTAAAAGCAAAGCTCAGTGTAGATACAGCAGCGGTTTACTTCGAAAACCCGACCTTCCTCGGCTCCGTGGAAGTAAACGGACAGATGATTGCGGACTTGGCTCATGCAGCCGGTGCCATTTGCGTAGTCGGCGTCGATCCCATCTCTCTCGGCGTGATGGAAGCTCCGGCGAATTACGGCGCGGACATCGTGTGCGGAGATTTGCAGCCGCTTGGCGTACACATGCATTACGGCGGCGGGCAATCCGGCTTTATCGCTACGCATGACGATCCGAGCTTCGTCATGGAATATCCGTCCCGCTTGTTCGGAATCGCACCGACAGAGGTCGAAGGCGAATACGGCTTCGGAGACGTCGCGTACGACCGCACCTCTTTTGCCAAACGCGAAAAAGGCAAGGAGTCCGTCGGAACACAAACAGCGCTATGGGGCATTACCGCAGGTGTGTACTTGGCGACGATGGGACCCGTGGGCATGGAAGAGGTCGGGCAAGGCATCATGCAGCGCTCCCAATACGCCGCCAAACAGCTCTCTTCCATTCCCGGCGTCGAGGCCAAATTCGCCGCACCTTTCTTCAAGGAGTTCGTGATCGACTTCTCGCAAACGGGCAAAACCGTCAAAGACATTAACGCTGCGCTTCTCGGCAAAGGAATTTTCGGCGGAGTTGATTTGACTGAACACTACCCGGAATTGGGTCAATGTGCGCTCTACTGCGTCACGGAGGTTCATACCCAGGAGGATATCGATACGCTCGTCGCTGCCATCACAAGCATTTTGTAAAAACGGAAAAGGAGGAAACCGACCATGAAAACATCCGAAGGAACAATCGACAAAATGAAACGGATTCCGAGAGACCATAAGGTACGCCGCTTCCACCAAGCAAAATGGGATGAGCCTGTCATTTTCGAGCTGAGCCAGCCCGGCGAGCGTGGCGTCGAGGTACCACCCGTCGAGCCACAAATCGTGGAGACCATTGGCGATGGCATCTCTCATCTGCCAGACAGCCTTCGCCGGAAAAAACGGCCGAATCTTCCCGAGATCAGTCAGTACCGCGTGATCCGTCATTACTCCCGCATTTCGCAGGAGGTTCTGGGGTCGGATTTCAACGTAGAGATCGGGCAAGGCACCTGCACGATGAAATACTCCCCGAAAATCAATGAACGCTTCGTGCGCTCGCCGAAAATGGCGGAGCTGCATCCGCTGCAAGACGAGTCCACTGTCCAAGGGATGCTGGAGATGACGTATCAGCTCGATCTGTACCTGCGCGAGATTTCGGGAATGGACAAATTCTCGTTTCAACCAGGCAGCGGCACACAGGCATTGTTTACCCAAGCCTCTATCGTGCGCAAATATCACGAGTCTCGCGGCGAAGGAGAGCAGCGTAACGAGTTTATTACCACCCATTTTTCCCACCCGTCCCAAGCCGCAACGGCCGCAGTCAAAGGCTTCAAAATCATTTATGTACCTGCCGACGAAAACGGCTACCCTGATCTGGAAGCGCTAAAAGGCCTCGTCTCGGAGCGAACCGCTGCCTTTGCCGTAGCGAACCCAGAGGATACAGGCATTTACAACTCCCGCATCAAGGAGTTCACAGATGTCGTCCACGCCGCAGGGGGGCTGTGCTGCTACGACCAGGCAAACGCCAACGGCTTGCTCGGCATTACCCGCGCGCTGGAAGCTGGCTTTGACATGTGCTTCTTCAACCTGCACAAAACCTTCTCCGTCCCACACGCTTGCGGCGGACCTGCAACAGGTGCCATTGGTGTCACTGCTGAGCTTGCGCAATTCCTGCCAGGACCGATCGTAGACTTCGACGGAGAGCGTTACTTCTATAAACGTGATTTGAAAAACAGCATCGGGAAAGTCCGCAGCTTTTACGGCGTACCCCCTGCTGTCCTGCGCTCCTACGCTTGGGTCCGTGCACTTGGTGCTGACGGCCTGAAAGAAGTTGCCGAAATCGCTTGCCTCAACAACAACTATCTCTATCACAAAATCCTGCAAATCCGCGGTGCGAGCGCGCCCTATATACAAGGCCGACGCCTGGAGCAGGTTCGCTATAGCTGGCAGCAGCTAAAAGAAGACACGGGCGTCACAACGTACGATGTTCAACGCCGCATGGTCGACTTTGCCCACCATTACTGGACCAGTCACCACCCATACGTCGTGCCGGAGCCGTTTACGCTGGAACCGACGGAGTCCTACTCCATGGCAGAGCTCGACGAATACGTCGCAGCACTGACCCATATTTCGCAGGAAGCCTATGAGAATCCGGAGATCGTCAAAACAGCACCGCACAATAGTACAGGTCACCGTGTCCTGGAGTCCGTGCTCGATGATCCTGATCAATGGTGCATCACTTGGAGAGCTTATTTGAAAAAGACAGCACAAAATTAGTTCACGTAGGGACGGGGCGGCAGTACGCCCTCTCCCTTTTCATATAGAGGCAGCACACTTTTTCGTTTCCCAGCTTGGTCGGCAAGACGTATTGCACACCATATCCATTAGGGGGATTCTCGTATGAGGAAGAAAAGTTTGTTTCCTGTCGTTCTTTTGGTAAGCTCGCTCGTGTTCTCTATTTTGGGAGGATGCGGGTCCAATGCAACACCACCACCTGCACAAACAAATGCAAGCGCTCCCACAAATTCTTCTACTCCCTCCACCACACCTACTCAGCCTGCTTCCGAAGTGAAACTCAAACTCGTCCATGAAGGTAAACTGACTTTTGCCATGAGTGGCCTGATCAAACCACTTAATTACAAGGACACAAACGGCGTACTGACCGGATTCGACGTGGAAATCGGCAATGAGATCGCCAAACGGATCGGACTCGAAGCCAATCCAGTGACCAATCCGTGGGAAACCATTCTGCAAGGGCTGAAGGGCGGCAAATACGACGCCATTATTGGCAGCATGACGCACACAGAAGAACGTGCCAAGCAAGTAGACTTCACCAACCCCTACTACATTTCTGGCGGGCAGATTTTTATTGCGGAAACAAATGAAAGCATCAAAACCAAGGATGATCTAAAAGGCAAAATCATAGGTGTCGTTCAGGCAAGCACGCACAAAGACGCCGCGGAAACCTTGACTGACAAGACAAAAGTTAAAGGCTATCCCTCAGATATTTACGCCTTGCAGGATCTCATTCCGGGTCGGGTAGACGCTGTGATCACCGACCGTGTCGTCGGTACCTCTGCGATCAAGAATCAAGGTCTGAAAATCAAAGCGACAGGCGAGGTTCTGAACAAGGAAAACATCGCGATCGCTGTAACCAAAGACAACCCGGAGCTGACCAAAAAAATCAATGAAGCCATCAAAGCCATGGTTGAAGACGGTACCTACGAGCAAATCAGCGTGAAATGGTTTGGGTCGAACCTGTTGAAATAACGTGGGAGGTTGAGCAGCCATGGGTTTTGTGACCAGTATCCTTGATATTTTTGCGATTCATGGAAAAGCTTTTTTGGAGGCCGCTTGGATTACCGTTTCGCTCACAGCAGTATCCTTGGCCATGGCCTCTGTGATCGGACTCGTCTTCGCCTTTTTCAAAGTATCCGGGATTTTCGTCCTGCAAAAGCTGGCCGACACCTATATCTTCATCGTGCGCGGCATGCCGTTGATCGTCCAGCTCATGTTCCTCTACTACGGGATATCCAGTGTCATCGTGCTCTCTGACTTTACGGCAGGTGCACTCGCGCTTGGAATCCACTCTGGCGCCTACATTGCCGAGATTTTTCGGGGAGCCATCCAATCGATTGACCGCGGACAGATGGAAGCTGCCCGTTCGCTCGGGATGCCGTACAGCCTAGCAATGCGCCGAATTGTTTTGCCACAAGCCTTCAAACGTGCGATTCCGCCGCTTGGCAATCAGTTCATCATCGGATTGAAAGACTCTTCACTCGTCGCTTACATTGCCGTTACAGAGCTGTTTAACCGTGCCTTGTCTGCACAAGCAGAGAACTTCATGCCTTTTGAAACGTATTTCGTCGTCGGACTGTATTACCTCGCACTCGTCGCCATCTTCTCCTTTATTTTAAACCGTGTGGAAAAACGTCTCGATACTGGCAGAGCGCCCGTCAGCACTCCGAAACCAAAAGAGGTGGCAGCATGATCAAGGTACGCAATCTGGCCAAGTCATTCGGGAACCTGCATGTGCTCAAAAACATCACGTTGTCGATTCAAAAATCAGAAGTGGTTGTGTTAATCGGAGCGAGCGGGTCAGGAAAAAGCACACTCTTGAGATGTCTGAACTTTCTGGAAATAAAAGACAAAGGCGATATCGAGATCAACAATCAGGTCATCGATGTCAAAAACAGTGATTTGAACAAAGTACGCGAGCATGTCGGAATGGTTTTTCAGCATTTCAATCTGTTCCCGCATATGACCGTGCTGGAAAACGTGATCGAAGCACCAATCTACGTCAAAAGGAAAACCAAGACGGAATCGACCACAAAAGCCATGGAGCTATTAAGCCGCGTCGGACTGACAGACAAAGCAAACGCCTATCCCGAGCAGCTCTCTGGCGGGCAGAAGCAGCGTGTCGCGATTGCCCGTGCCCTAGCGATGGAGCCGGATGTCATGCTGTTTGATGAGCCTACTTCTGCCTTGGACCCTGAGCTCGTAGGCGAAGTGCTCGCTACGATGAAAGACCTCGCTCGCGATGGCATGACAATGGTCGTCGTAACGCACGAAATGGGCTTTGCCCGCGAGGTAGCTGACCGAGTCATTATGCTAGCGGACGGAGAAATGGTCGAAGAAGCTCATCCCCATGAGCTTTTCACGAATCCAAAGCATGAACGTACCAAGCGATTTTTACAACAAATTTTGTAAGCTAAAGACGAGGTGGAACCCATGCTACAAAGCCGTGACTCGATCCTGCAATTGACCGATGAACTAGTCAGCATTGAAAGTATCGTGAACACGACAGGAGAAATCGCCGTTGCTACCCATCTATACGAGCATCTGAAGTCTTTCCCCTATTTTCAAAAGCATCCAGATCAGTTGATTCTCTCCCGCACGTTCAATGATGAGGCGGAGCGCTACAACGTCCTTGCTTTTGTCAGGGGAACCAAGGAGCCGAGCGCCAAAACCGTTATTTTGATGGGGCACACGGATACAGTCGGCATTGAGGATTACAACCATCTGAAGGACACAGCTTGTCATCCGACTGCACTCATGGAAGCCTTGAAAAATGAGCCACTGCCTGCACTAGTGAGTGAGCAGCTGGAGTCAGGTGATTGGCATTTTGGGCGTGGCGTGCTCGATATGAAAAGCGGCGTAGCGAGCCATGTCTACTTGCTGAAGTACTATTCCGAGCACCCAGAAGAGCTGGCGGGCAATCTTATGCTGCTTGCCGAATGTGACGAAGAAGACAGCTCGCATGGCGTCCTCTCTTCCTTGAAGGACTTGAAAAAATGGCGAGAGGAGCACGGTTTTGACTATATCGCGCTGATCAACTCCGACTTCGTCGCCCCGCGCTACGATGGGGACCCGAATCGCTATATCTACAAGGGAACTGTCGGCAAGCTGCTGCCTTCCTTTTTTATCACGGGCTACGAGACACATGCGGGCTCTGCTTTCGAGGGACTTGATCCCAACTTTATCGCCGCAGAGCTGACCCGTCAGATCAGCTACAATCCTGACCTGTGCGACGAAGCATACGGCGAGACACCTGTACCTCCTGTATCATTGAAACAGACAGACTTCAAGCCGACTTACACGATCCAGACCGCCCTGTCGTCCTACGTCTATTACAATTTCTTCATCCATTCCTGGTCTCCGAAGCAAGTCTTGGCGCTACTGAAGGAGCAAGCAGAGATCGCTTTTGAAAACGCACTGGCTCTGTTGCGTGAGCGTCATCGCCGCTTCTGTGAGAAGAGCGGTCAAGCTTGGACTCCACTCCCTTGGAAGACACGAGTGCTGATCTACGAGTATATGAAAAAAGAGCTCATCGCCGAGCATGGGGACGCCTTCCTCTCGCACATGAAGCAGTTTAAAGAGGCGCTTTTGCAAGACAAATCCTTGGATGTACGCATGTTCTCGGCTCGTGTGGTTGAGGAGGAGGTCAAGTGGATGAAGGACAGAAGTCCCGCCATCATCTTGTTCTATTCCTCACTCTACTCTCCCCGCATCGAGCTCGTTGGCAAGGACGAACGGGAGCAAAACTTGATAGAAGCATTGGAACAAGCCGTTGCAGCTGTCCAGCCTGATTATGCACACCCTATCGTAACGCGCAACTTTTTCCCGTACGTTTGCGATATGAGCTGCGTAGCGCTATCAGACGATGAGGAAGGCATTCTCGCTATCGAAGAGAACAATCCGAGCTGGGGCAGCAAGCATTACGTCGAGTATCAGGACATTCGAGACATCAATGTACCTTGCATCAACATCGGTCCGTATGGGTACGATGCGCATAACCGTTTTGAACGGATGGAGATTACGTATTCGACAGAAGTGGTTCCCTCTGTGACGAACGAGATTATCAAGCGGCTATTGAAATAATAAAAGCGCCAGCTCCGAATGCAACAGGAGCTGGCGTACTTTTTTTGATTGTTGTTAGAACTGATTCGGGAACTGCTTAATGATGCCTGCTGTCAGTACATCCGCCAATGAGATGATGTGTTCCTCACCTCGGTCAAAGGTAACAATGTCTGCTTCCCAGTCCTTTTTCAATCTCGCCTGGAGATTTCCGGTGAGCAGCTCCAGATGCTTGTACAGCAAGTCTTTTAGTTCTTTTTCGGTCCAGTTAGGATTCGCGCTGCTTAAAAGCTTGGCGATATCATCCGCGTTCCGGAACCAATCTTTATTTAATTTTGCCACACTCGCCTGATCGCCATTTTTCGCAGCATCAATAATTTTGCCTGCAAGGACGATATGCTCAGTTAGAAGCTTGCCGAGCTTGTTGCCTGCTTCCTCTCCATAGTAAGGCTTAATCGCATTCCCGATATCCGTCTGTTTCTTCAAGAGCCGTGCCAGCACCTTATCTTTGTCCTCCAGCCCCGCCAAAGCGCTGACCAAATAACTCCTCGTCCATAAAATAGGGTCGATCCAGAGCTTTCTCATATCGCCCTGCAATTTGACTTCTTTTGGCTTTATGCATTCTTGTTGTTGCTGGCCGTTTCCTTGTGATTCCTTGGCTACAGCCATCACGGGTACGCTTAGCAAAGCAAGGCACATCATCAACAGTGTTGCTTTCCTGAGTATTAGAGTCATTTTTGGTTTTCTCCTTATCTGGTAAGGACACCCCTCTAGCTGGTGTCCGGTCATTTCTTGCACGCCTCTGGTTAGAACTGATTCGGGAACTGCTTAATGATGCCTGCTGTCAACACATCAGCGAATGAGATGATATGATCCTCACCTTGATCAAACGCAGCAATATCCGCTTCCCAGTCTTTTTTCAATCTCGCCTGGAGATTATCAGTGAGCAGCTTCAGATGCGTGTACATCATCTCTTTTAGTTCTTTCTCGTTCCAATTGGGGTTGGCACTACTCAAGAACTTGGCGATCTCATCCGCATGCCGGTGCCAGTCCTTATCCAGCTTTGCCACAGTTGCCTGATCGCCTTTTTTGGCTGCGTCAATGATTTTGCCGCCTATGGTAATATGAGCCGTCAGCAATTCGGTAAGCTTTTTACCTGCTTCCTCTCCGTAATACGGCTTGATTGCGTTCCCGATATCCACCTGGTTTTTCAAGAGTCGTGCCTGTACCGCGTCTTTGTCTTCTAGCCCTGCCAAGGCGCTTACCATATAGGTGTGGTCCCACAGCAAATGGTCGATCCAGAGCCTGCGCATATCACCCTGAAGCTTTACTTCTTTCGGCTTTATACATTCTGCCTGCTGTACATTTCCTTGTGATTCCTTGGCTGCTGCCATACCCGGCACACCAAGTAATGCCGCGCAAATCATCAACACAGTTACTTTCCTGAGCATTGGAGTCATCTATTCCTTCTCCTTTTTGATAAGTATTGAATCCCGCTGTTATTTTGAGCAAATTTGGCTTTTTCATGCGTCCAACACATCAGCCCTGCAAATTGACACTTGTCGGAAGCATCCTTATAGTTGTCTTATCAACAGTTGCCCTGACTGCCTAACCTAGGAGGTTTCGCAATGAAATTGGATGAGTATATCGGCGTCATCGTTAAACGAACGGATTTAAAACTGAACAACTATTATCAAAAAGTATGCAATCCGTATAACATCACTATCGATCAGTGGATGATTTTTGTCGTGTTATGGGAAGAAGAAGGTCTGACCCAGAACGAGTTGGCAGATCGTACCTACAAGGACAAAACGAATATCGCGCGGATGCTTTTTCTCCTGGAAGAAAGAGGGTTTATTCATCGCGAGACAGATAAAAAGGATCGCCGCTCCCTTCGTGTCTATCTGACGGAAAAAGGGCGACTTTTAAAAGACGAGGTCCTTCCACCCTCCATTGAAGCGTACGAGAAAACCATTGCAGGATTGACCGAAGAAGAAGTGAACCAATTTCGAAGAACACTCAATATCATTTATGAGAACGTGAAAAACTTGTAAAAACAAAACATATTGCAGGATGTCATTTTTTGTATATAATTAGTTGTTGTAGCAACAGTTTTTATAGCAACTTTCAGGACGGAATATATACAAAAAAGGAGTGAAAATGATGAGCACAGAAGGGATTTGGAGCACGCATTACCGAGCGTTGACGATTGGTATTATTCTTGTGGTGACTGCTACAGCATTTGAAGGCTTGGCTGTCACCACAATCGCCCCCGGTCTTTCCCGAGAGCTACAGGGTGAGGATCTTTATGGGTGGGTATTCAGTGCTTATTTGTTGGCTCAGCTGATTGGGACCGTGGTCACAGGTCAATTTGTCGATAGAAAAGGGTCTGCCCAGCCTTTCATTGTTACTATCGTACTCTTTGCTGTTGGCATTGTAGTGGCTGCAATTGCGCCAGATATGCTTACTTTACTGCTTGGGCGAGTGATGCAAGGATTCGGAGCCGGTGCTTTGATCAATTGCGTGTATACCATGATTACTTTGCGTTACCCCGATTCCCTTCGCCCTCAGATTCTTGCTGTCTTCTCCAGCGCTTATATCCTTCCAGGCCTGTTCGGACCGTATGTCGCCGGGATTATTGCTGAACAGTTGTCGTGGAGATATGTCTTCTGGTTGATCCTTCCCTTTATCTTTCTGTCTGCACTCTTAACCACCCCCTCTTTCCGAGGCTTACAGCCGACAAAAGCAAGCGCGGCAAACAATCGTAGTCTTCTTTTGCCTTTTTTCTTGGCCCTAGGGACTGGTGCCTTGCTTTTCGGACTCGGCAAAATTCCCTCCCTCTACGGTTTCCTGCTATCCGTCGGGGGTTTGCTCACCCTCAGTGTCCCATTATATAAGCTGATGCCTAAAGGAACGCTCGTCGCACGCTCTGGCTTACCTGCTGTCATCGCGTCTCGGGGTCTTTTTGTCGCTGCCTATTACGGCACACAAACGTATCTCGTCCTTGGACTCACTTCGATTTTAGGATTAACCGCCGACAAAGCTGGGTTAGCTGTTGCCTCCGCAGCAATCAGTTGGTCGCTGGCAGCCAATGTACAAGCAAAGCTGGACAAGAAAGACCAAGGGGCTGGTCGAAAAAAACGAATTATCACAGGCCTCGTTATTATGCTCATCGGAGTAGCTGGCACAGTACCCCTGACATTGATTCAACAAGACCTTTTCGGTATCGTGGTCGCGATTTTTAGCCAGATCATTATGGGCTTCGGAATCGGTTTGGCTCACCCGACAAGTGGCGCTATGGCGTTTTCTCTTGCAAAACCTGGTGAAGAAGGAAAAGTATCTGCTGAAATATCTATCGCCGATACGTTCACACCAGCGATTGTCATTGGGGTAGGAGGAGCCATCGTGTCTGTGATGACTACCTTTGAGTTTTCACTTTCTGTTGGTATTACCGTTTCCCTGCTCCTTCAGACGTTCATCGTCATACTGGGGCTGGCATCTGCTGCCCGACTGGCAACACGTTCGGTACCTGTTCAGGAAAAAAGCGACACCTTGGGATAACCTCACGAAATGGAAAAAATCGTACGCTAAGGATTTTTGACAGAAGCTGATAACCAGGCGCTATTGTCTCCTGCTAATTACCGATTTCAGGTCATAAACGAAGAAAAGCTCTCTGTAGCTAGTTTTATGGGTTTAGAATATTCGCTACTTCCTGAAGATAATCAGAAGTAGCAAAATCGCTTGTTACCAATTGTACCTCTTGTGCAAACGTGGCCACACCCCTCATGTATTCTTTTGGGTAACGTCAAAGGACTTGGATGTAATGAAAAACTCGATTTCCTGTACGCTAAGGAAATCGAGTTTTTTCATTTTCGTTTCGTGAGGGGACCCCACCTTGAAAGAAGGCGTCCTCTCCCCAAACATCCCTATTCAGTCTCCTGCTTGTACAGGTTTTGTAATTCTTCGAGGTTTTTGTCTGTCTTGTGGAATCGTCTTTCCAGCCGATCCTGGACTAATCTGGGCAATTCATTTTTCAAAATGTGTACAATATAAAACAGAGTTCCGATAATGACGAACATACTCAATATCAAGGTGATTTCTGGAGTAATGATAAAAAAGCACACACCGCCTATCAAAATCGTCAGTAGAATGTATCCAAACCATCTCCCCATGGTTCACTCCCCTTTACAATTCACAAACCAACCATATTTTACCAAACCATATAAGCACTTGTCCTTGAAAAAAGGTGCCCTCCAGTAGTGATATCTACGTGAGGACACCTTTTTAATTCCAATCGACTTCCGTGTAACCTTTACCCAATAATCTTGGTCTTCTTCGCATTCTCCATCGACTTTTCAATGATTCCGCTCAACGGACGCTTCAGCGCGAGCGCCACAAACAGGCTGATACCAATAAAGCCGAATAATACGAGTATATCCCGGATCGCCGTTTCCCAGAGGATGCCGCCCACCCCTTCACGTAATAGGCTAATTGCATACGTAAAAGGCATGTATGGGTTCAGCGCTTGGAAAAACGGTGAAGTCATACTGATCGGGAACGTACCGCCCGAGCTGGAGAATTGGAACACCATGAAGATGATCGCGATGCCTTTGCCCACGTTGCCAAAAACGGACACCAGCGTGTACGTAATCGTGACAAAAACCAGGCTGACCAGCATACCGAATAACACAAACGGAGCTTTATCCGCTACATAGGCCCCCAGGATGTAAATATCACCGAGCGTGACGAACAACGCCTGAAACAGCCCAATTGTCACAAACGTCCCCAAGCGGCCCAGGTACAGCTGATACGGCTTGTACACTCCGCCCGGATTTTCCGCATTTGGCTTCAGCAGGGAAATCAACAAGGTAGCACCTACCCACAGAGACAACACACCGTAAAATGGTGACATGGCCGAACCATAATTCGGTATCGGGTAGAGGCGGTTTTCCTTGATCTGCACGGGACTTGCGAGGAATTCGCTCTCTTTTTTAATGTCGCCGCGCAATAGCTTGGCAAGATCGGCGAAGTTGTTGTTCGCTTCAACTTCTCTCAGCTTGTCGGCGGCCTGCCCAATGGCACTCTCCAGCTTAGGCAGATCGTCGCGAACCAATGCAGCAACTCTATGGACTCCTGCCTCCACCTCGGGGAGCTTGTAGCGCACAAAATCAGCCAGCTTGGTCAAATTCGCCTCCGCTTTAGGCAGATCGTTCTGGACGAATGCCGCTGCCTCGTCGAGCTTCTTCCCGATAGTAGGAAGATTTCCTTTCAAGAACGGAGCTGCTACGCGAATGGCATTTGCAAAAGCATCCGACTTGCTTCTGAGCGTTTGCGCGAGCTCATGGACTTGCGCCCGTATTTGCGGCATCTCCTGCTGGATTCGCTTCAATTCGGCCAATCCCAGCTCCAAGCCCGTCTTTGTCTCTTGGAGAATCGCTTCGATATCCGGGAGTTTTTCTTGGGCCTTATGCAGTAGATCAGCAGATTCTCCTGTGATCACCTTCAGCCTTTCAATGCCCTCGGATATTTTCGGAACGATTTCGCTATCGTAGCGGGACAGGATGTCTCCCAATTCCGCGCTGGTGTTTTTCGAGAGCTGATTCAAGCTCTCCACCAAATCTTTCGCAGGCTGCTTGCCTTTTTCCAGCGCGCTTGCAATCGTACCGAGAATCTCGATTTGCCGGTTCATCCTGTTCTCAATCGTGCGCAGCCTCTCTGCGAAATGACTCAATGGCTGTCCAGGAATATAACTGTTTACTTTCTCTACAAGCGATGCGGTATGCCCCAAAACATTCACGGCTCTGGATAACCTGTCTTTCACGGCATTTACCTCACTCGCAGTAGGCAGGCGATCCGGATTGATTTGCAACAGTCTATCTGTGAGTTGTGTGAGCGCATCCGATGCTTGCTGGGCTAAGATAAGATTTTGCTTGATCAGCGGTGCAATCGTTTCAAAGGCACCGTCATGCTTCGTAAAAAAGTCATTGAGCTGATCGGCAACAGCCGCGCCCTTATCAGTCAGATCAGCGATACGCGGCAACGCATCTTGAGCAGCCGAAACGATCTCAATGGCCTGACTCGCTTTTTCTGTGGCCGTAGTCACTGCGTTTGCGACTTTATCAAAATTTTGATCCAGCTCTTCAATTCGTCCGACGGCTTGCTCAATCACCGGCAGCTTGTCTTCCATTGCGATAATGACAGACGCCGCCTCATTGATTTTCGGCCAGTTTTGCTGAATTTTGAGCACGGCCTGCCCAGCTTGATTGATTTCGGGGATTCTTTTTTCCACTTCCAGAATGATCTGCGCTTTCTCGTGAATCTCGGGAAGTTTCTTCTCAATCTCCAATACTTTTTGCCCTGCGGCACGAATCTCAGGGAGGCTTTTTTCCAGTTGGAAAACGCCACTCTCGATTTTGCGGATGGTCGGCAATTGCTCTTCAATTTTAATGCCGATCTCTGTAAGCTTCGTCAGCAAGGCTTCACTGACGCTTTCCGTAAAACTCTCGTTGATCTGCTTGGCAATCGCTGAAACACCTGACGAGGTGATTTTGGGTGCCACGGCGTTCACTTTTTCATTGACCGTATAGATCACTTCGGGCTTGTTCAGGTTGCCATGGACAATTCCCGTGATTTTTGTGGAAAAGTCAGCCGGGATCAGGATGCTGGCATAGTAATCACCCCGCTCCACGCCTCGCCTGGCCTCTTCTTTGTCCACAAAGGTCCACCCTAGTTTCTGGTTGTTATGCAAGCTCTTTACGAGCTCGTCTCCGATGTTGACCTTTTGATTGCCAACCGTGGCTCCCTGATCCTCGCTCGTCACCGCCACCTTGACCCCTTGTGTATTGGCGTAAGGGTCCCATACTGATTTGATGTTGATCCAATCGTATAAACAAGGAAGGAGAATGATGGCGATGATCAGAAAAATCCCAGTCGGGACCTTAAAAATGTTAATCCAGTCCGTTTTGTAAATCTTCCATATAGACCGCATGTATGTACCACCTAGTAAGAAAGAATGGATGAATCTTTTACACTCACATGACAGTTTACCATGGAAGGAAATGATCGGGAATGAGTCTGCCACTAGTAGCATGAGCCGCTGCACGCTAAATTATGATGAAAAAAGCCCAACCATCACTGGTCAGGCTCTTCCTAGTAAATCGGTAAAACTATTTTCTTACTTTCAACTTGTACTCGCTTGTATGACCGTCGTTTTCCGCTACAATCGTCAGTGTGGTTTTTTCTGGTGCATCCTCATGGACTGTTACCAGACCATCCTCGCTAATCACCGCATATTCTTCCTCCACAACATGGTAAGTAGTTCCTGTGCTTTCCTTGGTCATATCTCGTCCACTGCGGTCTGTCATGTTAGCCCACACGATCATTTGAACAGTATCACCTGGCTTCACTGAACTCTTTTTGGTGGATAGATTGATACTTTTGATTTCCGCAATCGAGAAGGTCACTTTGGTCGATTTTGCTTCGTTTGTCACCTTGACTGTAAATTTCTTGCCAGGTTTTGCATCCTCAGAAACCTCAATCAAGCCGTTTTCATCAACAGTGACGCTATTGTTGTCAGATTCATAAACCGTTCCGCTCTCGCCATCAGTCAGATTCTGCTTGGTGCGGTTCGAGAACGATCCTGTTACCTGAAGCTGGAGATTCTCTCCTGGCAACAGTGTTGCTTTGCTTGGCGTAACTTTCAAGCTTTGCAGACCTGCACTTGCTACCATGTAGATGCCCGGTTTTTCGATATCAAAGCTTGCGCGGTCCCCCGTTTTGATAACCTCTACTGTTTTTTCTTTGGAAGTCTTAAGGATACTCCATTCTTTCTCCGCTTCATCATAATGATGAGCCGTCAAATATTTATCCTTATTCTCGTAAGGCAGAATCATGCGGACAGTCTCGCCGTCAAAGTGTTTCAATTCCTTGTTGTCTGCTTCTAGGCGAACTTCGTACATATCGCTGGCATTGCCCGATTTCGAAGGCTTTTTGATGTCATCCGGCTTCGAGAGCTCGACGTGGATATCCGCACCGTCATGCTCTTCGAGAAGCTCGCTGGACAGCCATACACCTGCGTCTTCCTTGTTCACCAGGGCCACATTGATTTGCTTTTGTGCCAATGCATCTACGATATCACCACTTAGTGTCATCGAAGATTTTTCTTCTTCCTTCGATTTTTTCGCTGCACGCACTTCATGACGAGCGCCGTCCATACGAATCTCGATTGTCTTCTCCAAGTCAAACAGCGATGCTTGCTTGTCCAGTGCTGTCTCGATGGCCTCTACTGCTTGGGCAAAGCGTTCGATCTGAGCGACTACCTTCTCCGTATTTTCGCTATCGTCTGCTTCGATCGTGCTGACTTGTGTCAAAAGCTCCGCGATCGGTTCTTTCAGCTTTTTCACCCATTTTTCAGAGAGATCGTCTTTATCCAGCTTGGCAATCGTCGTCTCTGCTACATGAGCCATGACTTTTACTGCTTGCTCCCATTGTTCTTGATCGTTTTTCTCGATCTCATCAACAACTGGCAAGAAAGCGTCCTTCAACAGAGAGTAGGTCTGTTCTAACACTTGATCCTCATCGACGATATCCTCTTTCCATTTGGAAACCATCGCTGCCAAAACGGTATCCGTTGCATCGGAAACCAAAGCAAGATGCGTAGAATCACTGAGCTTGTCGTCCTTGATCAGCTTGGACAATTGCTTGATCGCATTCTCTGCTTGCTTTTCTATTACATCCTCATCTGTAGCGTTCTTAATCACCTCAGCAGCAGCGCGATTGGCTTGGCGCAACTGCTCATCTGGCGTGAGTACAGGCGGATCTACTGGTGGTGTGACTGGTGGTACTTCGGTAAACGCATCCTTCATACCTGTTTGGGCAAAGTCCTCTGACTCTGTGTCCTTTTGCTTGGAGAAAGCGAGAATTTTCGTCGCGCCATTCGGGATCGCCGTACCATTCGGGATCGCGTAGATGACCTTATCGCCTGTCTTGGCTACAGATGCAATCGCAGACTGCCCGGACAGTTTGCCTTCGTCGTTCCCCCAGTAAAGTACATACTCGTCAATGTTCGTTTCATTTGCCGCAGGAGTGATCGTGACATCCCCGCCAATCACACCCTTATTCGTGTCCGCATCGGTAAAGGATACCGCCTGTGGTGCTTGTGCCTGCGTCTCATCGATAATTGTAAAGGTGACGCGGCCAAGCTCCAGATTGTCGTTATCTGTGCGATACTCTGCTTCCCCGACATAAACGGCATCGTATTTGCCAGGAGCCAAATTCAAATCCTTGAACGTAATCGTTCCATCCGGCTGCTTGACGCTTTTCGTTTTTTGCATCGCGATTGGTTTTACATTTTTTCCAAGCTTCGTTCCTACAGGGAAAATACCGATCCAGTCTTCTAGTACAGAGCTGGTATAAGCAACCTCAACGGCTTCTGTTGGCAGATATTTTTCTTTGACCATGTGAACGGTAGGATTGCTGATGGTCAAATCAGGGTCGGTAGCCGGGTCTACCACTGGTATTTTGTCGGAAAGATCGATTTCGAATTGCGCATTGGCGATCCATGTGTCGTTTTTAAAATCTCTACCTTTTACCATGACTTTATCATCGTAAACTTCCACGAAAAAGCCTTGGCTTCCATCCTTGCCTGTATTGGCGTCTGTCCACAAATAAGAGGTAGCGCCCGCATTAAACATCGTGGCGTATTTGGCGTTGTACATCGTATCCTTTGCACCCAGCTCCCAGTGCGTATGTCCGCTGAACAGGAAGGCCCCTTGATGCTTGGACAAGATCGTTTTCAATTCCTTATCCTGTCTGACACCGTACCAGTAATTGCTTTTGAGATAGCCCACGTTCGCACCTGCTACCGTATTTTTCAACGGTTGATGGTGGAAGATGAAGGTCGGCTTGCCCCCAGACTCGGACAGTTTTTCGTCCAGCCATTTCAACTGTGCTTCTGACAAGTACGAGTAGTCCTTTAACCCTTTTTCCGTACCAAGGAAAATGAACTGGTAGCCGTTAATCCACACATTGTAGTAGCTGGACTTCATGTTAGTGTACTTGTGGAACAGCTCGGAAAACTGCGTCCAGTCCCCCCAGCGAACATCGTGGTTCCCTTGCACAAAATACGTTTCCGGGAGTTGGTCCTTGTACATGTTAAAAATCCGGGCCAGCTCCATGTATTGTGCTTCGGTTCCGTTCTCGGTATTGTCCCCGATGGTCATGAGTCCGTCACTGTCCGGATTCAGCGCAATCATATCTTTGAAGGCATCCTCGAGGTTTTTATTATGAACGTGATCCTTGCTGGTTTGCACATGCATGTCAGTGATGACTTCGAAACTGACCAATGGCTGCTCTTTCACCATCCCTGGGATCGTAAACTCTGCGCTCGCTGTCGTTTCACCCGCAGTTGAATCCGAGTAAGCGAAGAGCTTCGTCGCGCCCTTTGGAATGACCGTGTTAGCTGGGATTGTATAGGTAGCATACGTTTCACCTGGCGTAGTCGGGGGCTGCACTTGTGCGATGATCGGCTCTCCTGGCAGCTTTCCTACATCATTTCCCCAGTACAGATTGTAATGGGTCACATTCGCAGGATCGGCAGGGATTTTGATTTTCACATCGCCTGCGATCTGGTCTGCATCGTCATCCGTATCGACAAAAGTAATGCCCGTAGGAGGATTCAAGGTAATGATCGAAAAAGGAGCACGCTGAAAAATGTTGTAGCCGTCATTTTGCATGTACAGCGCCTCATACTCACCTGCTGGCAACGACTTCGTAAAGCTCATCGCACCATTTGGCTGACCGTTTGCACTCGTATATTGCCAAGCAAGAGAAGGGTTGCTGCCCTGTGGAATGGCACCTGCTTTATACAGTCCGATCCAATCCTTTAGGGAAGCTCCTGTATACGACAAGGACATCGGTTGACCATACAAATAGGTTTGCTTGTCCATCGTGACGGTTTGCTCTCCTGCTGCCTGAACGCCTTGGATCATAAAAGGTTGAGTCATTCCCATGAAGGCAACCGTAACACCCAGTACCATTGACATCGTTTTGTTTATCACTTTCATAATAAACGCGCACCTCATTTCGATCAGATTGATAGAGTCCGACTGATGATTTTCACACGACCTTGCTGCTGACTTTCAGACCAATGACACCAATCACAATGAGTGACATCCAAAGCATTTGCTGAAGATTGATCATTTCTTTGAATAAGAAAATACCGACGAATGTAATTAAAACTATCCCGACACCAGACCAGATCGCATAAGCGACTCCGACCTGTATATAGCTGAGTGCGAAATTAAGCAGAGTAAAGCTCGCACCGTACAACAGAAACATCAGAATGGATGGCCACAGCTTGGTAAAGCCCGCAGATAGTTTCATCGAAGTCGTACCTGCTAGCTCCAACAGAATAGCGAATGTGAGGAGAATCCATCCCCACCCGATCCCCTCATTCATGCCGTGATGCCTCCACCTTCAGTTGCGCATAGGAGGAAATCACCGCTTCTGCTTCCTCCAGGATTTGTATTCGATCAGAAGAGTCTTCCTTGCTCACAATGCCAATGGTCACGGAGACCCCTGCACTTTTCCCCATGCGTATGTCGCCGCTCGTATCACCGATGACAGCGACTTCTCTCGGCTTCAAGCCCAATTGGGTACAAGCTTTTACCACCATGTCCGGATAAGGCTTGCCACGCTCTACCTGATCATTCCCGATAATGACTGGAAAATAAGAGCGAATGCCCATCCATTCCATGTGCTTGATCGCTTCCTCTGTTTCATCTGCGGTTACAATCCCCATAAACATTCCGTGGTCGCGACATTGTTCGAGGAACGGAATCAGCCCCGGGATGGGATAGGCAGGACGAGTCTGATCCATATCCTGATAAGCTCGCTCTTTGCACTCTCTAGCGAGTCGCATTGATTCTCCCCACGATAGTCCCTGACGATATCCCTGCCATGCCAGAATCGCAAGCAAATCGCCAGTTGAGCCCATCGCTAACGGACCATTGATGCTGTAGTCGCATACGTGCCCTTCTTCGTCGTGAACAGTCCCCCACAGCTCTGCGAGAGGAGCGATCTCAGTCGGCTGCGGAAGCTGACTGGCAAAATGACGATGTACGGATTCGCTCCAGTACCCCCAGAGCCTCACAAACTCCAGCAAAGTACCATCCTTATCGAACAAAATCGCTTTGACGGTATATCTCTTGTTGTTAACAAGTAAGTCGGGCATCTTTTTCACCTGCATTCCATTTTGAATCGGACTTGGCTTTACTCTTTCGTCCTGACGAGAAGCGCATCCGTTCTTTTCTGAATCTTGCCTGAAGTCCACATGATCGCGGTACGTACCAACAGATTCGCCACGATGATTAACGTAGACATCGCAGCAGCTTGCGCGATATCGCCTGAGTCCTCCTTATTCACAATCGCAACCGCAGCCGGTTTCAGGTCTGGTGCATACAAGAAAATAATGGCCGAGACCGTCACCATGCTGTTGATGAAATAGTAGAGGAACACTTCCAAAATCGTCGGCAATGACAGCGGAACCGTAACCCGCAGCAATGTCCGATACCAAGGCACATTCATCGATTCTGATGCAGCCTCGAACTCGCTATCCAGCTTCTTCAGACCGGACGTCATCGTCAGGAAAGAAACCGAGTAGAAGTGAACGATGTTACACAAAATGACGATCCAAATCGTGCCATAAATGCCGTGCAGCGGTTGATTCGGATTGTTGAAAAAGAATACGTAGATCAAACCGAGCACGAGTCCTGGCAATGCAAGCGGCAGCATGGACAGAAAATACGCTGATTGACGCAGCAGACGATGCCCGCGTGACTTCTCGATGAGATACGCGAACAAAAAAGTAGCGACTGTGCCAATCAATGCCGTAGCAAACGCGATAAGCAAGCTCGTCACAAACGGTCCTTCACCATCCAAAAAGTCTTCGTAGTGCGCAAAGGAAATGGACAAATTGTACGGCCACACTTTTACAAGGGAGCCGTAAATAGCAACCAGGATAATGCTAATAATCACAGCGGACACGGCGGAGCAAAGCACGTAAAACAACCCGTCCCGCAGTTTGTTGCGTTCAATTCGGTAAGGGATGGACTTCGCGCTCAACCAACCGCTTTGTTTGCGCTGGGAGATGCGATCGATCACAAATGAAATGACGGCTGGTATCAACAGCAGCACCCCAACGGCCGCACCCATTTGCATGTTTTGTTGCCCGATAACCTGCTTGTACAAATCTGTCGCTAGCACGTTGTACTGCCCGCCGACCACTTTGGGAGCCCCGAAGTCGGTAAAGGTCAAGACGAAGCAGACAAAAATGGCACTGATCAGCGCAAACCTCGTACCCGGTACCGTGACCGTCCAAAATCTGCGCCACTTGGACGCCCCGAGCGTCTCTGCCGCTTCATACATCCGGTAATCTGCACTTGCGAGTGCCACCGACAGCATCAGAAACGCCTGCGGAAACGTATAGAGTACTTCCGCCATCACAATCCCGATAGGCCCGTAGAGCTCCATGCGGAATTCCGGCAACAGACCAAAAAATCCGGTAGAAATCAGACCTTGATTGCCAAACAGGTAGGTCAGCGCCAAGCCGTGCAGCATAGAGGGTGCGAATAGCGGCAAGAGTGCAACAGACCGATAAAACCATTTGCCGCGAATCGCACTTCTCTCCAGTGCATAAGCAAATCCGAAGCCTAACGTAACGGCAATGATCGTCGTGACCGTCGACACCTTAATGGAATTCCACAATGACATCACGAGAGCCGGCGTCGAGAAGTAATTAGCAAAGTGCATGAGCCCGATGAAGTTTCCGTCCTGATCTGTAACTGCCTTGAGCACCAGCTCACCAAGCGGCAGCAGGATGGCGAACAACAGCGCGATGGTCATGCAAACGATGATCGCGTTTTGGCTCCATTGGTTGGCATCAGGGCGTATTCGTTTTAACCAGGTGTCCATATCGTATGCGCTCCTTAGCCAACAGCCAGGTCTGCCGTATCATCAAAACGGATGACATGCTCTGGCGGCAGGGTGAAGGCAATTTTTTGATCCGGCCAAACATGATGAGACACCATAGCATGTGCCGGGACATCAATCGTGACAAACTGTTGCAACAAAGTCCCTTGTGGACCGATCAACTCTGCCACAATCCGATAATGCGTACCGCGATATTCCAGCTCGCGCACGATCCCTTGTCTGCCTTTTTCATGACCGTCACGCAGCAACTGGACATGCTCCGGACGGATGGCGAGCATAGCCTGATCCGAGTGCTTATCCGACTGGATAAAGCTGATGGCTCCGATAAAATCAGCGACAAATGGCGTTTTGGGACGCTCGTACACCTCTTTTGGCGTACCGACCTGAATGATGTGCGACTGGTTCATAACCACAATGCGATCCGCCATCGTCAACGCTTCCTCCTGATCGTGCGTCACCATAATCGTCGTCATCCCGAATTGATGATGGAGCCGACGAATTTCGTTCCTGAGTTTGGCACGAACCTTGGCATCCAGCGCAGATAATGGCTCGTCCAAGAGCAAGCAGTCCGGAGAAAACGCCAAGGCCCTCGCCAGTGCTACCCGTTGCTGCTGCCCTCCTGATAATTGAGCCGGGACTTTGTTGCGGTGTTCTCCCAGCTCAACCAGTTGAAGCATTTCCTCTACCCGATCAGCAATTTGTGCCTTGGAGAAGCGATTACGCAATCCGTAAGCAATGTTTTCACTGACCGTCAAATTCGGAAACAAAGCGTACGATTGAAACATCATGCCAAAATTCCGTTTCCCTGCTGGCAGCGAGGTAATGTCTTTCCCGGCAATGACGACGCTCCCTTGATCCGCTTTTTCCAGTCCTGCGAGGATGCGCAACAACGTTGTTTTTCCGCAGCCGCTCGGTCCGAGCAGACAGATGAATTCATTCTTGGCAATGTCCAGTTGAATGTCCTGAAGCGCTGTGTGCTTCCCGAATCGCTTGGCGAGATTGTGTAATGACAAATAGCCTTGCTCCATTACAAATGCCCCTTTATTTTTTACTTTTTCGGTTCAGCTTTGGAGCCGTACTTCTGCTCCCATTCTTTCAAAATGCCTTCGCGGTCTCTTGCTGCTTGATACAAGTCCAGCTTGGTCAACTGCGATACAGGGTCTTGTTTGTAGCCTTCCGGAATTTGACTTCCTTCTTGCTTGATGCTCAAAATCGCGTAGTTTTTGTTGTATTCCTTCATCGGCTCATCGCTGATCGCCCAGTCGAGGAACAATTTTGCTTCTGGCTTGATGTCCTTTTTCTTTACGAGCGCGCTCGCTTCCATATCCCAGCCCGAGCCCTCTTTCGGGAACACGACTTCGACTGGAGCTCCTTTTTTCTGTTCGTTAATGCCGCTGTATCCATATGAGATACCGATTGGCGCTTCACCAGCGGACGCCATCTTCGCCGGCTTGGAGCCAGAGTGCGTGTAGATCATCATGTTTTCATGCAGCTTGTCCATGTAAGCCCAAGCCTTGTCCTTGCCGTACAACTGATGCAGGGCGTTGACGGTCAAGTAGCCTGTTCCAGAAGAAGCAGGGTGAGGCATCGCGATCAAGCCTTTGTATTCTGGTTTGACCAAATCTTCGTACGACTGTGGGATAGCCAGATTGCGTTTTTCCATCTCTGCTTTGTTGACAATGATAGCTGTCTCCCAAATATCCATGCCTACCCATTTTGGCGGGTTGGCCTTGTCCTTGAATTCAGGCAGTACACGATCTACGCCTTTGGGAGCATATGGCGCAAGCATTTGCATATCGTCCATCACCAAGAGACTCGTGGCAGCCAGTCCCCAGATCACATCCGCCTGCGGGTTGTCCTTCTCGGCAATCAGCTTGGCTGTCATGATGCCAGTGGAGTCACGAACGATGTTTACTTTGATATCCGGATACTGCTCTTTGAAAGAAGTCAGATACGTCTTGATCTGTTCATCTTCAATTGCCGTGTACACATTGATTTCTCCAGAAGCGTTAGACACTGCAGCCTCCGAGCCAGTTTGACCACTGTTCGATGCTGTTCCCTCTGTCTTCGGTGCTCCACAGCCTGCCAACAAACTCGTAACGACCAACGTTGCTGCCATCACATTCCACTTGATTTTCACGGTGATTCTCCTTTTCTGAAAGAAAGTATCGGATAAAAACCATCTGCGTTCAAAAATTATTGTACACTCGCATTATGTTTCGGCCATGAAACCACTGTTAATTGAGCATTAAGATTACGTAAATGCTCATAACAATAGCTTTATCACTGTGTAGAATAACTTTTTGCTATAATGGAAGTATCATACAAAAAGCATTGAACGAAATGATGATGACGGTGGCACGAGAGGGAAGTGAATATTCGCATGTCGTTGAACGACGAAAATGTACGAGAAGAAAAACGCCTCCATATTCGTAAACAAATGATCGAAGCCATAGCGGAAACGATGGACTTGTATGGCGCTACTCATTCCTCTGGTCAGCTTTACGGTGTCATGTTCTTCGAGAATCGTCCGATGACGCTCGACGAGATGAAAACACAGATGAACATGAGCAAAAGCAACATGAGCTATGCAGTGAGATCCTTAATGGAATCCCGCATGGTCAAAAAACTCGAGGAAAAGCAGGAACGAAAAGAGCTGTATGCGGCGGAGACCAACTTCTTCACAGCGTTTCAAAACTTCTTCACATTCAAGCTGCAGCGTGAAGTCGATGTGATGACCGGTGCCATCGACCAGGCACTGCCTGAATTAACCGAGCTGATCCTTTTGGAAAGTACCTCTGATGAGGAACGAAAGCTCGCCCTCCAAGATTTGCACAAGCTCAGACATGCAAAAAAGTATTACGAATGGTTGCAAAATTTTGTGTATACCTTGGAACAAGGTGATTTTTTCGAAGAAGAGCCCGAATAGAAAAAAGCCATCTTTCTCTCCAAAGCTAGAGGAAAAGATGGCTTTTCTTTTTACTTTTTCTTCTCTTGACGCACCAAATACAAGAAGTATGGAACACCGATGACCGCCGTCACAATACCCGCGGGAATCTCGATCGGAGGATTCAGTCCCCTCCCCAATGCATCCGCAATGACGAGAATCAACGCTCCCAAAACCGCCGCACCTGGCAATAGATAACGATGCTGATGACCGAACAGCTTTCTCGCCATATGTGGTGCAATTAATCCCACAAATCCGATCGAGCCAATCGCCGCTACACATGCGCCTGCCAATGCAACGGCGAGCAGCAAGAGTACATAGCGTGTTCGGACGACATTCAGTCCGAGCCCCGTGGAGCTCCCTTCATCCAGACTGATAATGTCCAGCTTTCGATGCAGAGCAAAGCTAATGGGAATGAATACGAGCAGCCACGGCAGCAAAGCGTAAATTTCATCCCAGCCTTTCCCCCACAAGCTCCCTGCCAGCCAGACAAGAGAGTCATTGGCTTGCATCGGATACTTCACCATGATGAATTCCGTCAACGCTTGGCAGATCGCCCCTACTCCCATGCCGACCAAGGCAAACGTAGTTGGCTGTGCACCGCTTTTCCGAGCGAAATAGATGAGGGCAATCGCTACCGCCAGTGCTCCCAAAAACGCGACAATCGGGAGAAGAAGCGGTGAAGCGGTCGGAAACAGAATGATGACAACAACCGCGAACAAGCCCGCTCCTTTGGTTACCCCTACAACATCTGGAGATGCCAGCGGATTACGGATCATTCCTTGCAAAATCACACCAGCGATCGCGAAGCCCGCTCCGGCAAGAATCGCGAGCAACGCCCGTGGCAATCGATAGTTTTCAATCATAAACGTAAGCGACGAAGATTCTCCCATAATCACTCGAATGATTTGATCAGGGCCGATAAAGATCGGGCCGATCCCCATGCTAAGCAATGCTGCCGCTAAGACTAAGGCGCCGAGGCCAACCAGGAGCAGGGTGTTTTTTCGCGAAGTCATATCATTTCCCTCCCCTTTTTTCTTGCCAAGTACAGAAAGAACGGGGTTCCCAGAAGAGCCGTCACAATCCCTACAGGAGACTCAAACGGATAGGAAATCAAGCGAGCCAGTACATCGGAATAGGTGACCAAGACAGCTCCACCAAGCGCTGACACAGGAATAACGACCCGATAGTCCGTACCCACGAGCCTCCTTGCGATATGCGGAACCATCAGTCCGACAAATCCGACAGCTCCAGCGACAGCAACAGAAGCTCCTGCCAAAATAACGACCACAACATAAGACAGCAGTCGGACGCGGGCGATTTTTTGTCCCAACCCCATCGCGACTTCCTCCCCCAGTCGAAACACAGACAAAGAAGCGGACAGCCAGATCGCCAGCAGGAGTCCCGCCATCGACCATGGTAAAATCAATTGCACATCCGTCCAAGCCGCTCCGCTAATGGAGCCAGACAACCAATACAATACATTCGAGATTTGTTCGTTAAAGATGATAATTCCCTTCGTAATGGAGGTGAGCAGCAGGTGGATGGCCATTCCTACCAAAGCGATCTTGAAATTGGTCATCCCGCGCGAAGCTGCAAATCCAAAGACCACAAGTCCCCCGAGAATCGCTCCAGCGAATGCAAAATAGATGAGATTGGCTTTCCCGATATCCGGTAAAATCACAATCGCGAGTACGACCACCAGACAAGCCCCCGCATTCACGCCAAATACTTGCGGGGATGCGAGCGGATTGCGGGTAACGGCCTGCATCACGGCGCCTGCCACAGCCAAATTCGCCCCAATGATGGCTCCCAGCACGGCTCTCGGAACGCGGATGGTTTGGAAAATCAAGAGCTCCTTGGAGTATTCACCCGATAGCCAATGCGTCACTAATGATCGAATCTCCAGCGAAGCTACTCCGGTAAACAAGCTCAGAAAAAAGCCAATGAACAAGAGGATTGCCAAGCCGATCGCAATGAGGATAAAGGTATTTTTGTGTTGTCGTGTCGTTGTTTTCTGCAATACAAGCCACCTCGATCAACTACCACGTGCAGGAACACTGAAAAGACCAGATCAGCGATCGGTCTTTCCAGAATTTGCATCGTATGTTATTTTTCCTTGCTATATAAGAGATTCACTGCCTCTTCCACAATGCGTTCTGCGGATTTCAGTCCGCGATAGCGCGTCCAGAGGTCACGATTTACTTTGTGTACTTCCTGATTTTTGACTGCGGTGATATTGTTCCAAAGCGGATTTTGCTTCCACTCGTTCAACAGCGCGTCGTCGGCTTCCGCCAGGAAAATCACATCTGGGTCCCACTGCACCATTTGCTCCAGACTGATTTTTACCGTTGGTTCTGCCGCATCCTGAATCGCATTTTTGATTCCAATCATTTCGAGCAATTCGCCATCAAACGATTTCGCACCATGTGCAGACAGCGAATCTGCGCGGAATACACCCAGCATGACATTGCGGGAATCCCCAGCCGGTACCCTCTTCTTAAACTCTGCGATGATCTCCTTGTGCTTGATCAGGCGTTGTTCTGCTTCTTTTTGTTTGTTCAGCGCTTCCCCAATCGTGGCAAACGAGCTCAAGTTTTCCTGATACGTCGAGTTGCGGCTTTTCAAAATGATCGTCGGTGCGATTTTTTGCAAATCCTTGTATATGTCCTTGTGGCGATTCAAATCACCGATAATCAAATCCGGCTGCAACGAGCTGATGACTTCCAGGCTCGGCTGCTGGCGAGTCCCAACTGGGGTATACTCGATTTTTTTGCCGATCAGTCCTTCTACGTCCTTATCCTTCTCCTGCGCGATTCCTACAGGCGTCACTCCCAGCTCCCATAGTCCATCTACAAAGGAGTACTCCAACGCGACGACTCTTTTCGGGTCTCCGGTAATTTCCGTTTCGCCCAGCTCGTGTTTCACGATGCGCTTTTGTGCGGTTTGCGCATTATCTTGACCTGCTGCTGGCTGTTTTTGCTCTGCGCTTCCGCACCCGGTCAGTAATACCGTGCCTGCCAGTGCAAGCGTCCAAAGCATATGACCGAGACGTTTCATTCTGTTTGTTCGCTTCATCTTTGTCCCTCACTTGATGTAATTGATAATGATTATTATTACCGATGAAATGCGTTTTTTATTGTAACAATCTGCTGCCGCAAATGAAACATTGTGCTTATTAAACCTTTTACCGTAATAAAGGTGATTAACGTCATTTTGTTCACGCTCTGAAATTACGAAAAAAAGCCGTTACGCCTGAACCATCGACGTAACGGCTTTTCGCCACGATGCTATTTGTTGTTTGGCGTAAGACTTACTTCAGTCGTCGAGCTCAGCTTCTCTAATGCTTCCTTTGCAGGCGCATGGTTCTCCGCCATCGCCATCGCCGTCTGATAAGCTGCCACAGCCTCCTCCACTTGACCCAATCCTTCGTAGCAAAGCCCTTTGTAATACCAGGCGTGAAAACTCCCCGATCCCTTCAAGGTCAGATGACGAATGTTGCTCTCACCTAGCTCCAAGCAGTGATCGAACGTTACCAATGCTCGTTTGTAGTCCTTTTTCAAATACTGAATGATCCCTTTGTACAAATGCAAATCAACGTAGTCAGGATAAATCTCGATTGCCTTTTCAATTCCTGGCCACGCTCCCTCAGCACTGCCGATCGAGATCAACGTAGAGTATTTGAGCTTATAAAGAAGCGAAGGAGGCATCATATGGTTTTCGAGAAACCCAATAATAGACAGATTCACGAACTTGAACGTTTTCTCATGCTCCTGGATACGTGAGAATTCACTGGCAAGATGATACTCAATCCATGGAGAGTGGTCCTCTTTCTCCAATTCCTTCATGAGTAGCTGAATATTGCGCTCGAATTTGTTCTTTCTGCCAGTAAATTCATTCATGTAGCCGTAATGGTATATCCGTACAGGCAAGATTTGAATGTGGAGATCTTCGGTCAGATTGGGAAGGACCTCTTCTACGTTGAGCGTTTCATGGATGGGAAAATGGAAGCGAAAACCGATGCCATTGCGAAACAAACGTGAGTGAGCGATATGAAAAGCATCGTCTTCATTTATTTCATCTCCAATGTAATTTATTAGATGGATATAAAATAGAGAATCTTCTTGACCGCGAATCAGCTCTTTCAATTTCGTGCTGTCTTCTTTATTCATTTCCTCATCGGCATCCATCCACAAAATCCAGTCGCCCGTTGCCTTTTCCAGTCCAAAGTTTCGTGCTTCTGCGAAGTTATCCTGCCACTCATACGAATACACGACCGCTCCGAATGACTTACATATCTCTACCGTTTTGTCGGTACTCCCCGTGTCTACGATAATCATTTCATCCACAAGATCTTTCACGCTTTCCAAGCACTTGTGAAGGCACTCTTCTTCGTTTTTTACAATCATACATAAGGAAATTTTGGGCGCCTCAGACATGCTACTCATCTCCTTTTACACACATCAATGAGATCGTAGTCTATCCCCCCTTTACTCTATGAGCGGACTGCTCCTTTCAGAACGGCGCCATTTCCTTGGTTTTCGAACCTTTAGCTGGAACAGCGCATAGGTAGTTGTAGGCAGATATCACAAAGAAAGCAGGGATCGTATCCATGCATGACTCATGTCCTTTGTGCAGCAGCGCTCAGGTTGCGCTTTTCCACCAGTACGCTACCTTCTCGCTTCTTACGTGCAAAGATTGTGATCTCGTTTTTCAACCTCACCTCGATCACGTCAACGTGACACAGCTAGTTGCAGACATGTATGATGCGAGTTGGGTTTCCATGCGTGATCAATACGCCAAAAATACATTTACGGAACATGCGATCTTCCATACATTGCTGCTCGATATGTGGTTTTCGGAAAAAGGGAAGCTTCTCGAAATTGGTCCAGGAACAGGAGAGTTGTTATTCCTTGCTCGTGAGGCTGGGTGGGAGGTTATTGGGGTAGAGCCGTCGCACCAATCATGCGCATACGCCCAAGACCGGTATGGGTTACAACTGGTTCATTCGTTATGGAACTCCTCCGTTCTCGCCCCCGAACACATTGGTATGTTTGATGCCATCGTTTTTTGTCACGTCTTTGAGCATATTTCGCATCCGAAGCAATACCTTGAAGAATTGAAGGGGTTTCTTAAACCAGGAGGAAAGATCCTTTTTAGCGTGCCGAACAAAAACTCGTTCACCAATAAATTGTTTGGGGTGTATTCCCCGCTGTATACCGAGAATGACCACCTCTTCCATTACTCCCGTGACAATCTGATCTCACTGCTTCATCAAGGTGGCTGGGAGGTTCTCTCTATCTTTTCTCGAGAAGAAACGAACCGCTTGGAAAACCATCTGTGCAAGACCACGCAAACACCTCTACCGATCCAGGACATCATGAAGCTAGCCGCGAACCTCCAGTCGACATTCCAAGGCCATGAAATCTTCTGCATTGCAACACGACAAGCCTAACCTGCCATCCGTAATAAAAATTCGAATAGGCAGGAGGTGCAGCACGTAGATGACCAGAGCCAAACTGACTCTTTCCATGATTGTGAAAAATGAAGGCAATCGGTATTTGAGACGAGTGTTGGAAGCACATAAAGACTTTATTGACGCAGCCGTCATCATCGATGATGGCAGTATCGATCATACCGTGGATCTCTGTAGAGAGGTTCTCAAGGGCATTCCTCTTCATCTGGTTCAAAACGCTACCTCTCAGTTTTCCAACGAGGTCACCCTGCGCAAACAACAATGGCAAGAAACGATCCAGACTAATCCGGGATGGATTTTGAATCTGGACGCCGATGAAATCATGGATAACTCCTTCCCCTCAAATGTTTCCGAGATTTTGGAACAACAGACACACGAGGCGATCTACTTTCGTTTGTACGATATGTGGAGCGAGACGCATTATCGCGAAGATGTGTATTGGAAAGCCCATCATCACTACCGTCCTTTTATGGTCAAATACCGCCCTGACTTCCCATATGTATGGAGGGAAACCCCACAGCATTGCGGCAGATTCCCTCTCTCGATCAACCAGTTCCCTTACCTGTGCCATCCATCACGCGTGAAACATTTTGGCTGGGCCCGACTCGAAGACAGACAAAACAAATACAACCGCTATCAGCTCCTCGACCCCGACGCCCGATATGGCTGGAAGGAACAGTATGAATCGATCTTGGATCAACATCCCAATCTGTTGGAATGGGTGGAATGAAGATGATCATACGCGATATCGAAAAGGCTTTGCAGCAGTCCAATTGTAATCACTGGCGATACAACTCACTCACGTTGAGCAAGCAGGCCCTCGTACATACATGTCGTCATATCAAACATGAAAATGAGGAGTGCCAGGTGCTTCAGTTGGGTGGAGGTGACTCCGCTCTGTTTTGGAAAGCACTTGGCGATCTTGAGCTGCTCCGGGTCCAAGCAACCATTGTGGAGCATCATCCGATTCGTGCAAAGGAAATCAAGGAGAGCCTAGGGGATGTACCGCATGTCGCGTTGGTGACCAGCTCTTTGAAGCAACTATCCCAAGAGGAATGGAACAAGATCTTCGACAATCCAGCAGAGAGCAGGAGCTTGTGGCCTGCCATCGGACGGCGTGTTCCTGAGAATCAATTTGATCATTTTTCCATTCAAAATGCCTTTTACGCCGATTTGGATCAACTATCGCTTTCCGGTCATTCAGTAGATGTCATGGTTGTGGACGGTCCGCACGGCAACGGCCGCTCTCTTGCCTATCCACTATTTGTTGCCACGCTCAAACCAGATGCGCTTATTCTCGTAGATGATTTTGATCACTATCCCTTTCTGGCTCATCTCGGAAAAATCTATCACTATGAAGAACTTTTTCGAGAGATTGCCGGAAATCGTCGCTGGGTATTGGTAAGGCTCCAGGGCCAAGAAACATTTGATTACTAAATCTATGAGGTGATAATCATGTCTCAAGCATCGATCCCTAATATTACGCCTGTTATCTCGATTACTCTTGGCCAAACCACTTCGCTATTGCTTACCTCCATCGCTTTAGAAGAGCTGGCTTTGGCTCACATCCTTAACGCCGAGGCGGAAAAGATCCAATATGTTTTAGGTACCCTTGCTCCAGGGCTCGAACCAGCCGCAACACTCTCCGACATCCTGCTCGTCAATGCAAGCGTTCGTCAAACGATACAAGATGTCATCAAAAAAGAAATGCTTCTGCAATTCAAGCTGGAGAACATCGTTGATAATCTGATCACTCGAAGCTAACTGGCTTCCTTCATTAGATTCCTTCGCCTTAATAGACCTCATTCGTATGGAAACTATCACCATATCACTGGTCCGGGTCAATCGATCCGGGCTTTTCACATTCCCCGCTTCCTTACGCGTGTGTACAAATAAACAGTTCAGTGGGACACACACCTATGCATACACTTACCGTAGTTAAAAAGAAGGGGGGAATAGCTTGCGCGATTAAATTGGTTACCTATTACTTCAAAGAGGTGATCTCATGTCTCAACCTACCATCCCTAACATTACCCCAACGATTTCCGTTACGATTGGGCAATCCGTATCTTTACTGCTAGCTTCCATTGCTCTGGAAGAATTGGCTTTGGCGCATATTATGAATGCAGAGGCAGAAAAGCTCCAGTTTGTGGTAGGTACATTGGGGATTACGCCGGGGTTCGTCCCCAACATTTCTGACATTCTTGCCGTTAACAACAGTGTTCGCAGAACGCTGCAAGATGTCATCAAAAAAGAAATGCTCTTGCAATTCAAGTTGGAAAATGTGGTTAGCATTCTCCCGGGCACCTCCACTTCGTTATCGAATCAATACGATTAAGTTGTCATATTAAGATCGCGGTTACATAACATGTACTGCGAGGAAGTTTCCATTTCTTCACTATCAATCACGCGATCCTATGACGATCCTATCGTTTTTGTTGCAAGAAACTCGCCCGAAGGCGTTCTGTCAAATAAAGGGAAGCAGATCGCCTTCTTCTTTGGGTAAGTCTTATTTTGTATACAAAATCATACACATAAAGGATGTAGATAACGATGTCAATGCCCACGGTCCCCAATATAACACCGGAAATCATATTGAAACGAAACGAAGTATTAAATCTGCTTCTCACCTCCATTGCGCTGGAGGAAATCGGACTTTCTCACATTATTAATACAGAGGGGGAAAAGATCCAAAAGATCGTGAAGGAGCAATGCCTCTCGCTCAATGATGCGCTTGCCTTAAACAACAGCGTAGAACGAATGCTGCGCAATGTCATCAAGACCGAGATGCTCCTACAATTCAGGCTGGAGGATATTATCAAGCTGGAGCAGATGCATAATAATCATGATCAGCAGCACGATGACTTACCTGACTTACCCGACTTACCCGACCTTCCATGCCTTTGAAGAATAGCCCTCACTACTTACACTGCTTTTCATGGGATCATAATTTTATTGAAGAGGGATGATGATGACCTTACGGGATAAAGTTCCATCAAATGATGTGCCTACGCGCGAAGAAGCTTTGAGTCATTTGCTGCAATCGATTGCCCTAGAGGAAGAAGCCTTGTCCAGATTGCTAAACGCCGAAGCTGACAAAGCCCTTGCTTTCGTTGGCAAAAATCTGGACTTCCCCAACACCCCCTCTAATGATGAGATCATTACCTTTAATCGTACAGTCATTTCGATTCTGGATTCGGTGCTGATGGCTGAGTGGCTTTTGTTAAAAAAGCTGGATGCAGCCATTCACATGTACCCTGTGGCGCTTAAATCAAATTTTGAGATGAAAGAAGCCGATTTCGGGGATGAATTGGATGACGACTTCACCATCGACTATTAACGATTGATCATTTCAGGAATTCGAGGTCAATTGCCATGAAGAACAAAGGTATCGATGACCAAACCGTTCTAAAGCTGACCTATTCCATCGTCCAGTTGGTCAAAGGATTGGAATCCCGCTTTCATCATGCCAAAGATTACGAGCTTATGCTGTTTGGCTACCAAATATCAACGATGTTCAATCTGCTCGTCAGACTGCATACCCACATACATAACAAGCAGATTGCTCACAGCTTTCTATTTGAATCGCGTAACCCTTTCCATCCCACTAGTGAAATGTACACACATGTCCTTGCTGCGATTGCCCAGTTATCGGAATTGGTAAAGACATGGAGGTTTCCACATAAACAATTCGCAACCTTGATTGAAAATCATCTGCGGCAATTACAATCGTTTTACTCGATAGAAGACCATTCCCATCATCAAACAAAGTCTATAGAACGGGAAGAGGATTCCCCCAACAACGAGCCGATGCAATTGGAGCTGGAAGGAGATTTTCCAGATGACGAACCTGTACAGCTAGATCTGAGTGAGCAAACGAAAACCACTGACGTTCCACCTATGCCTCCCCCAACCCCTCCATTGCTCACAAACAACGCACGCATCGATACAGCCAACAACCGGAAATCTGTACATCCAAAACCCCCATTATTAGCACAGGCTACCTCCATCCCTACTCCCGATAAAAACAAACGCAAGTCCAAGCGTCCCAAGCCTGTAACAAACGTGGCAAAAGTGCGTGGCCAGAAAAAAATGCTCGCTAAGCGAGTTACTGCACCTACAAAGCCTCCCTTTGTACCGAACTCCGTAAAGGTACGTATCGGCAATGTCACCAAGGTCATCCACATATGAACCTGAATTTAATGAAGGAGTAAGGTATATGGATCGTTTGGAATTGATCGAAGTGGCCGGTAGCAGTTACGTGGTCTCCGGTAAATACGGGATCGGTGTCTATTTGGATAGGTCCAGCAAAACCGCCGTTTGCATTGATAGCGGACCGAATGCCATGGTCATCGAGGAAGTATGCACGAAAATCAGTGATCGAGGGTATCAAATCCTTGCCGTTGTTCATACACATGGTCACGCTGTTAATCACGGTGGCAATCTCTATTTGAAACAGAGGTTCCCCAACTTTCGTATCTATGCGACACATCTGGCAGCCTATCTCATTGAAAATCCGCATCTCGAGCCTTTGGTTTTCGATGCAGGTGGAGGGTCTGATACGAAGCCTGATCAAAACAAAAGGAATGAACGTGCGCTCGTAACAGATTATCTGCCATCCACCGATGGAATCTTTCACGTCCACACCATTCCATTCAAAATCGTCTCCTTACCTGGACATTCGCCGGGAATGGTCGGCATTATTACCCCTGATCATGTCCTTTACTGCGGCGATGCCTTGTTTGGTCCCAAAACATTGAACAAGCAGAATCTCCTTTTTTTTAACGATCTGAGGGCTGCCAGAAGTAGCTTCAAGAAGCTCTCGATGATGAAATTGAACGCGTATGTGCTCTACCATGGCGGACCCTATAAGACAGTCACCGGTTTAATTAACAAGCATCTCACCCTTATGAAAGACACCTCTTCTTTTCTTGAAGCATTGATTCATGAGCAGCCAAGCACTCTCGAACAAGTCGTCCAAAAAGTCATGAAAAAGTATGAGTTTGAAGATGACTTGCACCGCTACGGTTTGACCACTTCGATTATCCGCTCTTATTTAAAAGAGCTACAGCAAGAGAACCGAATTGTCGCAAAAGTGGACAATGGTTTACTGCTATTCAGCAAACCTGCGGCAACCACTTGAACAAAGGCTATATATGGGGGTGTACTATGGGTAAAAAACGTATTTTAATCGGTAGTCCCATTCAGCAATTCCCGATGATTTTGGAGGAATTCCTTCAATCCCTCTCGGAGCTGACTACCAAAAATGAACTGGTTCATTACATGTTCATTGACGATAACAAAGACCCACTATCCAGTACACTCTTGGCTGATTTCGAAAAGGAGAACAAACGAACCGTCATCCTCAAAAACACAGACGATGATACGTATGTCCGAAATGAAATGACTCATTATTGGACGGAACGAAATATTTGGAAAGTAGCGCAAATGAAGGATACGATTATCTCCTATGCGCTCAAAGAGGGTTTCGATTACTTGTTTTTGATCGATTCCGATCTCGTTTTACACCCTCATACCCTGCAACAATTGCTTCAAGCGAATAAAGATATTATCTCCAACATTTACTGGACACGTTGGCAGCCTGATTCGATTGAGCTTCCTCAAGTTTGGCTGATGGATCAATACACATTGACACGCGAAGGCGCGTCCGAATCTGCGGAGAACCAAAACTTTTTAGAGATGCTGCGTAAACCTGGTGTGTATGAGGTAGGAGGCCTGGGTGCATGCACGTTCATCCATCGAAAGGTCTTGGAGGCAGGCGTCAGCTTTAAACGAATAGCTAACTTGTCGTTCTGGGGAGAAGATCGGCATTTTTGCGTTCGGGCTGTAGCTATGGGCTTTTCTTTGCATGTGGATACGCATCTTCCTGGGTACCACATCTACCGTCAGTCGGATCTGGCAGGAGTGAGCGAGTATCGCAAAAAAAATGGCATGACAGCGGGGAAAACGAATCAGATTTCAATCAGTTTATGCATGATCGTCAAAAATGAGGAAGACGCTCTGGAGCGTTGCCTCTCCACCGTTGCGGATCTCGTCGATGAAATCATTATCGTCGACACGGGGTCAACAGACCGCACGAAAGAAATTGCGTCCAACTATGGCTGCACCATTTATAATTTCGAGTGGATTGATGATTTTTCAGCTGCACGCAACTATGCGTTCAGCAAGGCAACATGCCCCTATATTTTGTGGCTGGATGCAGACGATATCCTTCTGGAGAAAGACCGTCAGCTCTTCCGCGAGTTGAAGTTTACGTTGAATTACAGCATCGACAGTGTCACGATGAACTACAACCTTTCTGTGGACAGCAACGGGAATGTGGCATACAGCATTCGCCGTAATCGCCTCGTAAAACGCGACCGCGGTTTTCGCTGGATCGGACCCGTCCATGAGTATTTGGAAGTAAGCGGAAACGTCATCAACAGTGACATATCCATCACGCATAACAAGCAGAAGGAATACACGGACCGCAATCTGCAAATCTATCGACGCAGGGATGCCAAAGGGGAAGAATTCTCTCCTCGCGACTTGTACTATTATGCAAATGAATTACGCGACAATCAGTATCATGAAGAAGCCATTACTTTTTACTCGAAGTTCCTGAACACCCAACAAGGCTGGGTAGAAGACAACATTAACGCTTGCTTGAAGTTGGCTAGCTGCTATTCCCACCTATATGAGAGACAAAATGTTCTGTCGTCGCTATATCGTACGTTCAACTACGATCGTCCACGGGCAGAAGCTTGCTGCCAGATCGGAGCCTTTCACGTCGAAGATAAAAATTGGCTGCTGGCGATTTTTTGGTACGATCTCGCAACAAAAGTAGAGCGACCTGCTGAAAAGCTCGCACACATCGACCACGTTTCCTGGACCTGGCTACCTCATCTGCAACTCTGCTTATGCTATTCTCAAATGGGGGACAACGAGAAATCCCGTCACCACAATGATATTGCCTACTCATACAACCCAACTCACCCTAGCATTCTCTACAACAAAAGGTATTTTGAGTCTCTGATCTGACTCCCCTCGTGATCATGAAAAAGTTACCCACCCTGTTGGGTGAATGTATAAATGCCATAAGCAATGGTGGTCTATTTTTTGATGAGCACGGTGCTTACCGGTTAACACAAAAGCCAATCTGGAAATCAAATTGGCTTTTTTCTGTTTCTATACAGCCAGGCACGCGCACAGATAAGGCCTCATAGGATAGTGATAAGTTTTTGAATGTAACAGGAAGGATGAATGCCAATGTCTCAAGCCAATATTCCCAATATTACTCCCACCATTACTGTAACGAGAGACGATGCTATCAATCTCCTCCTTACTTCCATCGCCATCGAAGAGCTCAGCCTCGGGCATATTATTAATGCAGAAGCAGAAAAATTGCAATATGTCATTGGTACACTACCAGGCTTGACTGTTCCTGCTTCGGTAAGCGATCTCCTTCTGGTGAATGCAAGCGTACGCCAAACCTTGCAAGACGTTGCGAAAAAAGAAATACTCTTGCAATCGAAACTGGACAATATCCTGTCTGTTCCATCCAGCAGCACAGGTGGCATAACAGGGGCTATGGGGGCTACGGGGGCCACAGGGCCGACGGGCGTTGGTACTACAGGTTCTACTGGCGTGACAGGAACTACGGGGGATACTGGCGCGACAGGGGCCACGGGCGTTGGTATTACTGGAGCTACTGGAGCTACTGGAGCCACTGGCGCTACCGGGACAACAGGCGCGACTGGACCTGCTTTCATCGCTGAAAACTTCTCTGGCTTCTTATCAACTGTGACCCTTAACGCATCTTCCCAATTAATTAACTGGTCAACAGCCAGCCCCTACTATGGCAGTCCAAGTTTCAACCCGCTAACTGGCGTATATACAGTACCAGCGACTGGAACTTACGCCATAAAAGCAACCATTAACTATGAAACGACTGCAGCTATTACCGTTAATTTAGACCCGGGAATCACCCCTGCATTTGAAGTACGGAGACTTACCCCTGTTGTAACAAGTCTCATTATCGGTGATTTCCCTGTCCTCAACGTAAACATTGACCTCGTACTCACATTAAGAGCTATTTTGGGGGCTGGAACAGTCACACTCGCTGGTGACGTTCAACTCAATGGTGGAGATACGCTCGGTTTGTTCTATGTAGCCAATGGATTGACTATTAACCTCGACTTAGGAGGCGGCGGCGAGGGTATCGTCTGGTCCATTCACCGTCTCACCTAACACCACGTTCCTTACGAAAAAAGCTGACTGCATTTTATCATGCAGTCAGCTTTTTCTTGTCCATCATATTCCCCAGCTTACACCTTTTTCACAAACTCCGATTTTAACTTCATCGCGCCAAAACCATCGATTTTACAATCAATATCATGGTCCCCATCAATCAAGCGAATGTTTTTTACTTTTGTTCCGATTTTCACGACCAATGAAGTCCCTTTTACTTTGAGGTCTTTAATGACGGTTACCGTGTCGCCATCATTCAAGACGTTTCCATTCGCATCCTTGATGACCTTGTTATCTTCACCATTATCGTTGCCTGCTTGGAGCGTCCACTCATGGCTGCATTCCGGGCATACCAAGGTGCTTCCATCTTCGTACGTGTATTCTGAATGACATTTTGGGCAATTTGGCAATTGACTCATCTTTGATATAACCTCCATTCGATACTGTCCATTCTATCATAACTAGTCAGAAAATCTGGCCACCTAACCAGTAAGCCCTTCGTCCCGTGCTTTTTTAACGGCCTCTTCGCGATTCTTTACACCCAGTTTTGCATAAATCACTGTGGTGCAATTGCGTACTGTTCCTTCAGAAAGAAAGATTTTCTCCGCGATTGTTTTCATGCGAAGCCCCTCTACTAACAAGGCCAATATGCCTCTTTCCCGTTCCGTCAACCCATAGGGACACTCGCGTCCTTGCTTTTGGCGAAGTCCATTCAGCTCTTCTTGCTGCAAGCGCATTTCTTTGAAAAGAACATCCGCAATCTTATGGTTAATCAACGCCTCACCCTGATGAACAACTCGTATCGCCTCTACCAGCTCGATCGGACTAACCGATTTTAACAAGTAGCCATTCGCGCCTCTCCCTAGCGTTTCTGCCGCAAGGGCTGTTTCTTCGAAGGTCGTCAACATAATGACACGCATATCCGGCCACCGCTCACGTATCTCTTGTAGTGTCTTCGCCCCGTCCATGACAGGCATTTGAACGTCCAAAAGTACGACGTCGGGCTTTTCTTTTGGAATAATGTCCAGTGCCATCAAGCCGTTCTCTGCGACCCCGACCACCTGCAAGTCTTGCTGATTCTGTAAAACGAGCTGCAAACTTTCCCTCACAACGGGCTGATCATCGACGATCAGGATACGTATGCCTGCACTTGGTACAGCCTGCATAGCTGGCAGACTACAAATGACCGTCACACCTCCTTCGTCCATACAATGGATCGATAATCGTCCCTGAAGTGCTTCCAGCCTTTCCTTCATCGATTGCAAACCAAATCCAAATTCGATCGTCCCATTTCCTTCCCCATTATCTTCGACCTGCAACCGGATCTGGGCTTCTTCAAAGTAAAGTCCCACTTGAATTTGTGATGCTTTTCCGTGTCGTACAGCATTGGTCAGTGTTTCTTGCAAGCAGCGGTACAAAGTCAGCTTCATGGAACGGCTCAACGCATACTCAGCGCCGTACATACGCAGCTTGACGGACACCCCTGTAGCCACTTGAAATTGCTCGATCAATTCAACAAAGGCGGACTCCATGGTCGTAGCAGATTCATAGCCATTATGAGCCCACTTGTGGAAAATCCCTCTGGACTCGTCCAAACCTTGTCGGGCCATCTGCAAAAGCATGTCCAGCCGACTAGCCTCCGCATCTGGTATTTTAGACCGAAGCATCTCCATACCCATAATAAGCGATGTCATCGTGTGTCCGATCGTGTCATGCAGCTCTCTGGACATTTTGTTCCGTTCTTCCAGCAGCGTGATTTCCTCCACCTGGGAAGTGTATTGCTCCAATATTTGGTTCTGATGTTGAATAATCAGGCCTTGCTTGTGCATACGGCTAAGCAATTGAAAGGCAAAACCAAGCGCATATGCCGCGAAATGGTACACAATTAGATCGCTTACGGCTATAGGCTCGAAATCCACACCGATTGCCTCCCCCACAAGAAACGGAATCGCCAAAATCGCCAATGGTCCCGTCCAGCGATAAGATCGTTCCACACTGTGATATCCGATGAGAAAAGCGATGGGGATAAACTGCCACCTTACTCCTTCAAAAAAGAAGTTCAAGGCAATACACAAGCCTCCACTCAAAATAATCTCAGCGAACAAATATAGGTTACGAGAGTATCGACGCAAACAAATAGGGACGACAAGCACGAAGAATAAAACGATCAATGTAATCACTATCGGATAAGGCAATTGATCGTGATGGCGAACAAAGCCGAGAATAATCGTCAATCCCCACATAAAGTGGATGGTGAAGATCATCCAGTCGACCCATAACCATCGTTTAACAAATGCAAGCAATTTGGCACACCTCATCTACACCCAAACTTTCTCTCCATTATATTATCAGATGACGAAAAGCTACTATCACGATAAACAATGACATTCTGTTACTTCTCATCGTGACACTCATCGCCCTATACTCATCCCTGTCGCTGGCTTACAACAATTGACTGACGCAAAACGCGAAAGGTGATGAAACATGACATTATTTGCTCTACGAAAATGGTTTGCCGTTCTGCTCGTATCCTGCCTCATGCTGATACAGCCCCTATCTGTGGTCAATGCTCGCTCACCTCTTACTGCTCTTTCCATCGAACAAGTAGTTGATCCCGTCATGAAAAATGAAATGAACAACTTGCATATCCCTGGCGCAGCCATTGTCATTACCCAGGGAGATCGCATCATTTTTAAAAAAGGCTATGGTATTGCCGACGTCGAAAAACAAATCCCCGTTGATCCTGAGCGTACGGTGTTTCGAATCGGTTCCGTGACCAAGTCGTTTACTGCTACTGCAGCGATGCAGCTCGTGGAAAAAGACAAGCTTTCCTTACGCGAAGATTTGAATACCGTCCTAAAGGACTACAAAATTACCAATAATCGTTACGGCCCGATCACACTCCACCACCTGCTCACACATACAGCCGGTATAGATGAAAAAATTTATAAAAGAGACAACCGCGAGAGTGTGATACCGGAATTCTCGACCGAGCCCGTAAATGAAACACTTCAGATGCAGGAGACGATTTTCACGCCAGGCAGCAAATTTCAATACAGTAATGCGGGCACCGGATTGTTAGGGAGTGTAATCGAACAAGCTTCCGGTCAATCTTTGCATGACTATATGCGGGAGAATATCTTCCGCCCGCTAGGTATGGATTCCGCCGAATTGTATCTCCCAGAGGACAAGAGCAATCTGGCTAAAAGCTATTATTACGACGGAAACGCCTATCAAACTATTCCTTACTCGGGGATTATTTTCCCAGGGAGTGGTGCCGCTAATATGACACCTGTCGACTTCGCTCCCTATATGATCGCCCATCTTTCAGGCGGCAACTATAACGGCACATCTCTGCTCAAACCAGAAACTGCCCAGCTTATGCATGCCCAGCAATTCGCGGCCCATAAACGCATGTACGGAATCGGCTACGGCTTTTTTAAAGGAGAGACGAAAAACGGCATTCCTACCCTATGGGCAAACGGTGGGATTGATGGCTTTATCTCGAAAATGGTGCTGATTCCCTCAGAATCAATCGGCATCTTTGTTACGGTGAACGCCACGCATCCGGGCTTGGAGCTGCACGGCAAGGTCGTGAACGCTTTTACCGACAAGCTACTGACAGAGCAAGTCCGCAAGCCCCTAACTCCTGTTGATGGCACCATAGACGAAATGAAAAAACTGGAAGGTCAATATCTGCTTACCCTGACGCCCGAGAATGGCTGGGGCAAAGGGCTTCGTCTACTCAGTAGCTACCCTTACACAGTGAAGGCATTGGACGCGCAGACGATATCCGTGACTGGTATGTTCCAGAATGAAGGACAGCAATCCCTTGAGAAAAAGTTTGTGCAGGTAGACGATCATTTCTTTCAAGAGATCGACGGCGAGGAACAGCTATATTTTCACGAGGAACAAGGGAAATTTTATATGACAGGACCGATGAACTTTTCGCTTCCTCGTATCTCCTTCATAGAAAGTCCGCCTGTTCTCCTGGCTCTATATGTGATTCCCGGAATCGTGTTCATCCTTCTTTCGCTCGTCTGGATCGCTCGTTTCGGGCTACGCAAATGGCGCAAACAAGCGCACGCTATTTCGAAGATCGTTCCGATTATGGCTCTGCTTCATAGCTTGTTTTTTATCATCCAATTCACCTATGCAAACGCAGAGCTTGTCTATGGCTACCCGGCCTTCTACCAAGTCGTTGTCGCATCCCTACCGATTGTTTCGTTTGCCGCCGCCGCTTATTTGCTCCTGCGGATTGGAACAGCCAAGGAGCACGATCGCTGGAAGGTAGCGAATAGCGCAGCAGCGGTACTCTCCATCCTGTATACTGGCTATTTATTTTACTGGAACTTTCTTTCGATTCATTACTCATAAGACTCTGAGCCGCAGCTGAGCTTTACAGTTGCGGCCTTTTTTTAAGCATAATGTTTGATCCAAGGAACTACCATTAAACTAAGCCACATAAGGAGGAACGAACAATGAGTACTTCAAGTTTAAAAATCGGGATTATTCTGGGCAGCTCTCGTCCAGGCCGAGTCAGTCCCCAAGTAGGTGCGTGGCTCAAAGGAGTAGCCGATCAACGAGGAGATGCAGCGTATGAAATCGTTGATATTGTGGACTTTCACTTACCGTTCTTTGGCGATCCGAGTGGTGAGCAACAGGTAGCCGCATGGGCGGCAAAGCTATCCAGCCTGGATGGATTCGTATTCGTTACCGCCGAATACAACCACAGCATCACAGGGGTATTAAAAAACGCACTCGACCTCGCCCGCAAGGAATGGTACAACAAAGCGGCGGGTATCGTCAGCTATGGTTCATCAGGCGGAACTCGTGCAGCAGAGCACTTACGTGGAATCCTGGGTGAATTGCAGGTTGCCGACGTTCGTACACAACCTGCCTTCAATCTATTTACTGATTTTGAAAATTACACGGTCTTTCAACCATCCGAATTGCACATCCCACATGTAAACGACATGTTAAATCAGGTGATAAGTTGGTCAACGGCATTAAAATCAGTTCGAGACTAATAAGAAAACCTCTATCGAGGCCTTTACAAGGAGGAGCGACCGCGTTTTAGCGGAAAGTTTCCATGCGCTCCGGAATTTATTTTATAAATTCCTATACGTTAGAAAAATGACTAGCAGCGACATCTGCTAGTCATTTCTTTTTCGTTCCTCACTCATATCGCAACGCATCAATCGGATTGAGCCTCGCCGCCTTGTGAGCAGGGTAGAGCCCAAAGAAAATACCGATGGCACTGGAGAACCCGAAGGCGATTACGATACTTTCCCACGATAATAGCGGCGGCACATCGACATATTGCGAGGCAAACATGGCTGTCCCGATGCCGAGCAACACCCCAATCGTTCCACCAATCAGGCAGACGATCATCGACTCGATCAAAAACTGCAGCATAATATCTCCGTAACGCGCCCCTAACGCTTTGCGAATGCCGATTTCCCGCGTCCGCTCCGTGACGGATACGAGCATGATGTTCATGACGCCAATCCCACCAACAAATAACGCAATCCCGGCTGCGACACTAAAAATCGTTGTGAGCGTGCCGGAAAAGGAATCCATCTCACCCAGTGCGTTCTCGATACTATCGATTTGGTAGTAGTTTTCGCGATCGTGCCTACGGTTTAAGTACTTCTCTGTATGCCTCTTGGCTGCTTCCATCGTTTCCTTTGACTTGGCTTTTACGGTTACCGTATGAACCATCTTCAACCCGTCTTTATTGTGCAGAAAGGTAATCGGCGTATAGGCACCCTCGGATCGACCATTGTCAACCATCAGCTTGGCTTCCCTTACCACGCCAATAACGACGACTGATGCTGCTTCGTAAGTCAAACGCTTGCCAATCGGGTCTTCACGTCCGAAAAGCCCTGCCGCTAACTTTTCGGTTAAAACGATAACGGGCTTCCCCTCTCTTACTTCCCTCGCAGTAAAATATCTGCCTGCAACTATTTTCAAGTTTGGTTGAACCTTTAACAAATCCTCATTTGTTCCTTGTATATTTGCGTCCTGCCCCTTTTTCGGGCCACGAATCGTTCCATAATAAGAGGCGAACGGCACGGCCGCTTCAATGTAGGACGATTGTTGGGGAAGTGCATAAGCATCCTCCACTGTTAAATCAGTAAGCTTGCTTCCTTGCCTCGCGTCCCACCCAAAATAAACGTTGAAATTAGTAGCACCCAGCTTCTCCAACTGATCGGTATAGGCCTGTTGACTGCCGTTTCCTAGTGTAATCACAGCAATAACAGACATGATTCCGATGATGATCCCAGACATCGTCAAGGTAGCACGCAGCTTATTTGTACCAATCCCTTCCAGAGCCGTACGAAAGCTTTCGAGTAAATTCACGTGAGGATCACCTCCTCGGACGCAGTAGCAAACAAGCGCTTCTCCACTCGCTCATCTCGGATGATATGACCATCTCGAAACGTAATGACGCGCTCGGCATGCTGGGCGATATCAGCCTCGTGCGTGACGAGTAGAATCGTTACCCCTTGCGCATGTAGCTCCTGAAAAATCGCCATGATCTCGATGCTGGAACGACTGTCCAGATTCCCTGTCGGCTCGTCAGCAAGTAAAATGGCTGGTTGGTTAACCAAAGCTCTGGCAATGGCTACCCGCTGTCTTTGACCGCCGGACAGCTGCGTTGGTTTATGCTCCATCCGCTGGCCGAGTCCGACACGCTGCAACGCCACTTTCGCTCTTTTTTTGCGTTCTGTCATGCCGACGCCCGCATACATCATCGGCAGCTCTACGTTTCGCAGCGAAGTAGCACGTGGCAACAGATGAAACGATTGAAAGACAAAGCCGATTTTTTGATTGCGTACCTGCGCCAGCCCACTATCCTTCAACTGCGTAACATCAATTCCATCCAAGACATACGATCCGGAGGTTGGCCGATCCAGACAACCCAGCATGTTCATAAACGTCGATTTTCCGGAACCAGAAGGTCCCACGATCGCCACGAATTCACCTTGAGCCACGTGGATATTGATATTTTGCAAAGCAAACAATTCCAGCTCATCCGTCTTGTACTGTTTGGTTAACCCCTCAATGTTCAGCATATGTATCCTCCTTTACCCCGCAAACTCTTCGGGAGATGCTTGGAAGATCACTTCATTTTCTTGCAAGGTTTCCGGTGGATTCGCTACCAATTCTTCACTGCCATCCAATCCGCTTTCAATTTGTATAAACAATTCACTTTCAATTCCAGTCGTCACTTTTTTCTTCTTGGCCTTGCCATTTTCCGCTACCCAGACAAAAGAAGATCCATCTTGGTCCGTCACGACTGCCTCAATGGGGACTTGCATGGCGTTTGCTGCTTTTTGCAGGACGATGTTCACATCCACGTGAAAACCTGGCTTCAAATACTCCCTCGTCTCATTCAGATTGACAGCGACCGGCACTCTCGTACTCTCTCCATCCCGCTCTTTGCTGGTTACAGCCATAGGAGATATGCGCGACACCTTACCTTGCAACTGTTCTCCGCCTAAGGAAATGCCTGAGACCACCGCATCCTGTCCGATTTTGATTTTACGCAAGTCAGTTTCTCCGACTCCTGCTTCGACCATAACATCATTGGTATCTCCAACCGTGAGAATTTCCTCGCCTTTACTTAGGTACTTCCCTTGTTTCACCTTCATGGAGAGCACCGTCCCGTCAATCGGAGACACGATGCTGCTTTGCACACGTTGCTTTTCATATTTTGCTTTTTCCAAATTCAACTTTTGAATTTGCGCCTCGTAGGAGCGAACCTCTGCCTTGTCTGGCCCTTTTTGCTTCAAAAGTAAATCTTGCTTCGCGACCCTTACTCTTGATTCGGTGGTCTGTAGCTTTTGCTTCGCCTCCTCTACAGCCTGTTGGGTAGACACGCCTGCGGTAAACAGCGATTGCGTTCGCTGGTAATCTTTTAATGCTGTTTGGTACTCACGTTCATGCTGGGCAAGCTGCTCCTGCATTTTCGTGACTTCTTCAGGCTCCACACCTTTGGAGAGCCTTGCGATATTCGCTTCCTGAATGGTGATCTGTGCCTCGATATCCATGATTTCATTGCTGACATCGGACATGTCGATATTGCCGATCACCTGCCCTTTCGTCACTTTGTCTCCCTCCTTGATGGAGAAATTCCGCAGATCGCCTGCATAGTTGGCGAACAATGTGTGTTCATTTCTTACTCTGACCATGCCCGACGTCAAAATCGTGCTTTCCAAGTCGGCCGTTACCACCGTTGATAACGTGACAGGAACACCACTCTTCTTTTCGCCCGAAGAAGCCGCATAGCCGCCAAGCCCAGCGACAAGCACGCCTACCCCCAACCAGATCCACAAACGCTTTTTCATCTTTCCTTACCTCCCCAAAAACTGTAAGCTCCGGTCATCTTTGGCCAATCCAAAAACCCCACTTCTTCCTTTGCAGTTTCCACCCTGGCTCGTCACCCGATCAGGATAAGAAAAACTTTTAAAAGAAAAAGTGGGGTAATCCTTAAATTTTTTTAAAGTGAGGTAGTCTGTTCGTAAGGTAAGCGTATTTCAAAAACGGTGCGGATCAAATTACTTTGCGCAGAAATCGTCCCTTCGTGGCGCTCGACGATATTTTTGGCGATAAATAGCCCGAGACCTGTGCTTCCGTTTTGAAGGCTTCGGGCCTTGTCACCTGTGTAAAACTCCTCGAAAAGATGTGGCAGATCTTCCGGGGGAATCTCGTGACCGTAATTGATAATCTGCACAACGACCTCGTCACCCGCAAGAAAACCGTTGATATCAACAAACTGACCATCGTGCCCGTAACGAATGGCATTCGTCATGATGTTCTCGAAAACGCGTGCCAAGAGCTCGCCATCCCCGCAAACCGTCAATCGTGAGGCCACATTCATTCTCGTTTTCAACTGATTTTTCTCCAAGGAAGGATATAGCTCCTCGTTTAACTGCATGAGCAGTTCACTCAGGTCAATCAGGTTCTGTTGGATGGTGAGCATGCCGTAGTTCATTCTCGTAATTTCGAAGAGCTCATCTATCAGCTTTTCCAAACGCTGCGACTTGGTAAAAGCAATATTCGTGTAATGTCGGGCTTGTTCCACCGTTAACTGCTCGTCCCGCAAAATGATGTCCAAATACCCTAAAACAGAAGTCAGTGGCGTCCGCAGGTCATGCGCCAGGTTTAAAACCAACTGATCCTTGCTGCTTTCGGCAAAATCTCCTCTTTGTACGGCTTCTTGCAATTTTTCACCCGCCAGATTGATGTCCTTGGCAATATCTCCAAACTCATCGTTTGACGGTATTTGAACATGATGGGTAAAGTCGCCGTTTGCAAGATGATGAATTCCTCTGGAAATCTCCTGAAAGTAGGCGGCATACCGTTTGGTTAACAAGAAGAAAAACAAGATAGCTAGGGGAACAAAAAAAATCAAAAAGAAGTAAATGTCCCCTATTTCTCGCATAAAATAGCGAATCGGCGTTAACAAGCTTTCAAACTTTACCTGTGTTCGATAGTAAAACTGTAGCGCTTTAAAGATCACATAGGTAACCGCACCGGATAGAAGCAGACTTAGGCCCAGTAGCTTGACCATTTGGAACCGAAAGCTTCGTTTCATGTTATCCATGGAATGAATACCCTACGCCCCAGACCGTTTTAATCCACTTGTTCTTGGTTTTTTCTTCTCCCAGCTTCTTTCGCAAGGTGCGAATGTGCACCATGACTGTATTGCTCCCTTCATAGTACGCTTCGCCCCATATCTGCTGGAAAATATTGTCCGCACTAAACACCTTCTTTGGATAGCGGGCCAGCAGGTAGAGAATATCAAATTCTTTCGGTGTTAACTCAATTGTTTCTCCGTACAGGCTCACCGTTCGCTGCTCTGGATAAATGACAAGTCCACCTGACTCTACCACCTTGTTACTCGGCACTTCTACTGCTGGCTGATTCAGCTGCTTAAAGCGCCGCAGCTGGGCATTCACACGAGCGACCAATTCCATTGGATTGAATGGCTTGGTCATATAATCATCTGCACCCATCACCAATCCCGAGATTTTATCCAGATCAGACGTCTTGGCACTCAAAAAGATAATCGGCATATTGTGCTGTTCTCGAATCAGCCGGGTGACCTCATAGCCATCCAGCCCAGGCATCATAATATCAAGGATCGCCAAATCAATCGAATGGGTCTGTACAGCTAGGAGTGCTGCCTTTCCATCCTCTGCGATAATTGTATGGTAACCTTCTTTTTTCACATGCAAGGCAACGAGCTCAGCAATCTCCGCTTCATCGTCGGCGATCAATATGGTGACGTGCTTCATCGTTTTTCCCATCCCTTATATACATTTGCTACCATTATAGCAGGTAATAAAAAACTTTTCTGTTATCGCACGTAGAGCTTGATCATACAATTATGGATAATAATTACTTTCAGTTTGTTTTGACTTTGCAGACTTTTCTATATTAATATATTCATGTCCATATCATATCTATCATAAATATACTTGGGGGTAATTTATGAAAAAACTAATGTTTGCTGTTGTTTCTAGTTTGTTGGCACTCACGGTAAGTGCATGTGGCAGTGGCACGGATCAAGCTTCCACAACATCTGGACAATCCGGTGCAAAAAAGTACGTTATTGGTACAGATGCAACATACCCACCCTTTGAGTTTGAAAAAGACGGAAAATACGTGGGAATTGACATCGACCTGATCAATGCGATCGCCAAAGAAGAAGGCTTTGAGGTAGAAATTAAGCCGATGGACTTCAAAGGAATCATACCGGCTGTTCAAGCGAAGCAATTGGACGGTGCCATTGCAGGGATCAGCATCACGGATAAACGCAAAGAAATTTTAGATTTCTCTGAACCTTACTATCAAGCAGGTCTTTCCCTGGTCGTACGTGAGGACAACACAACGATCAATGGAGAGGCAGATTTGGCTGGCAAAACGATTGCTATCAAAAAAGGCACGACTGGCGCAACCTTTGCTGATGAGCTCGGGAAAAAATACGGAGCCACTGTCAAATACTTCGACGATAGCCCTTCCATGTTCCAAGAGGTTCAGAACGGCAACGCTGATGTGACTATCGAGGACTATCCGGTTATCTCGTATAAAATTGCGGTAGACCCTGCTTCCAAACTAAAAATTGTAGGCGAACGTCTCAACGGTGACCACTACGGCATCGCGGTTTTAAAAGGAAACAAAGAGCTGCAGGACAAACTCAACTCCGGTCTGAAGAAGCTGAAAGAGAACGGGAAATACGACGAAATCATCAACACCTACTTGAGCACCAAAAAATAAAAGGCGCAAGACGCGCCTTTTTTTTCACCTTAGAAAGAATGGAGTTGTCCAAATGAGCAGTAGTTGGGATGTCATTGTCGATGCACTTCCTGTCTTGGCCCAAGGCTCTGTGGTCACGTTAAAAATAACGGTCATTTCCCTGTTTTTCGCTCTCTTAATCGGATTGCTTTTTGGTTTAATGAGCACCAGCCGCTCCAAAATACTCCGCGGCATTGCAACCGCTTACGTTGACTTTCTCCGCGGGACACCGCTGTTGGTTCAAATCTTCTTTATTTATTTTGGATTGCCGCCTGTCCTTGATATCAAAATTCCAGAGACAACCGCAGGTATTCTTGCGCTCAGTCTCAATGCCGGAGCGTACCTGGCTGAAATTTTCCGCGGAGGGATTCTCTCCATCGATAAAGGGCAGATGGAAGCTGCTCGCTCCCTCGGACTCACGCACGGAAAAGCCATGCGCCTGGTTATCTTGCCTCAGGCTGTTCGCCGCATGATTCCTGCTTTCGTCAACCAATTCATCGTGACGCTAAAAGACACCTCGCTCTTAACGGTCATTGGTATCCGTGAACTAATGAACAGTGGTGAGATTATCATTTCTAGCAACTTCCGCTCATTCGAAATTTGGGCTGTAGTAGCAGTCTTCTATTTCCTGATGATATACATCCTCAGTCTGCTATCCCGTTCCCTTGAGAGGAGGTTCGCGAAATGATTCATGTAGAGAATTTGAAAAAGAGCTTTGGCTCGTTGGAAGTCTTAAAAGACATCTCGACTACCATTGAAGAGCGCGAAGTTGTCTGTGTCATCGGTCCCTCCGGATCGGGAAAAAGTACGTTTCTGCGCTGCCTGAACCAGTTGGAAGAGGTGACATCTGGCAAAATCACCATTGAGGGTGTGGAGGTTACTTCCCCAAAAGTGGACATTAACAAGCTGCGAGAGCGTGTCGGCATGGTGTTTCAGCGGTTCAATCTATTCCCGCATCTCACTGTATTGGAAAACATTATGCTCGCACCCAAGCACATCAAAAATTCAGAGCGTCAGCAAAATGAACAAAAGGCGCTGCAACTCCTCAAAAAAGTAGATTTGGCGGACAAGCGAGACGTGTATCCAGATCGGTTGTCTGGTGGTCAGCAGCAGCGCGTTGCCATTACCCGTGCTCTCGCCATGGACCCTCATATCATGTTGTTCGATGAACCTACCTCTGCACTCGACCCGGAAATGGTAGGGGAAGTTCTTCAGGTGATGAAGGATTTGGCCAAAGAAGGAATGACGATGGTCGTGGTTACACATGAGATGGGCTTTGCCCGTGAAGTAGCTGATCGCGTGATTTTCATGGATGGCGGATACATCGTCGAAGAAGGCACGCCTGCCGAGATTTTTGACAATCCCCAGCATGAGAGAACCAAGGCATTTCTCAGTAAAGTGCTGTAACATAACCGCTGTAGTGTAGAGAAATGAAATTTCAGGCGGCCTTTGGGTCGCCTTTCTCGTTTATATGGTTCCAAAGATCGGATCTTCCGAAAGAGGCCGATTATTAATAAAGTTCTTTACGTAAGTTAAAAATTGTTGTGCTCGAACACTGTTTATATGATATTTATGAATAAAAGCATATCCATTTTCTGTGATACGCTTTCTCTCTTCCATGTTCTGGTCGTAGTACATGGCTTTTTCATATAAATTATCCTCAGTGCAAGCCACAAAATTAACCCCATCTTCAAAGCCTAAGTCCAACATATCTTTATTGGGCTCTGCCAACAATAATGTACGGCATCCGGGAGCTTCAAAAAACTTCAATACTGCAAAATCAAATTGTCCTCCGCACGTAAAAAATATGTTGGAACGATTTATTTCCTTCGCATATTTTTCATTTACATAAGCATTTTCCGACGCAGATACTAAGTGTCCAGGATGGGGGTGAAACACAAAGCCTTCAACCCCGTTCATATTTGCCAATACGGCCTCTCTGAATTTGTAATCTCCTTTGGGTGGAATCCTTTTAGGTGGGTTTTGGGAATCATTAACATATAATTGACCCATTAGTAGAAATTTTATTTCTTTCTTGCATTCCCAATCCTTGATTACGTTAGGATTCATCGACCATGGTAACCATCTGTGCTTATCCTTAAATTGAGGATACACTTGTAAAAATGGATGCTTTGATACTGAAAATACCAGATCTATATGATTCTTTGTTATATAATCGATTCTTGATTGTTCATGATGCTTTTTCTTATTTTCTTCTGAGGGGTGATAATGCAAATCAGAAACAAAACATCCTTTTGGTATATCTATCTTATCAAGACCAGTTATTCGCGGTGCCATTTTATAACGCCAGGCAGAATCATAATGGAAGATAAAATCTGGTTGGAACTTCGTTTTTTTCAAGATATCGCGAATATCGCCGTCTTCAAACCAATATTTTACCTCAGCATATTCACCTATGGCCTCAATCATATCGAACTTAATTCTATGTTTCGGATACATGATCCCAAATGGTCTGATTAAAATGAGAATCTTTAATTTATCCGTCATAGTAAACCTCTGTTAACGTAATCTGATAAATTCATAGGTTCTTGCCTCCATTCCGTTGTACAGCTCCATGGTTGGCCACATTTTTACGTATTCATTCCATTTTTCAGCATAATGTTTAAAAATGTTTTCCCCGGTATCCTCATAAAAATCCTCCATTTTCACAATATGAATAAAATGGTAGTTATTATAATAACGAGTTCCAATTTGTTTAAATATAGTGGGATAGCCTACCCATTCAGATAATTCCCGAGGAATAGAAATCTCTAGCTGATTAAAACCTTTGGCTACAGGTACTTGAGCAATCTGTGTAAACTGGCAATTTTGCTGTCTATTCTTCGTAGGTACAAAATCACCATGCTGCATGTCAACAGATAATGTAGTGGATTCAGGACTTGCGAGTGTTAAAATCAATTTATTTTCGGTGGGATATGGATACCTGCTCACCAATGCATTTATTTTCGCTTTCTTATTGTTAAACAAGATCTTTTGTCCTTCGACTCTCACGGAACGAGGTTCAATAAAATTAGACCAGGATTTCTTTATTTGCGGTAGCGTGATGTCATAAACACCTTCATTTGGTACTTTTAGCTTGACTTTATGAATCTCTACGTTTTGGATCGTCGTAGCAAGCTTAAATGCTACGGGACCATTCAAGAGATAACGAGTGTTAGCCAACGTGGGTATATCGTAGAGAGGGAGCATCTTCATTAGAGTCGACATGTTCTCTTCCCAGAATTGGTGCGCCTCTTTATGCTTAAAGGTGTCCGCAAATCTTTTAATATTGGTAATCGCCGAGAGCCACCCATTCAGTATATGACTGATCGGGCTCATGGGAGTCTCCTGAACCGTCGAGCCATGTGAGCTCAAATAGTACACTCCGCCGCTATCCACAGGAATTTTAAGGCTTGCGAACATTTTTTCTGCCGCGATTTTATATTTCGTTTCCCCTGTCAATTCATATACCTTTGATAGCAACTGCATGTAGTGGGATTGTGTGAGACCGGAGTAGTAGAGTTGATTTGAATAATTGTACGAACTTTCAAGCGGATACCAAAATACGATTGCATCATGGAATTCTTCCATTCTTGAAATCGCAGCATCGGCAACTCGCATGATGGCTTCCTTCAATCGGGGGGCACCTGTTTCTTCAAACTGTGTTACGTAATCTCTTATAACAAACGTTCCAAAAAGCGGATGTGGTACGATTTCGTTCTCTATAGCTTTTCCTGGATATCCGTCATCCAAAAAACGAATATGGTAGAGATCACGACTGCGTTGCGCAAATGCATGGCTAAAGTCCGGCATTTGAAATGTCATGGTGATCACCTCGATATCGATTATTCTTTACATCGTATTCCGTTAGCCGATACGATGAAACGGTAATATATCCAGAGTCTGAAGCCCGTTTACTTCGTTAGTTCAGACAGCGTAACAAAATTCAAAGGCAGGGTATATAAATTTTTCAATGTAGGATAAAACCTTTTTAAGTCCTCAATTGAATGGCTGTCTGAGGAAACAACTACTTTTGTCTTGTGTATTCTAAGAAGTTCTATCATATCTTGATCTGGTACATTGTGCTTGACGTTGATTTCCACGATTTTTCCACTCGTATCCAATAACTCGGCAATTTCTTCCTTTTGTTTTTGGCTTAGTTCGATATGAAAACGTTTAAGTTCAGCTAATGGATGGGCTATGATATCCACCCTTGGGTTTTTTAACAAATTTTCAAAGGAAGTAATCCAATTTTCGTAAATTCGCTGTTCTGAATCCAATATGCCTTTTGAAATACTGTAATACCCACCTGAAAAGGGGATTCGATGAATGGAACCCAACAGAAAATCAACCTTGGATTCAACATTGGAAGCAGCGTCTATTTCACCTTCCAAATTTATTACTTTTGCTTCCAAACCGCTGAATACATAAATATCATTCCCGAATATTTTTTTTACTTTGTAAATATGTTCCGAAAAATCATCAATCCAATCACTACTCTTCCATACATGATCGGTGATTGCGATTGCGGTATACCCTAATTCGATAGCAACGCCAACCATCTGTTCGATACTATTTTTCCCGTCTGAATAATTAGAGTGAGTATGGAGATCCATTAGAATCATAATATATCTCCTCCCAATACCTGTTCATTCTGGTTCCCCATTTAACCAAAAGTTCATGCGGTTCTATTGGAATGCCTAACACGAGCTTAATAGCCAAATAAGGCAAGTTTACTCCCGCCCCCAGACAATGAACGATGGTCCCTTGCATCCTGGGGTTGATTTCTAAAATTCGAGGCTCATTGTCTGCATTCCGCCGGATTTGAACACCAATATTACCATGTAATCCAAGTTCAGAAACAACTTTAGAAGCATACTCAATGATGTCAGTTTCGTTAACCACCACACCGCTTGTTGTTATTCCTCCAACCATTGCTTCGCGAAGCCTTGGAATAGCTGTTACTACTTTCCCGTTGTCAGCTAATACATCAACGCTGTACTCCTTACCCGGCAAGTACTCCATAACAATGATTTCCGGTATTTCATCGGTTTGCTCCAAAATATCAAATAAATCATTCATGCTCGTGTAAGTTGAGTTGGGCTTTTCTTTGAAAAGCAGAGACGCCCTATTTATGTTGGGATCTAAAATTCGGAAACCTCTGCTTCCATTAGAGATGGTTGGTTTAAAACATACGGAATGTTGGGGATAACCGAGACGATAAATCGCCTCTTTTAATGTTTCAGCCGTTTGTACAATTTCGGATTTCGGAGTAGGGATCCCAATCAGAGCTAACTTATGAAGTAACCTCCCTTTATCGTTGGCAATCACCAAATTGTTATAGTCCGATACGGATACGATTGTTCCACTATCTAAAAAGAGCTGCTTATTCATAGCAAATTCAAGCAGTTCCTTTGTTACCATAGGAAGAATAACGTCTATTTTTTCGCTTTTGCAAATAGTTAACACATCACTGATAAAATTGCTATCATTAGCCTTCGGAATCGTGTAAAAGTCATCTGATAGCGGGAAGCCTGTCGCATAAGCAGAAGTATCCACCCCGATAATTTCAATGTTCATATGGGATACCTTTCTCAAGGATTTGATAACTCCAGGTGCTCCTGGGGACCCTGCCCCGGTTACCATCACTTTTATATCTTTGCTCACTTTAATTGCCCTCCTCCAAAGCGATAGACACTTGCTTTGCCCTCCATTCCTTTCGTAGCATTACGAGTATCGAAAACAAGCGATGCATGCTCCAAAATACGTTGCAATGGGATATGCGCATGATCTGTTATGACTACAGTACAATCGGACTTTTGCAGTAGTTCATCGGTCAGTTCCACACTGTTCAGTTTCAAGTCGTCTATTTGGACGTAAGGTACGAAAGGATCGTGATAAGAAACATTCGCCCCTTCATATTGCAGTAGTTTTATAATTTCCAGCGCACTTGATCCTCTCACATCTCCGACATTCTGTTTGTAAGCTACCCCATATAGTAAAATATCTGCCTGCTTAATTGGTCGGTACGGAGCCAGACGATATTTAATCTGTTCTACGATATATTTCGGGATTTTATGGTTTATCTCGTTGGATATGTCAATAAAATGACTATCCAGACCGTATTGTTTTATTTTCCAATTTAAGTACAACGGGTCGACCGGTATGCAGTGTCCACCAATTCCCGGACCAGGATAAAATGCCGAAAATCCAAAAGGTTTCGTGCTGGCTGCATCGATAATTTCCCACACGTTAATATTCAGAGAGTCGCAGATTATTGCTAATTCATTCACGAATGAAATATTGATAAATCGGTATGAATTTTCAACTAGCTTTGTCAGTTCTGCTACTTCCGTGGAGGAAACGACAATCACTTGGCTAAAAACTTGAGAATAAAAATCATAAACTTTACGGGAACATGTCTCTGATACGCCGCTAACGACCTTAGTTATTCCTTCAATGGAATATTGATTATTTCCGGGATCGATTCGTTCGGGAGAATATCCGAGAAAAAAATCGTTTTCTACATTCAGACCGGATTTCTCCAGTATCGGTTGCAATACTTCCTTAGTGGTACCGGGATAAGTTGAGCTTTCCAATATGATCAACTGCCCTACCTTAATTCTCTGGCTTATCTCTTGGGCTGCTTGCGTTAAACAATTTAAATCGGGAGTACCATATGAGGTTAAAGGAGTAGGAATACAAAGCAAGATGATTTCTGCAGACTTTATCCCGTTGTAATTATCGGTTACGGTAAAGCGTTGGGAAGAAACAGCCGATCGAATAACAGAATCGTGTATATCAGGAAAATAGCTAATCCCTTGCTCGAGTTGTTTTATTTTTTGTAGGTCCAGATCAATTCCAATCACTTCGAAACCTTTATTGACAAAACTAAGAGCCAGAGGGAGACCAACATATCCTAATCCGATAACGGCGACAGTTGCTTTTTTACTTGCTGTATTTGATTGTTCTTCCAAACTCATTCCTTTCTCCCCCCTTATTATTTAGGTTGAATTTTATAATTTATGAAATTTGCTTTCTTGCGGAATGGATGCATTCCCTACTCTCATAAAAAATAGTTGTTAGCTGAGACACAGAATGAAAAAAGAGAGCACGAATACCATTTAACTGGCTTTCAGTACTCTCCTGTATTCGAATACGTTTATTTTGTATGATATTGTTTGAGTTGCTCCATTAATTTTTCAGCAGAATGAGTAGCACTTCCAACTATGAGACGATTAATGATTGTTTGTTTCCTTTTGTTGGTCCCCTTTTTAGAAGTAAAAAACAACTCAATACCGATTTCTTCTCCGATTTCCAAAACCGTATCGTTATACCCATTAAAAGGGAATGCAAGTAGTTTGGGTTGCTCTCCTAGCTCTTCATGAATTCGCTTTTCGGCTAATTGAAGATCTGCTTTAATACGATTCTGGTATTCGCTCTGGGTTTCAAAACGGTTTTGTTCTTCCATAAAAAGAGGACATTTTAAAATAGGTGTTCCATCTTCATTTAGACGATGTTGATCGTAGGTATGACTAAAAAAGCTCATTCCGCATGTCTTCATTTCTCTCATCTGATTCCAGGTAAATTTATTCCGTCTGCCAACAAAACCAACTTTAATAAAATTCGTAGCAGGGAATCCATATTGCTTCAAAAGAGGATAGGCATACGTATAAAAACTCTCATTTCCATCGTCAAACGTAATGACAACACTGTTGAAAGGAACCTTATGGTCATAAAGGCTGAATTTCAGCAAATCTTCTGTACTTATGATGTTGTATCCATATGTTTCAAGTGCTTCTAAATGACTCTTAAACTGTTCAGGAGAGACTGTGTAATGAGGCTTTATAAATGGATCAGGGGAGATATCATGATAGATAAGTACGATGATTGTATCTTTATAATGTTCCATATGAGACCTCTTTTTTTCTCGATACTAATAAATGGTTGTGCCCAAACATAGGCAACTCCTCCCTCCCCATCCCTTACTGTTATATCGAATAGTATAGTTTATGGAGGGTGCTTTCTGACGGACTGGGTGAGTTCCCTACTGTTTTAAAAATAGATGCAAGCGGAAGCACAAATTGTCGAACTTGAGAAGAATATCCCCATACAGGTTTGCACCTCTTTTTCCAGTTGACATAAAATAAGTAGCGTTATCGGAAATTTTCAAATCTCCGGATTGAAGGGGTGTTCCTAATGAAACCAAGCCGAATCACCATGATGAATTACAGCCATATAGCTGCGAATCCTGTGCATGCCACCTTCGCTACAGATATTGGTAGTGAAAAACATGTCTAATCCTTTTTCGTATAGCGAATACTCACAAATTATTCATTGTATAAAAAAGCAACATAATATAATTGATTATTCAGAAGTTAATGTGGATACCAAACGATTTGCAGTCATTCGTCATGATGTCGAATTTTCTGTTGAGAGAGCGTATAACCTGGCAAAATTAGAGAATACGCTCCAAATCAACACAAGTTACATGTTTCAAATTCGAAATAACGCATATAATTTATTTTCAAATGAAAATATTAGAATGGTTAGAGAAATAAATGGAATGGGGCATAAAATAGGTCTTCATGTTCATTTAGGTATGTTGGATAGTTTAGCGGAAATAAATCAGTATATCGTTCATGATAGTAAAGTGATGGAAAGCTTTTTACAAATACCAATTGATCGATTTTCATTTCACCGTCCACCAAAAGAATTATTAAAAATGAATGTAAAGCTTGAAGGATTGATTAACTCTTACGAAGATCGTTTTTTTGAATTTCGTGAGGAAGAAGATGGGTTTGAAAGCCTTCAAATTAAGTATATTTCAGATTCAAGGCATACATGGAATTATGGCTATCCTGATGAAAAGACTATACAAGCTGATTCAAAAATACAATTTTTATTTCATCCGTATTCCTGGACTGAATATGGGTATGAGAATAGCTTGAACTTTCAATCCTTAAAAGATGAGAAAGTAACAATATTTACGAATACGGTTAAAACCGAATGTAATCATTTTAGTGAACCTAGCCAGTAAATTGCATGTACGATGCAAGGCAGAGGACTTGTACAAGTACAAAAAATAGCTCCTGAACAAAATTCAGGAGCAAATAAGATTCTTTTTCAACCGTCCACATGAAAGACTCGTTCACCTACACATACTCATGCGCCAGCATCAAAAACACGCTGGACGTCCACGTAAAGGCCCGGTCCCTTAGTCCATCTCCTGTCAGCGCATCGAAGTTTTCCGCCATGCCACTGCGCGCTGCCATTCGGCAAAAACGTCTGGCAATCTTCTGAGAAAACGCGACTTCACCTGCTCGCCGCAATCCATCGACCAAGAGCATCGTCACTGGCGCCCAGATCGGGCCTAACCAGTAGCCATCAGCGCGGTAGAAGGAGCTGGTTGGACTCTCTGTAGCCAGTCCATTCTCTGTCAAAAATCGCTCCTGCAAGTCCGCAATCAACTTGGCCCGGATGTCCTGCGGCAGCTTTTCGCCTAGCACGAGAGGCATATAACGGATCAAGCTGTCTCCTTGTGTAGGCTTGTCGCTACCGGAGTGGGTCGCGAAGAAGTTATCGCCATTCCAGTGCTTCTCCAGCAGTCGTTGCAGCGTCATTTCGGCCTTTTCCTGCCACCTCGCTGCCTCTTCGGGGCGACCCAGCCTATTCGCCAATTCCGCCAGCACATCCATTTGCAAAATCAAATACGCAGGCAAATCCGGGCTTTCAATCGGCGCCCCCTCGAGGAAAATCGTGCTGTTGTCCCATCCGCAATCATAGCCGTGATTGTACTGCGGAATCCCGTCCTGATCATCATCGCGGTAACGGAACCACCAATCGGTCCAGCGACAAAGCGGCTCGTACACCTCTTCCAGCATCTCGTTTGTAATCGCGTCGTTCCGATCCAGCATCCAGCGCAGCGTCCAGCCATGAATCGGAGGCTTGCAGCAGTTCCACAACGCATACCGATCATTGATAAAATCGGGGAAGACACCACTTTCGTCCTGCCTGTCGATAAAAATCATGAGCTGATCCCACGCCAGCGGCAAGTTTGCTCGCGTCAGTGCCATCGCATTGAAGCAATGATCCCAGCTCCAGATATTCGTCATCCAGTTTTTGGACATGTACATCGCGGACCGTGGCAGATAGCCTTCAGGTCTCACCACACAAGACCAGGTGATGTACGCCGCGAGTTCTCGTGCTTCATTCAAGCCTTCGCGATGCTCCTCAGATACAGAGAGCGTCCGTTCCAGCCACTCGTCGTACTCTTTTTTTACCTGTGCCCATCCATCGGCAAAGGCAGGGTAGCTACGCTCCTTCCATACCGTGTGGAATTCCTCCAATACGCCTTCCAGTACACCAGTTTCCTCGTCGGGAAGAAAGGTTACGCTCACTTGCTGTTCACGCGATGCCTTCGTAGGGTTGACCACCATCGCTCCAGCAAGCGGAGTCACTAGCAAGCGAATTTCCGTGGAAAAGTGATTGATTTCCCAGCATCTAGCTCCTGCTTGAATCGCGTAGTCTGCTGCGGTCGATTCCAGCACCAGTCGCAAACCAACGCCTTGACCACGTATCTGCACCAGCTGTGGCTCGCTCATGCACAGCTTCACTTCGCCTTTATCCCCGTAAAGACGCAGCAAGGTTGGCGTAGCCTCGGTCTCAAATGGAATCGCCACACCATCGGCTACCATTTCTATTCGAAAAATCGCGCCATCGTGGTTGTCTCCTCCACGAATATTGCGCAAATACAGCCCTTCTGCTCGCTTGGCGTTACCCAGTCGCGAGAGTACGAGATATGACCCGTATCGGCTAAAAGGAACGATTCCTAAATCAAACTGCATATGTCTCACCTCGAGGTTGCTTTGTCGATCGTTTACGATCGCTCTTTTCCAGCAGACGGCTCATTCTGGCGTTCATCCACCAGACAGGCAGGCTCGCTCCCAACAAGATCGGGAAAACGGGAATCGCCAACAAGAGAATCAAGAGAAGGAGCAAGCCTCCCATCGTGACGAGCGAATGCAATGGAAAGGCCGCGACCAGCCAAAACGATTGCTTGAGCGTCCTCTTCACGTCTGCATCCTCCCGAACAAGCAGGGAAAAAGCGTGGCAAGTGGTAGCCGCATGCAAGAATCCAATCCCCGCAAAAACAGCCGCGATCGAGAGCCCCCACAGAGAGCCCATGCGAAGGAAAAACACCACATCGACCCACAGGATTGCCCCCGTTAGCACCGTCCCTGCGCCAAGCCATTGGCTTCTCCAGAAATAGTAGCGAAAAGCATGCCAGAAGGCGGACGGCAGCCCACGGTCATTCCACTTGCCGCTAAGTACGTCGTGTAGAGCGGCTGTCGCTGGGAAGATTCCAAAGACGATGCCTCCCATGAGCGTGCACGCCACCCACATGAGATGCGCTGCCGCCATCCGTAACAATCGCTCACCAAATTGATGAAATGACCATGCCCAGCCTTCCCACTTCGCCCGATTCCCCACTGTAGCTCCCTCCTTACTTGATAGCAACGCCAGCTGAATTGTCTACGATATATCGTTGTGCGAGGAAAAAGAGGAGTAACGGCGGAAGCGAGATCAGGAGCGTTACCGCCATCAGTCCGGTAGCCTCTACTTCATACATCCCTTTAAATTGCGCCAGTCCCAGCGTCAGCGTGTACTGGCTTTGGTCATTCAAGAAAATGAGTGGACCCAAATAGTCGTTCCATGTACCCAAGATGTTGAATACACTCACCAAAATCAAAGCAGGCATCATCAACGGCATAATAATCCGAGCATAAATCTGAAACGAACCGGCACCATCAATACGCGCCGCTTCATCCAGCTCACGAGGAATGGTCAAAATAAATTGTCGCATGAGGAAAATATAAAACGCTGACCCAAAGAACGAAGGCACAATCAACGGCTTGAGCGTGTTGATCCAGCCCAGATAGTTGAACTCCATGTACAGTGGAATCATCGTCACTTCCCACGGAATCATCATCGTCGCCAGAACAACCATAAACAGAAAGTCTCTTCCTTTAAATGTAAACCGGGCAAAGCCGTACGCGACCAGCGAAGACGATATCAACTGCCCAATCGTAGTCAGGATCGTCACCGTCAACGAGTTTTCCAAATACAAATTAAACGGCTGCGACATCCACGCATTCCCGAAGTTCTCCCAATGCAGCACATCCGGAATCCATTTGGGTGGATACTGCAAAATCTCAGCATCCGACTTGAGCGCAGTAGAGATCATCCAGTAAAACGGTGCGAGAAACAGGAAAGAGAAAAAGATCAAGCTCGCATAAGCGATCGTTTTGCGTATCAAGCTTCTTCCCCTCCCCTGCGGTTGTCGCCCTCGTAATACACCCATTTGCCGGACGTTTTAAATACGAGAAAGGTCAATACCAAAATGATCGCAAACATAAACCAGGAGTTCGCCGAAGCATATCCCATCTTGAAGTATTTGAAGGCGTTGTCATACGCGTACATGGCATAGAAATACGTTGATTGCAACGGTCCGCCTCCCGTGAGCAAGAGTGCTAGACTCAGCTGCTGGAACGCACTAATGATCGTCATAATCAGGTTGAACAAAATCGTTGGGCTGACCATCGGCAGTGTAATGCGGAAAAACTTTTGCACTGCCCCTGCCCCATCAATCGAAGCCGCTTCATACAAGCTCTCCGGGATGCTTTTGAGCCCCGCCAGGAAAATCAATACCATGGAGCCTTGCCCCCACAAACTGGCGATTACCATGGCAACGAGTGCCCACGACGTATCGTTTAGCCAATCTGGACCTGTAATCCCAACCAGACTGAGCAAATAGTTGAAAATACCGTATTCTCCGTCATATACCCACGCCCAGATCATCGCCAGCGCCACACCGGAAATCACGCTCGGCAAGTAAAACACTGTGCGGAAAAAGCCGCTGCCTTTTACCTTCTGATTCAGCATCATCGCCAAGAACAACGCGATGAACAAATTCAACGGGACAAACAACAGCGCAAATTTAATCGTGACCCAGAGCGATTGCCAAAACAATGGATCGTCCGTAAACATATTGACGTAGTTGTCCAAGCCGACAAACGTAACCTCACCAACGACAGGCCAATCAAAAAAGCTCATGACGAGCGAAAACAGCATCGGTCCCAGCGTAAAAGCGAGAAAACCGAGAATCCAAGGCAAGATAAAAAGATAGGGCGTAAGAAACGCCCTTCCCTTGAGTTTTTTCGGTTGAACGGTCATGGCAGGCTGTTTATGTGTCACAACACTCTCTGTATTCAATTCCCTGACCCCTTCCCGTTATTTCAAGAATTTCTGGGAGTCTTTGACTGCCTTATTCAGTAATTCCTCGGCGTTTTGTCCCATCATGATCGCATTGACCGCTGCGGAAAGGTTCCGGTTGATTTCGTTCCAATGCGGATTCAACAGGAAGGCTGGCGTGTCAGTCGATTGCTCCAATGTCTTATAGAACGGCGCGTAGAGCGGGTCCTGATCGAGCTTCTTCTCTTGTACGACACTAATACGTACAGGCAAATCAGATGTACGCATCTTGATCGCATCGCTAGAAACGAAGAACTTCAAAAACTCCCAAGCCAGTTCTTTGTTTTTGGAATCCTTGGCGATCGATACTGAGGAGGTTGCAATGACTCCCTTGCCAGGCTTTCCAGGGAATTGCGGCATCACGACCGTACCAAAATCGACATTCGCCTTCTTGTACGACTCGAGCGACCATACGCCGTTGTCATACATCGCGAGCTTGCTTGCTTTGAACAAGTCGTTGCCGCTTTGCTGGTTTTTGCCTCCGACGAGCAAAGCGCTCTTGTCCTTCGCCAAATCACTGAAAATTTGCAGGGCCTCTGCTGTTTCCTTACTGTTCATGTAGCCTTCGATGGCTTTTCCATCGGGGCTGATGAAGCTGCTGCCGTTGCTCCACACGAACTGCTGCAAATCGTACGTATCCGGCTCCGAACGAACAGCGAAGCCGTACTGCTTCTTTTCGCGAACGGTCAGCTGTTTGGCTGCCGATTTGAAATCCTCCCACGTCCAGTCATCTGTCGGAAGTGGTACATTTGCTTCGTTAAACAGCTTTTTGTTATAGAAGACGACCCGCGTCGAGAAGCCCGCTGGGAGTCCGAACAATTTTCCATCGAATCGATTATAGTTTAAGAGGCCTTGGTAAAAGTCGTCGATTGCCACTGATGTGTCCTTCTTTACGTACTCATCCAATGGCTCGAGCGAGGCGTTATACGTGGGGAAATCCCACATGTACATGACATCCGGCGGGTTTTTCGCTCCGAATGCCGCTACCAGCTTCTGATCAAAACCATCAGCATATGCCTCGACTTGTACCTTCACACCCGGATTTTTCTGTTCGAATTGTTTCGCGATATCTTGTTGGATCTTCAGCATTTGGTCCGTATCCCATGTCGCGAAACGCAATGTAACCGTTTCCTTTTTATCAGACGATGCTGGCGTTGTCGTACCTGTGTTACTAGACGTGCCGTCTGTTCCTGCTGGCTGGGCTTGTGAACAACCAGCTACAACGGCCAAAAGAAGTGCCATGCCAGCTGCCATCCATTTTGACGCAACCTTTTTCATCTGTGATCCCCCCTAGATTTACCCCTCATTTTTCTTTATTTTAATGAAGGGGAAAAAATGGTGAAACCGCTAACTGTTCGCAATAGTGTGTGAATTTGTTTCCTTTTTTTCGCTTTGTTCAGGTTTGCGCGGTGGAGTGGACGATTGTTCGACTGGACTCCTCCTTTTGTTTGAAACGGTAGTGGCTCGGGGTCATCCCTGTCCACTTTTTAAACCATTTGCTGAAGTATTTCGCGTCAGGAAGACCGACTCGCTCAGCTACATCCTGAATGGACAGAGCTGTTTCATCCAACATTGCTCGGGCCATTTTTACCCGGCGTTTGTCGAGAAACTCTCCGAAGCTCTCGCCCACTCCCTTTTTAAACATCACGCTAAAATGACTGCGGCTCAGTCCCACCTGTGAAGCTACCTCACTGACCGTCAATGGCGTATCCAGACGATCGAGCGCGTAATGAACAGCCTGCTTGATCGGTTCCTGCCACGGGTCTTGAATGACGCCGTACTTGCGCGCCCGCTCCGTACGCTGGTAGAGCATCCGTACCGTCTGAATCCATGGTTCGAGTCCAGCAAACGGGCTTGTTGTCTCCCAGCTCGTCACCTTTCCAGCCAGCTTCCATTCCACGAGCAAGGATTCTACCTGCCTGCCGGTACTTGCGGGGGTCAGCAAAAAACGGATATCGCCACATGCGATCCATTCCCATTGGCTGTCCAGCTCCCGTGTAATCCATGCCCGCTCCTGCTCCTCGCCATTTACGCTGCTACCCATCCCTTCCAAGAGCCACACACGCATGGAATCGTTCATCCACGACCAGTGTGTTTGCAGGAGGGAGGACAAGCTTTGCTCGAAATCGCGACTCAAACCAGTCAACCACGCACCGAATTCCCGCTTCCATTCATCAGGGCGTTCACGGATGTTTTCAGGTCGCGCGCTCTCGCCTACCAACTCAGTCCGCAGCTTTTCCAACAACGTACCCCATTCCTCATCCTGAAACTCGGTCTTCAGCAAATATCCGGACACCCCGAGAGAGATTCCCTGCTGGGCAAAAGAAAAATCGCGGTGACAACTGAGTAGAAGCACCTTTGTTTGTGGAGCCTGCTCCTTCACCCGCCTGCACAGCTCCAACCCATCCATTTCCGGCATAACGATGTCCGTAATCACCAACTCGGGCTGTATTTGCAGGAAAGCCTCCCAGCCTTTCCGACCATTCGGTGCATCCGCTACCACTTCCATTCCGTAGCGACTCCATGGCACCATTGCCTTCAGTCCTCTTCGCACCAGCACTTCGTCATCCACAATCATTACCTTGATGTTCATCAGGAATTTCCTCCCTTTTCGGCCATGTGATTTGAATTGTGGTTCCTTCTCCTCTGACAGATGAAATCTTCATGCCGTGCTCCATACGGAAATGAAGCTTGAACTTCTGATCGACGTTGTACACGCCGAGTCCTCGTTTGCTAGAACGCTCCAGATCAGGATCGAGAAGTTTGGCCAATCGCTCCGGCACAATTCCTGCTCCGTCATCTTGCAACAACAGCGTCACAAGCCCTTCTTTTTCACTGACACTGATCCGGATCGTTCCGTGCCCGTCTTCGAATGCGTGGAAAAAAATATTTTCCAAAAGCGGCTGGAGAGTCATTCGTGGAATTAAATAGCGACGGCAAGCCTCTACTCCGGTCTGTTCAAATTGAAAAACAGGCCCGTACCGCAGCTCTTGGATTTGCAGAAAATGCTCGACGGTTTGCAGTTCCTTTTCCAACGGGACGAGCTCCTGCGTGATGTCGAGGTTGCCCTCTAGCACTTTAATGAGGTGATAGAGCATATTGCCGATTTCATTGGCGCCTGATAATCTCGCTTTCCACTGAATGGAATTGAGTGTATTAAACAGCAGGTGCGGATTGATCTGGTAGTGAACGGCTCGCAGCTCTGCTTCCTTTTTCAACTGCTCGGTGCGACTCACCTCGGCGATTAGCGTCTGAATCCGCCTCACCATCTGGTTGAAGCTCACCCCTAATCGCCCCAGCTCGTCTTCCGTGTCTACCTCTGCGCGCGTCTGTAACTCGCCTGTTCCGACCAGCCGCATCGTTTCTTGAAGTCGTTTGATTTTGCCTGTAATCCGTCTGGAAAATAAATACGCTAAAAGAAGTGCCAGCACTGCTGAAAGAATCAGCGCCGCGATAAAGAAGGATTGAATCACTTCCGCAGAGCGGTTCATTTGCTCGTACGGCAAGCGCACCTGGATCATCCAGTTGTTGGACTCCAGCGGCTTGTTCCAGACGATATCGCTCTCTTGCTGGACAAACGTACCCGCAGTCTGGTAAATCAGCCCGCCATTTTTGGCTGTAATCGTCACATGCGCACTCATATCCTCTTCCAGCTGCGAAAACAACTGAAACAGCTTGCCTGCTTTCATCTCAATCAAAATCCGGCTGTCCTTCAACACGCCATACCCGCTGAGAACGGGAACGACCAGACCGAGCACCTTCTCCTGATTTCGCAGCTCCGCCTCATCCTGAAACCCGACATAATGCCTGGGCGTGTAAAAGCCGATCCATCGCTCCTCATCCAGCTCGGCGGGCAGTGCCTTCCACCACGATTCCCGCATCAAATCCTGTCCATTGATCACATTTTCCCCGAAAAAATAACCGGAGGGGGTCACGATAAAAATGCCTTTTGTATCAAGGTTGCGGTGAGCCCCCAGGTATCGCTCGAAGTTTTTTTGTTCTAGGAAGCCTGTGTACGTCTTCGGCTGTTCCTCCCGCATGACGACCAACGTCGGGTCTGACACGTACGTATTGATGTCATAGGCCATGTATCTCATTTGACTCAGATAGTTGTCGATCTGGATTTGCAGCTGTGTCGCGATATACTCACCTGACTTGCTAAATTGCTCGCGAACGACCATCGACGATTTCCAATACGCCATACTCCCCAGAGTTATCAGCGGAATAATGGCTGCAATCAGCATAAAAGCGAGCAGCTTGGCATGAATGCTTCTGTGCGGGAAGAGCGACCATGACTTCATGTGACAAACCACCACCGTATTTTGATTAGTTGTACTATTCAATCTTTAACTAGATTGTACAACGTTTCGGCGATGCCTTCGAGAACAATCAGCGGTTAGTTACACAAATTCAAATTCCGCTTATACAACTGAACCGGAGAAATCGTATCCTTCGAAAAAGGCGTTAGCCTCATCTGGAAGAAAAACTCCTTTGGTCGCAAGGCATGCTGCTCCGATTGCTTAGGTCCGCAGCTATTGCTACCCAGCCCGTTTTGTCGATAATCGAGATGCAGTGTGACATACTCACGTTCTACGAGATCTGTCGTGTGCTTCGCTTGCTCCAGATCGTCCGTATCATAGCGAAGTGCGCTAAATTCCAAGGTCGGTTGACCCATCGCGAAAAGTCCAATGCCTCGCTGATCCGTGATCGACATCCATTTGACGTCCGTGCGATTGCCATTTTCCTGTGGGAACACATACGGTGTGTACAGCTCATCCACGCTCGCGTGATACACCCCGATGCGATTGGCTTCCTTGCTGTCGATATACGCCTCCCCCGGGCCACGACCATACCACGAGACACGCTCCATATCTTTGGCGACCAATAGCTTCAAGCCGATTCGTGGCAGCATCGCTGGCGGGGTGCCTTTGGGTGTGCCTTGAGCATCTACCTGCACTTCGCCATTTCCGAACACGGTATACGTGTAACGGCACGCAAATCCCCAGTCGTATACAGGCGGAGCAATCCGTACATCGCAGGTAATAACCACACGATCTTCTCGATCCTGCTGGATACTTACATGCTCCACCCGGCTTTGCAAACGATCGAGGTACACCTTGCGCCACTCTTCGACTACGTACATGTCATTGTCAATCGGAGCACGCCAAAACGTGAGACGAGGTCCTGCCACCAACAGTTCCTTGCCTGCAAACACCCAGCTCATCGGCACACCGCTCACTTTGTCAAAAACGAACTGAAAATCTGCTCCTGTAAGGGTGATGTCCGTTTTCGTTTCTTTCGTATCTACTCTGCCGAACAGAGGCTGATAGGGAGCGACAACCTGTTGGGCAGCGGTCACTGGCAAGGCAAATTGTGCCCAAGCCAGCTCATGTCCAGCCTGTACCCAGCTCTCATCTTGGTCTAGCACAAAGGAGAGTGTCAGCCAGTAGTCGGTTCGATCCTGTACCTGCACAGGCAAGGTATACGGAACAGCTACAATGGTGCGACTTCCTGCTTCTGTATGTGGAAGCGACAGCGTTCCGCTCTGCACCACTTGTCCGTCTGCCGTCACACTCCAAACCATTCTTACATGCGCAAGCGTGCGGAAATCATAGCGGTTCATAATGGTGACGAGCCCGCTTTCTAAATCAGTCGCTTCTACGACGATCGGCTCTATCACTTTTTTGTATTCGAGTAATCCAGGGGATGGGGTGCGATCCGGACGAATCAGTCCGTCGATGACGAAGTTGCCATTCGTCGGGTAGTCCCCGAAGTCTCCACCGTAGGCATAATACTCTCGCTCATCCGGCGTATATTGGCGCAAGCCGTGATCAATCCATTCCCACACAAAACCGCCCTGCAAGCGTTGATATTTGTCAAACACATTGGCGTAGTCGCGCAAGCCACCGGGTCCATTCCCCATGGCATGAGCATACTCGCACATGATATGCGGCTTTTGCAGATGTTCATTTTCACCGTGCTGGATCATTTTTTCTACCGAGGAGTACATGGTGGAAAATACGTCGCACACTTCTGCTTCGCGATCCTCCTCGTAGTGGATGAGGCGAGTCGGGTCCGCTTGTCGGCACCAAGCGGCCATTGCCCGGAAATTGCAGCCGAAGCCGGATTCGTTGCCAAGCGACCACATGATGATCGACGGATGGTTTTTGTCCCGCTCCACCATGCGCTCCATACGCTCCACGTATGTCTGCTCCCACTCTGGATCATCGCTCAGCTGACTAATGTTGCCCGTTAACTGGAAGCCATGTGTCTCCAAATCGGTTTCGTCCATGACATACAATCCGTATTGGTCGCACAAATCGTAAAAGCGCGGATCGTTCGGGTAATGCGCGGTACGAACGGCGTTGATGTTGTGACGCTTCATCATGAGCACATCTTCACGCATCGTTTCATACGGGACTGCCCGCCCGAGATCAGGATGATGATCATGGCGGTTCACGCCGTTAAGGCGAATCGCTACACCGTTCACGAAGAAGTTGTTTCCTTTTACTTCGATCCGTCGGAAGCCCACGCGAATCGGGATGACTTCTGTCTTTATTCCCGACTCCTGCTCAATCGCAAGCAGCAGGTGATACAGGTTCGGCTCCTCCGCTGACCATTTTTTCGGCTCCTGAACCGGAAGCTCCAAGGTCACGACCTTTTCCTGTCCGGCTGCCAGATCACCTGCTCCGGTGTCGGTCAGCGAAGCGATAGGCGTGTAAGATTGATCTAACAACTGTGCGGTCACGCGCACTCCGTCATAGGCAGCAGCGGAACTGTTTTCTACATGGACACGTACACGCAGCACACCATGGCGGAAATCATCATCCAGATCAGTCACGACTGCCAGATCTCTCACATGCAGCTTCGGTCTGGCAATAAGGGAAACATCCCGGAAAATCCCGCTCAAGTACCACATATCCTGATCCTCGACATACGTACCGTCCGACCATTGGTACACTTGAACCGCCAAGCGATTACTGCCTTCCTGCAACAGCTCCGTCACATCAAACTCAGATGGCAAGCGGCTTCCTTGGCTATAGCCGACTTCCTTCCCGTTCAGCCACACATGAAAAGCGCTGTCGACCCCTTCAAATCGCAGGATCACCTGATGATTTTGCCACGCAGACGCTACGGTAAACTCTCGTAAATAGCAGCCTGTCGGGTTATCTGACGGAACATGCGGCGGATCGACCGGAAACGGATAGTACAAGTCCGTGTAATGCGGTTTTCCGTACCCTTGCAGTTGCCAATGCCCCGGTACCTGAATTCGGGCCCACTCCGTCGCATCATAATCGGCGGCAAAAAAGTTTTCCGGCACACGCAGTGGTGATTCTGCGTATGCAAACTGCCAATACCCATTCAACAATTGAAACCACGGTGTCGCGCCTCCTTCATATGTCAGTGCTCCCGATTCTTCCGGGTAAGACAAAAAGTAAGCCCGCGCCGCCAAGCGATTTCGTTCTAGCAGCTGATGATTCGCCCAGTCATACCGTTGATGCATCGATGTACACTCCTCTTTTTACGATTTCACGGTTCCTTGTTCCCTGTTCATTGCTTGCAGGGCCAAGGCGCCAGCACCGAGCATTCCTGCATCTGCACCCAGCTCGGCCAAAACGATCTTTGTCTGTTGATGAACGACATCCATGGCGTGCCGTTGTACACTCGCTTGTACTGGGGCCAGCAATAGCTCCCCAGCTCGGCAAACGCCACCGCCAATCACTACGAGTTGCGGGTTGCACACGTTCACCAGCACAGACAAAGCCCAGCCAGTTACTTCACACGCTTCGTTCCATGCGCAGGTCGCCACCGCATCACCTTGTTCCACTGCCGTAGCCACCTGCTCAGCCGTAATCTGCTCGATCTGTCCATCGCACAGAGTAAACAGAGGAGAGGCTTTTGCTTGCCGCGGATTTGCATCGAGCTCCTTGTCCAAGCGTTCACGGGCCAATCTGGCAATACCTGTGGCAGATGCGACTGTCTCTACACAACCGAGCTTGCCGCAATTGCATGGAGCAGTCAGCCCTGGGTAACGCACATGGCCAATCTCTCCCGCAAATCCATGGCTGCCGCGAACGAGCTTTCCTTCGTTTACAATCCCTGCCCCCACCCCCGTACCAAGCGGCACGAAAACGAGGTGACTTACCTTGCGACCCGCACCGAATATGGCTTCTCCGAGCGCAGCTGTCCGTAAATCGTTTTCAAAAAAAAGCGGCAGCTCCACCAGCTTCGCGAGTGGTGTCCGCAAGTCTGCCTGATGCAATTGAAAGTTGGGCGAGTGAACTGATATCCCATTTTCCGCATCAAAAGGACCAGGAAATCCGATCCCTACTGACTCTATTTGAACGGGTAATTGATCCCGCAGTTCTTTAATCAAGGCAGCCATTCGCTCGATCAAGATGGGCAAGTTGTTATGAACTTTTGTCTCCTTGACAGCTCGGAGGAGAATTCGCCCCTTCTCGTCCATGACCGCCCCTTTCATTGTCGTACCACCGACATCAAGGCCAATTACATGGCGCATGCTACTCCTCCCTTCTGAACCAGTTATTCTACTCGACTCGCTCCACATGCATCGGCTGACTTCTCAACCTCTGCACATCGTCGGGCGCGATCATGCCCGCTCCAAACGACCGTGTATTCGCGGCGCCGCATGCCATCCCCAGCCAAATTGCATCTGGCCAAGCCAAGTCTCGCAGCCTTCCGACAAGGACACCCGCAAGCATGGAATCACCGCAGCCCACTGTATTTTTCACTTCGGTATCCGCTAACGGGATCGCCGAAATACGCCACGTCTCCTGGCCATCGCCAAACCACGCGCCCTCCTCCCCTAACGAGAGAAGGACTCGCTGGGCACCGCGCTCACGCAGCTCGCGTATCGCTCTGCATCGGGCCGCGTCGCTATCCAGCGAAAATCCGAGAATCGCTTCTGCTTCCGGGCGATTGGGCTTGATGAGCGAGGGTGTTGCTTTTATTCCTTCCAGCAGGGCCTGGCCGCTCGTATCGAGTACGCATGCGGTTCCTTTCCCGGCGACACCTCGGATGAGCGCAGCGTATGCTTCGGCTGGAACGCCACCTGGCAAGCTTCCGGAAAAAACCATGTACTGTGCCTTGGCCGCCAGCTCGATCAAACGCTCTTGCAATTGACTGATCTCTTCTTCACTGGGTGCAGGTCCTTGCTCTAACACTTCTGTCACCGTTTTTTCCTGTTCGTCGAGAAAAGCGAGACACAGTCGAGATTCTCCGCTCGTTTCAATAAAGGAGGAGGTAATCCCCTCACGTTCGCAGCCTTCCACGATGAACCTCCCGTTGTGACCGGCGACAAAACCGCTAGCGACTACACCCTGTCCCAATGCTTTTGCTACACGGGCCACATTTAGCCCTTTTCCGCCAGGCAGGCTCAGTACATCTGCCGTGCGATGCAGCTCTCCAGAACGAAAATGCGAGAGGCGATACGTCTTATCGATGGCTGCGTTCAGTGTTACCGTTACGAGCATGCTATCTCACCTGCACAGTAACGAGCGGCTGCCCCATTTTTTGTTTGAACAAATTGATCACTTCTACAGGGGTTGGATCGACACCGCGAATCAGAGCAGCGTACAGCGACACGAAGTCAGCCAAGTACACGATAGAAAACAACCGAGCCATTCGGGATACTCCGTGGGAATGTACCACCCTTACCCCACCAGCGCGCTCACGCAAAATATCAGCGCTGATCTCTACACGTTGGGTCGTCTTCTCGCTGTCCTCCTTATCGCGAATGAGTGTAAAATGAACACCCTTCAGCAGTGCAGACGGCGAATCCCAACCCACAGCTTCGTCGTGGTGAAGGCTCGGAATGGCGTTCCAAAATGCCATCAGCTTGCTGTTTTCCCCGAGCTGGTTTTTCCAACGCCATGCAGGAGCATCGAAAAACGGTAGCGTTCCGTACACGACAGGTATCAGTCCATCCATCTCGATAGCGATTTGTTTGGCTTCATTTTTCTCGATCGGAGAGTCTGTTCCGTAGATGTGCTTCCACTCCTCGAACAGGGCAATCGTCTCCTCGACCTCCGCACGCTTGTCGGAAATCAGCCCGAGCTTCGTCAGGATGGCGAGAATCGGCAAGAAAATGTAGCCGAGTACGATCCGCGGCATCATTCCGCCCGGCACGAGCAAACACGCATGATTGTGTTCACGGGCCATCTCTAATACTTTTCCGCCCGCCGTAATGACGGCGATCTGTGCTCCTTTGGCGATAGCTGCTTCGTAGCCGCTGACGACTTCTTCTGTATTGCCGGAGTGGCTAACGACGATGACAAGCGTCTTCGCATCCACAAAAGCCGGAATGGTATAGCCTTGATTTAACTGAAGCGGCACTTGCAACTCATCAAACAAATACGACTTGATCAAATTGACGCTCGCAGCCGAACCACCACCAGTACCAAGCACCACAATACTTTCAATTTTAACAGAAATATTAGACACATCTAAACTATCAGATAATTGTAGACCTGTTTTAAATTGTTCATCGTAGCTTTCCGTATCTTGTAGGGCAGAAATTGTGTCCAGTTCGCGCAACGCTTTTGCATCATCGAGATTTATACGCATGTAAAATCGTCCCTTCCTGTCCTTTTTGATTAACGTACACTTGCTTTTCCAACACAACCGCACATCTCCATCTTGGCGAGAGCCACTTCTTTGACCGCCTGCTTGGCCTGCTTCATATAGGTTCGCGGGTCGTTTTCCTGCGGGTTGTTGTCAAATACGCCCTTGATCGCTTGTGAAAACGCGATACGCAGCTCTGTCGCTACGTTCATTTTTGCCATGCCGAGCTGAACCGCCCGCTTCACCTGCTCCTCGGGAATTCCAGAGCCGCCGTGCAACACAAGCGGTACAGAAACACGACGAGCAATCTCTTCGATGCGAGCAAAATCAATACGCGGCTCCCCCTTATAAATCCCGTGAGCCGTACCAATGGCCGGAGCCAACGTATCCACGCCAGTCAACTCGATAAATCTTTCACACTCGTTCGGGTCAGCAAGAGCAGCATCTGCATCGTCGACAACGAGATCGTCCTCCACGCCACCGACTTTGCCGAGCTCTGCCTCCACATTGACACCGCGCTCCCTAGCCAGCTCCACTATACGCCGCGTCATCGACGCATTTTCCGCAAAGGGATGCATCGACGCATCGATCATGACCGATGTATAACCCGCTTCGATACATCGCACGATCAGTTCCTCTTCATGACAATGATCCAAATGCAGGGCAATCGGCACCCGGGCCTCTTCTGAGGCTACCCGGGCGATTGCTGTTACATACTCAGGTCCGAGATGCCGAACCGTTCCAACAGTGGTCTGTAAAATGAGCGGTGCGTTTGCTTCGCAAGCCGCCTCCACTACTGCTTGGAGCATTTCCATCGTGTGTACGTTGAATGCTCCTACACAATATCCTTGCTCCCTTGCTGTGCGCAGCATCTGTGTCGATGATACCAAGGCCATATCGATCCCCCATTTCCTTTCTGAACTGGTAGTTTACCTGGTCACAACCTGCAAGCTCGCCAGCTCCAGGTTGATGCCCAGCTCCGCATACTTACTGACAAGATGCTGTGCCGCCGCATCCGTAATAATCCGATCCACATCGGACACCCCGGCGAACTTCGCCAAATGCGTCTCTCCGAACTTGCTGTGGTCGGCCAGCACGTAAACTTTTCTGGCGCGTTCCATCATCACTTGGTTGATTTGCGCTTCGGCCAGATTGAGTGTTGTCAGCCCATTTTCCGGATGAACCCCATCTGCACCGATAAAGCATTTGAAGACAGAAAGTCCTCGCAGATTGTCCGCTGCGACAGAACCAACGAGCGCAAAGGATTTGTGGCGCATCTCTCCACCGATCAAGATGACGTGATGCTTGCCTTGACTGTTCAGCTCCATCGCGATGTTGACCGCATTCGTCACGACCGTCAGATCGTTCAATCCGCGCAGCAGCTTGGCGAGCTCCATCATCGTTGTCCCTGCCCCGAGAATAACCGTGTCCCCCGGCTGTATGTGCGACAGCGCTTGATGGGCAATCGCTTGCTTCTCTTCGCTTCTCTCTTCCAGCTTCTCCGTGAAACTCCGCTCCAATGGCAAGAAATTCGTAATCGTTGCGCCTCCGTGAATGCGCGTCAGTAGGCCATCGTTTTCGAGCTTGATCAAATCTTTTCGGATCGTTACTTCAGACACATCCAGCGCCAGACTCAATTGGCTGACGGTTACGCTCTGTTCTGCCTTCAATTGTTCGAGGATCTTGCTGTGCCGTTCGGCTGCCAGCATACGACTTCACTTCCTTACGATCATAAAATATATTGTTTCGTTTTGTTTCTGTTTTCCTTTCGTTTTCTTTCACTTAGATCTTAGCATTGTAGAAAAACGAATGTCAAACAAGTTATGAAATTTTCCGAAAATAAAACCAGCCTGCTCTGGTTCTCGACCAAAACAGACTGGTTGGTTGCCGCTTTACCCAATATCCCGACTTTCCAGCATGAAATCAATAAACTTCTTATGCGCCCGTGAAAGCCACTTGTTTTTATGGTAGGCAATTTGTGCATAGAACAACAGCTCTTCCTCGCACGCTATCATTTTCACTTTTTGCTCATTCAACAAGGCTTCGACGCTAATATAGGGCATCAAGCTCACGCCTAGCCCGTTCGCCACACTCTGCTTGATCGCTTCCATACTGGAGAATTCCAGGTGGTGCTTCGGCTTGATCTCCCTTTTTTCCAAGAATCGTTGAAAAAACCGCCGCAGAGCACAATGCTCTCCACTGAAAATCATACATTCCTCGCCAGCATCCTCTATTTTTTCAAACGAATGATCGCGCCCCCCGATAAAAACCAGCCGCTCGGTAGAGAACTGCTCCACGACCAGATTCGGATCATCGAGCTTTGGCTCCAGCGTGATCACGATATCCAATAGACCCTCATGCAGCTTTTCCCGCAAACGAATGCAGTCGTCCATCACAAATGAAATATTTACGCCTGGGTAGCTCGCTCTGTACTTGGACAAAATGTCACCCAACCGATAGATCGTAATCGTCTCCGAGGCTCCGATACGCAGCTCGCCTTGCAGTGATTGCTCATTCGCTGATATATCCTTGATCTTCGCATACGAAACCAGCAGCTCCTCGACATACGTGTACAGCTCGCGGCCATAGGCGGTTAACTGAATTTTCTTTCCCAGTCGATCAAACAGAGGGACACCCATTCCTTCTTCTAGCTGCTGAATATGGGACGTAATCGTCGCCTGTGAATATTGCAATGATTGCGCAGCCTTCGTAAAGCTGTTGAAATCGACGACTGCCTTGAAGGTTTGAAATTGGCGAATCTCCATGCCCGCTCCCCCTTGCCCGCACGTTTGTTATCAGAATTTCTAAAGATCATCTTCAGAACTTTCATTTTTACTAATAACCAATGATAGCATATGATTCTTGGTAAGTACCGGTACGGCTTGAACGATTCGAACACAGGAGCTGATTTTCGATGAAAAAAGTGTGCTTGTTATTACCGAACGGCTTTGAAGCAGTAGAGGCTAGCGTATTTACAGACGTAATCGGCTGGAACAAGGAAGAGGGCGACGGAACAACGGAGCTGGTGACCGTGGGAACGCGCAAAGAGTTGAAATGCACGTGGAATTTTACTGTGATTCCCGAAATGGTGATCGACGATGCGAATGTAAATGACTTCGATGCATTGGCACTGCCTGGCGGTTTTGAGCATGCAGGCTTTTATGAAGATGCTTATCGCGAGGACGTTCTCGCTTTCATACGTGAATTTGAAAAGCAAGGCAAAGTGATTGCCTCCATCTGTGTCGGCGCACTTCCCCTCGGGAAAAGCGGGATTTTGCAAGGACGAAACGCAACGACCTATAATCTGAACAACCAATTGAGACAAAAACAGCTGGCAGCGATGGGTGCCAATGTTATTCCTGACCAATCCATCGTGATCGACAACAATGTCATCACCTCGTACAATCCTTCGACCGCTTTTGATGTGGCGTTTACTCTTCTGGAGTCGCTGACATCCCGCGAAAATACCGACCATGTGAAACGCTTGATGGGGTTTCTCGTATAATAAAACCGGCATTCTGCCCATTGCTCTTGGGTAAATGCCGGTTTCTTTCTGCTATTTAACGAACAAGCTTGCCAGCGCTCACTGTGTCTATATGAATGAGAATATCGAATGCTTGCCCAAGCGAAGTTGTTACCATGTTTGGTTTGCTTGGATTAGCAGAACCGAAACCGATCAAAAACGGCCGTTCTTCCTCTAACCATTTTTTGGTGCGACCTGTAGCATTCCGTAAATCAACAAAGTATTGATCCTTTGAGACTTGATCCAGGGTGTGATTGAATGTTTTTGGATCATTCGATTCAATGGTAACTGGAACAATTTTATTTTCAAGGTTATACGCGTTGAAATCGCCTTTCCCGAATGAAGTTCCAATCGTTACATATTTCTTACCATAATGGTCCAGTAAATGCTGACCGGCGAGCTTCGGGTATACATCCGGCAACATATTGTTCTTTGCGATGTGCCCATTGTGTCCCCATACGATTGTTTTTCCCAGCTGTTCATGAGCCCACTTCGCATTCTCAAACATCGCGATATCATGCCTCAAAAATACTTCTGATGGATTCTCCGAGAAATTGATATATATGCCAGTAAATTGCTCAATGACCTTGGCGTGTTGCTTGATCCTTGCGAACTCCTTGGATTGGCCGTTCAGACGTTTTTTGTTTTGTTCCAATATTTTCGTGATTTCTTTCGCTTGCTCATGATGTTTTTCCTGAATGGCCTCTGGCAAAGCTGTATAGGCTTCCAGGTCCTTCGTAGCTTCGGCAAGTTCCTTCATTTTTTCATTCAGACGGGGCAGCAGGTCAGGCTTATATTTTTTTACATACTGTCTGATCTCATCGTATACATTTTCGCTGACATTTTGTACATCCATCCCGACCACCCGCAGTTTCTCTTCGTTCTCGGGATCGGCATTGTACTCACGCATCCATTCCAGCATGTCTACGATTTCTTGTGTTTGAAATAGGGGCATTAGATATTCACTCGGATTCCCTTCTCCTGTGAGAACGTAATGATCGAGTTGCAATGCGTTGCCCCAGTTTTCTTCTAATACAAGGGTGGTAAAGCCCATTTCCATGACGAGAAATTCAACAAACCGGTATTTCATCGTAAAAACTTCATGACTGCCATGATTTGCCTCACCTAAACCTACGATTGAAGCAGAACCGATCATTTTGCGCAGCGGTTCAATATCTTCAAGATCAGTCCCAGGCTCAGCGCTATTCAAGTGAAAAGATTTCAGCTCTAGCCATTCTTTTGGACTTAGATTCTTTGCCTTCTTCCCTTGTTGTTCGCTGTCCATCTCGGTTAATGGAGCTGCATACGTGGAATGGGCTCCTGTTAAGAGTAGACCACAAATCGATACCGCGACGATGCTACTTCTGTAAAAGTTCATTTCTCTCCTCCTAAAAGCTTCGTTTGCTCAAAGTATGGCCCGAGCACTTCCTGTACAACAAGTAACGTTATGTCATAAATTTCAAACGCCCTGTTACCAACGGTTTCTCCCTACCCCATATGACAATCTGTCATCAAAAAAAGCACCGGATCTTGAAGATCGGTACTTTTGGAATAGCATTTCCCATGTCATATGCTGCGATCGGGGATAAGAATAGGCCATCCATCGTACCCTACCTACTAAAGGAGTGGTGAATCATGGATAATAAAAAGCGTTCCTCTGAGCACGATCCAACAATTGCGCCAAGCATGTACGGTCATGATCCTTTGGAAGAAAAGGCGACGGAAGAAGAAGTGGAAAAAGGGGATTACACAAAGGTAACGCGACTGTTCCTCGATCGAACGCCGGAAGAGTAAAGACGGGATTTCTCCCGTCTTTTTGTCATCTATAGGATACTCTCGGTTCGCGCCAGTTCAATTGCTTCTTCCCGGTTGCTGACACCGAGCTTCGAGTAAAGGGTGGAACAGTAATTCCGTATCGTTCCCTCCGATAAATATAGTTTGGTGGCAATCGATTTGTAGCGAAGCCCATCCGATAACAGCTGTAAAATCTCCCTCTCCCGTTTCGTCAAGCCGTACGGATCATTTGGGCTGTACTTCTCTAACTGCTCACGTTGGCGCTTCATCTCTTCGAATACGCGCGTGGCGATCGACTGATCAAGCCACGTTCCCCCGCTATAGATGAGCTTCATCGCTTCCATCATCTCTTTTGGACGAGTAGACTTCAGCATATATCCTTCCGCCCCATGCTCCAATGCTGTTGCTGCCTGTACCGAATCCTCAAACGTTGTCATGACCACAACCTTCATGTTCGGCCAGTGTTGTTTCATTTGAAGGAAGGCCTCCAGTCCGTTCATCCCTTGCATGTGCACGTCCATTAACACGATATCCGGCTGGTGTCGCTCACACTGTTCTAATGCTTCTTGCCCATCACTAGCTGTACCAACAACGATAAAATTGTCCTGCTGGCTTAAGATTTGCTGTAAGCTGTCGGCAATCATCACCTGATCGTCAACAATAAGCAGGCGGATACTGCCAAGTCCAGGTTCTACCTGTAAAGGAACATTACAAATGACAACAGTACCTTGTCCTGGTTGCGAATGAACGGACAGCATACCTTGATGTTGCTCAAGCCGTTCCTTTATACCCTTTAGACCTAAGCCGAACTGGATTGATTCTGTTCCGTTGCCATTATCTTCGATTTGTAAACGAAGTTGCTGACTTTCGAAATACAGATCAACAGATATCACACTTGCTTGGCCGTGACGAACCGCATTTGTGAGCGATTCTTGCAGGCAACGATGTAAACAAAAGCTCATTTTTTGCATAACGAGCGTCTCACTGCCGATCACACGGAAGTTGACCGTTACACCTGTTGACTTCATAAATTCTTCTGTTAATTCCAGTAGCGCTTCACTTAACGACTTGTTCAACCGAGCATCAGAAAGCTGATTGAAATGCTTCCTGATATCATTTAGGCTGCCTTGTGCAATTGAGACAAGTGTATCGACCCGTTCGATCTGTGAATCAGGAACCGAAGATCGGAGTGACTCAACACCGACAAGCAAAGAGGTTAACGAATGACCAATCGTGTCATGCAACTCATGTGACAGCCGATTACGTTCTTCGATCAGGGTAAGCTCTTCAATTTGCTTAATATGCTGCTCTAACAGTTGCTTCTGCTCCTGAATGATTCGGGCTTGTTTATGAGACTCAATTAATATACTAAACGCCATACCCATAGCAAAACCAAAGCTGCAACTAAACATGAACTCGTACGGGGGATGATTCGCAATCAACCCGTTCAAAGCCGGGAAAATGATCCCACTAGAGATTCCCGTCCACATATACGTTCTGCGACTACTGGCCACACCAATAATCATCACCAGTAAAACGAAAGACCAAATCAATTGCGGCGCTACATAGGCCACATATAGGTAAAAAAAGCCTGTCATTACGACTTCGACAGCCAGATACCAATTTTCTTTTCTATATTGAACGATCAATGGAATGGCATAAACCAAAAAGGCAATCAGGATGATGACTCCGAACGGAACGGCTATCATTGCCGGATACATAATATCTGCTATGACGATAATGCCTAGCCAAATCGTTCGTAAGGCAAAAACCACCCAATTGTACCAGAACCATTTTTTTATCATGGATAACATTTGTCATGTACTCCTGCTCATTTGAATAGTAAGGAAATCCCCGAATGTTTCTGACTCATCATGCATCATCATTTCCAGATTCGTCAAGCAGAATAGCCGTGTCATATAGCTCCTATGACATTCTGTCATGCCGCAAATATGATGGGTTGGCACGATGTCATACATAGATAGAACGGTATTGTCACTATGTGATTTTACAGCCTTGAGAATAAGCTGGCTGTGTGAGACAACACATTTCAACTTTTTGAGGAGCGATGAGAAATGAAACCATTCCATATGCACAAAGGAGCGTCCCTTACGTTATCTGCACTATTAATAGGGACGCTGGTACTTCCTACTTACGGTTGTGCGGAAGCAGGTGTGAACCAGACAATCACGCAACAACAGAAAACGGACCATACCAAAACAAAAGAAGCGATTGATAAAGCTGCTGCCAGCGAAAACATTCCAGGTGTCATCTTTGCAGTAAAGAAGGGGACGGATTTCTGGTCGTATGCTTCCGGCGAAGCGAATGTAGAAAGTAAGAAACCGATGGAGGCTGACTATTCATTTCGAATCGGGAGTATAACGAAATCGTTCGTCGGTGTAGTTGCCATGCAACTAGCTGGGGAAAAGAAGCTAAGCCTCGATGACTCGGTGGAGAAATGGCTGCCAGGTGTCGTGCAAGGCAATGGATATGATGGTAACAAAATTACGATTCGTCAGTTATTAAATCATACGAGTGGAGTTGCAGACTACTTAGATGGTGAACTCAAGCAAAGTTTACTTTCGAACTCCACTCAAACGCTGACAGTCGAACAGCTAATTTCTCGTGCATTAAAACAAAAACCGACCACGGGCGGCTATTCGAATACGAATACTGTGCTTATGAAACTCATTATCCAAAAGGTCACTGGAGAAACGTATGCAGAGCAAATACAGAAACGAATTATTGAGCCGCTTCAATTAAAAGACACACAATTGCCCGGGGGCTCTACTTCCTTGCCTGAAAAGAGTCCGAATGGCTACTTTAACAATGCCGGTACATTAATGGATATGACTGACCTTAACCCTTCGTTTGCAGACGCGGCAGGAGGTATGATCTCGACTGCACAAGATTTAACTACGTTCTTCAGTGCTTTATTGGGTGGAAAACTGTTACCACCTGAAATGCAGAAAGAAATGGTGACCACTGTTGATACTCCACACGGGAAATTCGGACTCGGTATTCAGGAAGTAACATTGCCGAATGGCACTACCATATGGGGTCATCAAGGCGGCATTCCTGGATTCACCAACTTCGCAGGTGGAACAAAAGACGGCGAGCATGTGATCGCGATGAGTATCAACGTATTAGAAGGTGCTGTTCCTCATATGGAGAACATCCAAATGACTGAATTCTCGGGACAAGCCACCCAACCTTCCACCCCGGATCAAGCGGCCCAAAAACATCGGGACGAAATGAAACAGTTCATTGACCAGGAAACAAAAAGCGAGAAAATCCCAGGCATAGTCGCTGCAGGGTTAAGTGACGGCGAATATTGGTCTTATGCTGCGGGCGTAGCTAACCTAGAAGATAAGAGTCCGATGGAACCGAACTTTACATTCCGTATTGGAAGTGTCACAAAGTCGTTTGTTGCTACCGTTGTATTACAGTTGGTCCAGGAGAAAAAACTGAATCTGGATGACTCGGTAGAAAAATGGCTTCCCGGTGTGGTACAGGGCAATGGGTATGACGGCAACAAAATCACGATTCGTCAGTTATTGAACCAAACGAGCGGAATTGCGAGCTACACGAGTGTAGAAATGCGGCACGCTACCTCGTTCCCCCAATATACCGTCGATGACCTTGTACGTATGGGACTGGCTAAGCCGCCAGTATTTCAACCAGGATCAGGCTGGGACTATTCCAATACAAATACCGTGCTAGCTGGTCTTATTATTCAGAAGGTGACAGGAGAAACGTACGATGTGCAGATTAAGAAACGGATCCTCGACCCGCTTCAGATGACAGATACATCCTTTAGTGGCAGTAATCCCAAAATTCCGGGTCAGCATGCCACAGGCTATAACATGGATGTGTCAGGTAATTTGTATGATTTCACAGAGTATAATCCTTCATGGGCGAATGCGGCGGGAGAAATGATCTCTACCGGGAAAGATCTGACTATCTTTTTCAGTGCACTACTCGGTGGAAAACTATTAAATGGCGAGATGCTGAAGCAGATGACGACCGGTGTGGATTCTCCTTTTGGTAAATATGGACTGGGCATTTATGAGGTAACACTGCCGAACGGGAAAACCTATTGGGGGCACGGCGGAGGCATCCATGGGTTTGAGAATTTGGCGGGTGGTACGCTTGACGGGAAGCATATTTTGGTGACGAACATTAATGCGGTCGGTCCAGAGCCTGTCGAGGTTAATATGGCCATCTTCGAAAAGGAATTTAGCCGTTAAGAAAAAAACCGGCATCACTCTCCTTGTTCAGGGTGAATGCCGGTCTCTTTTTATGCGGAACTATTTGAAAGAAGTATACCCATCCTCGACCAAAATGGTGCTTCCGTTAATCGCGCGTGCTTCATCCGATGCCAAAAATGCCACAACGTTTGCGATATCTTCTGGCGCAGTGAATTGCTTTGTCATCTGTTTATCAGTCATGATGTGGGCCTTGCCTGCTTCCTTGAGCGGGTTATAAATAGGTGTATCCACTACACCAGGAGCCACACCGACTACACGAATACCATAAGGAGCAAGCTCCAATGCAGCCGTTTGTGTCATCAATTTAACCGCGGCCTTGGACGCATTGTAGCTAAAGGTTCCTGCATTCGCTAAGAATCCAAAGATGGAGGATGTATTGATAATGGTTCCTTGAATCCCCAACTCTTTCATTTTGCGCCCTGCCGTCAAAATGCCGTAATAAACGCCGTCCTGGTTCACTTTAATGATTTTTTCATACATATCTGGCTCAAGTTCAAGCAAAGGTGTTCCCTTCACAATTCCAGCATTGTTAAAAATCGTATCAATCCGACCATACGTTTCAACTGTGAAGTTTACCAATTCTTCCACCTGATTGAAATCGCTTACATCCACCTTTTTAAATACAGCCTCTCCGCCCTTATCCTTGAGCATCACCACTGTTTCATTGCCTAACTCTTCATTAAAATCCGCTACAACAACCTTTGCTCCTTCTTCTACAAATTTAAGGCAAGTTGTACGTCCAATTCCGCTTGCACCACCGGTAATAACGGCTACTTTATCTTTTAATCTCATCATAAAACCCTCCCGATTAGTTGAGATTTTCGTTCGGACGTCCGTCCGAATCGTTACGATTTCATTATAGTTCTCTCTTGCAAATTTGCAACTCCCATCTTTTTACGCCTGCCACTTAAAATAAAAAAGCCCAAATTGACTTGGACTTTTGGCGATGTTATGAGACTTCATCTCCCGCGGCTTGTACATACTGCTTTACGATTTTTTTGAACATGAGAAAGGTTTCTTCCAGCTTGTCTTGCGAAGCCCCTTGTAATAATTGCAATCCAAATCCATCTGTAAACGTCAAAATAAATCTGGCAAGTGTAGGGTTCGCGACACCCAAGCTCATCTCTTCATCGAGGATCGCTTCAACGAGCTGATCCTGCAATTGCTTGGTTTGTTCAGCCAAAATAGGGTTCCAGATAGCTGTGCAGAGCAAATCAAAATACACCTTGAACAACGGGAATTGATTCTTGTTTTGTTCCCAAACGTAATCGATTGTTTTTTCGATTCTCTCTATGGGATCCCGGGTGTCCTCGAGGTATGCTCGCAAGGCTTGTATATCTTCTTTCATAAATTCAGCCGTAGCTTCAACCAGTAAGCCCTCTTTGCCGGAAAAATAATAATGAATCTGACTTAAAGAGACTTGGGCTTTATTTGAAATATCTCGGAGGGATACGGATGCGCTGCCTTTTTCCGCAATACAATCAAAGGTTGCTTTTAGTATTTTTTCCTTCACACTTGCCATTCATGTCACTCCTGTATTTACTGCCGATAGATTACTACCACAAAATATACACCAGAATAGAACGACAAAACCACTCACGACCAAGGTTTTGTATCTTTTATTCCTTATCCATAAATTTTTTTATAGATAACTACATAAAACATAATTTGTTTTATCGATAGTCCGACCTTAGAATAGCAACTGTACCCCCCAATCAAAAAATATAGGAGGCAATATAGATGGCAAAACAAATCTTGATGGTAGTCACCAATCATACAGATATGCAGGAAGGCAAAAAGACAGGAATCTGGCTATCCGAGTTCGCAGAGGCTTATCTGGCTTTCGAAAACAAAGGCTATGAAATCACAGTAGCAAGCCCACTGGGCGGAGCTGGTCCGATTGACCCTGGCAGCGTGGACGAGCAAACACCGCAAGAAATCTTGGACGCCGCCAAGCATCTGGAAAACACCAAAAAGCTGGATGACGTAACAGCAGACGGCTTCGAGGCTATTTTCCTCCCAGGTGGTCATGGTACGATGTTTGACCTGCCAGATAACCAAAAGCTTCAGCAATTACTGCGAGAGTTTTATGAAGCAGGAAAAATCGTAGCGGCTGTTTGCCACGGTCCTGCCGGTCTGGTTGGCGCGACCTTGTCCGATGGTCAGCCGCTAGTCGCAGGCAAGCGCGTGAATGCTTTCACAGACAGAGAAGAAGCAGCGACAGGCTTGGGGTCCTACCTGCCTTTCCTCCTGGAGAGCAAAATCCGTGATCTCGGTGCCATTTTTGTAGCGGCACCAAACTGGAACACCCATGTAGAAGTCGACGGCAACCTGATTACCGGACAAAATCCTCAATCTACACTCGCTGTCACAGAAGCAGTAGTAAACAAATTAGGCGAATAATACACGGGAGGCTGATAGACGAAAAATATCAGCCTCCTCCCCTATTCATCTTTTCATTTTCTTTATACAAAAGGAGGGCTACTCACTACCATGGCAACAGAAAATATGGCCCGTCACTATGAACGAGATCAGGCCACTCGCAAAGGATCGACTCTCGCCTTGTACGCTCTGACACTCGGAGCATTTGCGATCGGGATGACAGAGTTCATCATTATGGGACTGCTCTCTGAAGTAGCCACCAGTTTGAACGTATCCATCCCGATGGCTGGATTCCTGATTACCGGATATGCATTGGGTGTCGCTATCGGCGCTCCCATCATTACGATGGCTACGCACAGAATGCCGCGTAAAGCACTTTTGCTGTTTCTCATGATTCTATTTATCGCGGGAAATGCGCTAGCCGCTCTCGCACCGAACTATACGGTTTTGATGCTGGCTCGCATCCTGGCTGCTCTTACCCACGGATCGTTCTTCGGTGTGGGTTCGGTCATTGCCGCTGAGCTGGTTCCCAAGGAAAAACGCGCGGGTGCCATCGCGATCATGTTTACCGGACTGACACTGGCCAATATTTTGGGTGTACCGATTGGAACGTTTCTGGGGCAAGCGTACGGCTGGCGCTCTACCTTCTGGGCGATCACGATGATTGGGATCATTGCCTTGATCGGAATTGTTATGCTCGTTCCGAAGGTCGCCAACGCAACATCCAGTCTGCGGCAAGAGCTCCGCGTGCTCAAGCGCCCAGCGGTTCATATCGCGCTTATGATGACTGTATTCGGATTTGGAGGCGTATTTACCGCGTTTACGTACATTTCGCCAATCCTGGTGGACATCACGGGCTTCTCCCCCAGCTCTGTTTCGTACATCCTCGTCTTGTTCGGCGTAGGGATTACCATCGGGAATATTTACGGAGGAAAATTGGCAGACCGCAAGCTGTTTCCTTCCTTGCTCGGGATACTTGTCGTACTGGCGCTCATTCTCGCTGTGTTCAGCTTAACCGATCAAAATAAGCCACTCACTTTGATAACGGTATTCATTTTGGGGATTGCCGCATTTGGTACGGTTCCTGGCTTGCAGCTCCACATGCTGAACACGGCCAAGGAAGCACCTACGCTCGCTTCGACACTGAACATCGCGGCCTTCAACCTGGGAAATGCGCTTGGTGCCTATATTGGGGGCGTTGTTATCGATCTTAACTTTGCTGGCGGTCTTTCTGCCGTTCCTTGGGTCGCTTCACTCGTGACGGTCATCGGAATTTTGTTTACGATATGGGGAGCACAGCACCAGAAACGTCTCAGTTAAGAAAGGATAGCCAACATGGTGGACTTTGAATGGTACCGAAGCTTTATCAGCATCTATAAGCATAGCTCCGTATCGGAAGCTGCCAGAACGAGGATGATGACCCAACCAGCCATGAGCCAACATTTGGCCTCCCTGGAAGCAGAGGTGGGTGAGCCATTATTTACACGAGCTCCCCGAAAAATGATTCCTACCGAGAGAGGCAAAGCGCTCTATACTCAGGTGGTTCCGCTCATCGAAGCTTTGGAAGAAACCACGCAGACCCTCAAGACGAAAGCGGCCACATCTTTACCTGTGATTCGAATCGGGTCAGCGCATGAGTTTTTCCGTGAGAAGCTAGCTCCGCACATCGGAAGCTACCAAATGCGCGTCATCGCCTATCTCGGTGTCGCTTCCAAGATACTCGAATTCCTGCTGGAGGAAAAAGTAGACCTCATCGTCATGTCGCAGAAGCTTTCCGCGCCAGGCGTCGAATATATTCCGTACATGCAAGAGGAATTTGCTTTGGTGGCACCTCCCGATTACAGTGAACCAACGTTTGACGACAAGGAGTCTTTTGAATCTTGGCTATGCTCACAGCCATGGATCAGCTATGATTTGGATTTGCCGATCATCCGCCGTTTTTGGCGCGAGCATTTTCAGAAGCGTCCACAAACGCATCCGACACACGTCGTACCGGATTTGCACAGTGTGCTGAAGGCTATCGAGCATGGCGCTGGAATCAGCCTGTTGCCCACGTTCATGCTGAATGATCATTTGTCCAGAAACAAAGTAAAGATTATTTACCCGTCCTTTACTGTTTTTAATGATTTGTACTTGGCGTATCATATGAAGAACCGGAATTTGCCCCTCTTGAAAGCATTAATTGAAACGATGAAGAAGACGGTTGAAAACAACAATAGATAAAGATAATGCCGCTCCTAATAATGGAGCGGCACATTCTTACAAACAGTTTAAAGTTTTAACATCTCGTTTATCCAGGATCTAAAATTTTCTTGCATATTTGGATATGTTCCATCAATATTTTTCCTCAATGTCACCCACTGTAAATGCTGAGGGAGATTGCATATTTTTAATCTGAGATCATTCAACTCTCCTGTATAATCTTCTAATATAAGCAACCGTTCACCATCTAGCGTTTCCTTCCCATATGCTTCATATTTTACTTCATTGATTTCTGCAGTCGTATGCCAGTGTTTGTATGTGCACCAACGGAAGTTCCCTGGTAGCCCTTTTAATTTCAAATTCAATTCTTCTATGTCTTCTTTTCTTACATAAGACCCAATTATTTCAGCATCTAATTCAATTCTTGGATCGAACTCTTTACAATCAACGGTAACTTCATAATCTGCATTTTCTTCAGTATGATAGTGAAATAGGATATCTCTCAAGTTGTTTAAGGCAATTTCTTTGCCAAAGTATACTCCTGATTTTTTCTCCATAAATGATCCCCTATTTTATAAATAGTTTCCCATATTTTAATACGACTGATGTAATACTTGGTCCTTTAGACTATCATTTATGGTATTGCCTTTTTATCAATTGAGTAGTAAAGTGATAATAAGCTCAGCGAAGGGAGGCAAACTAACATGCGTAATAACACCATAGGCTCATTAATCTGGTTACGCTTGATGCGGTTTACCACCCAAAGCAACCAGCTGTCAAATGAGTTTCTCAAACGCTTCGATTTAACAACAGCTCAATTCGATGTCCTGATGCAAATAAGCGTCTACCAGCCTCTCACCCAGTCGGAGTTAGCTGAGAAAGTAACCGTTACACAAGGTGGTATTTCTCGGATGCTCGTCAGACTTGAAAAAGAGGGCTACATTGTACGCAAGCAGGATTGGAAAACGAAAACGATCAGCCTAACCGAAAAAGGGGAAGCCGTACTGGAACAAGCCTTTCCTGAACAACTAGCGTTTCAGTCGTCATTCTTCGATGAGGTTCTAAGTGAAGAAGAACAAAAAACGCTTTACACCCTAATGACACGGATTCATAAAAATAGCCAAAAAAAAGAATTACCGCCTGTGTAATTTTTTTTACACCATCACTTGATTAGTCAAGTTAAACAAGGAGTGACTACCATGTACACCATCCCAGGCCATCACCATGTATCTATGTTAACCAAACATGCTCCATCAAATAATCACTTTTATCAAAACGTATTGGGACTGCGCAGAGTGAAAAAAACCGTCAACCAAGACGATCCGTCGATGTATCACCTGTTTTACGGAGATTTGACAGGCAGCGCTGGAACCGAGTTGTCGTTTTTTGAAATGCCGATGGTAGGAAAAACCGTACGCGGCACGAACGCGATCACTCGAATCGGACTGCTCGTTCCGTCACTGGAGAGCTTGACCTTTTGGAAAAAGCGCTTTGAACAACTGAATGTTCACCATGGCGAGATTACCAAGTACGCTGGCCGCGATGCCTTGCATTTCGAAGACTCGGAAGGCCTGCGAATGATCCTGATCAATAACAACGGCGAAGGAGTTCCATCGAATTGGGCTCCATGGGGCGAATCCGTAGTTGAAGAAAAGCATCGCATCTTGGGAATCGGCACGGTTGAGATTACCGTCCGTTCCTTGGACAAATTAGCTAGTCTGTTAACAGACACATTCGGTTATACCGAGGTATCACGCTCAGAACAAGAAGCCATTTATCAATCCGTCGCTGGTAAATCCTTCGGTGAAATTGTCATCAAGCAGGAAGAGGGAACCCCTGAAAAACCGGGTCGAGGAAGTGTTCATCACTTGGCAATTCGCGTGAAAAACGATGAAGAGCTGCAATACTGGGATGACGCCGTTCGAAAACGCGGTTTCCGTTCAACAGGGATTGTGGATCGATTCTACTTCAAAAGCTTGTATTTCCGTGAGTCAAACGGCATTTTGTTCGAAATTGCAACAGACGGTCCTGGCTTCACAGCAGATTCAACCGTCGAGGAGCTCGGAAAAGCTTTGGACTTACCTCCATTCCTCGAAGAACGCCGAGCAGAAATTGAAGCGACATTGACACCTATTGACTAAAAGGAGTGAATCAACATGGAACAATATCGTATCGACACCAAAAAGGGACTTGAATTCGGCTTATATTCGATTGGCGACCATGTCCCGAATCCACACATCGGCTCCAAGATTTCTTCTGAACAACGCATCAAGGAATTAATCGAAGCAAGTAAGCTGGCAGATGAAGCAGGACTTGATGTATTCGCTGTCGGCGAAAGCCACCAGACGCATTTTACGACGCAAGCACATACCGTCATTCTGGGTGCGATCGCACAAGCTACGAAAAACATTAAAATCGCTAGCTCCGCCACTGTATTGAGCACATCTGATCCGGTCCGCGTGTATGAGGATTTCGCTACCTTGGATCTGATCTCCAATGGTCGGGCAGAAATTGTTGCCGGACGCGGTTCCCGAGTAGGAGCATATAGCCTCCTCGGCTACGATGTGCGCGACTATGAGGAATTGTTTGAAGAGAAAATGGACCTTCTTCTCAAGCTAAATAACGAGGATCGCGTTACGTGGGAAGGGCAGTTCCGTGCACCACTACAAAACGCATCGATTCTGCCGCAGCCTTTACAAGGACGTCTTCCCATCTGGCGTGCAGTAGGGGGACCACCTGCAAGCGCGATTAAAGCTGGTCAAGCTGGCGTACCTATGATGCTGACCACACTTGGAGGTCCAGCCATCAACTTCAAGGGCTCCGTCGATGCTTACCGGGAGGCAGCGAAGCAAAATGGTTTTGACCCAGCGACCTTGCCAGTAGCGACAACGAGTTTGTTTTATACAGCCGACAAGACTTCGGATGCGCTTCGTGAGTTCTATCCGCATCTAAATGGTGGGTTTATCGCATTGCGTGGCGGTGGCTATCCGAAGCAACAGTTTGCACAGTCTGTCGATTATCGTGATGCGTTAATGATAGGCAGCCCTGACGTCATCATCGAAAAAATGCTTTACCAATACGAAATGTACGGACAACAACGCTTCATGGCGCAAATCGATTTTGGCGGTGTACCTTTTGATAAAATCGCGAAAAACATCGAACTGATCGCAACGAAAATCTTGCCAGAAGTGAAAAAGCATACAACCAAATCCTAACCATAAAAGGAGTGGCACCTATGAAAATCGTCGGAATTGCAGGCTCTAATGTAGGCTCGAAAACAAGAACAGCGATGGATTTGACACTCAAAAAGGCCCGGGAAAAATACCCGGAGGCAGAAATTACGCTGCTTGACCTAGCCGAGTACAATCTCGTCTTCAGTGACGGACGAAATTACACGGATTACGAAGGCGACACCAAGTTCGTGACTGAAACCATCATGGGAGCCGATGCGCTTATCATTGGAACACCCACATTCCAAGCATCCATCCCAGCCACATTGAAGAACATTTTTGACCTGTTGCCCGTCAACGCATTCCGGGATAAAGTGGTCAGCGTATTGGTCACAGCAGGAACTTCCAAACACTATCTCATGGCAGAACAACAGTTGAAGCCGATCCTCTCTTATATGAAGGCGCATATCGTACCCACTTATGTCTTTATCGAAGAGAAGGACTTCAACCGCAAAGAAATCATCAATGACGATATTCACTTCCGCCTGGAGCGTCTCGTCGAGGATACCGTACTGCTCGTCGATGCGTATGCAAGGATTCGGGAGCAAAAAGATGAGGAGTACGATTTTTAATCGAATTAAATTTATCTCAAATTAAAGAAGCTTGATTCAAAGACATCATCCAAAAGAGTTAGGAGGTGATTGTCATGTAGCAGACACCTGAAGGCCTATACATGACACCATCTAATTCAAAAACAAAAATTCTAGGAGGTAATTATCCATGGCAACGAAAAACCACAATGTAATTGATGTAAACGATGCAGCTCTGTTGTTGATCGACCACCAAAGCGGTTTGTTCCAAACAGTAGGGGATATGGATGTGCCAACACTCCGCCGAAACGTGATTGCCCTTGCAAAAGTGGCAAAGCTGCTGAATATCCCGACACTCACAACTGACTCTGTACCAACTGGCCCGAATGGCCCATTGATCCCAGAAATCGCTGAAATCCTGCCAAATAACGTGTATGTACCGCGTAACGGTGAGATCAATGCTTGGGATAACCCTAATTTCGTAAAAGCGGTTGAAGCCACTGGCAAGAAGACCCTGATTATTGCCGGTACACTCACCAGCGTTTGCATGGCATTCCCTACCTTGTCTGCACTGGCAGAAGGCTACAAAGTCTTCACAGTTATTGACGCATCGGGTAACTGGAGCAAGATGGCGACAGATATTACACTGGCTCGCGTAGTGCAAGCAGGAGCAGTTCCTATTGATACACTCGCTGTCATGTCTGAACTGCAAAAAACATGGAACCGCCCAGATGCCCTAGAGTTCGCAGAAATCTATGCGGAAGTAATGCCAAACTACGGCCTGCTCATCGAAAGCTTCCAAAGAGCGTTTAAAGAAGGCCAGGCAGCTAAGTAACTTGCGGTCCAACAACCATCATAATTAAAAGACGCGGATCTTCTTCTCACGAGGAAAGAAGGTCTGCGTCTTTTTTATTTTCCCATGAGGACTTTTCCAATCTCCAGTAACAAAGAGAAAACCATGTTACAATTATTGTAAGAAATACGCAAAGCAAAGAAAGCGAGTTGATCTTATGAAAAAGAAAGTGATCCTGGCCGGCGGCACTGGCTTTATCGGCAAGTATCTGGCAGACAAATTCAATCAACTTGGCTATGAAGTAAGGATCATCGCAAGAACTTCTCCTCATATAACGTGGGACAATCATGCAAAAATCGTGGAAGCTTTGGAAAATTCCGAGCTGCTCATCAACCTGGCGGGCAAATCCGTCAACTGTCGTTACCATGATAAGAACAAGGAAAAAATCCTGAAATCCCGGACAGAGACCACTCACATACTCGGCAATGCTGTTTTGGCTTGCAAAAACCCACCTTTGCTCTGGCTCAATTCCAGCACAGCCACCATCTATAGGCATGCGGAGGATCGTCCCATGACAGAAGCAAGCGGGGAAATTGGAACAGGCTTTTCCGTTGATGTCGCCAAGCAATGGGAATCTGCCTTCTTTTCCTTTGATTTGCCGCATACGAGACAAGTAGCCTTACGCATGGCAATCGTGCTGGGTGAAAACGGCGGGGTTATCGATCCATACAAAAATCTCGTTCGCTTTGGACTTGGGGGTGTACAAGGGTCTGGCAATCAGCGTTTTAGCTGGATTCATGTCGAAGATATCTTCCAGATCATTCTCTTTTTAAAGGAGCGAACTGACTTAAGCGGCGTATTCAATTGTTCTTCTCCACATCCCGTCACAAACCGTGAATTCATGCAGCATTTTCGCAGCGTGATGAATCGGAGCTTCGGACTGCCTTCTCCCAAATGGATGCTGGAAATGGGGGCCATGATGATCGGAACGGAAACAGAGCTGGTGCTGAAAAGCCGCTGGGTCATTCCAGAAAGGCTTGAGCGTGAAGGGTACCAGTTTCGTTTTGCCCATATCGATAAGACGTTGCAGGATATTTTGAAATGACCGCCAAACCTTCCATGAACTTTGTTCTCCACGCAAAAAGCAAGCAATTTTACTGGGAAGGGGGATGGGCAGCTTTCCATTAAGACCTTCCATAATGGAAGGGCACAATACAAGACAAGTAGAGGCTTTTTTGCTGTGGAAGAGGGCAGGTATCTCTTGCTAAACGAAGGCGAGTATACCATTGCCATCGAGGAAGATGAGGAAGTGGAATCGTTTTGTATTTTCTTCGGGCATGGTTTTGGCGAGGAAATTTTGAGCGCGCTCGTGGATTCAACGGATCGCCTTCTCAGTGATCCTTATAAGGAAATGGCTTCGATCGGTTTTTTTGAAAAAACCTATCATACGAGCCACACACTGGCTTTTCAGTTAGCGACTTTAAAAGAGAGTCTCACCTTCCTGGATCGGGACTCCATCGGTTATGAAGAACAATTTCACCAGATTATGCGGACCATATTGCTCGGACATTTCGATGTAATAAAAGAAATGGACGCTTTGCAGTAACCCCGTTTCCTTTAGCAAAATGTTTAAGCAGCATGTCGGCATTTCTCCTCTGCGATTCAGAAAAAAAGTGATTTTGGATAAGAAATAATCAATTGATTCGTTTATGCTGATGAGGAAACGCGAACAAAAGGGGGATTTATCATGAAAACGAACCTGATTCAAAAAGTAGGGCAAATCGGCATCCCTGTCAAAAACCTGGAAAAAGCCGTCCATTTTTACAAAGAGCAGCTCGCGCTCCCTCTTTTGTTTCAGACAGGCAATATGGCGTTCTTTGAATGTAACGGACTTCGCCTCATGCTGAGCCTACCGGAAAAAGAGCAATTTGCACACGCCAGCTCCGTCCTTTACTTTCAAGTGGATGACATTCAAACCGCTTTTGAAGATTTTAAAAAAAGGGACGTTATGTTTATCGACGAGCCACATCTCGTAGCCAAAATGGGGCAAACAGAAACATGGATGACCTTCTTCAAAGACACAGAAGAGAATACACATGCCTTCGTGAGTGAAGTACAAGGGGAGACCGTATCATTTTGAACGGTCTCTTTTTTATTTTCCCAAAAATTCCGCGACCTTTTTCTAGTTTATGGATCACCTCCTGATTACATTTAATTACAAAACTTTACATTAAAGGAATTTACATTAGTAAAATTCAACGATTTGGTAAAATAGTAATAGACAACATGAACTAATCCACTCGGGCAACAGCAGAAGTGGGTACGCCAGCAGCCAGCAAGGGTATTGCAGTCCTTCGAAGTAAAACATGCTAACTACAGTAATTTCCATGAGTCTCTCGCTGGTTAAACACACATCTATAGAAGGAGGAAACCCTATGAAATACGAAATTTCTCAGTATTAAAAGTAATAACAGAACCTCTCACAATTTAGTGTGCAGCAAGAGTCATCATTTCAGTAATTGAGACGTGCCAGTTTGAATCTGGTGCGTTTATTTTTTTGTTAATAAAACAGAACGTATGATCTTGTTTTTTTAACATTAAGTCTATTGGAAGGTCGGTGAGCATTTGACAAAAGAGGAATGTAGAAAAATTTTACGACGTATTGCTTGGAACCTAAACTATAGAGAAAGAAAGAGGTTATGTAATGAATGTCCAATCCTAGACGATTTTGGCAAGCAACAATGGAAGGTCGAACACAGCGACAATCTTTATGTTGAAGAGTTGTTAGGACAATTGCCTAGTGCAAAGGAAAGGCATGTCATCCGAAAGGTTATCTTGGACGGTCTCACAGCAAAAGAAGTCGGAAAAGAATTAAACATGGGAGAAAGAGGCGTGAATCAATGCAAAAGTCGGAGCCTAAAGAAGCTGCACAAATATCTAACCACGCATTTAGTTTAATGGTCGAGCAAGCAAAAAGTGGAGATAACGAAGCGTTACTCAAGGTCTTGGAAGAAATGGAACCTGAAATTAACAACTTAGTAAGCTTTCTTAAACTTTCAAAAGAAGAGGGGATTCAAGAGATTACGATGCAGTTTATTGAGAAACTCAGGGGGTGAAAAAATATTTTTTGTAAACTGTTCTGTTTTACCTCTGTTTTTTTCCTAGATAGATGAAAGCGACAATGACCGGTCAAATACTGTTGCTTATCAAATTACACTTTAAAAGTAGAATGTATAATGGCTAAACGAGTAACTCACTATGTACCAGGAACAAACATCACCTTCACAATGAAGCCAGGAAGCGTTCATATTGACAATGACTCTTATCTTCGAACTGTGCTAAATAATGAGGTTATGACGGCGAAAGAAATCGCAAGAGAAATTAAAGATATTTACTATGATGTATATGGTGAAAATCTTGATATTTCTACGAAATCCCTTGCTATTGAAATTTTAGGTCACGTATATCCAGGTGAATTTGCCAAGTTCATCAAGAAGGAATTCGATCTTCCTAACTGGATTACGAAGCAAATCGATAAAGTGGTTCGTCGAACAGAGGTAATTGATTGCGGAGAGGATAATAAGGGAAGCGAAGACGATAATCGAGCATTTTGGGATTTTCTTGCCAAACTTTTTGATACATTAAGTTCTGTGGTGACGGTCCCATTTCCGGGATTGTAAACAAACTCAAGAACGTTCACTCCTGTTTGGAGTGAACGTTCTTTGATTTTAGGGAACATTTAAGATGTTTTTGATAATCGTCTGGCATTTAAAGATGAAGTTATAACAATTAATATACTGCCAACAAATCCAGCAAGAGTAATCATTGTATTGTATTCATGGTAGCTTTTAATTAAAGATTGAACCATGGAAAAGCCCCAAAGAAAAGAAGGGATAACAAGAAAATAAACCAGTCTAGTGTTAGAAGTAAATTTAACATAAATCAGCGCTACAATTGTGGAGATGAATAATGTTAGAATCATATATTGCATTTCATCTGAAGAAATAGACATTGGCATATCACTAGAAAGTAGCATCTTATAGAGCCAAAGAATACCGAACCAGATAGCAATGACGCCGTTAACACAGAATATTAATAGTCTTTTCATCATTTTCCCTCCTGATAAAGACATGTTGTAAGAATGTAAGTTTTTTTGTAACCAATTAGGCAACCACCTAGTTGTTATGACGAAAAAACGGAAAAAGTTTCAAATAAATGGCAATAAAAACCATAATAAAACAAACTTACTCTCTTTGTACAATTTCAACTGTTCATTCCATTACACTTCAATAACAAAGCAAACGCTATTTTAGGATCTTACATGAAACAAGCAGCACTTGCTTTCTTTATCAGTCACGAATGTAAAGTACTGCCTAAGAAGTGAGTAACAAGGCATAGGAAAAGGGGGAGCCCCTACTTCTATTTCCTTATCCTTTCACCGTAGCAATCGGAGCCACCTCAGCCACAATCTCAGCCATCCCATAATCCACATGCGACTGAATCACCGGAGTAATATCTTTATAGGCATACGGCGCCTCTTTTTTCAGCTCTTCTTCCCACTTCTTCAAAATATCGCTCCGTCCACGCAAGTCCGCCCGCTTCGGGTCAATCGGATTGATCACGCGGAAGTTGGCAAGAAACTCGCGAAATCTGTCATCGTCCACTTTCACAGCATCTCCGCGAGAAAGTGCACGACCTGCGCCATGGCTTGCGCTATACAAGCTATCCCGATTGCCGAGCCCAGCCAAAATAAAGCTGTGCGAGCCCATGGAACCGGGAATAAACACAGGTTCACCCGTATACTGAAACGGCGTGCCCATCATTTGCTCGGCCGATTTCGCCGTACACGACCCTTTTCGATGCAAAAATCCACCTACATGCTCGAGCTGCTCTTCCCACAAATAATTATGAGGCGCATCGTACAACAGCCTGTGTTCAAAATCGCCCAACACATCGGAAATCGATTTGTACATCATCAGGCCCAGCATCAATCGATTGGCAAATGCAAAGTTCGCCGCATTGTGCAGGAGACTCCAAAATATTTTCCACTGCGGTTCGAAACGCTCTGAAAGAGGCAGTGGATACATGCCGTTATCCGGATGCTTCAAGGAAGTCGGGTACATCTTTTTCAGCATCTCTGTGATCCATGCACCGCTGTTATAACCAATGGAAACAGAGCCGGTATGAATCATGAGGACGACTTGCCCTTCTTTCAGCCCCCACTGACTGGCGATAGCGCCCTGATGTACTTTTTTGACCACCTGAATCTCAAAAAAATGATTCCCGCCGCCAAGCGAGCCGATTTGTGCATCCCGGGAAAGCTCGGCAGGACCGAGAAAATCATCGAGTCCAATCGTCGCTTCCGCGATAAAAGACCCCATTTTATTAACATGGTTCAGATCGAGCTCCTGCTGCCTCTCGTTGTAATAACGCCAAATTCCCTCGCCTTTCGCTTCCTTGTGGCTGTCAAGTATTCCGATCAGGCCTTCCTTGAACATTTTTTCTCGCATATGCCGCGTCATGGGAATATTGCGGCCCCCTTCGAAAAAAACATGGCGTACATTCCGTTCAATGGCATCCAAATGTGTGCGAATCTGTTCCTCGCACAAATCCGTGACATACAGACGCATCCCGCAGTTAATATCGTTGCCAATCGCTTGCGGCAGCACAAACCCACGCGTAAACAGCGTCGTGCCTACAGGAATGCCGCTCCCTTTGTGAAAATCGGGCGTAATGGCTACTTCCAAAACTCCGGCATCGGGATCGTCAAAATAATCGGGTGAATGCTTTTGCAGCGTTACAATTGTTTCATTCACCTCTAAAAGCCGGTGCAGCTCCTCTACTGCATTGTTTTCCACTTTTACTTCTGGATTGATGAAATACTTAATCGGAGTGTTGCTCAATATAAAACCACCTTTATCACCATTTAGGAACATACGTTCTTTTTTATCGATAGAAAAAGCCGCTTTCATGCTCATTTCTTCATTCCTGGATGAAAAAATGCAGCATGGAATCGCAGCCTTTACGCTTGGAGCTATTGGGTTAACACAGGGGCGTTATCCGCTAGTCTATGGGAAACGGAGTTGGCTCACCCTTAAACACGCAATTGCGTAAAAGGCATACCTATGGAGTTGGATTTTATCGCTACATTGTTTTGTTTCATGCTTGGCTACGTATGCGAACATGTTCGAATCCTCCTCCTTTCGTTTCTTGCTCACGATCTTACCATTGGATAAAATTTACTGTCAATTCTTATTAGCAAAATCCTTATGTTAGATTTAACAGACGAAAACCTTCAATGAAAATGGGCAGAAGATTTCCCGCGTACAAGTTTTATCATGCTGGACCGTGCTGGTCATAACCTTCAGATCGAACAAAACCATTATTAAAATCTTCGGTCAACGACGATACCTGCGTTTCTTCCCTTGTCCAAAACGGGAGCATTTCCTCTCAAGATTCCTTCCAACCATTCTTTTCTACGGCCTTACCATAGACTTAGGATCTGTTTCGTGAATACTCAAATCCTGTTAAAAGATGTAATCTATGCATAATGATACGAAACATAAACAAGGACAGCCTTTTGGCTGCCCTTGTTTATGTTTCTATAACTTTCTATTTTTGGGATTCAAAATTTATTTTGCGTAGTTCGTGGCACTTCGCTCTACTTCTTCATCTGTTAGTTGATTTTTTGCTATATAAAGTCACCCGCTTGCGTGCGCCCTTTAAGCCGCTCTTTTTAAGCCGGATAAGCAATCTGCATTTTGTTTATAATCAAATTCCTTTTCCCACTTTGATACCACGACGGTTGCCAGTGCGTTTCCGATGACGTTAACGGTAGCTCGTCCCATATTCAAGAGAAAATCGATTCCTGCAATAAATGCCAATCCTTCAATCGGAAGACCAGCTGCCCCCAAAGTGGCTAACAGTACCACGAAGGATAGTCCTGCTACACCGGCGATCCCTTTTGACGTTACCATTAAAATGAGCAGGAGCGAGATCTGAGCAGACAACGGCATGTCAATTCCATATAGTTGAGCTACGAAAATCGCAGCAAGAGCCTGATACAAGGTAGATCCATCCAGATTAAACGTATACCCGATAGGGATTACGAATGAAGTAATCGATTTTGGACATCCAAATTTCTCCATCTTCTCCATCAATCTTGGCAGAACGGTTTCCGAGCTGGCTGTAGAAAATACGAGGATAAGCTCATCTTTCAGCATTTTCAGCATCCCAAAAAAGTCAATTTTGAATAATTTGGATATCAATCCAAGACATACTAGAACAAAGAATATCATTGCCCCGTAAGTTACGATTATTAATTTGCCGAGTGGAACCAAAGAACCGATACCGAATTTGGAAACGGTTACGCCGATTAGCCCAAACACCCCAATAGGAGCAAATTTCATCACATATCCTACCACTTTGAACATGGTGTCTGAAACACCCTTGAAAAATCCCTGCATCGGTGCACCTTTTTCACCAAGCGACGCTAACCCCAATCCAAACAGCACCGAGAAAAAGATAATAGCAAGCAGGTCACCCTTAGCCATGGAATCAAAAATGTTTGTTGGAACGATGTTGATTATCATGTCCAAGTGACCGTTACTCTCAACCTGATGCGTTGTTTCCACGTACTTGGAGATATCACCTTTTGACAGTTCCGACAGGTCAACACCTGTACCAGGTTGGAAGATGTTTGCGAACAGCAACCCGATCACGATTGCCAGCGTGGTTACAATTTCAAAATAAAGTATGGTACGAAAACCGAGAGATCCAACTTTTTTTGCATGGCCCAAACCTGATACACCGACAACGATACTGGAAATAACGATTGGAACCACAACCATTTTGATCAAACGCATGAATATATCGCCTAACGGCTTTAAATAAGTCACAACTGCAGGATTTTTATAAAAGATAGCTCCGACGATAATCCCCAATATCAGTCCTGTAAATACCTGAACAGCTAAACCATATCTTCTCATTAACGTTCCCCCTCGTCTATCATGATGAGCACTTATCAAAACCAGAACGTTTCAGCCAGTTTCCCCCCCTTTTTATTGCAGGCTATAAATCGTACGAGAAACTAATTTGTAATACAATATCCACAATGGAATTGTATTACAAATTCACATAAAAGCGCTTCCAAATATACCGTTTTATTGGAAGAAACAAGATTCATTTGAATCATCACCTTAGAATTTAGCATACAAAAAGATTGTTTGATTGTACATAGATAATTTCAAAAATTCAAAACCAACCTATTGATTAAATTTGTATTACAAATTAAAATGAAGACATCGTAAAGACGACTTACTATTCTCTGAGGTGATAAACATGTATGATTATATAATTATTGGGGGCGGGATCGTTGGCCTCTCCACTGGCTATGCATTGTGTCAACGTTATCCCCATGCGAAAATCCTTCTGCTTGAAAAAGAAAACAGACTTGCCTATCATCAGACCGGCCATAATAGCGGGGTTATTCATTCGGGTATTTACTATAAACCTAATAGCCTTAAGGCAAAATTTTCAAGAGCGGGTAGCGAGCAGCTTAAGACGTTCTGTGACCAATACGATATCTCATATGAAATGTGCGGAAAAGTGATAGTGGCAACCTCACCAGAAGAATTGCCATTACTAGATAACCTGTATGCACGGGGATTAGAGAACGGGATTGCCCTTTCACTAATTGATCATCAGGAATTGAAAGCAATTGAACCCCATGCTGCTGGATTACGTGCCATTCATGTACAGGAAGCAGGGATTGTCAACTATAAGAAGGTTGCCGAAACGTTTGCGAGAATCATTCGTGAACAGGGAAACGAGGTTATATTGAATAGCAAGGTAGAAAACATTCGAGAAGGAAACGAAGGAATTGAAGTAGAATGCAACAATGGAACATACCGTACCCGCTATCTTATTAACTGCGCAGGACTACAGTGTGATCGAATCGCTGCCATGCAAGGCTTGCAAACCCATATGAAAATCATCCCGTTTCGGGGCGAATACTATGAATTAATCCCTGAGAAACATCATTTGGTTAATCATTTGATTTATCCAGTACCAAATCCTGACTTTCCGTTTTTGGGGGTCCATTTTACGCGCATGATCGACGGGCACGTTCACGCTGGTCCAAATGCTGTTCTCAGTCTAAAGAGAGAAGGGTACCGCAAGACAGATTTTGATCTAAGAGACTTTTCCGAGGTCATGACATATCCTGCCTTCTGGAAAATTGCCGTCCAAAACATCGGTGAGGGATGGAAAGAAATGGCTCGCTCCTTTAGCAAAAAACTGTTCGTCCGCAGCTTGCAGCGTCTTATCCCGGAAATCAGTGAGAAGGATTTGGTCTCGTCTGAGAATGGAGTTCGTGCGCAAGCCCTTACCAAAGATGGTAAATTGGTGGATGATTTTCTCATTGTCTCCAATGATCGATCCATTCATATTCTTAATGCCCCGTCCCCAGCAGCGACGGCTTCGATTTCCATCGGACAAGCTATCATTGAACGGATTCCCGAACCTACACCTTCAATACAGTTTCCTGTTTGATTGCTTCGATAAAACGAGGAGGTTACATGGCAGAAAAAGAGAAAATTTCACAGCGAATTTCCCGTGAATTACTAGCAATGATTGAGTCGGGGCAATTTCCCCCCAGCTCAAAACTGCCGACTGAAATGGAATTGGTTCAACACTTCGGTGTTAGCCGGGTACCCATTCGCGAAGCGCTTAGTGTGTTGCGCGCGATGGGAATTATCTCGTCGCAGCAAGGAGGAGGCAGCTATGTCGAAGAATTCGTCCCTTCTTCCTTGAAGCAACAATTTCATATTCAACAAACTGATGCAGAGAACATGAAGTACTTGTTTGAGATGCGGAAAATACTGGAACCGGAAGCTGCTTATCTGGCTGCGCTCAGGCGGACACCTGAGCATCTAGAACAAATGCGTGTTGTGACCAAGCAGTTGGAGGATGACTTTGTTTCAGATGATCGAACCGGCCAAGAGGCAGATTTTGAATTTCATCGCTTGATTATCCAGGCAACACAAAACCCGATCATGATTTATATGATGGAGAACCTGGCTTCTCTTTATCGAAGAACACTAGCAATTACACTCAAACAAAATATTGGCTTGAAGCGAAAAAGGCAGGTTTTATACAAAGAGCACGAAAGTATTTATCTTGCAATTGAAGCAGAAGAGCCAGAACTTGCAAAAGTACAAAGCATCATTCATTTGAAGAACGTGGAAAAAAAGCTCTATTTGAATCTGTAGCAAAATCAAAATAAGAAAAGATACTCACTGGAGCATACAGTTTGAGATCGCCAAATTTGGGCCCTGTCAAATCAAAGGGCCTTTTTCCCTTTGATTATGGGCATGCAAAAAAAGCTCATTTCTCTCAACGTTCAAGTGAAATAAGCCTTTGGAAGTTTATCAAGTTATCCCGTTTTCATTCACTATATTCTCCTGTCTAATCATGTTTACCATCAGTTATGATACTGCTGTCGTGGATTTTAACGAGTATATTCTTCTGTGCTGAACGTGCCCTTTGCAACTGCAAGAAATGCTTGAACGGCAGGGGAAGCGCATTGAATAGACGGACGAGCTAAGGCTAGCCTTCCATAAACTTGATCAGATATACTTCCGGCTGCTTAAGGAACTCCGCAAAGCTGCACAAATCCGCATACTCCTGATGCTCCTCATCATAGCAGCCGATGACACCCTTTTTCTTCGGATTCCACACGAGGTGCAAATGGGAGTAATTGTCGATCTCGGCAGACAAACGCAGCAGCTTTTGCCGACCGTATTTCATTTCAATTGTATCGGTCAATGTGAAAAAGTCGATGTACCCAATGCCATACTCATTGTCCGCCAGCCCAAGACGCAGCTCTTCCCCGGTAAGGAAGCCAATCAGTTCTTCGGTCAGTTTATATTTTTGCAGCTCGTACTTTCTGTTCTCCACATCATGCAGCTCGGCAGGTTCCAGCGATTTCAAATACGCAGCCAACTCCGTATCTTTATTGCTGACCGCGATGGTATAAGGCCGCTCGCCACCCTTTTCCGCTATCATAATGTCCGCACCGCGTTCAACCAAATACTTGACCATGGCGGCATTCCCCAAGCGCGTAGCAACTGTTAATGGGGTCGCTTGATACGGATACACCATATTCGGTTTGTTAAAATTGATGTCTACCCCATGATCGAGTAAATAGGCCGTGGTCGTAAGGTCATGATCCGACACGGCTTCACGCAATACATCGCCGCCATGCAGTCTTATATCCAGTCCCAGCTCTTGAATGAGCGGGATGTTCTTTTTGTTGCCATAGTAAGCCTCCGAATAAGCGCCTGAGCGCACCTGATTGACCATGTCCAGCTTGGCGCCTTGCGCTACAACAAAGCGAACGATCTCTTCCTTGCCATAACGTACGGCCTTCAAAAAAGCCGGTTTATTTTTGACATTCAGATTAACGCCATGCTCTACCAGCAGCTTAACAACTTCTAGCTTCTCCGATACAAATGCCAGATCCAACGGGCTTATCGTCGTATATTTACTAAGCACGATGCCTTCTTCTATATCCCAGCCTGCCGCAATAGCATCTTGCAAAGCCGGGACATTTCCTTGATAAATATGCATCGCGATTTCTGGCAGCTCTTCGAAACTCCCGATATCTTTCAACTTGATCATCGATTACCCTCTCCTAGCCTATGTCTTATGAAAAATATAGAAAATAAATTGGCAAAAAACAACAAATTTCTACCTTATTCTCTTTTATTTGATTGAAAATACAGTCAATTATGTCTATTTTTGACGAATTTGCTCGATAAAAAGTTTTTTCCCAATAAAAGGAGTAGTCTTACGAGAAGAGAAATACTTATGCACATCGTCTTATACATAATTTTTAAGGAGAGTGGACTGATGAAGAAGATGCGTACTCTCGCTTCCCTTACGCTTGCAGCATCACTCATGCTGAGTGGCCTTCCTTACAATGCACTGGCAGCGGCGGAGTTTAGCGAACAGGATTGGGAGCAAGTAAACGAGTATACCAACGCGGAAGTAGAGATTGGCTCCGAAATCTCAAAAATCTCCCCCCTGCTGAACACCAGTTCCAGCAAAAACGTCAGTGTCATTATTGAGCTGCAAAGTGAGCCTTCGATCACAGCTAAACACAGTGAAGGTTCAGAATCTTCCGTTAGATCATTACGAGCGAAAGTAGAGGAGGAGCAAGAATCTTTCCTCGATGAGGCAAAAGACAACAAGGTCAAACTGAAGGTAAAGCGCAAGTTTGAGCATGTATTCAACGGGATGGAAGTAACAGTGTCAGCCGACGAGTTGGAAGAGCTGGCTGAACTGCCACAGGTGAAACGCATTTATCAAAATACGTATTATGAGTTTCCCGAAATTGATGCCGTCAGCGAGAAAGCATCGTCCACCAAATGGGATCAGGCCCCTCTCCAACAAATCGGCGTTCTCGATATGTGGAAGGAAGGTCTGACAGGGAAAGGATTGAAGGTCGGCGTCATCGATACAGGTGTCGATTACAAGCACCCTGATCTCAAGGATGCTTATAAAGGCGGATATGACTCCTTCGACAATGACAAAGACCCTTATGAAGAAGCACCAATCCCTGTGGAAGATGACCGCGATGGAAAAGGATATGAAGGCTCCAGCCATGGAACTCACGTCTCTGGCACCATCGTAGGACGCGCCAAAAACAGAACCTCAGATGTGCAGGTAAAAGGGGTTGCCTACGGTGCAGACCTCTACGTCTACCGCGTATTGGGCCGAGGCGGCGGTAGCTCCGCTCAGGTCATCGACGGTATCGAAAAAGCGGTGAAAGACGGCATGGACGTCATTAACCTGTCGCTTGGTGCCGCTAGTGAGAAGAACTCTGACTCCCCAGATGCCATCGCTGTGAATAACGCGGTACTGTCTGGTGTGATCACTGTTGTATCAGGTGGGAATTCAGCCGACGATGAACGCGGCAGACATTTCTACACGGCGGGATCACCTTCTGGAGCGAGGCTGCCGATCACGGTTGCAGCGGTAGACTCCCCTACCGTGCAATATGACGGCTCAGCAACCTCGTCCTTCGGAGACAATTACGAATTCCCTGTGATGGCATGGCAGGTCAAAAAGGATAACTTCGCCTCCATCATCGGAACCAAACCGCTGCCAGTCGTCTATGCCAACCTTGGCTCTCGCAGCGATTTTGAAAAGGCAAATGTAAAAGGCAAAGTCGCTCTCGTTTCCCGTGGTTCTCTCGGCTTCACGGAAAAAATCGATAACGCCCGAAAAGCTGGTGCTGTCGCTATCGTGGTCTTTAACGGTAACGACGTCGATGGGGATGGCGTAGCTGATCTGGATATCCGTGATCGCGAGGGCTACGTCAACACGATCCTGGGTGACCAGATCGATGCGATTCCTACCTTTGACATGAAGGGTCTGGAAGGCCGGACACTGGCAAAAGAGCTGCTGGCTGACCCTGAAAAAGCAAAAACACTGACGTTTACGTTCTCAGGAAACTACCCAAGCACAAATGATCCGGGCGACCGCATCGCTGGATTTAGCTCACGTGGTCCAATCATGGGCGACGATTACAGCATCAAGCCGAATCTGGCTGCACCAGGTGTAGCCGTTCTGTCCAGCTATCCATCTTGGAGCAAGCTTATCCCTAACGCCAAGTACGACAAGGCATACGCCCGTCTAAACGGTACAAGCATGGCGGCTCCGCACGTTTCCGGTCTTGCCCTGCTGTTGAAACAGGCGCATCCGGACTGGACACCTGCCGATATCAAAGCAGCGCTCGCGAACACCTCAAAACCGCTGTATAGCCCAGACGGCTTATTGTACGATGTGTACTCCCAAGGTGCAGGCCGCGTAAACGGCTACGCCGCATCGAAAACACCTGCTGTTCTGACAACGGTAGAGCAGCTCACTATTTTGGGCGAAGATTTTGAGCCGAAGACCATTCCGTATTATGCGGATAACGTTTCCTTTGGCTTGCTGAAGGCTGGCAGCAATACCGTCACGAAAACGCTCCAGCTGAAAAACCTGTCCAAGAAGGATGTTTCTTACGATGCAAAAGTGATCATGCATCCATCCGTCACGACAGACCCGTACAAACCAGGCTCCAAAACGCCAGATGTCGATGACATCGATGTGGAAATCACCGATGATTCCATCTCCGCTAAAAAAGGCGATGAGGCCACATTTGAGCTCAACCTCACTGTTGACTCCGATGCAAAAGATGGCGTGTATGAAGGGGAAGTCCTGCTGAAAGGCGAGAAAGGCAACCCTGACCTGCGCCTGCCGTTTGCTGTACACGTGGGAGACAAGCGTGAGGATACCAACTTCGGTTTCGACAACCTGAAGCTGTCCGATACGACGATCACGCCTGATGGCGATGGCAATGAGGATTCGTTCACACTCGAAGCCGAGCTGCAAGCCAAAGACGTGAACCAGATCTCTGTTGAAGCATGGGACATGGACGATAAATACGTCGGTACGCTCGCATCCGTGTTCAACAATTACGCGCTGATTGCACCTGGCCCTATCACCTTCTCTAATCTCGATGGTACCTACTACGATGGTGGCCAAGTAGCGAAGAAGCTCGATCCAGGCAAATACAAGCTGAAGCTCGTCGGTCGAAGCGTTGACCAAAGCAAACCGAAGGGTGAGCAGATTGTAAAAGAGTACGAAGCTTGGAAATCCTTCATGATTAAGGCATCGAATAAAAACGCGGTCTTGTCCAAGGTAGTTGAAGAAGCCATAGAGCAATTCGAGATTGAGATTGCGAACACCACAGAGCTGGATCAGCCAGTGCTTGCCCTGCCGGAAGAAAGCGATGATGTGACTTATCAGGTGACAAAGAGCTCTGATGAGGCGTTTATCAATGACGAGGGGATTTTGAAGGAGCTGCCTGCCGAAGGGGAAGAGACCGTTACGCTGTATGTGACGATTACTTCTAAGGAAGATGAGTCGGTTACGCAGACTGTGAAGGTGAAAGTGACGTTGGAAGCGGTAGTAGAGTAGTGTTGGTTTGACGTTTTTAGATGTATGAAGGCTCCGCCACACATCATGGCGGAGCCTTATCATTTTGCCAACTATACCGGCCATTACAGCTTGTTCAAAATTTCTTCTTTGATAAAGGCTTTGATCTCTTCGCCGCTCTCCAGGGTGAGGACGTGTTGTGCTGTTTCCTGTAGCGACTTGTAATCCAGCTTTTTCAGCAAATGGCGGGCCCGGAGAATGGAAGTGGCACTCATGCTGAATTCATCTAGTCCCAACCCGAGCAAAATTGGGATCGCCAATTCCTCCCCGGCCATTTCTCCGCACATGCCGACCCATTTGCCTTCCTGATGGGCCGCCTTGATTACCTGATTCACCAGCCGTAAAATGGCGGGATGATACGGATCGTACAAGTAGGCGACCTGCTCGTTCATTCTGTCCGCTGCCATCACATACTGAATCAAATCGTTGGTCCCGATGCTGAAGAAATCGGCTTCCTTAGCGAGCTGGTCTGCGATCATCGCGGCAGCTGGCACCTCGATCATGATTCCTACTTCCAAATGATTGTTAAACAAAATGCTTTGGTTGCGCAGCTCCGCCTTCACTTCGTCCAGGATCTGGTTCGCTCGACGCAGCTCGGCTATAGTGGCGATCATTGGATACATGATCTTGATATTGCCGTATATACTTGCCCGGAGCAAAGCGCGTAACTGCGTCTTAAACAGTTCCACGCGGTCCAGGCACAGCCGGATGGCTCGATAGCCTAGAAACGGATTCAATTCTTTCGGCAGATCGAGGTAGGAAAGCTCCTTGTCCCCGCCGATGTCCAATGTTCGAATGACAACTGGTCGATCCTTGCCCATGGTCTCTGCAACCGCTTTGTAAGCCGCAAACTGCTCTTCTTCCGTGGGGAACTGCTCCCGCCCCATATAGAGAAATTCGGTACGAAACAGTCCGATCCCCTCGGCGCCGTTTTCAACGGCCTGCACGGCGTCCTGCGGATTCCCGATGTTGGCTGCCAATTCCACGCGGTGCCCATCTGCGGTAACACTTTCTTCATGAACCAGACGAGCCCAGTCCTCTTTTTGTTTCCAGTAGGCTTGCTGTTTGGCTTCATAGGCTGCGACGACAGCTTCGTCCGGTCGAATGTGTACCTCGCCCTCAAGGCCGTCGACAATGACCAGATCCCCTGTTTGCATCTGCTCTGTAATGTCCGACATGCCTACCACCGCCGGGATTTCCATGGTGCGTGCCATGATGGCGGAGTGAGACGTGCGGCCGCCTATATTCGTTGCAAATCCTTTTACCTTTTCCCTGTCCAACTGTGCCGTATCGGATGGCGTCAGATCGTGTACAACCAGCACCACCGGCTCTGCGAAATCCGCTTGCAACTGATCGTGTATGCCGAGCAGATTCTTCAGCAGATTCTTCAGCAGACGCTGGCTGACATCGCGCAAATCCGCCGCCCGCTCCCGCATGTACTCGTCGTCCATGCTTTCAAAAATGGCGACAAAGCTGTCACGAACCTCCTCCAGAGCTGCTTCCGCATTCACTCTTTCGCATTCCAGCTTCTCCTTAATAGCACCAATAAACTCCGGATCCTGCAAAAAAAGCTGGTGGGCTTCAAAGATTCTCGCTTCTTCTTCGCCCATCTCGTGGCGGACCTTCTTCTTGACCTGCTCGAGCTCTAGATCTGCCGCTCTCACACTTTCCCGAAATCGCGCAAGCTCTGCGGTCACCTCATTTTGGTCAAGGATGCGTCGTTCATACCGAACCATCTCTTCCTTTTGTACAACAGCTCGTCCGATCACGATTCCGGGAGCTGCAGCGATCCCTTTTTGCAGCATTACAATCGCTCCTTATCGAAGCCGCACCCCTGGTGTCCAGAGGGGGCTTCCTGCCATGTTACCCGTGAACCGACATGAGCAATTTGCCGAGCTCCTCCATTGCTTGCTCTGCCTGTTCTCCAGTGATTTCAAGGGTGATTTGCTCCCCCATCTTCGCACCCAGTGTCATCAAGCCCATGATGCTTTTGCCATTGATCTTTTTCGTGCCCTTGATCACATTTACCTCACAAGGAAACGAAGTAGCCTTTTGCACGAATAATGTTGCCGGACGGGCGTGCAGTCCAGTCGGATTTTGAATGATGAAAGTCTTGGTCAACATCTGGTTCCAGCTCCTTTTTTACTCTACCGCGTCTTTTTTCAGAACTTTTAGCATGAGTGCCGTAACCATTGTTCCGGCAAGAATGGAAACAAGGTAAAGCGGCCAGTTGCCGATTACCGGCAAAACGAATATTCCGCCATGAGGGGCAGGCAATGTGCACCCAAACAGCATCGACAACCCGCCAGCTACGGCAGAGCCAACTACGAGCGAAGGAATGACGCGTGTCGGATCAGCCGCCGCAAACGGGATCGCCCCCTCCGTAATGAAGGATGCCCCTAGGAGGTAAGCGGTTTTACCCGCCTGCCGCTCTTCCGTGGTAAATTTCTTCTTGAACAGCGTAGTCGCCAAAGCGATTCCGAGCGGCGGAGTCATCCCTGCCGCCATAATGGCTGCGTGAGGGGTATAGTTTCCGTCAGCAATCATCGCAATCCCAAACGTAAATGCTGCTTTGTTGACAGGACCACCCATGTCAAAGGCCATCATTGCACCCAAAATCACACCAAGGATGACGGCGTTACCAGTGCCCATGTTTTTCAGCCAGTCACCCAGCGCCGTATTGGCGGCAGCGATCGGTTCAGATACTACGTACACCATGACAAAACCTGTAAGCAAAATCCCAAGCAGCGGATACAACAGCATCGGCTTGATGCCTTCTAACGATTCCGGCAGTCCAGCCAACACTTTTTTCAATCCGACCACAATATATCCGGCCAGGAACCCTGCGATGATTCCTCCGAGGAAACCCGAGCCGGAAGTAGCCGCCAGCAAGCCTCCCACCATACCGGGAGCAAAACCAGGGCGGTCAGCGATGCTCTTGGCGATAAACCCGGCCAATACCGGGATCATCAGCTGGAACGCAGTTCCTCCGCCGATATCCATCAGGACTTTAGCCAGCGGATGGAAGGACGGATCGTTTGGATCAACTGCCTTGATCCCAAACATAAAGCTCAGCGCAATGATAATCCCGCCGCCAACGACAAACGGAAGCATGTTGGACACACCGTTCATCAGGTGCTTGTAAAAAGCCGGCTGCTTCGCTTTTTTCTCAGCCTTTGCTTCTTGGATATGGTCCTGGTAGCTGGTCCCGCCTTCGCGGTAGATGCTCCCCTTTTGCTCTACTGCGCGCTGAAGCAGTTCCTCGGTATTGCGAATCCCTTCGGCTACCGGCACTTCAATGACGATCTTGCCAGCAAAGCGATCCATCTCCACTTGCTTGTCAGCAGCTACAATCACCGCTGCCGCTTCCTCAATATCCTGCGAAGAAAGCTTGTTTTTCACACCCCCGGAACCGTTTGTCTCTACCTTGATGGCAATCCCTAGCTCTGCTGCTTTTTTCTTCAGCGCATCGGCGGCCATGTACGTATGGGCGATCCCGGTCGGGCAAGCGGTTACCGCAACTACTTTTGTCGATCTTTCTAGCTCCTTGCTCTCTACAACGATTTCATTTTCGCCCTGGATTTCTTTTTCTTTGCGCGTGATAATCTCCAGCACCTGTTCCTTCGTTTCTGCACGCGTCAGCTCCTGACGAAATGCTTCATCCATGAGCATCTGAGAAAGCAACGCCAGTGTTTCGAGATGGGCCTGGTTGGCGTCCTCAGTAGCCGCAATCATGAAGAACAGATGCGCTTTTTGGTTGTCCAACGAGTCGAAATCAACGCCCTCTTTGGAAAAACCGAACGCAATGCTTGGCGTTTTGACCGCTGCTGTCTTGGCATGCGGGATGGCGATTCCTTCTCCAATTCCGGTGGAGCCTTGTGCCTCCCGCGCGAGAATGGCCTGCTTCATCTCTTCCCTGCTGTTGAGCCGTCCAGCTTCGTCCAATTTTTCAATCAACTCATCTAATACCGCTTCCTTGGAGGAAGCAGACAGAGGGAAAAGAATTGTGTCAGCTTTTAACAAATCGACAATGCGAATCTCGTTATTCATCGTTGAACCCCCTTTATCAAATGGCGGTTATTGTGATTTCCGGAAGAAATGCTTGTATCTTTTCATGTGTGCAGAAGCCTTCCGACAGGGCAGTCGTACTCCCCGCGGCGACGGCAAAGCGAAACGCCGCTTCGGTATCCATTCCCTGCCTATAGCCATAAAGGAAACCGGCAACCATTGAGTCTCCGGCACCGATCGAATTGACTGGTTTGCGCTGCGGAATCTGGGCGACATAGGCGGAATGCTGATTGACAAATACTGCACCCTGCCCCGCCATCGATACGATGACGTTCTGTGCGCCCATTTGCAAAGACTTACGTGCCAAATCAATCGCCTCTGCTGGAGTGTCAATCGTCACCCCAAACAGTTCCCCCAGCTCATGATGATTGGGCTTGATGAGAAACGGCTCTTCCGACAAACCGGTTTCAAGCGCTTTCCCTTTTGCGTCGAGGAAGATACGGACGCCCTTGCCACACAGCCGCTTCATGATCGTCTGGTACATATCTGACGGCAAGCTTTTCGGCACGCTTCCCGCGAGTACCAGATAATCGCCGCTCTGCAAGCTGTCGATCTGCTGCATCAGCCTTTGGAGCGCTTCTTCCGGGATGTCCGGTGAGACTCCGCTGATATCCGTTTCGATCTGCGCCTTTATTTTTAAATTGATTCTGGAATCCTGTCCGATTTGGATCAAGTCATGAGAGATGCCGGCTTGCTCGATCTGCTGTTGAATAAACGCTCCCGTAAACCCACCGACAAACCCCAGCGACGTGCTGTTTTCCCCGAGTATGCGGAGAACCTTTGATACATTTATGCCTTTTCCGCCTGCGACCTTCCACTCTTTTTGCGCCTCGTGAATGGTTCCTTGCGACAGAGCAGTAATCCACAGGTGGTAGTCAATCGATGGGTTCAGGGTTACTGTGTAAATCATACTTTCACCACTTTAAGAGTTGATAATCTGCCGTAAACTTGTTGTTCCTCTTGGCTCAAACCGTCATCTGTGATTACCGTGATGCCTTCCAGATCTCCCACTTTGGCAAAGGTGACCCTGGAAAACTTGTCAGAGTCGGTCAAGACAAATCGCTCGTCGGAAAACTGCAAGGCCAGCTGCTTCACGTACGCCTCATCCGGGTCAGGTGTGGTCAGACCGTGATGCTGGTCAATGCCGTTGATCCCGAGAAAGCATTTGTCGAATCGGTATTGACTGAGGGCAGTGATCGCATCACGCCCTACCATCGACAGTGTAGCCGCTTTCAATTCTCCGCCCAGCAGAATCGTTCTGATGTTTCGCTTGATAAGCTGAAGGGCAATGTCCACCCCGTTAGTAACGACCATGATGTTGTCGTAAGGTAAATAGGGCAGCATCTGATACGTCGTGGTGCCCGCATCGATGAATATCGAGTCGTGTGGCTTTATCAAACTGGCGGCATATTTGGCGATCGCCAGTTTCTCCCGCTCATGTTTGACCGATTTTTCCAGAATCGTCGGCTCTTCGATTTTGCTCTGTAGTACAGACGCCCCGCCGTGCACGCGTTTAAGCAAGCGCTGTTCTTCCAATTCGCTTAAATCTCGCCGGATCGTCGATTCCGATGCCCCAGTCGCTTCCACAAGCTCATGAATGCGCACAATATCTTTTTCTTTCACTAAAGCTACTATTAGTTGATGACGTTCAGGGGTTAGCATCGTATCCTCCCTTCTCCTAGTTGCACCAGGATTGATTTTGATTATACATTCAAATCCAATCAAAAACAATCATTAATAGTCATAATCAATCAGGGATTGTTCACTCCTTCGGACAACAGACAAAGCCACCCCAAATCATCGGAGTGGCTTCCATATGAATCTATGCATGAACTTAGCTTGCCGAATGAACGCGGCCCTGACTTACTCTGCTTTCATTTTTTCAAGGACAAGCTCTATCGATTTCTCCTTGATGTGGGGGAAATCACTGATGATCCAGTGAGGAACGACATATACCTGATTGTTTTTGACCGCTTTTAACTGCTGCCATAAAGCGCTGTTAGTCAACTCTTCGAATCTCTTTTCGGATTCTTTGTCTGGACCCTTGGCTGGATTTCCGACCTGAATGAAAATATGATCTGGATTCAACTCCGGCAATTTTTCCATAGAAATAACTTCAATTTTTTTGATAGAGGCAACTTGCGGGAGCGGCTTCAATCCCAAATCGCGGGCAATTGTCGAGCCAAACAGTTGATTCGGGCCGTGAACCCGATATTCTTTTGCCATGACCCGCATGTAGAACACGGTTTCGTCTTTGCCAACCTTTTTCGCAAGCTTTTTCTTGGCTTCCTCGGCTTTTTGATCGTAGCCCGCCAACCATGTGTCAGCTTCTTTTTCCTTGCCAAGCATGCTTGCTAATTCACGGAAAGCAAGTCGCCAATCATCCTGGTCTGGTAAAATGATCGTGGGAGCTATTTTCGATGCGTCGTCATAAATTTTAGCATGGACTTCCCTGCCTATGATTAAGTCAGGTTCTGCCTCCTGTATCGCTTTCAGATTCGGGTCATCCCCCAGATTTTTCACACCTACAAATGGATTTCCCTCCATGTACTCCAGGTTCGTTTCTCCCTGGTAGGATGTCATGGCATAGGGCTTGATGCCAAGAGCGTAGAGAGAGTCAGCCAGCCGATAATCAAGCACTGCGATTTTCTTCGGCTCCCCTTTTATAGTCGTTTTGCCGGAATAGTGTTCAATGACCCGCTGTGCGGATGATTGATTGTCACTGGCAGTAGACGTTTGTTCCTGGCCAGCACCGCAGCCGGTAAGGAACAAGCAGCTTGCCAGAATGAAAGAAAGTGCTGCGAACTTTTGAATTTTGTCCTTTAGCCTCCTATGAAAAAAACCTCCAATCCAAAAACGGATCGAAGGTTCACTATAAGATTCCTATTAACTAATTAACTATAAGCCAGTTCTTTTTCGACGAGACCAAGCACCTCGTCTGTCGAACGTTGAAGCTCTTGGAGAAGCTCTTCGTTTTGCAAGAGTGACACGCCATAAGAAGGAATCATTTCTTTGATTTTCGGTTCCCACTCTGCCATACGTTGTGGGAAGCATTTTTCTAATACCTCAAGCATAACCTGAACAGCTGTAGAAGCACCTGGAGATGCGCCGAGCAGTGCAGCTACGGAGCCATCAGCGGCACTAACCACTTCTGTACCAAATTGAAGGGTACCTTTTCCGGCTGGTGTATCCTTGATAACTTGCACGCGTTGACCGGCTACCACGATACCCCAATCCTCGCTTTTCGCGTTCGGAATGAACTCCCGTAGTTCTTCCATGCGCTTTTCATGCGATAACATAACTTGCTCGATCAGGTATTTGGTCAATGCCATTTCTTTTACGCCTGCCGCCAACATCGTGATGACGTTGTTCGGTTTTACGGAAGTGATCAAATCCATATTGGAACCTGTTTTTAAGAACTTTGGCGAGAATCCCGCAAAAGGTCCAAACAGCAAGGATTTTTTGTTGTCGATATATCTGGTATCCAGATGCGGTACCGACATTGGAGGAGCGCCGACCTTTGCTTTACCGTACACTTTTGCATGGTGCTGCTCTACCACTTCCTGATTTTTACAAACCATGAACAATCCGCTTACCGGGAAACCGCCGATATGTTTGGACTCTGGAATACCGGTTTTTTGGAGCAAATGCAGACTTCCGCCCCCACCGCCGATAAAGACGAATTTGGCAATATGGTCTTCGATGTTACCGGTAGCCATATTGTACACTTTCAATTTCCACATGCCGTCGCTCGTACGTTTGATATCCTCAACAGCATGATTGTAGTTAATCGCGACGTCTTTCGTCTTCAGGTAATCAAACAACATACGTGTCAAAGCACCAAAATTGACATCCGTACCAGAGTCGATTTTGGTTGCAGCTATTGGTTCATTCGATGCGCGGCCTTCCATGATGAGCGGAATCCATTCCTTCAGTTTTTCATGGTCATCGGAGTATTCCATCCCTTGAAATAGAGGATTGTTTGCCAGCGCTTCAAAACGTTTTTTCAAAAAGCTTACATTCTTTTCGCCTTGCACCATACTCATATGAGGTATTGGCATGATAAAGTCTTGCGGATTTTGGATGAGATTGTTTTTTACAAGGTAAGCCCAGAATTGTCTGGACAGCTGAAAATGTTCATTGATTTTAATGGCTTTGCTAATATCTATAGACCCGTCAGCTTTCTCGGATGTATAGTTCAGCTCACAGAGTGCCGCGTGGCCAGTACCCGCATTATTCCATTCGTTAGAGCTTTCTTCGCCTGCTTTTGCGAGTTTCTCAAAAACCTTGATTTCCAACTCCGGTGCCAATTCTTTCAGTAATGCTCCCAGAGTTGCGCTCATGACACCTGCACCAATCAAAATAACGTCTGTTTTTTGCTGTATGGAGCTCATATTACCCTTCCTTATCTACTGTTTTTGTAAAAAAGAAGTAGTAGCTCCTTGCCCCGTTGCAAGACGCTACGAAAACATCTTACCTTTCACAACTATAACTATATCATAGAAATTATTTATTGATTCAATTATCTATTATAATTAGAGGATTAATAACTATTTAATGTTGGTAAAAAAGGGAGGATTCCGCAAACAGTGCCTGATGAACACGTAAAAACCATTGTCTTACCCCAGTTTCTTGCAGAGGTGAAGGATTTGGTTTGTTATTACCAGTGAGGCGCTTACCATATAAAATTCGCTGTACTTATGGTAAAACTTGGTAAAATCTCATATCTAAGGAGAGATGGAGATGAACTCTTTGGCCCATATGACAAACAATATTCCGTGGCAGCGCTTGACGACAGCCTATGGAAGAGGGACGGACATTCCGCAGCTTATAGAGACCAGGCAATATGAGGAATTGTCCAATCTAATCGAACATCAAAGCACCTTGTGGCAAACGACGCCGTGGGTGCTGCTGATACTCCTGCAGGAGCTTGCCAAACAAAAACCAGAGCAAGTCTCTTTGCAGGAAATTCAGTTGTACTTGGCTGTAGCTTCTGCTATAAACGTGGACGAAATGGATTCACAAAATGCGGTTGAGACCATGAACGAGCTATTGGACGAAAAGTACTTGTGGCCAGAGGACGAGGAAGATGATGAATTATGGTGGGAAGAAGAGGAGCCGCGGGGCTATGAGCAGGAAGCATTTTTCAGCTATTTTTCTTTCAGTTATTTGCTGCTAAAAGATTCTATTCCCGTTTTCACTGCGATTATGGAAGAGAATGATAAGCTCGCTCCCGCTATTCAAGAGCTGCTGCTTATGCTCCAGTCAGAAGGGGAAAGTGCTGTCGAATAGGTATCGAAGTCTCTTTGATAGTACCCACCCCCGTCACCTTATGATGGGGTGGGTATTCCCAACTGCTGTACGTAATATCGATGTGCAACAACTGCAATGCGATCCTGGTCTTCCCAGAAGCTCTGATCAAGCTTATCCAGCCGTTCTGCCTCTTCCTCGGTAAGGAACTGTGGAATATCCCAGAGTTGGGTGAGGCGGTTGTCTTCCGATAAATGCTCGATGCAGGCATATCCGGACTGGACGATTTCGAGTGCATGGACTGCCCCGATGGCTTGTAAGGCCCGTACCGCATAGATATATGCCTCTTCTCCCCAGTTGCAAAAAAACTGCAAAAACCCACCGTTATATACATCAGCTTCCAACAGCCATAAGGCGGCAATCTCTTGTTCCTGTGAAGTCAGTGTGTTCCAGCCCGAAGCATTCTTTTTCTGCACAAAGGTTGCGGCAAAATCGAACCATACGTCATGGATATCCATCTTACTCAACTTGTACGCCCCCTTAATGTTTAACCCACTTCTAGATCAGATGTGCACAAACGATACGAAATAAATTAATCTTATATGAATACATCATCGTTTGGTAGATGGCGGTAGCTTCGCGTGGCTGGCATCTAAGAAAAAGAATCATTTAGGAGGTTGCAATGGATCAGGTACTTATCGAACAATTGAATCGCTGGCATGAAGAAGACGAACAGCAGCGAATTGTGGACTTGTTGCTAACCGTTCCGGAGGAGGAACGAGAGTATGAGGCGGTCAGCCGACTGGGCAGAGCTTATAACAACTTGGGGCTTTATGATGAAGCGCTTAACCAATTGAAGAAAATTGCTGAAGCAGGTCAACAAGATCCAGTCTGGCACTTTCGGGTAGGTTTTGCCCTCTATCATTTGAAAAGATATGAAGAAGCAGCACAGGCATTCCGTACCTCAGACAAGTTAGAAACCGGTAATCAGAATACCGAATCATGGTTAAAGTGGAGCCTGCAAAAAACGGAGAAGCAGCAAAGACAAGAGCTTCGGATGGCAGCCAAAAAGGCAGCCGCTGTTGAGGGTTCAGCATCGGAGGAAATTCCTTTTTCGAACATGTCGCTTGATGACTTTTGGGACGACAGCGAGTACGCGAGAAAGTCCTATCTATCCGAGCCACCCACGGATGAACTGATCGCCTCGATCGAGGAAGAGCTCGGATACAAGCTCCCTGCCTCCTATCTTGCACTAATGAAGCATCAGAATGGTGGCATTCCGAAGAACACGTGCTTTCCAACAGAGGATCCGACCTCTTGGGCGGAGGATCATATTGCCATTACGGGCATTCTAGGCATTGGCCGAGAGAAAAGCTATTCGCTCTGTGGAGATCTCGGCAGTCCATTTATGATTGAAGACTGGGGATATCCAGACATTGGAGTCGTCATCTGCGATTGTCCTTCAGCAGGTCATGACGTAGTCATGCTGGATTACCGCGCATGCGGGAGAGATGGTGAACCCGAAGTCATTCACGTCGATCAGGAAAGCGATTATGAAATTACTTTCCTGGCTGAAAATTTCGAGGCATTTATCAGGGGCTTGGTGAGCGAAGAAGAATACGATACCTCCGAGGAGGACAAGGAAGCTGCTCTTTATAAAGTAGCCCACGGGAAGTTTTCTTCCTTGCTGGAGGAGCTGTGCAAGCCAGTATCGGAAGTGGAACAAATCGATCAGAAAATACGCAGCATTTGTACACGGATTGTAGAGGAAAAAGGCTTCTTTTCTTTTCATGCGGATGAACTCTCGTATCTGATGTACGATGTGCAGTTTTGGCTATACACAAAGTCATATCCCGATACCAGTCGCGAACAGTATTTGGCTGTCTATGAGAAAATGATTGCCTTTGGCGGAGAATTCGGTCAAGGTGGCTATGCCCCAGGATGGATTAGCGAATGGCTGGACCGTCGCAAGAAGGAAGGTCAGATCGTACAGGAAAATGGACACATCCGGTTTACAGATCAGTTCGCAGCGGAAGTGATTCGCCAGCTACGAGAAGCCTAAAATACATGCAAGCAACAAAGAGCCCACGTCGACGCGGGCTCTTTGCGCATCCCTGAATGCTATGTCGTACTACTCATGAAAATCGAGGCCCGACCTTACTTCTTTCACATACCCTGCCCGAATGACGAAATCTCCGAAATGTTCGCCTTCCTCACGTTCCTTCGCATACCGATTTAAGATCGGCCGCAGCTCATTCAGTATTTCTGCTTCCCCGATGTTTTCACGATATAGCTTGTTCAATCGATTGCCGGAAAAACCGCCTCCCAAATACATGTTGTATTTACCGACAGCCTTCCCAATAAAAGAGATTTCTGCGAGTGCGGGTCTTGCGCATCCATTTGGGCATCCTGTCATGCGAATGACGATCTCCTCATCGCGCAAACCCGCCTCATCCAAGATCAGCTCGATCTTATCCAGCAGTGTAGGCAAATAACGCTCTGCCTCAGCCATCGCGAGTCCGCAAGTCGGCAACGAAACACAAGCCATGGAGTTTTTCCGCAGCGCAGAATAGGAAGTTCCATCGGTGAGCCCGTATGCTTGAATGATCTTCTCAATTTCCGGCTTCTTTTCGCTGGTGACATTCCCAATGAGGAGATTCTGATTCGGCGTCAAGCGGAAATCCCCCGTATGCACCTTGGCAATCTCCCGTAGGCCGGACTTCAGGAGGTAGTTGTCCTCGTCTTTTACACGGCCATTCTGAATGAAAAGGGTAAAATGCCAGTTATCGTCACTCCCTTTCACCCAGCCGTAGCGATCGCCATTATGCTCGAAGTGATAGAAACGTGCCTTCTCCAGCTCCCAGCCCAGTCGTTGTTCCAGTTCATGGATAAACCATTCGATACCGCGGTCGTCGATTGTGTATTTGAACCGAGCGTGCTTCCGCACTGCGCGATCTCCATAGTCTCTCTGGATCATGACCGTTTTCTCGGCGACATCCAATACTTGCTCCGGCGTGACGAAGCCGATCACCCGCGCCACCTGCGGATACGTTGTGGGATCGCCGTGGGTCATTCCCATTCCGCCTCCGACTGCAACGTTGAAGCCCAGCAGTCGACCTTCCTCATGAATAGCGATAAAGCCTAAATCCTGAGAAAACACGTCAACATCGTTGGCTGGCGGTACGGCGATGCCGATCTTAAACTTACGAGGCAAATAGACAGGCCCATAGATCGGTTCTTGTTCTACCCCATCCCGACTGTCGACAACCTTTTCTTCATCCAGCCAGATTTCATGATAGGCGCGGGTCCGGGGGTCGAGATGATTGCTTATTTTTTTGGCCCATTCGTAAACCTCTTGATGAACTTCCGACTCGTACGGATTCGGATTGCACATGACGTTGCGGTTAACGTCCCCACAGGCAGCCAGTGTACTTAACAAGGCTTCGTTTACTTCTTGAATCACCTGCTTCATATTCCACTTAATCACACCATGGAGTTGAAAAGACTGACGAGTCGTCAGGCGAATCGTTCCATTCGCAAACTGCTGGGCGATATCGTCCATCATGAGCCATTGCTCTGGTGTGACAACGCCACCAGCGGCACGCACACGCACCATGAATTGATAGGCTGGCTCCAGCTTCTGTTTGCTCCGTTCGTTGCGAAGATCCCGGTCATCCTGCATGTAGCTGCCATGAAATTTCATCAGGCGGTTATCGTCCTCAGGGATGGACCCAGAAATCCTGTCTTCCAGCGTTTCCGTCAGACTTCCCCGCAAGTAATCGCTTTTGCGTTTAATGTCCTCTACATCGCTATGAGGAGCACTGTTTGGCGAAAGTAAATGATTTTCTGACATGGTTTCATCTCCCCTCTCATTCTTTCTCGAAAATCAGTAGACATCTCGCTGATAGCGTTTTTCCTGCTGCATCCGTTTCATATACGCAACGGCTTCCTCTGAATCGAGTCCGCCCTCTTTTTGGAGAATGGTGACCAAGGCTGCTTGAACATCATGCGCCATCTTCTTCTCATCTCCGCATACGTATACATGCGCCCCAGCCTGTAGCCATTGGTAAAGCTCCTTGCTCTTCTCAAGCATCCGGTGCTGAACATACACCTTTTCGCTTGTATCTCGAGAGAACGCGACATCCATATGCGTCAGTACGCCCTGTTTGAGCCAACGCTGCCATTCGAGCTGATAGAGAAAATCCGTGGAGAAATGCTGATCGCCAAAGAAAAGCCATGTCTTGCCCGTCGCCCCAAGCTCCTCCCGCTCTCCCAAAAAAGCGCGGAATGGAGCGACACCCGTGCCAGGACCAATCATGATCAGCGGAGTGTCCGGGTTAGCCGGAAGCTTAAAGTTGGGGTTATGCTGCACAAATACTGGCAGCGTATCACCCGTCTCCAAACGATCCGCGATATAGCTCGAACAAACGCCGTACCGCTCACGCCCATGAGCCTGATAGTGAACATTGCGAATTGTCAGATGAACTTCGTCTGGGTAGGACTTTAAGCTGCTTGAGATCGAATAGAGACGCGGCGGCAGCTTTCTAAAGATGGAGACAAATTCTTTGGCAGGCACGCCCTTCAAATCGTAGTCCTCCACCAGGTCTAGCAAATCCCGATTTCGAACATAATCGCGAAGCTTTTGCTCCTGCCCTTCCGCGAGCAATTCCTGCAACCCGTTTCCTGATGATAGCTTTACTACTTGTTCCAAGAGAGGCTTGGTGAGAACAGTGATTTCAAAATGACTGGACAAGGCCTCTTCCAACGTGCGCTCTTCCCCGTTTTTATGAATAGGAACGAGCTCTTCCGTCTTCCAGCCCATCGTGTCAATCAACTCACGGACAAGGTCAGGATGATTTTTAGGATAGATCCCCAAACAATCTCCCGGTTCATACTCGAGATTGGAACCCTCAAGGGAGATTTCCAGGTGGCGGGTTTCCTTATCTGATCCCCGTCCGTTCAGATTCAAGTTCTCCAAGACCACAGCCTGAAACGGATTCGACCGTGAATATTCGGTCTGTGACCCTGTCCTGATCACTGCACCGCCCACGACTGCGCTTGCAGCAGCAACCTGAGTTGCCGAAGTTTCACTGAGAGAAGCCAAGACCTGATCCATCCATTCAGAGGCTTGCTCGTCGTAATCCACATCGCAATCCACCCGGGGAGTAAGGCGCTTGCCGCCGAGCTCTTCCAACCGCTTGTCGAACTCTTTGCCGGTTTGGCAGAACAATTCATATGAGGTGTCGCCCAATGCCAGTACGGAAAACCGCAGGCCAACCAATTGCGGCGCTCTTTTGCTGTGCAGGAATTCATGGAAGGAGATCGCGTTGTCCGGTGGTTCACCATCCCCGTGTGTGCTTACCACAACAAGCAGGTTTTCAACCTTTTTCAACGCATTCGTCTTGAAGTCGCTCATGGAGGAAAGAGTTACGTGGAAGCCATGCTCCTGAAGCTTTCCGGTCAGCTCCTTGGCCAACTTTTGGCTATTCCCGGACTGAGATCCGAAAAGCACTGTCACCTCTTTGGAAATGACTGCCCCATTCGCAGCTGAAATGGCTTGAAACCCAGCGGCCATCGGTGCTTCTACTTTGTGAAGAGCTGCAAGATACCCGCTCAGCCAAACCTTTTGCACCTCCGAAAGCGTGGGCAGCAACCGATTTAGGAGCTCTACTTGTTCCTGACTGAAAGGACTGTCTGTCACCTTAAGTACCAACGATATACACCTCACACGAGAAAAAATTAATTCCGAGTAATCTTATATGATTATTTACTTTAAGCTACCACAGCGAGTAGAACCCGAGCAATTGGAATTCGTTATTGTCATCATAAGTTTTACTAATCATTGGAAAACAACAAAGAGCCCCGATCCTAAGATAAGGAACCGGGGTGTTTTTGACTCATATTCTTGCTATTCAACTTGTTACGTACATGAAAAGTTACCTTTGTCCCTGTACCTACCGTACTTTCGATAAGCAATCCTGTTCCGAAGTGTCGTTTTAATCGCTGATCCGTATTGATCAATCCGACTCCTGAACTGCTATCTGCTTTTCTTTCTAATAGTTGTTGGACTTGATCTTCGTCCATTCCGATCCCATCGTCTTCAACGGCTATTTCTGCATGAGTTTCCTGGACAGAAATTCGAATCTTAATTTCCCCCCCACGAATGCGGTTCATCACACCATGTTTGATCGCATTTTCAACGAGAGGCTGGATCGTAAGAAAGGGAATTTTTACATCCTCACAGTCATCTATCTCCCAAACAACCTGTAGCCTTTCTTCAAACCGGACCTTTTCAATATATAGGTAAGAGCGCACCAGACTTAGCTCCGTTTCGATCGGAACAAGCCCGTCCATATCTTCAAATCTGAATTTATTCCTCAGAAAATTGCTAAACTCGTAAAGCAAATCACGCATCTTATCCAAATTAATGTCACTTAAAGCCGTTACAGCACTCAACGCATTAAATAAAAAATGAGGCTGGATTTGCGCTTGCAGCCACGCAGCTTCTAATCGCAGTTGTTCCCGAACGGATTGTTTAATCGTAGTTAGCGCCTCAATCCGCGGTTTTATTTCCATTCCTTCCACTGGTTTGGTCACATAATCGTTTGCTCCCGCTAAAAAACCACTTTGAATATCTTTTGGTTGGCTTCTTGCAGTAAGGAGCAAAACAGGGAGCTCCGTGAGTGTAAACCGCTCGCGAATCATTCGTGTCAGCTCATAACCGGACATCTGCGGCATCATAATATCGGAAATAACGAGATCCCATTCCTTTGTATCCAGAATAGCCAACGCTTCTTTTCCGCTCGTCACCATTGTTACTTCATATTCGTCTGGAGGTAGTATAGCTTCCAGCACCTGAAGGTTAACAGGGTCATCATCCACAATTAATAGGCGCGGACGATCGCGATTCACGTCTAATAGAGTTGTTGGTTTCGTAGCCGAAGGGATAGATTGTACGACTACCGGTTCGAATGAACGAGAAACAGCTACCTCTTCCTCCGCTTCCCCATGTGCCAGCTTTAACGAAAATGTAAATGTTGAGCCTTTCCCTAAGGCTGAGGACACATCCAACGTACCTCCATGGAGCTCAACCAGCTGCTTGCTTATACTCAGACCTAACCCAAAGCCACCTTCAATCATGGTCTCGCTCGAGCTGGCTTGCTCGTACGGACGGAACAGGCGCTTTTGCATGTCCTCATCCATTCCAATCCCTGTATCATGAATCACAATAAAAGCTCTTCCGTCCTTCGTAAAAGCTTGAATGGAAATGATCCCTTCATTCGTATATTTCACAGCATTGTGAAGTAAATTGAAAACGATTTGAATCACCCGGTTCTCATCCGCGTGTACGGGAGGAAAATCTTCAGAGATTTGATTTACGATTTCTACAGACTTTACTTCTGCGTTAAATTGCATCATATCAAGTACCCCGGTCATGATGGGCTGAATCCATATGGCTTTTTTCTGTAGGCGCGGGTTGCCTTCCTGTAAACTCATCACATCAATCAAATCATTTAATATCAAAGTCAGCCGTCGTCCTACAGATAAAACTGTTTCAAGCTCTTTGATACTCCTTTCCTGCAACAAATGTCGTTCCCTATTTAAAACGGATTGGGACATGTTCAGAATGCTATGTAGCGGATTTTTAAATTCATGTGAAGTGTTGGCCAGAAATTGATCCTTATGATCATTCATTCTTTGCAAGGTTGCAGCAATCTCTTTTGTGTTGGCATGCATGATGAAATAACCCTTAAACCACACAGTGGCTAAGCACCCCATCGAAATAATCAGATCAAATGGATAATAGACAAGACTCAAGCCGCTTTCCCGCCAAATTAACGACCAAATAAAATGGTGAAGCAATGCAAGAAAAGAAAAAAGCAGTAAAAGATTGCTCATGATGTCTTTGATCAATTTTTTAAAGATGGAAATCAACGTGATCACTGCGGCTATACCGACCACTAGAAAATAAACCGGAAAGAGCATCGTCACCTGATCAGGGTCTAAAAACAACGTAATGCCAGCAATCCCAAAATTCATCACCTTGTATACAGGATACATCCTGCTCCAATAAGGGAGTTCGCGATGATTCATACACTCCAACAAAGCGTAGGCCCCAATGACGAGGGCAATATTCGCTAACCGGAAATCCCAATCAATGCCGATGTAATATAATTGGTGGAACAACTTCTCATCGTTGCTTAACACGCTAGTAAGCGCTATGCATAATGTCAGCAAAGAAAAATACAGCAGATTCTTTTTCTTATCTCCTAGTAAAAATAAAATAAACGCATAAACAGAATGTATTAAAAATATCATGGCTGCCAGAAGCTGCGTAGAAACGGAGACTTTTATTTCCTTTGCAATGGCTTCTTCTGAACCAAATTTAATGGATCGAACAATGCCGCTGCTTCGACCATCCACATAATTTGCCGCCTGAATGACGATTTCGATTACACCGTTTTCGTCTGCCGTAAAGGTTGAAGAATAAGGCAGATTCTTCGCAATATATTCATCCTCCGATTCGCCCACCCGCCCCGATTTAGCAAGCAAACGGCCGTTTACGTATAATTCCGATGCCGTGCGCACGCTGGGTACACGAATACTATAATTCAGGTCCTTTTCCGGATTTACATACAGACGCAAGCGATAAGAAGCAAATCCATAGGGAGTTGACTTGTCTGCATGCAAAGCTTCATTCCATCTTCCCGGAACCTGAATAAGAGCTGGCTCCTTCTCGTCTATTCCTTGTTGCCGTCTGCCATCCATCAACCATTGGGAGGGATAAAACTCCCACTCTCCATCGAGTAAGAGAGTGTCGCCATCTTCTGCATTCCAATCACGCAAATCGAATTGCCCATTCTTAATGTCCGCTTGTTGATCACGAAACGATTCCATCCACAAAATACGCGCACCGGATAAGATGATTACTAATAGCCCGAGTAATAGTAGGATATGGCTCTTTTTCATTTGGTATTTGGGTGTATGATTTGCCAAGAAGTATTCCTCTCCTAGTCATTTTCTTCTATGACATTCAAACAGAATCTATCCACAATTTACCACATAGGGTGTGACAGAGAAATACAGTTGCCATGGAAAAAGCTACGGTTATCTAGGAATACCGTAGCTTATCAAATGCAGTTTTTCTATGAATAGCGACCGATTCCGGCTCATATACGCCCCTACCAAGTCATATAGTGGCTATTAGGAACTCTTCTCCGCTTGGCAGCGAAAGTCCATCGGTGCGGCCAGTGAAGTAGCGCTGGTTTAGTTCTGCCGAGGATACATGCTGGACTTCTCGAAAACCAGCTTCGCGGGCCAGTGCCAGCATCTCCGGTGGTTGGAAGAAGCTGATGAAAGGCGTGCCGCTTGCTCGCGCTCCCTTTTCCGCCTCTTCAACCTCAGGACGCTCCTCGGTTTCTGTGAGGTTAAAGGGGAGCAGAAACGTCATAGCCAGCGTGGAGCCTGGAGCAAGCGTCGCTGCTTGGCGCAACGTTGCCACAATCGCATCCTTGGTGAGGTACTGGGTGACGCCTTGGCTGAGCTGTTCGGTGACCAAATCCTCAATAAAGCGTGCACGAGCCACAATAGATGCTCGAAATCCGCTAGTGCTCTCTGGTTCCATGTCGGGGCGTTGGCGCCATCCTTCTTCCGGGGCCGCTAGTCGCAGACCGATCTCGTCTTCTAGCACATGCGGTGGTGAATCGATCTGTGCGTGCAATGCTCGCCACAACGCGACCCGAACCGCCGTGTGGTCTGGCGCTGTAATTTGCTTATCATGCATGGATGCTTTCTCTCCTATCGATTCGTTCTATTCATATAAAATTCGCCTACCGCATCTAGGTTTTTTACCTTTCCCCCGACATGTAATTGTTCCAGATGAGAGAACTCTTTCAAATATTGCAGGTTAAGAGTTTTTTTCTCAGAGATAATCGATAATTCTCTTAGAGAGCCCAGCGTTTCTATTCCCAAAACCTCTGAATTCTCCAACTCGTATATGCCCAGGTGTAAACTGTGCAAATGTTTCAGTGTGGCCAATACTTCGGTGTTATGCGCCTGAGTAAGACTATTGAGATACAGCATTTTGACATGGGGAATCCGCAAGAGAGTATGTCCATCGAACGAGAGAGAATAGTGCCCATAGAAACGCACTCCGAAGTTTTCATCCAAACGCGCGCAAAGCTCATCCACTTCCTCCAAAATGGAGCCATAAAACTCCGGGTGAGAGAACTGGACAATCACTTGGTTGCCGTCGCGCAAATCCTGCTCGATCTGAACCCGGTCCAGCCCAACAGGATTATTGATCAGAATTCTTCTTTTCCATATTTTTCGCACGCGTACATCCTCCTATGGCAAGCTCCTTCGTTGATCAAACAAAGTAATGATCCTCAAACGAAATAACACCGTCTGTAAATAAAAATTGGTTGCCTTGAAACCTCTTTAAAATTTCAATGGAGAACTCCTCAAATGAGTCTGCAATCACCTCTTGATAACTCATACCGGAGTGATATTTAAAAATTTGCCCTGAGATGCCGTTTCTCCCCGGATCTAAATCCAGAATCAGATGAGAGGATGCTTCAAAATCAGTAAAAGGAATCCATTTTTTACTCCAAATCAAAGGCTTGATTCGATCTTCCTCAATCCAATCCACCTGTTCTTCGTCCTCAAACAAGTCATTCAGCATGGACCATGTTTCGATGATAGCTGGAATAGATAAAAAGGAGTTGTAGCCGATAAAAGGCACATGCTCTTGTTGTCCATTCCATGTAGATAGATAGTTGCGAAAATAAATGGGTAGTTGTACGTTTAATGTGCTTTCTAAGAGGTTTATTTCTTCCGCTGTGGCAGGGGGGTAACTGTAGAAAAAATCGGGTGTGATATCGTTTGGATATGTTTTAAGATGCTGTCCCAGATGTATGTCTTTCGCCATTCCTGGTTCACCACCACTTTTCATATATTTATAGCAAGGAGACGCTCATGTCGTTTCAAAATTCATATTTCTCGAATCGTTTTCTGAGAGATTCTTCGTGTGGTATCCACTCCGCATCACTCCATAAAGACATTCTTACGATTTCCGACAACTTATCAACGGCTTGATAGGGACTCGTCATGCTATTGAAGTCGTCAAAATCCTCATTACGGATATCCAACGCTTCTCGCAGGTAGTCATCATGAAGACGCTCTTCTTTGAGTCCATATTCATCCCTCGTCCACTGTTCACAAAAGATTCTTTCGGCTTGGATGTCTCCATTCTCGAAAAACGACAACTCGAATATTTCCTCATTCATGTATCCGGCTGTCATCACTGGTTCCTCGGTAAGCTGGGACAATGCTTTGCCGATCTTCTTCACCGTGCCCCATACAAAATAATCGTGGAGCACACTGATCCAGTTCTCGTTGCTTTTGCTTACGTACATGACAACTTTGATCGCTTGATCCTTATCTTTTGGCTTGCCTAGTACTTCGGGGTGCCTTTCGGTTAGCTCTCTTAATGCTTCGATGGTCTTCTCCAAGTTTTTCGACTTGATATGCAAATTTGCGAATGATCTTCCCACGAGATGGCCTCCTCAAATCGCTTTCTCATGCATGGTTGTTATTTCCATTTTAGTATTGGTCTTTCCTGAGTCTACTTACTTTTTGCCTGAATTTTCGTTACCCCCTAAGCCTCTTTCACTCTCTCACCATACTACTAATCGTTTCAAAACGATTATTCTCCATCGCCTGCTTGAGCCATCCATCGATCCGCTCCTTAGGTAGTAGGATGTTTCCTCCATAAGCATTATTCGTATGAAAATCCCAATCTCCATATACGAACATATGGTACTGACTATCTATTCGCTTTACGAGTCCCCATACGCCGATATTCCCCTGTGAACCAGCACTGATAAATAGCCAGTTCTGGTAGTTGAATATGTAAGGATCTCCAAACATCTCAAAACCCTCTAAATAACCTTGTCTTCCATCTCTTTCCGGAAATCTCTTGTTGTAATCCTGAATCATCCATACATCTAAAATCTTTACGCACAACCAAGCTTTAAACTCATTCCGCTCAATGACACGTTCAATGGAACACTGTACAAAAGAAGATTGTTCAATCTCTTCGGGATGCGAATCCCATCCATTAAAACTGGAGAGTACCGGAGTGTGCATTATCCAAAAGGGTTCTCCAATCCTCATATGGAAAGGATGGGAGACCTTCACCGTTCTAACCTGACCTCGCTCAGGCGGGCGATTAGAACGCAGCCAATGGCGCTCATCCAACGGGGGAACTTCGTTTTCGTAATCTGACCATTCCATCATATCATTTTCGAAGCCAGCAATATCAAACAGCTCACTTTCCATCCTTATGCGCTCTGATACGCCTTTGCATACCCCGCACGCTAAGGCAACGAGCTCTTGTTCCATTTGTTTCAACCCCATCCTGTCGAGAATTTGTTGCAGGGCTGGAGAAACGTGTCTGTAACGACAAGCTCTTGAAAAAAAGCCTCCGGTTTGGAGACTTCTTTTCGTTTCCCATACTTTTCTCAGGTCCAATTATTCGCTTCTCAAAATGTGCTCGATTCGCTTTTCCGGCACGATCCAGATCGCGGCAACGAGTACGTAAAAGAAGCCGGATACCCATGGACCCACATACGCGGTCAATATCGCGAGCAAATAGAGAACAGGAGATATTTTCACCTTCCAGTCTCTGCCCATTGACTTTACGAATGCAGAATCGCCAGAATGCTGGCTAATGATTGCGAGCTGAAGCAGCCTGTAAGAAATCGCTGCAAGCAGAAGAATGATCCCGTACAATGCCATCGGAGTGGGCGCAAACTGGCTTTCCCCCATCCACGCGGTCGTGAACGGAATAAGCGATAGCCAGAAGAGCAATATCAAATTCAGCCACATGAGTCGCCCGTTCATTGTGCGAACCATGTGCAGCAGATGATGATGGTTGTTCCAGTAGATGCCGATATAAACGAAACTGAAGATGTAGCTAAGAACTTTTGGACTTAGTTCGATTAACGAATGCCAGTCGTGGCCTTCTGGTACTTTGAATTCTAGTACCATAATCGTAATGATAATTGCCAGCACGCCATCGCTGAACGCTTCCATCCGGTTTGCTCTCATTTGGTGATCACCTATTTCCCGCTTCACGCGCTGAATTGATTTAATAGATATCCATAGTTTATTCTATCTTTTCTTCATGATGTCAAGCACAACCTTTCCCTCATTCAGGATCGTTTTAACGCAGACACTTGGCCAATTTGATGACGAAGACCGAGATCCCATTGTCCTTCAAAGTGATTCCCATTAGTATATGATGGAAGGGGGTAGGGTTCCGTTGAAAACAGCGAGTGAGATACTTTCGATAATCAGTAATGACAGTTTTTTAGAGAATGTCTTCAATAAAGATGTTGATTGGGACGCTGAATTAGACGCTAGGGATGCTGATGAATTTGATACGGCATGGAGTTCTAGTCACAAAAAAGTTGATGAAATTGCCCCCTCTGAAAATACTGTGATCAGAGAAATTAGGGAATTTGTGTTCAAACAAACTTTTCGGATAACCCAGAATTCAGAGCTGGCAGGGTATGCGTCGGACGACTTTGGTCTGATTTCCAAGGCGTTTGAAAACAAGATTAATATTGAATTTATCAATAACCTGTGGGATTCCTACCTGCAAGGGACATTCCCGAATTCCAGTATATGTGAATGAATCTTCATAAGTAGCGATTATGAGAGTAATCGAAAAAGACCGGAGAAGCATATAAAATATGCACTCCGGTCTTCTTGGATTAGGAAAGAGAGTTCCCTTTACTTTTTGGTTGCTGCTTCAATATCTTTGTACGCCCAATGGGTTTGAGGTACATCCGGCCAGCTTTGTCCTATTACCGTGCTTAACTGCGAATGGTTCAGCAAACGATTGATGATGGTGACCGTTTCTGCTCGAGTCAATGTCTTTTGGGGATGGAATGTACCATCTGGATAGCCAGCCAAGTAGCCTTCTTTACTTACTGCCGCGATAATCTGAGTTGCCCAGTGATCTGCTGGTACATCGTAGAAGTTGTTCGGCATGCCGTCTCCATTTAACCCCAGATATTTGTATACAATGGTCGCCATTTCCGCGCGCGTGATTCCGCCTCCCGGATTGAACGTGCCATTCGAATAACCGTTCATCAGTCCTGCTTCATTCGCTCTAAATACCCGATCAATTGTTTTTAAGAGGTGTCCTGAATATCTTGTCGAAAACTATTCTTTATGAAAATAATGAAATTGTCCCAAACATAGACAAGTATTGTTTTTTGCCAACCTGTTCTTCAACTTGCTAATAACTGACTTACATCCATAATTGGGGGCTTAAGAGGTTGCTACTATTACGAATTGAGGGTACGAAATGAAATGAAAACAGTCGCCTGGAAATGGACGAAAATGATCGTTGTTGCTCTACTAGTGGTAACAGCCTTTCGCTTACTCTGGATGAGTTTCCTCACCACCTTTGACTACGCTGAAAAACCAGTGGCTGTACAAGGCGTGCTTGATTTGCGTGGATGGCAATTCTCGGAATACCAAACATTACGGTTGGATGGGGAATGGGAGTTCTTTCCCTCTCAGTTCATAGAGGGAAACGGCCTGAAGAAACCTAAGGGACAGACATACCTCCAAGTACCCAATCGGTGGGATGAGGCATTTGTTCATGAGCAGGGTATACCGGACTCCTTCCACTTCGGCACGTATCGACTACGCATCTTGCTTGATCCGGAACAGGAACAGACACTTGGGATCAGGATCAATGAGCTTCGAACTGCCTCGGCCATCTATGCCAATGGGAAATTAGTCTCCCAGGTGGGGCAACCGGCAACAAGCTTCATAGAGCATCAAGCACGCAATATTCCTTATACCGTCAAACTGACACCAGAACAAGGCCAAGTAGAGTTTCTTATCCATGTTTCCAATGATGCCGGAGCAGGTGGAATCACAAAACCTATTCGCTTCGGTACGATAGAAGCTGTACAGATGCGGACGATCCTCTCCATCAGTTTGCAACTATTATTACTCGTCGTGTTTCTGATCCATAGTTTATATGCCTTGCTCCTGTACTTCTTAGGTGCCAGAAATAAAGGTTTGGTATATTTCTCTTTGGTCATGATTTGTGGAATATTGACTGTGGTAACAGCCGATGACAAGTTATTATTTGTCTGGTTACAGTTCGATTATGATTGGACAGTTAAGTTGACGTATCTCGTCTATGTTGGTGCGGTCGCCTTCATACCTCCCTTGTTTCATCATCTACTTCCTGCTTATCTAAACAGAAGGATTTTACAAGGTTTCGGTGGCTTGTGCAGCTTATACGCCATGTTCATCCTCCTTGTACCTGCTGGAACTATCTTAGCTATGAGCAGAATACTCTCTATCGTGATGCTCCTATCCGTCATTATTTCTGCCTACATACTCTGGAAAGCCATTCGGGACAAGGAAGACATTATATTTCTCCTGCTAGCTTGCTTGTTTGTAGGGGTTAATGTGATATGGACGATAGCTTATGCCATATTAGGCTTAGAAATTGTTCACTACCCCTTCAACCTGATCTTTGCCATACTTGCTTTTGCGGCATATTGGTTTAGACGATTTTTCCGGGCAACGACTGAGACGAAACATCTTGCTGAGAAATTACAGCAAGAGGATAAGCGCAAGGATGAATTTTTGGTGAATACTTCTCATGAACTGAGAAACCCATTACATGGCATCATCAATATCACACAAGCGATTATCGAGGATACAAACAATCCCCTTCATGAAGAACACAAAAAGCGTCTGGATATTCTCCTGCATGTCAGCAGACGTCTGACGCTCATGCTAGATGATTTGCTGGATGTAACCCGATTAAAGGAGAACACCATTCGCCTGCATGAGAAAAAATTAAACCTGCAGTCTATCTTCGCTGGTGTTTTCGATATGGCGAGACTGATGCTGGACGGAAAACCGATTGCTTTAAAAGCGGAAATAGACGATTCGTTTCCTTCTGTTCGGGGAGATGAAAACCGGCTGATTCAAATTCTTTTTAATTTGGTGCATAACGCCATTAAATTTACAGATGAAGGAACCATCACGATTCGCGCGACAACGTCTAACGGATTTGCGCATATCCAAGTAGAGGATACTGGGGTTGGCATCGAGGAAAAGGCTCTGCAAACCATTTTTCAACCTTATGAACAAGCGGAACTGAATTCAATCAGAGCAAGTGGCGGATTCGGGCTTGGCTTACATATTTCCAAACAGTTGGTTGAGCTGCACGGCGGTACTCTATCGGTTCAGTCCACCCTGGGAAAAGGCTCTGCCTTTACTTTTACACTCCCACTAGCTACAGATTCCGTTCCAATAGAAGAAAGCAGCGCTCAGACATGGATGCAGACTTCACTAGAAATGGCCGCTGCAACGACTGATCGAATCACTACATCGACAGAACCGGTTTCTTCTAGTAATAGAAAAGCAAAAATTATCGTTGTGGATGACGACAGTATTAACCTGAACATCCTTAGCAAAATGCTTGAATCAGATCAATATGAAGTAAACACGGCAACCAGCGCTCAGCAAGCCCTGTCCATACTGGAACGTAAATCAGTGGATCTGGTCATCTCAGACGTCATGATGCCTCACGTATCCGGCTATGAACTAACACGCATCATCCGGGAACGTTTCTCTGTTTTAGAACTGCCTGTCCTGCTCTTGACCGGGCGCAGTCGTTCCCAGGATATTGTAACCGGCTTTCAAGCAGGGGCGAACGACTATGTTAAGAAACCCGTCGATGCTTGGGAATTAAAGGCAAGAGTAAAAGCTTTAACAGAGTTTAAAATATCCTTCGATGAACGTTTGCGTATGGAAGGAGCATGGCTACAATCACAAATCGAACCTCATTTTTTATTTAACGCATTAAATTCAATTGCCGCCTTGGGACTCCAGGACTTCACGAAAATGCAGGCACTGCTTGAAGAGTTTAGCAACTATTTGCGTTTGAGCTTCGACTTTCATAATTCTGAACCCGTTATTTCGCTTCACGATGAACTTGATCTTGTTCGATCTTATTTGTATATCGAGAAGCAACGATTTGGCGATCGATTGCAAGTGGAATGGGATCTGGACCCTGATCTCGATTTTTGCTTACCGCCCTTATCCATACAACCGCTAGTCGAAAATGCAATCAAACACGGCTTAATGCAACGCACAAGTGGGGGAACACTCTGGATTCACATCAAAGACAAAGAGGAGTATTTCGAAGTTTCAATCCAAGACGATGGGGAAGGGATAACAGAGGAAGTTCTGAATCAACTTTTCAGCCAAACAAGGCATGGCAAAAAAAGAGCAAGCGTAGGTCTGCGAAATATGGAACGGCGACTAAAACAACTATATAACCAGGGATTAACGATTGATAGCTCACCTGAACAAGGTACGATCGTCACTTTCAAAATCCCAAAATAAGGAATAGGCCACTTGGTTTATTCCTTATTTTTCTGCTTCCAAAGTTGATACCATTCTGTCATAGCCGGATTAGGCTGTTCTTGCAATTAGGGCGTTTAGCTCAAATGCTTTAATTGCATATCTCTCATATGCGGTGACGAAGACAATTTGTAATTGAGGTTTCACTTCCAAAAGCTGTTCGGCCAACTCGATACCGTTTAGCTTTGGTGTTTGAATATCCAAAAAGACAATATCAATCTCATTTTTTCAATCTCACGTTTGCCGATCATCGGATCCGTAAACTTTCCAACAATTTCAAAATCGCCGATATGTAATAACTGATGCTCCAAATAATTTAATGCCAACTCTTCATCGTCGATTAAGATCGCTTTCATACTGTTCCCCACTTTAATATTCTATCTATTCTCTAAACTATTCCCTCCCTGATCATTTACCCAAACATTCCTGCTCCACTACTTAGGTTACTGCTCAACTTGCCTTTAACTCTCTTCCTCTTGTATCGTTGGATTTTCATTAAGCCGCACTTTATAAGACTCGCCCCATACTTTCATTGACATAATGACCGGTTCCAGAGTCCTTCCGAAATCAGTAAGGGAGTATTCCACTCTTGGAGGAACCTCTTTATATATTTCGCGATGAATGATTCCATCCCGTTCAAGCTCTCTTAACTGCAATGTGAGCATAAACTGCGTGATTCCCGGATTGAGGCGCCTGAATTCATTGAATCTTTTCGTTCCGTTCAGGAGCTGATAGAGAATGATCCCCTTCCACTTTCCACCAATTACATCCAGTGTTGTTTCAACCGGACATGCTTGCATATCTGGACTCATTCCATATTTCTTTCTTCGGTCTCCCATCAGCTTATCCCCCAATGGTTTGATTTTTAATACTATACCATAAAAATATGCGTACTTACTTAAAGTAATTGAATCGATTTACAATGCAACTGTACAACATTTCCTATTTGAGAGGATGGATACCCATGAATACGCACAAAAAGATGAAAGCTGTCGGTGCTTACCGATACCTCCCTATATCCAATCCGGAAAGCCTTATTGATCTGCACTTGGATAAACCGGAACCTACAGGCCGCGATTTGCTTGTACGTGTAAAAGCAATCTCCGTCAACCCTGCAGACGTAGGCGTCCGCGAAAGTCATAACTACGAAGCCGATTCACCGAAAATTCTTGGTTGGGATGCCGCTGGAATCGTAGAACAAGTTGGTCCTGACTGCCAATTGTTTAAACCTGGGGACAAGATCTATTATGCGGGCAGTGTGTCTCGACCTGGCAGTAACAGTGAATTTCACTTAGTTGATGAACGAATTGTGGGAAATATGCCGAGAAGTTTGGATTTCGCTGCCGCGGCCGCATTACCGCTTACCTCGATAACTGCATGGGAGGGCCTTTTTGATCGTTTAGGAATTAGCTTAAATACAGGTGAAAACAAAAGCATACTGATTATCGGTGCAGCTGGAGGAGTAGGATCGATTGCCATTCAACTTGCAAAATTAGCAGGTTTGACCGTCATCGGTACTGCTTCACGTCCAGAGTCAATTCAATGGGTTAAAGGTCTCGGTGCGGATTTTACCATAAACCACAACAACCCTTTTCTCCCTCAACTCAAGGAAGTTGGTATTGACGCCGTAGATTATATCCTTTGCTTGAATGATACGGTTCAACATCTAGAAAATATGGCGGAAGTCATTGTCCCCCAAGGTAAAATTTGCTCTATCGTTCCTGCAAATAAAACTACCTGGGCAGGGAGCTTGAAAATGGACTTGCTGTTTTCTAAAAGTGTAACGTTTGTATGGGAGTTCATGTTTACACGGTCCTTGTTTCAAACCAATGACATGATCAAACAACACGAATTGTTGAATGAACTGGCGAACTTAATCGATGATGGAAAAATAAAAACTACGCTGACTGAACGACTGGAGCCAATCAATGCAGCAAACCTACGTTTTGCGCATGAGAAGTTGGAATCTGGACGGACCATTGGAAAAATCGTTTTAGAAAACTTCTGATACTATGAAGATGAAGTAGGCATGGTTGGTTCCAAAACGTGATAATGTGAATAGACGACTCTAAGGCCCCTTGCTACTATGGGGCCTTTTTGAGTACAACGGTATGTGCTGGCGAGACAAATTCTCCCCAGACTCTGTAAAAACTTGCTTTTACTTGTGATACGGCTCAGCTTGACGGTGCCAGCTCATCTGCGATCATTTTTGCCTTTTCCGCAAGCTCTCTCATATCATCGACCGGAACAAGCTCGGCTAATTCGTAAGCCAGCGGATCACGGGAAAACTTGTACAATTCATCCCGAAGCAGGTTCCTTTTTTCTTCGGAGGCATCTATATAAAGTTTGCACGGCTGCCTATCCTCATCCAAATCATGCAAGTCGACATAGCCTGATTTATGAGATTCCAACACAATGGCTGAAAGATCGATTAGAACTGAGCAGGCAATATCAAGTTCTGCTCGAAACGTGCCGTTAGCATTTTTTATATCAAATCCAATACTTCCGCCGATTTTCAAGTCTCCCTCGGAAAGCAGAACATCCAGACCCAAGTCCTTTAAAATCTGATTGAGCGTCACTTCCGTTGACTCCAATTGTTCCAAATAGTCTACTAATACCAGCGAATCATCGGAACCGCCAATTAAATCTCCCCACCATTTGCTTATGTACATGTTCTTTTCCCACTTTCTTTTAAGCATTGTAATGATCCATCAAGCATACGTATCAATGCCGCTTTCACCGAGCCACTGTCAGGCTATACCCGCCCCCTTTAGCAGACGAATGATAAGCTCCTTGCGCGGTCCCTGCGCCTTGCGAGCCAATGCAGCTAGCTTCTCCGCCTTGCCCCAGATCGGGTACAGTACCCGCTCGGCCTCGTCATCCGACAGAGTCTCTATTTGCTGTACGAATAGCGACAGCTTGTCTTCGCTTTCCAGCTCCGGCTGAATCTTCAGCTTTAGCGAATCGTGGGAGCGCAGCAGGCAGGCGATCAAGGTCGGAGTCGAGCGTTCCGTTATGCCATAGGTTTCGGCAAAAACGACTGTGAACTTGTCATGCACCAGCTGATGCTCATCATCCACTAGGTCCATGTAAGCTTCAACAAGCGGAAAATACCGCTCGGACGAAAGCCCCAGCCCGAACACAGCATAACTGCCCGGCATTACGCTTCTTTCGCTTTCCGTATCCTCGTACCATTCATACTCTTCCATCGCCTCACGAGCGTATTCCTCCAATAAAGGATGCAGCTCAGAATAAGCCAGAGCATTCGCAAAAAAACGGTGCGTGTCCGATTTGGCTAACCCCTTGATGGGCAAATACTCCTTCACGCTGGATTTTAACTTGATTTTGTAGCTTTTCGGGAAGTCCTTTCGGAGCAGAGAGAGAATAAATGAAATCGCCCGCTCGTACGCCCCGGCTTCTTCCTTGCGAATAACGATTGTAAAGAGGGAAAAAACATCGTTGGCCTTGCATTCGACCAATTCATGGCGCATATGGACGTCTTCTTGCGAGAAGCTGTCGCTGCCCTCCTTCAGCATACGCGCGGCTTTACTGTTGCCAAGCTGCTTCGCCAGCTCCAGAAAAATCTGGCCCTTGTTTTTGTTGAAGTCCGGCTCGTAACGAATAATCATCACCGCTCCGTATAATAGAAGGTCGATAGGCTGATTCGGCTCATCCTTATTCTCAAGAACAGCATCCGGCTTGATCATATATTCATTGGTCCTGTATTCGGAACGGGTGACGTCATAGTAACGTGGCAAAAATACATTCTCGACCCAGTCGGTCAAAGCTCTAATGATATCTCTCCGATGCTCCGCGAGAGCCTCAACCCGTTCTTTGTTCAACTCCTGAATCCGGTCAAATAAAGCGATCGTCTTTGCGGCTTCCGGTTCGGGGAACAAATGCGGATCAAGCAGATGACGCGCCAAAAAGAAGGTTTCCAGCCTGTTGGTTGGGTTAGAGCCCTTCTCCAATTTTTCCTCCATATAGGACTGAATTCGCTCCAGAAGCTGCTGCTTTTTCTCTTCATATACAGTTTCCAGCACCGTTAATTCCACAAGCCCGTCCAACGTTGCGAAGGTTCCTTGGAAGGCAAAACGGTAGTTGATCAACGGCGACGTTTCCAGCTTGTCCAGCCTCTCCCTTACGATTTCCGCCAGCAGGGGCTGAACCTCATACAATATCTGCTCTTGCGTAAAGGGTGAAGCTTTCATCGACTTTTTGCCTGCGGCACTCCCCACAGATTTCGAACTTTCAACCCTAGTCCTGCCCGGCCGATAATCCAGCATGATAAAGTTAAAGATGCCTACTTGCAGTGTGGTGCGTAAGACCACTTCCTCTGCGTCCTTTCGACTCTCCTGTTCGTCAAACCATTTATGAATCGCCGTTTTCATCTCTTCCAGCGCTTCTTTCTGTAATTCGTTCATTGTCTCCCGCCTTTTCACGTTTTCCATCTTTTCTTAACATAATCATACTATGGAAATGGGAAAGGTTGTTGGAATTATATGCCTCTGCCTGGGATCGACCAAAGCTCAAGCCTTAGTCCGTTCATTTATACGAATATGCGAAGAAACGTAAGAGCGCAATGCCGCTCATATGACCGTGGAATCAATTTGCTTGGGTGAGGCTTATGCACAAATGGAAGATAAGTGGGGCTATATAAGAAGAATTGGGCTTTTAAAAAACACATTATCATCCCCGCAGAGCAAAAGGGAGAACGCCATAGAGGCCGTTCTCCCTTTTACGATTTTCCAAGCCTTGTATTCGCTCAGAAAAAGCTGTGTTAGACTTTGCAAAAAAGCAGCTTTCGGAAAGGATGAATTCAATGTCTTCCAGTCGCAAACTTGTTCAATTTCGTCTCTGCAGCAAGTATGATAGCGGTAAGAACATTTCCGCGGCTGCCCTGTCCTCTTCTGAAATAGAGACTACGCAGAAAATTTTTACTATTCACACGGGCGATCGTCTGAACGTAACTTCTCGGCCAGTCGACGCATTTTGTCAAACCGCTTATCCAGTCAGCAATCTCCTGCTGTGGAAGCAAACCCTCTTCAATCATGGTATCCACGATACTGGCGATCCGCTCATCATCCTCATCGCTAAAAATTTGTTTCCCGTTATGGAGCATCCCCTTAATAGCAGCAAGTACTTCAAGCTGTACCGTTGTATCGCTCTCCGGACACTTGACCAGCTCCAACAAAGCATCCGCACCGTGTGACGCACCATGAGCCCAGCCTCCTTCAGGCAAATAGCCGCGCAGATCCTTTTCCTCCTTATAATATCGGAGCAGTGAATGCTTAAGATTCTGGAATTCAGCATAATCCAGAAAAGGCTTCTTGCTGTGAAGCCGTACTATTAAAGCAACTGGTAGAACAGAGAACGTCCTTGTAAATACAGACTGATCACCTTCGCTACCAATATGATAGAACAAATGATGCTCATCGGTCAGAATTGCCAGAAGAGTGCTCAATTCCGTTTCCGTAAACCGATTGTCTTCATAAATCCATTTATACAGTGTCGGATAGATCAGTTCATCCCGTAATTCCGGTTGAGGATCTCCGATAAATTGCAGCATTAGAATTAAAAAATCCTGTGTCCGCTCACCTTCACGAAGCTGGTAATGTTCCTTCTCAATTCTTTGCAGGTCTATCATGAGTTTCATCCTTGTATTGCTCACTGTCTCATCCCCTTGAATATACGCTATTTCCGGACTACTTACACCCCTACTATAAAACAAAATGACTGACACCTGTATGTCAGTCATTGTATGGTAGCAATATTGTTTTTATATATTCTTGTAATTCATTTCTCAAATAACAGGGCTCCACTATCTCGCATTCCTTACCAAAGCTTAAAATAAATTTCAGTAATCCCTCCTCATATGGAAATTGATCCACAACGATATATTGATTGTTATGTGTATTAGTTATTTTCTCTTTTTGAAAATACTCCGTTAATTGCTCTCCCATTTTATGAGTAAACTTTAAGGTAACGGTTATGCCTCGCGTAAGATAGCTATTCCTAATTATTTCCTGGATTTCTTCATTTGGTATATCCTTTTTTTCGAAGTCCTCACCCATCTTCAAATTCTTGATCCGTACTAGCTTGAACCTTCTGTAGTCATTTCTTTCTTTGCAAAAGCCCACCAAATACCATTGACCGGCGGAAAATGTAATTTGAAACGGTTCTACTGTTCTTTCGAAATATTCCATACTTCTGTTGATATATTCGAATACCACTCGCTTATTTTTTTCAATAGCATTATTTAATAGAAGTAGGTATTCCTTTAATTCATTTTCCATACTGAAATGAGACAGATTAATGTCTAACTTGCTTGTATTCTTTTCTTGTTTAAGCGTATTCTCGATCTTTAAAACAATATCATCAAACGTTGTGTTTTTCCCAAATAGAAAACTTAGATTATTCATTATCGCCATGAAAGTAGAGGCTTCATCTTTGTTTAAAAAAAGATTGTCCACATTATAGTCTTCCATAATGTAATAGCCTCCACCTTTACCACCAATGGATGCGATTGGGATACCTGCTTCACCTAACTTTTCTATATCTCTGTAAATTGTTCGTATGGACACCTCAAAATGTTCCGCAAGCTCTTTGCCTGTAACCGTACCTTTTTTTGAGATAATGAGTAACATGGATAGTAATCGATCTACGCGCATTTATATAGATTACGTTGATATGCAACGTATCCTCTCTTATTCTTTTTTACAAGACCGAAAGAAGTCTTCCCTGCCCCCTCCGGTCATTTTGTTCTTTTCTCAAGTAAATACTACTTTATTATTTGATTCAACTGTACTACTAGCTCAATCCGCTGTGTTACTACTATTTGTGATAAGGTTCTCCATAATGGGCCGGACGGTCAATTTTCTTCACATACACAAAAAAACAGCCACTAGAAAGGGCTGCCTTGTGTATGTTTAAAAAATCATTACTCTATAAGTGCGAAAATACTCGCTCAAAGCAATGATAAATGATTTTTCTAGAGACCCAAAAGTAGCGTAATAGAGATCTTGCCTTAAAGCATATCTTCCACTACTACACAATACCTAAGCAAAGTTTTTCGAATTTCTCCAGCAATAAGTTCTGCTTGTAGTGATGGTACACCATTACTGACCATCTTAAACTTTGTTGTCAATGTCAGAGTGGGTGGCAGCACATACTCATCAGGGACTGTTTGCAGTCTTAACGCCTCCCGAACAGAAAGTCTTCTTGCTTCTGTCGGATGAAGGTGTACTTCATTATTTCCATAAGCCACTGTCGGACTGTATCTGAATCGATGTAAACGCTTGAACGATTTTCGAAATGTATCTCCTTCGGGAATGAACAAAAACTTGTCTGATTTTGGATTAAAATGATCCAGTTGGTTTGGAACCTCATTTGTTAAGCCTTCAAATGCTGTATTCACTTGAAGCATTCTATACCTTAATGGAATTCGATCTATCTCTTCCGTTTTTTCTTGCCCAAGAAAATCCCATTTTGTTGGCCAAGGTATACTTTTTTTGGGATTTTCAAAAAGTACTTTCGGCCATTTAAAAATAAAATCATCCTTTTCTGATGTTTTAAGCAAATTATTGTCCTGAGATAACGTGTAACCTTCATCTTTCAATTTTTGTACAATCTCTTTTCTAAATCCTACCACAATCAACCTAGATCGATCCTGTGGAAATCCATAAGTGAGAGGATTTACAACATCATACCATATCTCGTACCCAAGTACTTTCAGTCGTTCAATTAGGTATAAAAAACCCTTACGATGTGCCTTCGTTTTATAGAGTCCTTCTACATTTTCAAAAAATAAAAAACCCGGTCGGGTTAACTGCACCAATCGTAAATAGCTAAAAATTAGCTTTCCACGCTCGCCTTCCAAGCCTTTATTTTGCCCTCCTACTGAATAGTCTTGACAAGGTGGACCACCTATGAGACCGGTAATACCTTTTAATTCTTTTCCGATTCTCGTTTGAGAGTTCTTGTCAGAAACGTCTGTAGGTTCATTAATCTCTTTATGCACAACCAAACCATTTGCTATAAAAGAATTGCTCGTGAAATTTCCATAGTTACTCAGGGCAAAATTGTATCCTTGGATGAATTGTTCATTAATCTCAAGGGCTTTCTCAATTTGAAAGCCCTTGTTCATAAAGCCTAAATCCAGTAATCCTCCTCCTGAAAACAAGGAAAGCACAGAAAAGACCTTATCCTGATTAACATGATTAAATATCAAATCAAAAACCCCTATTCTAGCTTCCTACGAGCACCGACTCGATCTGATTGACTTTAATGATCCCATTGTTCAACCCGATCTTAATATTCAAATCAGGGATAATAATTCCTTTTATCAGGTGCTCTACTTCCAATTGTACGTATTTCTTTTTATCTACATTATATAATGGAAAGTGTTGATTCATTGCATTTTCAAATACAAAGTATAGTGAAGAAGCTTTCTGTTTCGCAATTGTTTTTTGTTCTTGTCCTAGAAGATCTGTCACTGCAAATTTCTCTTGTGGTAGGAACTGATTACTATGTTCTAATTTGTAGGGGATAGTTATCATGACAGAGTCAATTTTGTCATCTATGATCACTTTCCTGAAAACGACTCCAGTTTCTTTATGTGTAAAGGAACTTTTTTCAATTTCAATTACCTTCTCCTGTATTTCTGCAAGTTGAGAATAATCCTCTTTAATAGGGTCAATCTCAACAAATAACGATATCTTTTTATAATCGCGGTTGTTTTTTCGATTGTTGCTCTTACGGATGTAAGCTTCCACTTCAATAGCATCCAGAGCAGTATGCTTTTGTCCTGGATAGCCAATCTGGATGTCAAGATAAGGGATCTTTTCCCTTTCAACAAGTCCAATGGTATTTGTTGCGGCACGTCGCCGATATTCCCAATATGAATTTAATAGAATATCTCGAAACTCTCGTTTAATCCGGCAAACTCTTCTAACTGGGTAACTCATTTTTTGATCAGTCAAATGGAATTCTATCGCAGCAAGGTCATTAGTTTGAAGTATATCCATCTCTGTGTCAACACTTTCACATAACTCACGGTGTTGCCTATACTGGCTGAGCAATTTTTTTAATTTTCCATGATAGTTGCGCCATGGGGACGGAAGAACCTTTTTCACCATGGGATCGAGTTCTGCAATCAAATCTAAGGTACTTAAACCATTTTGATTGAAAGTGCACAGATCAAGAATAATAAAGTCACTAGTGAAAGGACTTTCGAATTTAACTTTCAGAACACCATAATAATCAGTCACTTCCGCTTCTTTGCAAAAGTAATTGAACTCCAATGCTTTCGATTCTTTCGTTACTTTCTCGAAGTTTCGTGTTGCAACAAACTCTGCTCTTAACAGATCCGCATGTCTCGTATTCCTATTGATATGCGCTCCTCTAACCATAAGGTCGCAATCTTGTCCAACAAGAACAGCAAACTTCCCGTCTGACATTTCGTACACATCCCCCGCCACTGGAGGCTGATGCTGAATGTTGACTGTATAGTCGAAAATCTCGAAGGTATTTAGCTTTTGAATTGGCGCTTCTTCGTTGAGCTCAACACCTATTTCCGATCCCAAAAACTCTTCTTGCAAAAAATGGGTTAATCCAAGAAGAAAATGATATATGGAAGATTTGGTATCTTGACCCATCATTTCATTAACTATTTGGTACTGAGTAGCTAACTGAAACCAATTGGAAATCGTCTCATACGGCGTAATTCCCTCTTCGTGAGCCATACTTGCCAAGTATATCATGTTGTCTTTTCTAGAAAGGGCTAAATTTAAGGTTTTCTCAATCGATTTCGATTGAATCATACTTAATCGATTGAACAGTTCAACAAATGCACATAGAGCTAGTCCATTTGTTAACTGTTTTAACGCATCCACATTACCCTTTTCAACCTCAACCACGTAGTAATCTTTAAGCTCACTTAAATCCACTTGCATATACGGTTCTTTGGTTTCTGGCTGACTAGTGTAAATGATACTGATTAGATTCTTATCAACACAATTCGGGAACAATTCTTTCTTGATAAAATCAATTCCATCATCATCTTCTAACAATTTGTCTACAATGCAAATACAAAACTGTGAAGGCGTTAAGCTCTCGTTTATGTCCTGTAGTATTTCTTCTACATCAGGCTTCTTTTTATAAGCACGAATGGCTCTATCTTTTGCAAGCCGAAATAGCTGGCTATAACTACTCACATTACCGATCCCGACACCGTATCGCATAAATATATCCCGCAATTCTAGATGAGAATCAACTTCTTCCTTCACAAGGGTAATCAACCCCTGTACCTTCAGCTTCACATTATTAGTTTCGTCATGTTCAATCTTGTCTAAGTAATGAACAATTCTCTTAATTTGGTAAAGAGATGGTAGATGATCTCTATTCACCGGAAGTCGATGGAATGCATCCATCGTCTCTTTAATATGATGTGCTAGGGACTCAAAACCTAATTTTTCAAGTGTTGCTAATAACAAACATAGCTCCTGGTTATTCAAGCAGGCTAAGTCACTTACAACACGTTCTGGGATCTCATGTGTGAAAAAAAAATCGTTTTCAATTAGAACAATTAAGCCTACATTCAGGCCCTCCAAAAGTTGCGAAAACCTAATCTCCATTTCCGCCATCAACTCCATGATACTTCTCCTCCGCATTTAAGTAGATTGCGAAAATATAACGATTGCCATATTCATTTCGATCTGGTAAGAGTTCAATGTCTCCCCCAAACGATTGTAATAGTTGTCTTACGATATACAGCCCCATTCCTCGGCCCTTACGTTCCTTGCCTGATTGAAGCGGTTGAAAAAGTGTATTTTCCATTCGAGTGATAACTCCTGTACCTGTATCACTATAGTAAATGGCCTGCTCGTCTTTTTTCTCCAAACGAATACTATCTTTTTCACTTCTTTGGTAGCTCTTATCATGCTTTTGTTTCTGACGACGTTCCTTGATCCAATACAGTGAGTTATCAATCAAATTATAAAAAATGTGGATTAAGACTCCACGTGGAACCAACCATCTCATATCAACGGTTGAGTAATCGATGCTAACAGCCGTTTTTTTCAAACGATTTTCCAATCGTTGCTCAAGTCTTCTGAGAAAATCATTCAAGTCTTCCTCTTCAAAATCGTCTAAGTTGCCGTTGTATAGAAATGTTTTTTCCATAAATGTATAAAAATGACCCAATTCTCGAACTCGTTCATTAAGAAAGATAGTTTGATCACGAATGGGATCAAGATGTTCTGAAATAAGCTCATATCTATTGAAACCGAGTATATACTCTTCTATTGCTCTAAAATGTGCTTCATCATGCTCTTTACTTTTTATATTTGTGAGAATTGAGTGTAGTTCATGCGTCAATACCTCTGTAACTAATCCATTTGCCATGAGTTTGTAATTATTATAGGACTCTAATGCAATGAGCTTTTTCTCGTTCTCAACGTGTTTTACTAGCTCCTTCGATTCTTGAAGTTGAGCGAGGGTACTTTCCAGAGTTTCTTTGAAGACTACTCCAGTAGCTGACAAGGAGGTGAGCACTTGCTTAGCTTCCTGAATTTTAGAATTTGAATCAGTTTCTATTATGGTTTGGACTCTTGCCAACATAGACTGAAACTCTTCGAGGTGTTGCTTAGTAGATCTAGTCGTTTTATCTGCGTCCTCTACTTTTTCCTTCAACTTGTCAAGAGAATTAGTTGGGACCATTCCCTCATCGTTAAGTATGTCCCGTGAAATATAATAGGCTGATCGGCTAAATTCGTAGAACTGGTGGTAAAAAACACTTTGAAGGAACGAAAACAAAGACTTAGAGTGTTGATTATCTGCCAAATTTAACCGTGAACTTGTTTCCTTAATGAAATCTTGATAAGGATCGTTAATCTTGATATAACCGATTACGTTCCCAAGCTCAAACCGAAAAAACTGCTGGCCTTTTGTTCGGGCTTGTTGTAATTGGAGCCAATCACTGTCCTTATCTCCTAATGTCGCAATACGGAAGTTGCCACGATAAAGCTTGATTCCATTGTTTGCTTCGAGGAATTTAGGAACACTCTTTGCGTTGTAATCACGCTTGAGATGACCAATCTCCTTAGCAGCATCAATTGCCATCTTAGACAACCTAGATTCTCGTTTGAAAGAAAAAACCTTACCTTCAAGAGGAGCAATGTCTTGAAGGGGTTTAAGTAAAACATCTTTGAACTCTTTTGCTATCTCAGACTGATTCAACTTAGCGCAAAGGCTTTTTTTGTACTTGTCATGATACTTTTCAAGAAGCTGTTTGTACTCATTTGGTGTTTTGCGCCAGTCATTAAATAAATCTTTATCCACTAAGAGTCGGTGAATTCTTTCCAAGTACCAAGGGTTCAAAGACATGCTCAATTCCAACTGTAGCTTTCCATCGACATCCCGCAGAAAAAATGAATGTTCTGTTTCTGCAACTTTGATTGCTTCGTTCTTAAATTGAGAATTTACCTTTTCTTCATTCAAATATATCTCGATATTAAAGTCTTCCAATTCATTATCAAAAGGAGACAGGAGAAAACTCAAAGATGACTGAAGGTTTTCCTTAACCGTGAGGGGCTCTAGGATGTCTTCCTCATCTTCAAAAATACTGATTTGAGACAAGCGTTTATCATTTACCAATGAATCGAAATCTACATTCAGGTCGATAAACCATAGCCTTGTGAACTTCTCAGATATCTTTGGTAATTCATAATCTACCAGCTCAATGTGCTCAAGCTTTGCGCTTTTACCTATAAAGTCTTCCCAATTAATTCTGACAATATTTGTTGTTTGAGAATTAATGCTAGTTGTTTCAATAAAAAGAATCTTACTTAATCGCTGGGCAGCAAGGCGTCCTATTCCCTTTTCCCCTAGTGGGAGACGTTCACCAACAGCTTCCCTAGCAGATTTTTGTTTTTTCTTTACATCGGTTCCAATTGTAAAAAAACCTTTTTCAAGCTCCTCGTATGTCATTCCTTCACCATTATCTTCCATGATAATGATACGGCCATCATTGCAAAGAGATTCTTTAATAATCGATAACATCTCTGGAGATACAGGTGCGATATGATTCTGAAAATTACATCCATATACATTATCAATTAAATGTAAATTTACTTGTTTAGCTCCTGCATCGTATGCATTTTTTACTAGCTCAGAAATAGCTATCTCATCACTGGTAATCAAATCTTTTCCTAGATGCTCCAAAACACGAGAATTGATCGAAAAATACAAACGAACTACCCCCAAACTTTTTATGGGACCATTTTGTAGTGAATAGTGATTTAATTCGACAATTTACGATCCAATTCCTGTAAAAGATAATAAAAAAATGACCCAAGACTCTTGTAAAATGGAATCCGGGCAATTTGCGTATATTATTATTTTGGTGTGACACACGAAGCGAAAAGTAAATAAAAGGAAATATGTTCGTTTCTAATTCTACCGAAAAAGACCTTTAATATGTCTTGAAAACGCTGATGAAAATATAACCCATGTAGCTTAAAATAATGTTTTGGGCATCTTTCAGCGAACCGATATGTCCTTTACTCAAATAAATGGATTCTGCTATAAACGTAATAGAGCTATTTGATAAAGGTGTTATCATGATGTCCCCACGGCGAGAGTGAATCACATTGACGTTGATATTGCTTAGCCGAGCTAAGTAGTGCTTTATAGTTGCACTTCTAGTTTCCTAGTTCTCCCATGAACCTGATGAACAATCTCTACTACTTACCGCTTCGATGCTCTTACCCAGCGAAAAAATTATCCCTCACTTATGATAAGGCTCCCCCCGACTAATCCGAAACGCCCGATAAACCTGCTCAAGTAGTATTAACCGCACCAACTGATGCGGAAACGTCATCTTCGAAAACGACAGCAACGCATCCGCGCGCTTCAACACCTGGTCGGCCAACCCCAACGACCCGCCAATCACAAACGCCACCTGACTGCGCCCATGCAAAGCCAGCTTGTCCATCTCTGCAGACAGCTTCTCCGATGACCACATTTGCCCATCAATCGCCAGCGCAATCACGTAATGATCCTGCTTGATCTGCGCCAGGATGCGCTCGCCTTCCTTGCGCTTCACCTGCTCCATCTCCGCCGCACTCATCTCTTCCGGCGCCTTTTCATCATTGACCTCGATCACTTGCAGCTTGCAGTAAGCAGACAGACGTTTGCTGTATTCATCAATGCCCTCACGCAAATATTTCTCCTTCAGCTTCCCTACCGTAATAATCGAAATTTGCATGATCTTACATTCCCTTCTCTTTCAAAAGCGCAATCTGCCCAGGCTCTCCACATTCCCGACAACGCTTGTCTACCCCATCACCCTCAATCGCCTGTGCTGCATACGTATCCGGCGCCGCCTCAAAATCATTTACGTAATCATCCAACTCCTGCTCCAAATGCTCCATGCAAGCAAACCGCACCGGATATTCCACCAACAACTCAACTTCTTTGCCTTCTATTTGTAAGCTTTTCATTTTCATGTCCATATCAAATGCCTCTTTTCCGTTCAATAATGTCGCTTCCTATTCTACCCCAGAACCGCAGCAAAACAAATGAATCAGGCAAAAAGTCATCTTTAACTTCCGGCGGACATTAAAAACTGTAGAGAGAAAAAAGAAGAAAAAAGCGAAAGTCTTTGGGATAACAACCGAAGCGTAATGGAAAAAATGAAACCTGCCTTTAGCGTCCACCTCTGAGACACTGCGTAGCTGCGCGACTTTGGACGCGGGTTTCATTTTTTACATGAAGCTGGGCAGAACCGCCTCCCGGCAGGTAGCCCAAGAACTTGAGCGTTTTCTTCTTTTTTCTCTCCTCCACCGAAAGCCCGTCAAACGAAAAAAAGAGAGCGCCGTATCAGCTCGGCGCTCTTAAGAAGGGATCTATTAAAAAATAGATAGAGGGGGGAACTTCAGAAACTGCATATATGCAAACGGGACAAAATGCATCCCGGAATTGCCCGTTAAAATTTGTTTCCATCATATGCCTGCCCGAAAAATCGCTTGGTCAGTGATTCTTACTGCTGAGGCGGAGCGGTCAGCTTCACTTTGGCAGTCTTCTGGATACCGTCACGATAGTACGTAACGTCCATCGTATCGCCCGGCTTTTTGCTCATCGTCAAATACTTGCGCAGCTGAGCACTGTTGGAAATGTCCTTATTGTCCAGCTTGACGATGACATCGAACTGTCTCAAGCCTGCTTCACCCGCAGGAGAGAATTTGCCTACCTCAGTTTGCACCACGACGCCAGCATTCACATTATCAGGCAGATTCAAGGTTTCTTTCCATTCATAGCGCGGCACATTAGCCAAGTCGAGTGGCTGCACGCCGAGGTAAGAACGTTCCAGCGTACCTTTTTCCATCAGCTGATCCACGATCACTTTGACATCATTGATCGGGAGGGCAAAACCTAACCCTTCGACACCTGCCTTGGAAATTTTCAAGGTGTTAATCCCGATGACCTGACCCTCGATGTTCACGAGGGCACCACCGCTGTTACCAGGGTTGATCGCTGCGTCTGTTTGAATGACGTCCAGCTCCCAGTCATCCTGCCCATCTTCGTTAAAGTCCATTGGCATGGAGCGTTCCTTGGAACTGATGATGCCTTGTGTGACGGTCCGAGAGAACTGCATGCCCAGTGGGTTCCCGATAGCAATGGCCGGTTCACCCACCTGTAAGGTAGAAGAATCACCAAACTCAGCAACGTCGGTAACTTTGGATCCGTCGATTTCCAATACAGCCAGATCGGTGTAACCATCGGCGCCGACCACTTTTGCCGATACTTTTTCACCTGTTGGCAGGGCGATTTCCAGCTTTTGCGCCTTATCGATTACGTGGTAGTTGGTAACAATGTAGGCTTTTCCGCCTTTTTTCTCAAAGATGACACCAGAGCCTTGGCCCTGCTCTACATCCATCGAGTTCTGCATCCAACTGTTTCTACGCTGACCGATGTTGATTACCCCAACGATCGCATTTTCCACTTTTTTCACCGCATCTACTGTACCCGATCCCACACTTACAGATACTGGCTTAGCAAACAGGCTAGAAGCGGAGGAATTACTGCTTATCGCATTTTCTGTTCCAGGCTTAACCATATTAATATATCCCGCATTGGAGAGAGTCGGCAGCGTGAGCAGGACGACCATCCCCCCAATCACCGCGGACGTTACCGACGTCACGACCATACGTCCAATGCCAGAACCGCGTTGTTTCTTTCGCTCCACGTGAGTTAAATCATCATAAAAACCCATGATTCATACTCTCCTTTCTATCTTCTACCATTACTAGCTTTGCAGATTTTTCATGCTCGTATACACAATGACATGCGCCTTAATTGGTTTGCATGATTGATTTCGTTGATGTCTGTTTCCTTTTGACACCCTTAGTATACGACCCGCTTTCGGCAAAATGGCGTGAGAATTATGGAAAGGTTGTGGAATAGAAAAAAGCTCCCGGAATATTTCTCCGAGAGCACGGATATGATAGATTAAAAGCTTTTTCCTGCCAGACCAAATAGAAAGGATTGATAGACTTGAAAGAAGTCCATCTCATCGCCAAGCTGGCTGACCTTCAGGAAGTAGACTACCACAATACGCTTGTCCTGCATGCCCTTATCGAGCTGCTAGTAGCCAAAGGACTGCTGACACATGACGAGCTGACTGCCAAAGTGAATGAGCTCGATACACAATTAACTTTCCATATCGATACGTACACGAACCTCACAGAGCGCATCGCCAGTCGTCAAGCGGGGATCAAACCGATCTTATAGCTCTTCCAGCTTGGTAGGTCGATCCGGGTACGTATCGCGCAGATGCACATCGTTACCAACAGACAGCCCCCGCTCCTCCAAGATGTTTTTGACCGTCAGTCGGGCCAAATCAATCATGTTGTTTTCCTTACTCAAGTGGGCGAGGTATACACGTTCTGCCCCACCTGTTAGACAATCGAGCAAAGCATCGCCCGCCGCTTCATTGGACAAGTGCCCGACATCACTCAAGATACGTCGCTTGATGCTCCAAGGATACTGGGACATGCGCAGCAGCTCAACGTCATGATTGGACTCAAACACATACGCATCTGCTCCACGAATCGTCTCCTTGATCCGATCGCTGACATACCCCAGGTCAGTCGCGACACTGAGCTTTTTCTTGCCATGATAAAAACAGAAGCCCATCGGCTCGGCGGCATCGTGCGAGATTCCGAATGACTCGATGCCCAAATCCTCTAACTCTTTCTTTTCCCCCACAGAAAAGAAGCGTCGCTGATCTTCCTTGATCGTCCCGATTTGCCCATCCAGCTCCGACCACGTCTTATCATTGGCGTAAATCGGCAATCCGTATCGCCGTGCCATGACGCCGACTCCTTTTATATGGTCGACGTGCTCGTGGGTGACGAGAATGGCGCTGAGCTCTGCTGGATTGACACCAATGGTCTCCAGTGCCGCTTCTGCCTGCTTTCCTGTAATGCCTACATCGATCAATACGGAAATACGGTCTGTTGCCACGTAAATGGCATTGCCCGTACTCCCGCTTGCCAACACACTAAATCTCACCGAACATCCCTCTTCCCGTATCTTTCCCAGGTTGTCTATCTATTCAGCGCTGCGTGACCATCGGACGCTCCAGAGCCCCTGTAATCGCGTTGACAAAATGCCATTTGCCATCGTGAACTACGCGCCATACAGGCACCAGCGTCTGAATATCCGCATCGTAAGAACCGTAATAACCCAGGCTCACATTCTCAATCCGTTCCCCTGGTGAAATGATTTGCTTGTCTACCAGAGAGCGTAGTGCCGCATAACCAGAGATCACCTGTCGTTCCCCCTGCTGCTTGCGAAGGTGGAAAAAGGTCTGCCTGTATCCGAGTATCGTTCCGTTGTCCAAATACATTTCCAACGGCGCGACGAATACTGGCATTTTATCATAGACCTGCCAATACAAGAGCCGCGCTTGATTCGATTGATACGGATCGGCTACGTATTGATCGGAATAAATCAGTCTTGGACCAATTTGACGCAAGAGCTCCTGAGGATTCAGTTGACCACGAATCTGCATCGGGGGGTCCAGCTTGGCAGCCAGCGCCATCTTTTCTACCGTCGCCTGAAGTCCTGATATCTCATGCAAGGAGATCGGATTAATTCCGATATACTCCGCATCCAAATTGGACATTTCCGGTGTATCCTGCGGCACTTCTGTATCCAATGTGATATTTTGCTGATTCAAGTACAGCTCTGTATTCCATTTCTCGCTCTGCGCGACTTCCTTGTCATTCCACAGGCTAACGCGCGTCACATACACCTGGTACAGGAGAAACAAATCGAGGAGAAGAAAGGCCCAGATCAGAATCGTCTTCGTCCTACTCCAATCCATGCGCCTTCCCTCCTCCCTGCTTGGTGTACGCAGAAATATACAGGTTAGCCTGATTCGCCAATTCCACAACCCAGATTGGCATCAGGTCTACGTATCCTTCACCTACTTTGGTATGGTAAGCCAAATAAGCGTTGGTGATTTTTTCTGTGTCCGCCAGCTTTTTGTCGCGGATATATTGATACAGCTCCGGACCAGACATAACCGTCCACTCTTTGTTATCGATATACTTGTCCAAATCCAGCAGCGATCGGCTCATCGTCACAACCTGGCCTGCTTCTGAAGTAATTTGGATCGTATCGATTTGCTTGGCCTCCCCTTCGCTGATCAAGGGATACGCCCCCAAGTACTGGCGGAACGTGATCAAGTCTTTTTCATTGTAGCTCTTCTTGATTCGTTCAAAATGATACTCATCAAGCCAGCCTAAGTGCTTATTCATGAAGGTAACCGCACTCTGCACTTTTTCTTCATCAGACAGCTCCTGATCCCGCTGTTGGTACGCCGGATCAGTAAACGTGAACGCCTGCTGCTCCGATCTCAATTGAATCGATCTGCTGCCATCTGTAAAAATAACCGTTTTGTCCCGCTCCATGATCTGTCTGACGAGCGACTGATCGATAAAGTAGGACTCGATCAATCTTTCATTCGTAACAGGTACGTAGCTGTAGCGGAATTGCTGCATGCGCATCTGATTCTTGGGCAAATAGTAAGTGCTCCACATCAGCGCAGTTCCTTCCAAATCTACGAAGCTTCGCTCTGGTTTGACGATTTTCATGATTTGCTCAGGCATTAAATCACCAGAAGCCAAATACGATTCTCGCAAATCCTTAGGGCTGATCGATGTTCGAGAACGCATCATTCGACCTTCCTCAGTCGACAAAAATAACGCGTAGACGACATCCTCGTCCTTCTCGTAGTACAACCACAATCGGTCAATCCCTTTCATTCGGTTGTCAAACTCATCCCGAAAGGTTACCAGCCGACCTACAATTGACAAGGGAACCGTGCTCCGAAAGCGAACTTCCAAACCCATCTTTTCCCGGGCAATATCTTCCCATTTCTCATTGGAGATGGTGAGCGGAGAAAAATCGAGGAAGATCCATTTCGACATTTCTCGCACGATCAAACTGTAAGGAGCATCGGTTGCGGATGCTTTCGTATGGCGATCTTCCCCATAGTGAAAAACAACGGATTCCGGCGTAACGAGCTGTTCGAGTTGTTTTTCCTGAACTGGCTTTGACTGCGTGTACTCTGCCGGCTCAATAAATTGAAGGTTAGGTTGATTCGACCACAACATCGCTGTCAAAACAAAGCTGGCTAGCACTAGCAGATTGAGTAAGACGGTCTTGGCAGGCTCTAGCATCCGCTTCATCCCGTTTTTCCCCCTTGGGCAAATGGCACCCAGAACGTGACTGTCGTTCCCACGTTCCATTCGCTCGTAATCTCGATATCTGCACCGTGTGCCTGTACTAATTCGCGGGCAATCGCCAATCCCAGACCCGTTCCACCCTGACCGCGCGAACGCGCCTTGTCTACGCGGTAGAAGCGCTCAAAGATTCGCTTCAAATCGCGGCTGGGAATACCGATTCCTGTGTCGGTGATGGAGACTTGTACCCGCTTTTGCTTGTGGTTCTCTTTTGCCATGAGAACCACGGTGCCTCCTTGAGGCGTATACTTGATCGCATTAGACAAAAGATTATCCAATACTTGATTAATCGCATCCAAATCAATATAAACCGGCGGAAGCTTGCTCGGCATATCCAGACTGAGCTGAACCTCCTGTTGCTCACTGAACATGGAAAAGCGATCAGCAGCATAGCGAAGCAATCGATTGATGTCCGCTTCCTTGCAATGCAGGCGAACCCCCTGCGAATCAAAGCGCGATAGCTGCAACAAATCGTTTACCAAGCGAATCATGCGCTCTGTCTCCGACGACGTAACCTTCAAGAACCGTTGGGACAGCTCTGGCTCTTCCACTGCGCCATCCAGCAGCGCTTCCACATAGCTTTTAATGGTCGTCAGTGGTGTCCGCAGCTCATGCGACACATTCGCCACGAATTCGCGGCGCTGCTGCTCCAGTCGCTGCTGCTCCGTCACATCGGCTACGACAGCGATGATCCCGCCCATTTTTTTGCTATCGTGCTGCAAGGGCGTAAACGTCACACGCAGGATCACTTCTTCCTTATTCGGCAGCGTCATCTCAATGAAAAGGGGCTCTTCCTGCGCATAGAGCGACATCTCATCTTCTGGCGGCAGACCCAACAGATCATACAAGGTGCGTCTCTTGAGAAGGACGTCAGCCATCGTCACCTGTAACATATCTTCTGCAGCTCGATTAAACAGGATGATCTGTCCATTCCGGTTAGCGGCAATAACACCGTCCGTCATGTTGCTCAAAATTCCTGCGAGCTTCTCACGCTCTTCCTCTTGCTGCAAGATGGCTTCCTGCAATCGCAAGGTCATATGATTAAAGGCCATACCGAGCTGGCCAATTTCATCATCGCTATAGACACGTACACTACTGTTAAAATCCCCGTCTGCCACCAATCGTGCCTGACGGGTCATCTCCTTCACAGGCTTGGTGATGGTGCGGGCCAACACGACCCCGAGCACCGCCGTAATGACCATGGCGATCATCGTACCTGTCCCCAAGATGCCGTTCATTTTACCAATCGTCGCATAAGTGCCTTCCATCGAAGCGATCATGTAGACCGCTCCGTATACGATCTGATCGCCCTTAACAGGTAGTGCCAATACTTTCACCCGCGCCCCTGTCTTCGGATCGATCCGCATCGATTCACTGCGCGTCCCGAGCAAGGCAACCGTTACTTCAGGCTGCGAGGTCCGCTGTCCAATTGTACTTTTGTCCTCTGTCGTCGCAACCACCGTTCTTGTCTGATCAATGACCTGCACATTCGCTCCATTAATTTTTACCAGGTTGTTGATCAGGTTGTCGATGTACTGTCGGTTTTGTTCGGCGTTGGATTCCTTCCCGTCATGCGGGCGCAAATCGCTTTCCAGCAAACTCGCTAACAAACTAGCTTGTCCATTCAAGGCCTCGGAAAAGTTGTTGATGTAGTAGCTCTCGACTTCCCGGGCAAAATAGGCGCTAATAAATTGCATCGCAAGCAAAATCAACAGCATGTAAATGATGACCATTTTCCACTGGACGGTTTTGAACAGCCGCCTCATCCAGGCTGGCCTCCCATGCCGGGATTGCGTAATGTATAGCCCAAACCACGCCGCGTGATAATGTACTTCGGCTGGCTCGGATCATCCTCGATTTTTTCCCGCAAACGTCGGATGGTCACATCTACCGTCCGCACATCGCCAAAATAGTCGAATCCCCAGACCGACTGCAGGAGATGCTCTCGCGTCAATACTTGTCCTTGATGGCGAGCGAGGTACACCAGCAGCTCAAACTCACGGTGCGTCAGCTCTAACGCTTCTCCCACCTTTTCGACGGTATACGAGTTCAAATCGATTTCCAGCTCATGCACGCGCAGTACATGCTGGCTATCCTTCTCTTCCACTTTCGAGCGGTTACGGCGTAAATGGGCCTTTACACGGGCTACCAGCTCACGCGTACTAAATGGCTTCGTCACGTAATCATCCGCGCCCAATTCCAGCCCGAGTACTTTATCCAGTTCAGAGTCTTTGGCAGTCAGCATGATGATCGGAACATCATACGTTTGGCGAACGGTTCGGCATACGTCCATACCGTCTCTGCCTGGAAGCATAACATCCAGTAAAATCAGATCTGGTCGTTCATCCTTGACCACGACAAGTGCCTCATCACCATCGTAGGCGCACACGACCTGATATCCTTCTTTTTCAAACGTGAATTTCAAAATATCTGCAATCGGTTTTTCATCGTCAACTACGAGGAGTTTTGCCATCCTGCGCCCTCCTTTTTCTATAAGTACGTGTTCCAACAGTCGCCTGTTTCCTCGCAAACTGCCTCTCCAAGGATTCCACTTCGACTGTCACTATTCCTCTACAATACACCATGTACGCCGTGTAAAGAAGGGCTTGGCATTCAATCCCTGCCAACAAAAAAAGGGCCCCTCCTAAGAGTTGCCCTTTCTTATCCAGAAATTACTTGTCTATTTTAAGTAACGAATCGGGTTTTGATTTCGTCCATTTTGTAGAACCTCAAAATGCAGGTGGACGCCGGTCGATTGTCCAGTAGAACCCTTTACGCCGATTTTCTTTCCTTGGCTAACAACATCGCCGACTTTCACATTAATGCTGCTCATGTGACCGTACAATGTCTTCATTCCATTGCCGTGGTCGATGATAACCGATTTTCCATAGTCACCATTCCAACCAGCGAATGTGACACGTCCATTGTCTGCCGCCATGACAGAACCAGAACCGGCAATATCAATTCCTTTATGCATGCTGCCCCAGCGTTTACCGAAGCCGCTGCTGATATACCCGCTAGCAGGCCAGCTCAAACGGCCTGTCCCGCGCGATGGAATTACTTTTGTACCGCGCTCCATAATTTTGGTTACAGGCTGCACAGTTACATCTTGTTTGATGACTTTGCGATTAACTACTTGTCCATTTTCTTTCACAACTTCGTACTTAACTGTTTTACTGCCGTTTTTACCTTCTTGTACGACCTTCGTTTCGCCTTTAGGAACCTTGTCATTATTTTTAATTTGGGTATTAAAAGCAATAACCTCTTGCTGATCTACTTCTTCTTTGACTTGTACAGTAACCAGTGGACGCACTGCGGTTACATTGATTTCTTGTCCCAATTTAAGGACGGTATTTTCCGTAACACCTGGGTTGTTCGCGTAAATATCTTTTGATGTAATGCCGTATTTCTTCGCGATGCAACCGATGCAATCGCCTTCTACGACCGTGTGCTTCATATCCTTGAAGGTGCCTTTTACCAGCAACTCCTCGAGTTTATCGGCAGACAAAATTTGAGATGCATCGATTGTTTCGGTTTGCATCTCTACATTTTCTTTAAATGCGACTTCTTTTACCGGATTTGGTTTGACTGGGACTGTGGACGCTGCTGCTACAAGAGCCTTTTTCCCTGTCGTTGCAGGAACTCCGGAATATTTTTGTTTCACTTCAGCCAGTACTTGATCAGCCGATTGCTGGTCTGGCAGGTAACCTACCACTTTGCCGTCAATCGTCAGCTTAACGCCCTGAACCTTGATATCCGCTACGGATGCCAGAGCTTGTACAGCGGCATCATTATTGAACGGTGCCTTGAATTCACGCTCTTCTTCGAATGTGATATAGTCAGCCAATTGCAAGTTGAGGCCTGTTTTTGCCTTTTCCTCTTCCAGCTTGGATGCTGTCCAGTTATGTATCACATTTGGATCATTTACCACGCCAATCTCTTTGCCGTTCACACTGACATGGTAGACAGAATTGACATTGCTTGTGTAATAGTATTGTGCCGATGCTCCAGCAGCAATCGTCAATACTAGACCTGCCGCAATTGAAAGCGATTGTTTTTTATGCGACTGGATGTAAGAGCTTGTACGTTTCATAGTACGTTTCGCCAGATCACTGCAATCCCGAACGATTCGTGATGACCGTTCCTGCAGCTTGGCCTTCCATTCTGACCAATGCATAACTTGTCCCTCCTGAAAACAGATACAACTTGCTCGTTCCATTTCCTGAAAATTTTTAATTTATTGACTAGGTCGTAAATCCCATAATTTAGTTTCCATTTATCTGCCAAATTGCCTAAAGAAACCAACTATGTCGACTTTACCATAAGATTAACGACAACATCAAGTGTAAATTGCTGTCGAATAAAAAAATAGACGTAGAGTCACTATATGTACAAACAATTGGTAGTATTTATCATATCTGGAGGCTGATATACGTGAAGGAACGTAACATTCTTGCAGGATTTCACACCGAAGATGGTGCGCAAAAGGCAGAAAAAGCACTTCGACAAGCTGGTTTTTCCATCATTCAGATCGACAGAATCGGACAATTCCCTGGTGATGGGAATGAACATATTCTGAATCCCATATCCGGAGATTTTTCCAGCTTGGGCAACCTTACACTGGCAGCTGACTTCCCAAGCGGCAGGGATGCAAGCATCATGGCCGCAGTAAATCCAGACGCCAGCGGCATGGCCGATCGGGGCGATGACAATTTGAATCGCAGTGTCTTGTTAACGGCAGTGGTACCAGAGGAACAAGGTGATCTTGCGACTGAGATCATCCGATCGTATGGAGGCATGATCTAAAATAAATATAGCCATCTTCCCTTAACTGACTAGGAAAGATGGCTTATTTCGTTATGGACATCTGTGACTCACACCTCTTGCATCGAGGTAACGTCTTTTAACGCAAGTCTGCGTATTTTCGTTTTCTCGGCGTCATTTGGTTGTTTGTATGTGGTGATAAAGCATAGGTAGCCATTGTTGAAATGAGTCATGGTTCCCTTGATGACGACGCCATTGATCATCTTTACCTGTACATTTTTGCCCAGCAGCTTCATGGCCTTTTGGTCAAATCCAAAACCCATCATCACTTTTCACCTCTCCATTTCTCCCTATGTCTATCCATATGCCCAGAGGGTGTCGTTTCGTGTCTGTCCCTTGCAAAAAAAAGAAAGCTGCCGAATGCTCGACAGCTTTCTTCTATTATATAGACGATAGCTTATCCGTAAATGCCACGAACAATGACCGTTTGTTCACGATCTGGTCCTACGGAGAAGATTGACATTGGAATACCAGTCAGTTGCGTGATGCGCTCAATGTAGTGACGAGCGTTTTCAGGCAAATCGTTCAGATTGCGAACGCCTGTGATATCCTCTGTCCAACCTGGCAGTTCCTCATAAACTGGTTCGCATTTCGCCAGCAGGTTGAGGTTCGCCGGGAACGACTCGATGACTTCTCCATTGTATTTGTACGCTGTGCAAATACGCAGTGTCTCAATGCCAGACAATGTATCCAGCTTGGTGATCGCCAAACCGGTGATACCGCTGACACGACGAGCATGACGAACAACTACACTGTCGAACCAGCCTACGCGGCGTGGACGACCTGTTGTTGTACCATATTCGAAACCAACCTCACGAATATGGTCGCCAGTTGCATCAGTCAACTCAGTCAGGAACGGACCGTCACCTACACGCGTCGTGTAAGCTTTTGCAACCCCGATTACTTGGTGGATCTTAGTTGGTCCAACACCAGAACCGATAGTCACACCACCCGCAATTGGGTTGGAGGACGTTACGTAAGGATACGTACCTTGGTCAATATCGAGCAAAACGCCTTGTGCGCCTTCAAACAATACGCGGTTGCCGCCATCAATGGAATCATTGAGGACAACAGATGTATCGGTTACGTAAGGACGAATGATTTCTGCCAGAGCCAAGTATTCATCCAGAATTTCTTGAAGCTCAAAGCCAGTTGTGTTGTACAGCTTCTCCAGCAGCAAGTTCTTCTCTGCCAGGTTGCGCTCGAGCTTGCGAGCAAACTCATCGCGATCCAACAAATCAGCAATACGAATACCGATACGCGCAGCTTTATCCATGTAAGCAGGTCCGATACCTTTACGGGTCGTACCAATTTTGTTGGCACCGCGGCTATCTTCCTCTACGCCATCCAGCTTGATGTGGTACGGCAGAATCACATGCGCGCGATCACTGATTTTCAAATTGCTTGTAGAAAAACCGAAGCTGTGAATATAATCCAGCTCTTTTACCAATGCTTTCGGATCGATTACCATACCGTTTCCGATTACGCAGGTCTTGTCACTATAAAAAATTCCGGATGGAATCAAATGCAGCTTATACTTGTTACCATCAAAAATAATGGTATGGCCTGCGTTGTTACCGCCTTGATAACGAGCCACTACCTCTGCACTTTCAGCTAGATAGTCTGTAATTTTACCTTTACCTTCATCGCCCCACTGGGTTCCGACGACAACGACTGTTGACATCGAAAAACACCTCCTGATATTATCATGTCTTTTCGGGCCTGAAACAATCTAAGTTTACTAAACGAGACTCCCCATGTCAACGCTAAATACGAACATTCATATAGTTAGTTCTTAATATGTTCGGCAATTCAATATAGAAAAAAAAGCCGGAATTTCTCCGGCTTTTCGTTCATTCCAACTATTAACCTGCTTGATTTCGAAAGCGATGATCCAAGTTAACGAATTTGTTGAATTCTTTCAGGAACGCCAACTCCACCGTTCCGGTCGGGCCGTTACGCTGTTTGGCGATAATGACTTCGATGACATTCTTGTTTTCTGATTCCTTGTCATAGTAGTCATCACGGTACAAGAAGGCAACGATATCGGCGTCCTGCTCAATCGACCCCGACTCACGGATATCGGACATCATCGGTCGCTTGTCCTGCCGTTGCTCTACACCACGGCTCAACTGCGACAGGGCGATAACCGGCACGTTCAGCTCACGCGCGATCCCTTTTAGCGTACGAGAGATCTCAGATACTTCCTGCTGACGGTTATCTCCTTTGCCTCGTCCATGAATCAGCTGAAGGTAATCGATCAGGATCAAGCCCAAGCCCTTCTCTGTTTGAAGGCGACGGCATTTCGCCCGGATGTCCTGTACAGTAACCCCAGGTGAATCGTCGATGTAAATCGGCGCTTTCGCCAGCGTACCGATTGCCATCGTCAGCTTTTGCCAATCATCTTCCTCCAGTGACCCTGAACGCATCCGGGACGCATCCAGATTGCCCTCCGCACAAATCATACGCTGTACCAGCTGAGGAGCACCCATCTCCAAGGAGAAGATGGCTACAGTCTCACCAGCACGGGCCGCTACGTTTTGCGCGAGATTCAAGGCAAAAGCCGTTTTCCCTACGGAAGGACGAGCTGCCAAGATAATCAGGTCACTGCGCTGCAATCCTGCTGTCATCTTGTCCAAATCTGTATATCCCGTAGAAATCCCCGTAATATCACCGCGTCGCTGACTCAAAAACTCAATCCGCTCGTATGTTTCCAGAAGGGCATCACGAATCGGTGTAAAACCGCCACTGTTGCGATTTTGACCGATCTCCATGATGTACTTCTCTGCATCCGCGATGATCTGCGTGACATCATCCTCACGGGAGTATCCGTCATTGGCAATCTTGGTCGCTGTATGAATCAATCGCCGTAGCAGCGATTTCTCTTCTACAATTTTTGCGTAGTATTCGATGTTGGCAGCCGTTGGAACTGAGCTGGCGATTTCCGTGATATACGTAACCCCGCCGACTTCATCCAGCAGCTTGTGATCCTGTAGATCCGCTGTAACCGTAACCAGATCGACAGGTTCGCCTTTTTCATACAAGTCCACCATCGTTTGAAAGATGCGCTGATGCGCTGTCTTGTAAAAATCCTCCGGACGGAGAATCTCAATGGCCGTGATTAAAGCTTCCTTAGACAAGAACACGGCACCCAGTACCGATTGTTCCGCTTCCTTGTTCTGTGGCGGCACACGATCCAAAAACAGGTCGCTCACGTCACACCCCCCACAATTGAGACATTATTCTTCCACAACGTGTACTTTCAGAGTCACGGTTACTTCGTTGTGCAGTTTTACTTTGATTTGCGTCACGCCCAAAGCACGGATTGCATCCATTTCGAGCTTACGCTTGTCTACTTTGATTTTAAACTGATCTTCCAGCGCTTGCGCTACTTGTTTGCTAGAAATTGCCCCAAACAAGCGACCACCTTCGCCTGCTTTTCCTGCTACTTTCACTGTCAGCTCTTCCAGCTTTTTGCCCAGCTCCTGAGCATCCAGCTTTTCTTGCTCCTTGCGCTTATCTTCGCTGCGCTTTTGAGCGTCGAGCGTTTTCACGTTGCTATCTGTCGCTTCTTTTACCAGTTTCTTTGGCAACAAGAAGTTGCGTACATAGCCCTCTGACAAATCCTTAACTTCGCCTTTTTTCCCTTGGCCTTTTACATCTTGAAGAAAAATGACTTTCATCATCGTTTCCCCCTTTATATTTTGGCCTATACGACCGAGTCAATCGCTTCTTTCAAACGACGTGTAGCTTCTTTAATTGATATGCCTTGAATTTGTGTCGCAGCACCAGTGAGGTGACCGCCTCCACCCAGCAGTTCCATAATGGACTGAACATTGATGTCGCCCAGAGAACGTCCACTGATCAAGATCGTATCGTCGGATCGCTCTGCAACAACAAACGACGCCTGGATTCCTGACAAAGTGAGTAGCTGCTCAGCAGCTTGCGCCACCTGTACCTGCGTGTAATCCTCAGACGGATCGCCTATGGCAATCGCCATGTTGTCACGGTACGTTTCCGTATTCATGATGATTTTTGCCCGCTTCACATACTGCCCCAGATCTTCCTTCAACAGGCGCTGGACAGCCGCGGTATCGGCCCCGTTACGACGAAGGAACGACGCCGCTTCAAAGGTACGTGAACCTGTGCGGAAGGCAAAGCTTTTGGTATCCACCACAATCCCTGCTAACAGTGCCGTTGCAATCAGATTGTCGATATTCAATCGCTCGCTCTGGTATTGCAAGAGCTCCGTGACAAGCTCCGCCGTCGAAGAAGCATACGGTTCCAGATACAAGAGTACTGGCTCAATGAACTCCTCCGAACGTCGATGGTGGTCGATCACCACAATTCGGCTTGTTTCCGTCAACAGCTTCGGCTCAATCACCAGCGATGGTCGATGTGTATCGACGACTACCAGCAATGTGCGGCCGGAGATGAGTCGGATCGCCTGTTCTGGCGTGATAAAGGTCTCAGCCAACTCTTCATTGGCATAAATCTCTTTCATCAGACGCTCGACAGAATGATTGCCCTCGTCCATGACGATATAAGCCGTTTTGTTGTGCAGCTGCACAGCCTTCAATACACCAAGTGATGCCCCGATGGAATCCATGTCAGGCTGTTTATGCCCCATGACGATGACGTGCTCCGCCTCATGGATGAGATCACGCAAAGCATGTGCAATAACACGAGCCCGGACACGTGTCCGCTTTTCCACCGCATTCGATTTCCCACCGTAGAAAGTGAGCTTGTTGCCAATCTTGACAGCGCACTGGTCGCCACCGCGCCCCAATGCGATATCCAAGCTTGATTGCGCCATTTGTCCCAGCTCAATGTAAGTGGTAGCGGCCGCTCCAACCCCGATACTAAGCGTAATCGGAATTTTGTTGTCAGCCGTCATCTCCCGTACTACATCGAGAATGTCAAATCGCGATTCTTCCAATTTATCAAGTGCTTCCCGTTCCATCAGAGCCAAAAACTTGTCGGCCGTGATTCGGCGAAGATATATGCCATGTTTGTTGGCCCACTCTGTAATCACACCAGCCACGCTTGTAGAGAGCAGCGTACGGCTCTGATCATCCATGACTTGTCCGACCTCGTCCAAATTGTCGAGGTGAATGATGGCAAGTGCAGCCTTTTCTCGATGGTAACGAGTCGTCAATTCTTTGAAGTCCGTAATGTCCTTGAAATACAAAAGGCGCTCATCGGACCGCACAATGACCTCGTATACCCGCTCGTTATAAGTAAACTCCAGCCGTTTTTGCTCCGGCTTCCAAACCAGTTGGGGGAATACCTCTTGGAGGCTTTTCCCGATCATGGATTCATCCCCGGACATATGCGTCATATACGGGTTTACCCACTCAATTGCCTTTTCCTCGTTGTATAAAAGAATTCCGATCGGCAGTTCCTGGATAACGCCTTCTCCCGCCTTCTTCACGCGATGGGTGACCGTCGCCAAATACAGGCGCAAGTCTCGTTGGAACCCCTTTTCTGCTTGAAGAGCGTAAAGAACCAAGCCAATCAAGCAAATCATGCCGATCGCCCCGTACATCCAATGGAACAAGGTCAAAATCCCCAACAACAGCAAGCTAAAGCTGAGTGCCAGGACCATGTGCATCCCGTACCAACGCTTTAACAGGAACTTGGGCATTTCCTCAGCCCCTCTTCACTCTTGTTTCCAGTTTTTCACGCAAACGAATTCCTAGGTCAAATATCCCTACTAGACTAAGTATAGTACTTAGGGGTGGAAAAATAAATAGACAGACAATGAGCACAGGAGTCAATCTCTTCCAGCCGTACAAAAAGGCAGCAAATAGACAAAAACTCAAGCCCTGCAAAACAAAAATCGCATCCAGCATGACTTTCAGGTTCATCAGGGCGATTTCCCAGAATGTACCTTGCATGCTTTCGGCAAACAACAAAAGACTGATCATCGCAATAAAGTAGTAATAAAGCAATGATCGCGGGAAGCTCCATTCCCGAATTGGCTTCAATGCTGGAATCGGTCTGCGCAAACGTCGTCCAATCAAACTCGCCAATCCATGAATAATGGCGGTCGATAAAAAGCTGAACATGACAAGACTCGTAGGCAAGACGATTTTCCCCAGTTCAAGGAGCTGATCAAACTGCTCTTTTGGCACCATTGCTGGACGTAGCTTAGCAACTTCTTGCGTGATGGCATTAAAATCAACGTTCATTCCGAATGCTGCGAATGCCAGCATGGAAACGACACTTAAAAAGGCAACGCCTGCCCCTGCCACAATCGCCGGAAGAGCCGCTCCTTTTCTCGCATAAAAAATCCCCATAGCTGAACCCCAAACCGCACTCGAAAAAGCAAGTGTTGCCGCAAACGGACCAGTAACGATCCAGCCCAGAAACGTAAAGGCAAGGGTGATCCAAACCATGTTAGGAACTGTTCGATTTACTGCCAAAAGGATAAAAGGCAGAGGTATCAGGAAACTGACAAGTCCTCCCAGTATGGTATATGTACTGAGAAACAGCAGCACCAGTGCGATACCCAGCATAAGGGCATTTTCAGCCAAGTGTTTCGTTTTGGACGGCATGTCAGCACCTCATTATTCATGTCTCATGTACACTTCCCATAGAAAACTATGGAAAAAAGAGGGCCACGCAATTGTGCCCCCCTTTTTATAGCTTTTGCAACTTATTCAGCAGTGTAAGGCAACAGTGCTACTTGACGGGATCGCTTGATCGCGATTGTCAGTGCACGTTGATACTTCGCAGAAGTACCAGTTACACGACGTGGCAAGATTTTGCCGCGTTCGCTGATGAACTTTTTCAGCAAATCAATATCTTTATAATCGATGTGCTTGATTTTGTTCACTTTAAAGAAGCATACTTTACGACGCTTATTAGGACGTCCTTTGCGTGCCATGATAGTCCCTCCCTCTTAGGAATGTGAAAGTTATACGATACTAGAACGGCAAGTCATCATCTGAAATGTTGATCGGCTTGCCTGCACTCGCGAAAGGATCACCAAACGGATCATAGTCATTATTTCGTTGACCGGATGGTTTGTTACCGCCACCCATGCCTGGTCCTGGATCGTATCCTGAATTGTCTCCGCCGGATTCATTGCCTCGACCGCCCAAAAATTGAACGTTCTCCGCAACGACTTCCGTCACGTATACCTTTTTACCTTCTTTATTATCATAGGAACGTGTTTGCATACGTCCTTCGATGGCTGCTTGTCTACCTTTACGCAAATAGCTTGCGCACAAGTCGGCAAGTTTTTGCCAAGCGACAATGTTAATGAAGTCCGTTTCTTTCTCTCCCGCTTGATTGGTGCGGGGACGATTAACGGCCACAGTAAAAGTAGCAACGGCAACGCCATTTGGCGTGTAGCGAAGTTCAGGATCTTTCGTCAGGTTGCCGATGAGAATGACTTTATTCATCTTGGTTCCCCCTCTGATCGCGACAATGATTACTTCTCATCACGAACAAACATAAAGCGGATTACGTCGTCATTGATTTTCATCAGACGCTCAGCTTCCGCAACAGCATCGGAGTTCGCTTTGAAGTTCATCAAAACGTAGTAACCTTCACGGAACTTGTTGATCTCGTACGCAAGACGACGTTTACCCATTTCTTGAAGCTTAGAGATTTCGCCACCATAGTTAGTTACAACATCGCTGTAACGAGCTACATTGGATTTTACTTTCTCTTCTTCAAGGTCTGGACGCAATACATACATTACTTCGTATTGGCGCATACCTTTTCACCTCCTTATGGACTTTAGCGGCCCTGTTCGGGCAAGGAGCGAGTGCTAAAACGAAACGCACAAAACATGCACTCCATAAATACTCGCATTATCGTATTATAGCAAAACGCCTATAATGAATCAAGAATTTCGTACTAAACGTTAAAACGGAAATGCATAACATCTCCATCTGCCACTACGTACTCTTTCCCTTCAAGACGGTACTTCCCACGTTCTCTGGCTACTGCTACAGAACCAGCATCTACCAGATGATCATAAGCAATCACTTCGGCACGAATGAATCCGCGCTCGAAATCAGTATGAATCACGCCTGCTGCTCCTGGAGCCTTTGTACCCTGACGGATGGTCCAAGCGCGTACTTCTTGTACACCTGCAGTGAAATAAGTTACTAATCCCAACAGTTTGTAAGCAGCACGAATCAAGCGATCGAGACCAGACTCAGTAAGTCCCAGCTCTTCCAAGAACATTTCTTTGTCCTCGCCCTCGAGCTCAGCGATTTCTGCTTCAACCTTGGCGCTGATCACAACTACTTCTGCGCCTTCATCCGCTGCATGCTGACGAACCGTCTGCACATGCGGGTTGCTGTCTGCATCGTTAATGCCGTCTTCTGCTACGTTGCACACGTACAGCATTGGCTTGATTGTCAGCAGATGCAAATCACGAATCCATTTGCGCTCTTCGTCATCGAGTTCAACACTGCGAGCAGATTGACCCTCTTCAAATGCTGCTTTCAATTTCTCCAGCACGTCCAGCTCTTGCTTGGATTCCTTGTCGCCGGATTTCACTTTGCGTGCAATGCGGTCAATACGACGATCAACAGAGTCCAGGTCAGCAAAAATCAGCTCCAGGTTGATTGTCTCGATATCGCTCAAAGGATCGACACGACCTGCTACGTGCGTGATGTTCTCATCTTCAAAGCAACGTACAACATGTGCAATCGCGTCCACTTCACGGATGTGTCCGAGGAACTGGTTGCCAAGTCCTTCGCCTCTGCTCGCGCCTTTTACCAAGCCAGCAATGTCCACAAACTCAAACGCTGTCGGAACTACCTTGTTCGGTACAACGATTTGTGTCAGCTTTTCCAGACGCTCGTCTGGCACCTCCACGATCCCTACGTTCGGGTCAATCGTACAGAACGGGTAGTTAGCCGATTCAGCGCCCGCTTGTGTAATAGCATTAAACAATGTCGATTTTCCTACGTTAGGAAGACCTACAATCCCGCATGATGCACCCATCTATATACACTCCCTTATCATCATCCTGATATCCTTTTAAGTATATAGATTTGGTTTTCAGATTACAATTGTCTCCTTGTGGAAGCTTTTTTTACTTTCTCCTCCTGTGCTCATCATAGCTTCAGCTGGTGGGACAAAAAAAGAAATGCTAGACTAGACAAACAGAATCTATTTGCTACGGTAAAAGGAAAGGTAATGAGGTGACTACAAAATTGAAGCTCTTACTTCTCGGTGCCACTGGTCGTGTAGGAAGCCATATCCTCGACTATGCATTAAAAGATGATCATGAAATAACCATTCTCGTTCGCTCAGCAGACAAGCTCCCTCATCTGATTGATGAAAATGTCCGTGTCCTGACAGGAAATGTTCTCGATCAAAAGCATGTTGCATCCGCCATGCGTGGAGTTGACGCGGTCATTAGCGCACTCGGGACAGACAAGGCAACGACGTTATCCGAGGGAACACCCTATATTATTGAAGCAATGAAGCGAGAAGGCGTTTCACGCATTATTACGGTGGGCACCGCTGGCATCTTGCAAAGCAGAGTTTCTCCTGACCTGCTCCGCTATCAATCCAGTGAGTCCAGACAAAAATTGACGCGTGCTGCCGAGGAACATCACAAGGCATACTCGCTCTTGGAACAGTCCGAGCTCGATTGGACCATTGTATGTCCGACTTATTTGCCTGATGGTGAGTATACAGGCACTTACCGGGTCGAGGCTCACCAGCTGCCTGTAGAGGGGATGCAAATCTCCGTGCCGGATACGGCGGAGTTTACGTATCAGCAGCTTTCTACTTCCGAATACATACGAGCACGAGTTGGCATTGCTTATTGATACATACAGGACAAAAACAGGCTCCTATCCTTAATGGAAGGGAGCCTGCTTTACTTCTGTTGTGTCTTTATTTCTCGTTTACCAGCTTTTCCAGCTCATTCAATGTCTCTTCAAAGATTTCCATTGCTTGCTCGATTGGCTGGGACGTGGACATGTCCACACCCGCTGCTTTCAGCACCTCGATAGGCGGAGCAGAGTTACCCGCTTCGAGGAAGTTTTTGCGAACTCGATCCACTGCTGGCTGACCTTCATCCATGATTTGCTTCGCTAATGCCTGTGCAGCAGCAAAGCTCGTCGAGTATTGATAGACATAGTATTTATAGTTGTAGAAATGGCTCACACGTGCCCATTCCATACCGATTTCCTCATCGGAAACCATGTCTTTTCCGTAGTACTTTTTATTGATGTCGAGGTAGATCTTCTTGATCGCTTCCGCATTCAGAGATTCCCCCGCTTGCTCCTTCTCGTGAATCGCTCTCTCAAACTCCGCGAACTGCGTCTGACGGAACAGCGTGGAACGGAAGTTTTCCAGATAGTGATTCAAGAGATACATCTTCTCTTCCTTCGTCTTCGCCTTCGCGTACATGCTCTTGAACAGCAGGGTTTCATTCATGGTAGAAGCCACTTCTGCCGTGAAGATTGGATAGTTGGAAGAAATGTACGGCTGGTTTTTGTTCGTGTAATACGACTGCATAGCATGTCCCATCTCATGGGCGATGGTATACACATCATCGAGCGTACCTTGGTGATTCAACAGTACGTAAGGATGTGTATCATAAGCACCCCATTGGTAAGCACCTGTGCGCTTGTCATCGGTGGAATAGACATCTACCCAGCCACCATCCAGGCCGTCAGACATTGCCTTCACATAGTCATCACCCATTACCTGTAACCCATCAACGACGATTTTCTTTCCTTCGTCGAAGGAAATATATTTGTCATCAGATGGAACGATCGGCACGTAAATGTCGTACATGTGCAATTCCTTCACGCCAAGCATTTTCTTTTTCAAAGAAATGTAGCGATGCAGCAATGGCAGATTGTCATTCACCGTATCAATCAGCTCATCATATACCTTCGTCGGTACGTTGTTCGGTGTCAGGCTTGCTTCCAGCGCAGAATCGTAATTGCGTACAGCTGCGTAGAAATTATCGCCCTTTACTTTGGCAGCCAACGTCGATGCAAACGAGTCTTGGAAATTGATCAGTGCACTATAGTACGCCTTGAACGCTTCTCTGCGCACATTTTGATCCTTGCTTTCCAAATAGGAAATGAAATTAGCACGCGTCAACTGAACTTCCTTGCCTGTCTGATCTTTGATTTTAGGGAACCTCACGTCTTTGGACAGCATGCTGTAAATGTTAGTCGGTGCACCGCCCAACGGAGACGATTTCGCCAAGAGCTGCTCCATTTCCGCAGAGAGTGCGTACGGCTTCGTTCTCAGCATGTCTTCGATAAACAGCTTGTAAGGCTCAAGCTCCTTTTCGGACAGCAAGCTCTTTATTTTGTCATCGGAAATCGCAACGATTTCAGGCTGTACCCACGAGGTTTTTTCTGTGACAAGCGTGTACATTTTCTCAGCGCGGTCTCCCAGCTTTTGCAGATCAGGATTCGCGGAGTTTACATCGAGAGACATGTTTGCGTACACGTATGCTTTGTCATTTAAGCGCATCAATTCAACATAGTCATCGAATGCCGCCTGCATCGCAGCAGAAGATGTACCCAGCTTGCCTTGGTGCTTTGTGAAAGCGTTTGCCAAAGATTCAACTTTAGCAACATCCTTTTCCCATTCCTTAACAGTCGGATAAATATGATCCAGCTTCCACTTGTACGCATCTGGGATCTCAGTGCGAGTTTGATAAGAAGGCTTTTCGGCAGCAAGAGCTACCGCCTGCGTGCTGTAAGGAATGAATGGTACGGATACTGTCGACAATGCAATGGCCAAAGCCGTAACTGATGCAAATACTTGCTTCTTCAAATCTCAATCGCCCCTTTTCTTCTATCTATTTTTACCAAAATTATAAGTGTGTAATTATATTTTCACCTGTCAAATTCCTTCTTACTAATAAAAATTTTTCGAATATTCAATAACAACCGTCAATTTATCCAGAGAAAATCCCCTTTTGTGGATAAGTCTGTGGATAAGTATTTACTAACAACTTTATATTCCCCTCAGCGTTTGCAGACACTCCTTTTCTTCGTAAAAAGTTGTCCACATTTTCTGTGGATATGCTGTGTATAACTTATTTTCTTGGAACTGGGGCATCCGCCTATACCTCGTTGTGGGTTCCTACATAGCATGAGTATTGAAACTACGGTAGGAGGTGTTAGCAAGTGGGTATCTTTAACGGCTTCGACGATTTCGCGCTGATCTTGGTTCTGTTCATCCTTCTCGTTATCGTAGGTTGCGACTGCGACTAACCTACTCCGCTGCCATCCAGCCTATCTGAAGGTAAGCTTGCATCCTCAGCAGCCTTACCTTCTCCATTTCCACATAGATCATAGCCAAGGCAATGCAGCCTAGGGATAATGATCAGTCATAACCTAAGTACCATCACCGGGAGATACATTTGATCGTACAAAAGGAAAAAGGATGCGCCTCTATTGGCTGCATCCTTTTTTTTACCCACATACTTGGACTATTTCGACCCGGTCTGAAAAGTTATCCACTGCGCTTGATTTACATTACCTGCTGTGTCCTTAACCAAACCCGCAATGAGACTTACCTGATATCTCGTATATGGCTGCCATTTTCCTTTTGGCTTCACAGACAACATCCGTTTGCTTTTATTCCACGTAATCGTATGCGGAACGATTGCCCCTTTTTCATCCGTCACACGAACTAACGGCCCGGCCGTTTTGCTGGAGAGGACTCCACCACCAACCAAAGCAATCTCTTCTGCAAACTGGAGTGTCACTTTATCCTGGAGCTTTACATTTTTAGCTCCGTGACCTGGCAATATGACTGTTTGTGGAGCGATATTATCCACAGGTTTTTTCGTTTGAAATGAACTGGTCAGCTCTGGATTCAAATTGCCTCGCTGATCCTTCACTTTTTTCGCCAGCAAGCTTACTCGATAAGACGCCCCTGCTTCCAGATTTCCTACTGGATCAATCGTCATGCTTCGATCTGTTTTGTTCCATTTTGCCGTAAAACGAACTTTCTTTTTTTTCGCATCCGTGAGCGAAATGATCGAGAGACCAGACTTGTCGGAGAGCTCTTGCCCATTTTTTAACGAAACCGGCCCCGAAAATGTCAGTGTAATGATTTGATCCGGGTCTATTTCCGCCGATTTGTCAGCCGGGGTTATTCTCACTCCCCATTCGTTTGCCGACTTTGCCCACACTCCCTGTGATGGAAGTAGGAAAATCGCAAGCACTACTACCCATTGCAACCACCGAACACTCATCTTTATCATCGAACCCCTCCCGTCTAAAACGACAAAGCCGCTCCCTGAAGCATATAAGCGCGTCGTTTCATCGTTTACAGGCATTGTAGAAAAAGACAGATGGGTTGATCAAAGAAATATGGTCTATGCTTGCGGTTCTTCCTCCGCGCGAATCAGTATCTTTTTCAGCTTGCGTTCAAATTCTAGTCGTCCAATCATCACACTATGATCGCAACCCGTACATTTGATTCGCACATCCATGCCCATGCGTATGACCTTCCACGCATTCGTGCCACATGGATGTGGCTTTTTCATCTGTACGACATCCCCCAGCCCAAATTGCTTGCGTTCCATTTCTCTTTCTCCTCTCTACACTGTTCCCTTTCCAGACACCGCGACGATTTTTGGATACGGAATTTGAATGCCTCGGTTGGTTAATTCCGTTCTGATCTTCGCACGCAAATTTCGATTGACCCCGTGATGCGTGTTCGGCTTGCACTCAGCCGTAACCCGGATGATGACTTCGGAAGGTCCCAGTGCATGTACTCCCAAAATCTGTGGCTCAGCTACGATATCCGTCAATTCTGTTTGAGCCGATGCCAATACTTCTTTTAGCACAGACTCAACTTGGTTCAGATCTTCTTCATACGCTACAGATACGTCGACAACCGCTAACGTATTTTGCAAAGAAAAGTTGGTCACTTGATTAATCGTGCCGTTTGGAAAGATGTGTACTTCACCCGTCCAGCTTCGCACCTTTGTAATGCGCAGACCAATCTCCTGTACCGTGCCCGTCAAATTGTTAATCGTTACGACGTCTCCGACAGCAAATTGGTCCTCAAAAATAATGAAGAATCCCGTAATGATATCACGAACGAGACTCTGCGCCCCAAAACCAACCGCCAGCCCCAGTACCCCTGCGCTTACCAAAACAGGTCTCAAATCAATGCCCAACAGCTGCAAGATCATGAGAATCGCCAAAAAGTAAATGCTGTACTGAACGACATTGTTGACGAGCACCCGCATCGTGTCCACACGGCGTTGATCCATTTGAATCTTGCTTCCATGGCGGTGCTGGAACACTTTATTTACGCCTGATTGCACAACGGAAACGACAATTCGAGATAGCAGGATGATCGCTACGATTTTCAGTACAGCCATCCCTATATTTACCCACATATCTGCATCTGCCACATACGCATATACTTGGGCATAAATTCTCTCAAAAAAACCAGCTTGCTTCATTCCTCCCGCTCCTTCTGCTCCCCGTTTTCGTCGACCTCGCTATACTGACCAAAAAACTGACGGAAGTATCCTCGTATTACCACTTGTTGTTCCATCATGATTGTTTTCGCTCGTGAGTAATCCGACAGTGGGAACTCAATGGAAAGTGCACAGCCTGCCGTTATTTCTTTCGGCGTTGGTCTTGTATCGATCTCAATATCTTCGTACTCCAGCAGCATTTCTGCCCGCAAGGCTTGCTGCGTGGAATCAAACGCGATCAGCACCGTCTCTCCTCCCATTTCACTCCCCCTCATCTTTTTCACACAAACTACCATAGGCTCCTCTTATTTTACCTGTTCGTTTTCATGCATGCCAGCCTCGCTGAGTTTTCAAAACCTACGTAACTTTCCCATTAGCAGGTATAAAAATGTCATATAGGTACGATACTGTGAATACTTTTATATAACCTTTTACAGGTTGGTTTAAGCCAAGTCGGCAAGAGTGGGGGTTTCCATGAGTACATCCGATAATCGCAAGGATTATTCTTTGCCACCTTTTAAAGTGGAATACCGCAGTGAAAACGCAGACGAGAATCTCGCCGGTCACCTTGCACAGCGCTTTCGCTTAAATCGGTTCGATGACGACCTTGTCATTGTATGTATTGGGACAGACCGTTCTACTGGTGATGCTCTAGGCCCATTAGTAGGAACCAAGCTCATCGCACAGTCACCTCGTTTTTTGCAAGTGTACGGAACGCTTGAGGACCCTGTACACGCCATGAATCTTAAGGAAAAATTAGAACTCATCCATGCGAATCATCCGACAGCTACACTCATTGCAGTCGATGCCTGTTTAGGTCAATTTAGCCACGTCGGAAACATCAATGTAATTAATGGTCCACTAAAACCAGGAGCTGGTGTAAAAAAAGAGCTGCCTCCTGTTGGTTCCTTCCACATTACCGGGATTGTCAACGTAGGAGGATTCATGGAGTATTTTGTCCTTCAAAATACCCGCCTCTCCATCGTCATGAACATGGCAGATATCATAGCTTCCGGACTGGCAAAAGCCGTAACACTGGCTTCTACGCCTAGTCGATTCGATAGTGTCTTATATGATTGACCGTTTTTCCCTGCAAAAGGTTCCATCCCTCTTTGGAAAACTTGTTTTTCGATCTGTTCTCTCCCTCAACGGATGACAGGTCTATTTTTTTTATACAAAAATCGTCAGGCGCTTTTCGATCACTTGAGCACTGATCGGCGTTGGCGCTACGCTTTCTCCATCTGCATGGACAGGCAGATGTCCTGCTGCTTGTAACGTTACCTGTTTGCCCCTATAAAAACGGACTCCCGGATGATGACGGTGAGCTCCTGTGAATATTTTCGGAAAAGCAGCTAACAATCCGAGTCGACTCATACCACTTACTACGCAAATGTCCGCAATGCCATCGTCCGGTATAGCATCGGGACAGATTAGCATTCCGCCTCCGTAATTCGGAATATTGGCAGCGACAACTAGCCAGACAGCCTCTAAACGAACCTCATGACCATCAACATTCAGTACGATGTCACGTGGCTGATACGTACATACGACGCGAATCACCGATATAATGTAGGCGAGTGCTCCTAGCTGGTACCGATTCAGCCAAGCTTTGTACACAGCTTGATCCGTTATCTTTGCTACCTGTGCATCGAATCCGGCCCCGATTGAATTCACAGCTACTTTTCCATTCAATAAAATCAGATCGATTCGCTTTTCCCCTTTTTCCGACAGAATTCGCTCTAATGCCTGTAACGGTTTCATCGGAATTCCATGTCCGCGAGCGAAATCATTCCCGGAACCAGCCGGTACCATTCCAAATCGACAATCTTGATTCGATTCGTATATCCCGTTTATCACGCCTCGGACAGTTCCATCCCCTCCGACAGCAATGATTTTATTTACTCCCTCTTTTTGGATCAGCTCTTTTGATAATTTTTCGGCGTCCCCCTCTCCTGATGTCAACCTGACATGAAAAGGCGCTCCTAGACGTCGTAGCGTCGGCTCAATTTGCCTCCATACTTTCAACCCTGTGCCATTGCCCGATACAGGATTGACGATTACACCCAACATAATCATTCTCTCCCCAACATGCTGTCGTTCTGTACTGTCCCGTCCCACTTATCCATACTTGCTCGCAAATCAAGTTTTTGTATCATATTATCGCATGCTATTTTTATCGATGATAGTTGATTTTTCATAAAAAGAGACTCCTCCCGAAGGAAGAGCCTCTGTGCTAACTATGAAAACAGCTTTGAAATCCAATCTATAAAGGGAACTCCGACTGCTGCGATCACTAATGCTGGCATCATGTTGGCTACCCTTATCTGTTTGATCTCCAAAATGTTTAACCCAATAGCAATAATCATCAAGCCACCTACCGCTGTTACTTCTACCAGGATCGCATCCAGCATCGTTTCGCTCACCACACTGTAAATACTCGTAGATAATAACGCAATCATGCCTTGATATAAAAACACGGGCACTGCCGAAAAGATGACACCAATTCCTAGCGTCGATGTGAAAATGATCGCAGAGAATCCGTCTAGCAATGCTTTCATAAATAGTACTTCATGGTTGTTACGCAAACCACTGTCCAACGCACCCAGTACAGCCATAGCTCCAATACAGTACACCAGCGTCGTCGTGATAAAACCAGTGGCGATACTGCCTTGGCTACCCCCAACTTTTCTCTCCAGCCAGTGCCCCAGATTGTTTAGGCCTTTTTCAATCCCAATCCATTCACCTAGTACTGTTCCTAGCACAATACTGATAATCACGAGTAAAAAGTTATCCGAACCCAGGCACATTTTAATGCCCAATACGAATACGGCCAGAGCAATTCCTTGCATGACGGTTTGTCGCATCGACTCCGGAATTCGCTTCAACATTCTGCCTAACAATGCCCCTAAGATGATTGCTCCGGCGTTGACCAATGTTCCCAGCAAGATCACTTGCGCTGTCCCCCTACAGATGCCTTACCCTTACACAAACGCTGCTGCTATTTCCCGAACAGCGTTATGAAGCGCTTCTACATCTTTCTCTGAGTTGAAAATTCCAAAGCTGGCTCGAACCGCTCCACGTTGTTCGGTACCGGCAGTCTGGTGACCCAGTGGCGTGCAATGAAAACCCGATCTGGTCGCAATCCCGTATTGTTGATCTAGGATAAACGACACCTCCGCTGCATCTACCTCTCCGATATTAAAAGCAACCACGCCTACACGTTCGGTCTCAACCCCCGGTCCGTAGACATGTACCCCCTCGATCTGCTGCAATCCAAGGATCGTTTGCTTCACCAGTTCCCATTCGTGCTGACGAATGTTATCCACACCTTTTTCCATGACAAAATCAACGCCTGCTTGCAGACCTGCCAAACCAACCGTATTGAGTGTCCCGCTTTCGTATCTGTCTGGACGAGTTGTCGGTTGATCGATCGCTTCAGACTGACTGCCTGTCCCCCCATGAATCAAGGGCTCAAGATCAATATCACTACTCACGTACAAACCACCTGTACCTTGTGGACCATACAGCCCTTTGTGCCCAGGAAAAGCAAGCATATCAATATTCATTGCCTCTACATCGATAGGCAAAACACCAGCAGACTGAGAAGCATCCACCAAAAACGTAATTCCGTGCTCTTTTGTCAGTTTCCCCAGTTCGGCTACAGGCAGGATGACACCTGTCAGATTGGAGGCATGACTCACAACGATTAACCGCGTCGCGGGCGTAATTGCCTTGGCAAAATCCTCTACATAGAATTGATGGTCTTCTCTCGGCTCGACAAAAGTAGCTTCTACTTGGTTGTTTTTGCGCATGTACTCAATGGGACGTCTTACCGAATTATGCTCAACAGACGAAGAAATAACATGATCGCCTGCTTGTAAGAATCCTTTTATGGCCTGATTAAGCGCTTGAGTAGCATTGAGATAAAAAAAGAGGTTATTCGGGTTTTGAATCCCAAACAACCGCGACACTTGCACCCGTGTCCGAAACACAGCTTTACTCGCTTTCATCGCCAGTGCATGTCCACCTCGGCCAGGATTTGCAGCAAAATCCTCGATGACCTCCGCCATCATTTCTTTGACTGCTGGTGGCTTCGGCCATGTAGAAGCTGCGTTATCCAAATAGATGATCGCCATGACTACCTCCTGGACTTACTTCTCTATATTCAACATTTCGATGATTCGTTCCAAGTCTTCCTGTGAATAGAAGTCAATTTCGATCTTGCCGCGCTTCGATCCTTTTTTAATCTTGACCGATGTTCCAAAACGACTGCGTAGCCGTTCCTCCATCTCGATCAAAACTGGCTCATTTTTCGCTAGCTTTTTCTTTTTTGTTTCACGTGAAACATTGAGCTGCTTCACAAGCTCTTCCAGCTGACGAACACTCAATCCTTTTTCCACCACGTCATTTGCAAGCTGTTGTTGTACTTTCTTATCCGTTACCCCAAGCAAAGCACGCGAATGTCCCATGGATAGTTCGGCTGCCGAGACCATTTTTCGGATCTTCTCTGGCAGTTGCAGCAAACGCAGCATGTTGGCTACATGCGGTCGACTCTTCCCTATCTTTTGTGCAAGCTGTTCTTGCGTATAATCATGGTGAGAAATCAGCTTGTCATAAGCCTCAGCCTCTTCGAGTGGATTCAGATTTTCCCGTTGCAAGTTTTCAATCAGGGCAATCTCCATTAATTGCTGATCTGTGTACGCCTTTACTACTACCGGAACCTCTTTTAACCCCGCTACTTTTGCAGCACGCAATCGTCTTTCCCCAGCTACCAGCTCATAGCCTTTGATGCTTTTCCGAACAATGAGCGGTTGGATGATCCCATGCTCTTTGATCGACTGTGCTAGTTCCTCGATAGCTGATTGTTCGAATTCTTTCCGGGGCTGATAAGGGTTAGGACGAATCTCATTGATGGAAACCTCTTTTACCTGTTCCCCTTCTTCGATGAGATTGGAAGTAATAAGCGCATTCAGCCCTTTTCCCAATCCTCTACTCATACCCCTACCACTTCCTTCGCCAAATCAGTATAGACTTCCGCTCCTCGTGAGCGTGGATCGTACGTAATGATGGCTTGTCCGTGTGACGGTGCTTCACTCAAGCGAACATTTCGAGGAATAATTGTCTTGTATACTTTGTCCTGAAAATACTTTTTCACTTCTTCAATCACTTGTAAACCGAGATTCGTACGTGCATCGAGCATCGTCAGCACGACACCTTCGATAGCAAGCTGTGAATTCAAATGTTTTTGGACCAAACGAATGGTGTTCAACAGTTGGCTTAATCCCTCTAACGCATAGTATTCACACTGGATTGGAATTAAGACGGAATCAGATGCTGTTAAGGAATTAACGGTCAAAATTCCTAAGGATGGCGGGCAATCGATGATGACGTAATCGTACTTGTCTTTGACTACTTCCAGCGCCTTTTTCAGACGAACCTCACGAGAAATCGTAGGAACCAACTCGATTTCCGCACCTGCCAATTGAATGGTGGCAGGAATGATCATTAATCCTTCAATTTCAGTTGGCAAAGTCGCATCGACGGGGTTGATATCATTGATCAGGACATCATAAATGCAGTACTTAACATCTGCCTTATTTACCCCGATCCCACTGGTTGCATTTCCTTGTGGATCAATATCAACCAGTAGCACCTTTTTCCCCAATGCGGCCAAACATGCACTTAGATTGACGGACGTAGTCGTTTTCCCGACGCCGCCTTTCTGGTTCGCAACCGCAATGATTTTTCCCAACTTCTCCACCTCTTTTTTGTCGTGTAGGAAAGCTTGTGGCTTGACCAGTACACTCTCCAGTACGTCTTTCAAAATCATCTTCTGTATCCTCATCTAGTTAGTCATTCGAGTCTATTTACGATTTGCTCGTATTCTTGTAAAACGATGATCTTTTATACAATTTCCTTCGTTCGCTGCCATTCAGTAACCTTTACATGGCCTGTACATGATAAGACGAAAAAATCTCTGCAAAGTTATCCTCATTTATTATCGAGTAAACCTGCAAGTATGCACAGGTTGGTACTCTCCATGTTATCAGATTTGCAGCTTAGTCGTACGCTGTTTTTTTTAGAGAGTGAGACACAAAAGCCTGATTTTTGTCCCGAAAATGCCGATTTTCCTAGCTTTTTTACGGAAAATGCATATTTCTGGAAATTAAATACTGCCGAAAGTCTCATTTTCCTATAAATAATCAGCATTTGCCCAAAAAGAAAGGCGACCTTGTCGCCATTTTTGTTACCATCACATTTATTTCCCTGTTTCCTTGTTTTTCGGAATACGAATGGTGAATTGATAGAATTCATCATGATCTTCTTCCGCTGTCTCTACAGGTAGGCCTGTCTGGATCACCATATCGATCGATTGTCGAACTGTATTAATTGCAATCCGCGTATCTCTTGAAAATGCTTTCCAGCGAGGCTTCGCATCTTTTTCCGATTTAGGGTTCTCAGCCAATTCTAGAAGCTGCTTCACGCGCACTTCCGTCTGTTTCACATTCCATTCCCGCTCCAAGATCTCCAGCAGGACCTTATTTTGTAATTCTGGATCTTTTAACGGAATCAGAGCCCTTGCATGACGCTCTGTTACTTGTCTGGACAACAATGCATCTTGAATTTCTCGCGGTAAATGGAGCAAGCGCAATTTGTTTGCGATTGTCGATTGTCCTTTGCCCAAACGTTGAGCAAGACTCTCTTGCGTCAAATTGTGCAAATCAATCAGCTTTTGATATGCGACTGCCTCTTCAATGGCTGTCAAACCTTCTCGTTGCAAATTCTCAATCAATGCGATAGAGGCTGTTTGCGAGTCATTAAACTCTTTGACAATCGCAGGAATCCTCTCCATGCCCAATTTTTTAGTTGCACGCAAACGTCGTTCCCCAGCAATCAATTCATAACGACCATCGCGAACCCGCACGACAATCGGTTGAATGAGCCCATGAGTTCGTATCGTTTGACACAACTCATCAATTTTCTCGTCATCAAATACAGTACGAGGTTGATATGGATTCGGTACAATGTCCTCAACTGGTATTTGTTTGATTTCTTCGTTATCTGTCTTGTCCGTCAAGCCAAAAATCCGAGAAAATGAATCTTTAACTGCCATAGAAAAATCCCCCACTTCTACCCGTTCCATCCGTGCTATTTTAAAGTCTTTGAAGAGGTGTTCAAAAAGTCATTTTTGATCACGAAGTAATCCTGAAAGATTGCGCAACAACGAAACAAGCGTTCACCTTCGAAATCCCGGTGCTCATGTAGCTCCCCTACATTCAGCTCTTCCTTCTTCAGCTCCTCGCCGCCTTCTTGGTGCTGAAAAGACAACTTTTTGAATACGTCCTAGAAACTGAAAAAGGTCCTGTCCAATCAACGACAGAATCTCCCTCGAAACATTTTGTATCCCTCGCCCATCCATTGTCCGGATATGACAGATGAATATGTTCTTTGATTGTTGCTGCTAAGGAAAAATGGCATATAGGCGTCGTAAGTGAGTCCAGTCCTACTCTTTTTACATAGGTCCTCCTCTTACATCGTTAAAGATCAGCATGCATCTACTAAAAAAAAGCTTCACAAGCCCTATAGTACATACTGCTTAACAGACTCTTCTTGCCCATCCGGTCGGTTTGTAAAATTGCCTTTGACCTAATCTTCTTTCCCTACACGCTTTCTTCAGGTTCATTTATATATATGTAATTCTGCAAGATTCGTCCAATTCCTGCTAACGAAAAACGTTTCACGTGAAACATCAATCGTGATCTTCGGCATAAAGATCGTGATCGTCACGGTGCTTTGGCCTCTCATCACTTCCAATGCTCTCATCAGTAGGATGTGAAATCTTGGTGACAGAAAACAATCGAGGAAAAAGTCTATGAAAGTCTAACGTCAGGTACGAAAAAATTGCGGCAACAATCGCAGCGACATACATCCCTGCACTGAACATCAGACCAATGGCTGAAGCAACCCACATCCCTGCTGCCGTCGTCAAGCCTTTCACCGAACCATTGAATTTAATAATGGCTCCGGCTCCCAAAAATCCCATGCCCGTCACGACTTGTGCAGCTACCCTCCCCGGATCATGATTTATGCCGCTCGAAGAAAAACCGTAAATGGAAGCTAGTCCAAAAAGACATGAATCAAAGCAAACGAGACTATACGTTCGAAAACCAGCGCCTCTTTGCCTACTCACATCCTTTATAAATCTCTCTCGCTCCCATCCCATGATGGCACCTGCTAGAAAAGCAAGAAAAAGCCGAAGCAATATGGTCGGGAGTTCTGGCGGGAAAAAGGAGGAAAGTACTGCTGCTTGCATAGTCTAATCACCCTCTCACACGATGTCACTCTTTCGAAGGAGCTAGTACTATGTATATGCCGAGTTGTAGACTCCATGATCCAAGAAGCAAACCTGAGAGACTAATTTGAGGCATACTTTCCATTTCATCAGGAACGGACAGTTTCACTTAAACTTTCAATACGAAAAAAAGGCCGCAGCACATAGCTACGACCCTCTCTTATGACTGACTCCTACACTAACGGCTTTTTCGCAGGAACTCCTGCCTTGCGCGGATAGCTTTTCGGTGTCGCTTCTGTTTTTTCCATGATGACGATGTTACGCTCTCCCGCTTCCTCTAGAAGCTGAAATGTCTCGACCTTTCTCGTCTTTCCACCGAGCGTCTTGATTGCCTTTTTCGCTTCAGCAAGCTCTGGAGTAATCTCTGCTCCCTTGAGAGCGACGAAGTGTCCTCCGACTTTGGCAAAAGGAAGGCAGAACTCCGATAACAGATTGAGTCTCGCAACAGCACGTGCCACTACGAGATCAAATTTCTCCCGATAAACCGCTTCTTGCCCACGATCCTCAGCACGCCCATGTACCGGATTCACGTTCTCCAGACCCAGTTCCTGTGCTACATGCTGTAAAAAGCTCATACGCTTGTTCAAGGAATCAATGATCGTCATTTTCAGATGTGGGAAGCAAATTTTCAAAGGAATGCTCGGAAAGCCAGCTCCCCCACCGATATCTACCACTGATTGCACCTGGTCAAATGGGAAGTAAAAAGCCGGCGTAATCGAATCATAAAAATGCTTGTTGTACACTTGCCCCTCTTCGGTAATCCCGGTCAGGTTCATCTTCTCATTCCATTCCACCAGCAGGCGGAAAAAATGATCAAACTGCTCCTTCTGACGATCCGTCAAAGAAATCCCCTGGGCTGCAAGTACCTCGGCAAACTGTTCTTTCGTCATAGCTCTTCTCCTTACTCGGCTACTCCCACGCGTTTGTACTCCAGATATACCATCAACACGGAAATGTCTGCTGGAGTAACTCCTGCGATACGAGCCGCCTGCCCGATATTCAACGGACGAATTTTGGTCATATTGTCACGGGATTCCTTGGACAAACCGGAGATTTGGTGGTAGTCAATATTCGTTGGGATGCGGCGCTCCTCCATTTTTTTCATCCGCTCTACTTGTTGCAATGACTTTTTGATGTAGCCATCGTATTTAATCTGGATTTCAACCTGTTCGGTCACATCCTCTGGCAGTGCTTCTGGTGCAGGGACCATTTGAGCAATGTGGCTGTAGTTGATTTCCGGACGACGCAGCAATTGAGCCAGCTCGATGACATCTGTCAGCTCAGGAGAGCCTGCGTTGCGCAAAACCTCTTGGACATGTGCCATTTCAGGACGTACGCGCGTGTTTGCCACACGTTCTTTTTCTTGCTCGATCAGCTCGCGTTTTTGATTAAATCGATTGTAGCGCTCTTCGCTAATCAGACCAATTTCGCGGCCGATATCCGTCAGGCGCAAGTCCGCATTGTCATGACGCAACAATAAGCGATATTCTGCACGAGAAGTAAGCAAACGATAAGGCTCATGCGTTCCTTTAGTAACAAGGTCGTCAATCAAGACACCGATGTACGCCTCTTCTCGCCCCAAAATAACTGGTGGTTTCTCTTGAACGCGGCGTGCTGCGTTAATCCCTGCCATGAGACCTTGACCCGCTGCTTCTTCATAGCCAGAGGTACCATTAATTTGTCCTGCTGTGAACAAGCCAGGCAAGGTTTTGGTTTCCAAAGAAGGCCAGAGCTGCGTCGGCACGATCGAATCATACTCAATCGCATAGCCAGGGCGCATCATTTTGACTTCTTCCATTCCAGCCATGGAGCGCAGCATGGAAAGCTGAACATCCTCCGGCAAGCTGGTCGACAAGCCCTGTACATACATTTCTTCGGTATTGCGTCCTTCTGGCTCCAAGAAAATTTGGTGACGCGGTTTATCGTTAAAACGAACTACCTTATCTTCAATTGAAGGGCAATAACGCGGGCCTGTTCCTTCGATCATTCCCGAATACATAGGTGCACGATGCAGATTGCTATTGATGAGTCCATGTGTTTCTTCATTTGTATATGTCAGCCAGCAAGGAAGCTGGTCCATAATAAATTCCGTTGTTTCATAAGAAAAAGCGCGCGGTATCGGATCACCAGGCTGAATCTCCATTTTGGAGAAATCCACACTGCTGCTATGAACACGTGGAGGGGTCCCCGTCTTGAATCGTGTCATTTCAAAACCGAGTTCCTTCAAATGATGTGCCAGACGAATGGACGGACGCATGTTGTTCGGTCCACTTTCGTATTGGAGATCTCCGAGGATGATCTTTCCGCGCAAATAGGTTCCGGTCGTCAATACAACGGATTTGGCCATGTATCGCGCCCCAGTTTGCGTGATAACCCCTTCACAGACTCCATCGTTCACGATCAGCTCTTCCACCATCGCTTGACGCAGGATCAAATTCGGGGTATTTTCAATCGTTTTCTTCATTTCATGCTGATACGCAAATTTGTCTGCTTGCGCGCGCAAGGCATGCACAGCAGGTCCTTTACCTGTATTCAGCATCCGCATTTGGATATGGGTTTTATCGGTATTGCGTCCCATTTCTCCACCAAGTGCGTCCAATTCGCGTACGACGTGGCCTTTTGCCGGACCACCTACGGAAGGATTACATGGCATGTACGCCACAGCATCCAGGTTGATCGTCAACAGCAATGTACTGCAGCCCATGCGTGCAGCCGCCAAAGCCGCTTCCGCACCGGCATGACCCGCACCAATGACAATTACGTCAAACGAGCCCGCTTCATATGCAGGTACAACGTTCATTTTTTGTCCTCCTCTATCACTTACCCAGACAGAACTGGGAGAAAATCTGATCAATCAAATCTTCGCCGACGCTTTCTCCGATGACTTCTCCAAGCAGCTCCCACGACTTTTTAATGTCGATCTGAATCATGTCTACTGGCATCAAATCATCGATTCCACCCAGCGCTTCATCTATGGCTCGTTCTGCCTGACGAAGCAGTTGAATATGTCTGGCGTTACTCACGTAGGTCAGGTCATCCTGCTGCACACGGCCACTGAAGAAAATCTCCCCAATAGCCTGCTCCAGAAGATCGATCCCCGTCTCCTCACGCGCAGACGTCATAATCAACGGCTGCTGAGGGAAATGACGCTTGATCTCTTCCAAATCCACTTTTTGCGGCAGGTCGAATTTATTAATAATCACAATAACATGGAACCCTTTTGCCGCTTCAAAAATCGCGTAATCATCAGCGGAGAGAGGCTCGTTGTAGTTGATCACGAGCAACACGAGGTCAGCCTTTTGCAGCAACTGTCTGGACTTCTCTACCCCGATTTTCTCCACGATGTCCTCTGTATCGCGAATTCCTGCGGTATCGATGAGGCGCAAAGGAACCCCGCGCACATTGACATACTCTTCGATGACATCGCGTGTCGTTCCCGCAACGTCAGTCACAATTGCCTTTTCCTCTTGGACCAGACTATTTAATAGAGAGGATTTCCCTACATTCGGACGTCCAATGATCGCAGTCGACAAGCCTTCACGCAAAATTTTCCCTTGCTGTGCGGTCTGCAACAGGCGTTGTATTTCACTTTTAACCTCCAGGCACTTTCCTCGCAAGAAATTTTGCGTAAACTCCTCAACGTCATGCTCTGGATAGTCCAGTGTTACTTCTATATGGGCCATCGCTTCAATCAAGTTTTGGCGCAGCTGCCGAATGAGCCTGGACAGCTTCCCTTCTACTTGATTCAATGCGACCTTCATCGCTCTGTCTGTTTTCGCCCGGATCAAATCAATGACGGCCTCAGCCTGAGACAAATCGACACGTCCGTTTAAGAACGCACGCTTTGTGAACTCCCCTGGCTCCGCCAATCTTGCTCCGTTATCCAAGATTAACTCCAGAACCTTTTCAACGGAAACGATTCCTCCGTGACAGTTTACCTCAACTACATCCTCCCTCGTAAATGTACGGGGAGCCTTCATTACGGAAACCAGTACCTCTTCCACTCGTTCACCTGTGTTTGGCTCATACAAATGCCCATAATGGATCGTATGGCTGTCCACAGTGGACAACCGCTGCTTTCCTTTATATATCTTATCCACAACTTCGATCGCTTCCGTACCGCTTACTCGGATCACGGCAATACCGCCTTCACCCATCGGTGTTGCGACCGCCGCTATTGTATCGAATTTCATGCTGTTCACCTCAAGCTTTCCACTCTTACAAGTCAGCCACTAACTTACTAGCATAACAGATCGTCTAGAAAAATTCCAAAAGAAAGTGCAGCCAATCCATCTGGCTAAACACCCAATAGGAAATAGCAACCCTTTCTCCAAGGTTGCTGTCCATTTTGGTTATCCACAGTATAATCATTTTCGCAAATCCTCAACCATTTGGTCAATTATCCACAGTGGACAACTTTTTGAAGAGATTGTTCAAAATGTCGTCGCTTGCTCACTTAAATTCAGGCAAAAAAAAGAAGCCTAACGAGAGGCTTCTTTCGGTGCAATCACGATATAACGATTTGGCTCGTCTCCTTCACTGAAGGTAACCACATCCGCTCTCTTTTGCAAGAAGGCGTGGATTACTTTCCGTTCAGCAGCAGACATTGGTTCCAGACGTACATCCCGTTTGGTCGATAACGCTTTTTTCGCCACACGATCTGCGAGCTGCTCCAATGTTTCCTTGCGACGCAGCCTGTAATTTTCGGCATCCAGAGTGATACGTACATGTTTGTCCGCATGACGGTTCGCTACGACGTTTACGAGATACTGTAATGAATCAAGAGTTTGCCCCCTGCGGCCAATAATGATTCCCAGATTGGTTCCCTGGATGTCAAACAGCATGCCCTCTTCATTTGTACGCGTCTCCACTTTGGCATTCACCTTCATGTTCGACAAAACGTCTTGAAGAAAGTCACGTCCCTGTGCAACCGGATCAAAGTGAAATTCTACTTGCACTTTAGCGTCCTTTGCCCCAATCAGTCCAAACAATCCTCTGCTTGGTTCCTCTAGAACTTGGATCGTTGCCCGCTCACGCGGCACTCCCAATTCCAGCAAAGCTTTTTGCACAGCATCGTCGATCGTTTTTGCCGTAGCTACCACCTTTTTCACTTGGAGGCTCCCCCCTTAGGAGTAGGCATATTACCTTTATCACGATACAGGAAGTAAGTTTGTACAATGGTAAACAGGTTACCGTATACCCAGTACAGAGACAGCGCTGATGGCAATGTGACGGCAATCGCCAAAATCATCAGCGGCATCATGATGATCATCATTTGCATTTGTGGATTTCCTTGATTTGCTTGACCCATCATCTTGGACTGCAGGTACGTCGTAATCGCAGCAATGATTGGCAAGATGTAGTACGGGTCTTTTTCTCCCAACGTCAACCACAAGAATGTTTGTGAGTTAATTTCGGTCGTACGGATGATCGCATGGTAGAAAGCGATCAAAATCGGCATTTGTACCAACATTGGCAAGCATCCAGCCAACGGATTGACACCGCTCTTCTGGAACATAGCCATTGTTTCCGCTTGCGCCTTTTGTGGATCATTTTTGTACTTGTCACGGATCTTTTGCATCTCCGGTTGAATCTCTTGCATTTTCTTGGAGCTCTTGATTTGCTTGACCATCAATGGAAGCACAATGATTCGAATGATGATCGTTGCAACCAGGATACCCAGACCGTAGTTGTTTCCGAGTATCAATGCGCTCTCTTTAATTAGCCAGGACAGTGGATAGACAAAATACTTGTCCCAAATGCCGGTTGCGTCAGGGCCAATTGGTGCAGCAGCTTGGGGGTTACAGCCCGACAAAACTAGAACCAGCATAGTCAGCATAAGAATGCTGAGTGTACGTCTACTCAAGGGTGATCCTCCTTTTCCCCGCTTCAATTGAGGTAATCTTATTTGTGCTGATCCGGGACTGGATCATACCCGCCCGGGTGGAACGGATGGCATTTCAAGATGCGACGAAGGGCCAACCAGCCTCCCCTCCACGCTCCAAATCGACGAATCGACTCGATGGCGTAGTGAGAACAGGTGGGCGCAAATCTGCATGAAGGTGGTTTATACGGAGAAATCATCAGTTGGTATCCCCGAATCAACCAAACCATGATCTTCACCATCATCGTTTCACCCTCTTTTTCCATCTCTTTTTCCATTATGTACGGGTGCCTGTTTGATCACTTTGGCTCGCTTCATCACATGTAACAGAGATTGCTCAATGGCTTCAAGCGTCATCGCTTCCACACCCGGACGGGCGATGATGACGAGATCGAGACCGACTGGAATATCAGACTCCATTCGAGCTACTGCTTCGCGTATAAGCCGCTTGACTCTATTGCGGACAACAGCATTGCCAATTTTTTTACTGACGGAAATTCCAGCGCGAAAAGCCGCTTGTCCCTCTTGCTTTGCTGAATACAAGACAAACTGCTTATTAGCAGCAGAACTTCCTCGTTGAAACACAGCTTGGAATTGCTCATTTTTTTTGAGCCGGTGTGAACGATGCAAAGGTAAACAACCCCTAACATCACAATTATAGTAGAAAACGTACACAGCATCTACCAGTATATCCTTGTTTCGTCCACTTTTTTCCCCTAAGTATACTCGGTTTAGAACAAAATCAAAAATTCAGCGAAAAAATATAGGCTATCAGCCAACTTCTGCGATGATTTCTGCACTGGCATGGCGCAAGTCAGAGAGCAATTGATCATCCGCTTGGAAAAATCCCAATTTTGGAAGGGACAAGGAAATCTTGGCAGGCAGATCCGCCCAATGATTCTCCAGCCATTCATCAGAATCGACGCTATGATATAACCAGATTGCCTCTGAAAATAATAAAAACCTGGCCATATCAAGCTGATTTCTCTCCTGCAATCTCTGAACCTTCCTCTTAACTAACCAATCATTTTCAGCGGCCAGCGCAAACTCGATCCCCTCATTTATTAACCGTAGATGAGCTCGATAGTCCGCCAATAGCATGAGTGTATCCTGTACATCTTGATTACTCCGGTATGTCTCCTGAAAAAAGCCATCCATACCATCCAAACGTCTTGCTTTCTGAACCAACTGATACAACTGTGCATCACTCAATGAATGCCCCTGGAAAACGGCACTCATTTGCAGCGCCCCGATCCATCCTGCCCATGCAGCCAAATAAGCGGAGTATGGAAAGCCTTCCATTAAGGCAGCCTGCGCCTCTTTGTGGAACGAATCTACCTCCGCTTTTGCCTGTGCGAACATTTTCGCTTTTCCAGCCGGGGAATCCATATAGGCACACATGTCATACATCCAGGAAGTGAAACGATCCTCTGGGTCCAGAACAACCTTTGCTTCCTTTAAGTAACGCCAAGCCCACGGATTCTCGTATACTTCTTCATCTGTAGGAGCAGATTGGACCTGCAGTTGTATCACATGCCCTTTAAACAGACGATTTTCGCAGGAAGGATCTCTTTCTCCCTCCACAAAGATGTGTAAATCGAGGTCGCTGTATGCGTCCGCTTCTCCCCTCCCGACAGATCCACCAGCATAGGCACATACCAAGCTGGCTAGAGGCCATTCATCAAGGAACTCGCGTGCCAACGATACAAAAAAGTCGGTTACCTCCTTGCTTTGCTCCATCGGCCTCCTCCTGTCTCTTCAATAAATAGTAGGATTTTCGGTAGCTAAGTAACGATTATTCCTCAAAAGGTTTCCACATCGGAGAAAGCCTTCCTCTTTTTATAAGAACAAAGAATTTTCAGACACATATAGACAAACAAAAAGGCCACTGAAAGTGTGGCCTAAGCGGAAAGAACTTTTCTACCTCTTTGACGACGAGCAGCCAAAATTTTACGGCCATTTTTCGTGCTCATGCGCTTACGGAATCCATGATCCTTTTTGCGCTTGCGGTTGTTAGGATTGAAAGATGGTTTCATTACGTATACACCTCCGTCTTGCAAAGACATTCTTTTGCATTATAAGAACATATGCCTAAAAAGTCAAGTGACAGTGGAATTTCATTACCAAGGCAAATATCCCCATAAAACTATTTCCCAGACCTGTGGATATCATTTTATCCACAAAAACAAGTTTCGACAAGTTTATCTACAGCTTGTACACAAAATATAGGGATGTGAATATGTGGCGAGTACCAGAAGTTGTGTTTGTGGATAAGTATGAAAAAACCATTGATACCACGCTTTATATCTGTTATTATGTTTTTGTTTTGAAGCGTGAATAACTCCGATACGTAAATCGGTTTTTCCACAGGGTGTGGATAAGTTTGTGGACAGATTCTTTCCTATGTGTATGTCGTTACTCACAGGATTGAGGATAACCGTCTGCTTTTTTTCACTTCTACGAGCGGAATCCCTATATTTCGACTTTTTTTATCCACAGTCGCTTCAAACGGCTGTGTTGACAATTAGGTCACAACATAGCAGGTTTTTGCACTTTTTCTCGATCATTATGGATCGGTGCTTCATCAATTTTTCGGATGGTCCAGAGGGAGGGATTCTGGTTGGATGCAGCGATTAGCGAACTATGGCGCAAAGTACTTGCCAAGATAGAAAAATCGCTAAGCAAACCCAGTTTTGATACCTGGCTGAAGGCGACAAAGGCAACTACATTAGAAGAGGATGCACTGATCGTCGTCGCACCAAACGACTTTGCTCGTGATTGGCTAGAAACCAGGTACGCACAACTGATTACCGATACACTATATGAAGTGACGGGTATCAATATGAAAGTAAAGTTCGTCGCGATGCAAAATCCTGATGGGGCTTTTGCCGACGAACAACCTGCCCCACGGGTGAAAATGAGCGAACCGCCAACAGTCGCGGATGACCAGCCACCCAGTATCTTAAATCCCAAATACACCTTTGACACGTTTGTCATCGGCTCAGGGAATCGATTCGCTCACGCCGCATCGCTTGCGGTTGCTGAAGCTCCTGCGAAAGCTTACAATCCCCTCTTCATTTATGGAGGAGTCGGACTTGGCAAAACTCACTTAATGCATGCAATTGGCCATTATGTCATTCAACACAACCCATCGGCGAAAGTGGTCTATTTGTCATCTGAGAAATTCACCAATGAATTCATCAACTCTATTCGTGACAACAAAGCCGTCGAATTCCGCAATAAATACCGGAGTGTTGACGTTCTTTTAATTGATGACATTCAGTTTTTGGCAGGCAAAGAATCGACACAAGAAGAGTTTTTCCATACGTTCAATGCCTTGCATGAAGAAAGCAAACAAATCATCATCTCCTCCGATCGACCTCCTAAGGAGATCCCGACACTGGAGGATCGCCTCCGCTCACGCTTCGAATGGGGACTGATTACTGATATTCAGCCGCCAGACCTCGAAACGCGGATTGCGATTTTGCGTAAAAAGGCGAAAGCAGAAAATCTCGATATCCCTAATGAGGTAATGGCGTACATCGCCAACCAGATCGACAGCAACATCCGCGAGCTGGAAGGCGCATTGATTCGTGTCGTTGCCTACTCCTCCTTGATTAATCGCGATATCGACACGCAGCTGGCAGCGGAAGCATTGAAAGACATTATTCCTTCCTCCCGCCCGCGCGTGATTACCATTATCGACATCCAACGAACGGTCGGAGAAGCGTTCAGCCTGAAACTAGAAGATTTCAAGGCGAAAAAACGGACAAAAACCGTCGCTTTCCCACGTCAGATTGCGATGTATCTCTCCAGAGAGCTGACGGATGCCTCCTTGCCGAAAATCGGTGATGAATTTGGCGGCCGTGACCATACGACAGTCATCCATGCCCATGAGAAAATCTCTCGTGCACTGGCAAATGACCCTCATATGCAAACAACCATTCAGTCGCTCATTGAAAAGTTAAAAGCAAACCATTAAACCTGTGCATAACGCAAAAAGCCTATACACAACTTACCCACATGTGTATAGGCTCTCTTTTACGTGTTGAGTCCACATATCCACAAATCCACAGGCCCTATTACTACTTCTGTTAAAAAGATTTATCCTAATAAGTTATGATAAAGGCGCAGCCATTATGCACATTCCAACCAAAAATAATGGCGCCGGAGAGGGAGGCTCACGTCGATGCATATTACCGTTCAGCGTGAAAAGCTGTCGAACGCCGTATCGCATGTTAGCAAAGCTGTTTCTAGTAGAACTACGATTCCAATTTTGACCGGGATTAAAATCAAAACTGATGATGAAGGTTTGACACTGACAGCAAGCGATTCTGATGTGTCTATTGAAGTTCAGATCCCGCTGGAAGAAGCCGGAGAATGGGGAGTAACCGTACATCAGCCTGGTAGCATTGTGTTGACTGCACGTATTTTCAGCGAAATCGTGCGCAAGCTGCCAAGCAATGAAATCGATATTCAAGTTGATGATCGTCTCGTAACCCAAATTCGCTCCGGACAAGCTGAGTTCACCATTAACGGAATGGATGCCAATGAATATCCACAGCTACCGCATCTGGAAGAAGATAAAGTCTTCAGTGTTCCCTGTGATTTACTGAAGGCAATGATTCGCCAGACTGTTTTTGGTGTCTCTACTTCCGAAATGCGTCCGATCTTGACCGGTTTGATGTGGTCGCTTGATCAAGGCAAATTGCGTTTTGTGGCAACTGACAGCCATCGCTTGGCTAGCCGTACCGCAATGGTCGAATGCCCAGAGGATCTTTCTTTCCATAACGTGGTTGTTCCGGGTAAAAGCTGCAATGAATTGGTAAAAATATTAGATGACGACCAAAATCTCGCGGATATCGTTGTTGCGGACAATCAAATTTTGGTGAAGTCCAAGCATATCCTGTTCTATTCCCGTCTCTTGGAAGGAACCTATCCGGACACGACCAGAATTATTCCACAAGGAAGCAAAACGGAGATCACCGTTAGCACCAAGGAGTTTTTGCAATCCATCGAGCGTGCTTCCTTGTTGAGCCGCGAAGGCAAATCGAACGTAGTCAAGCTCGTTACATTGCCTGATGGAACCGTCGAAATTACGTCTAATGCACCTGAGATCGGGAAAGTAACGGACATTTTGATGCCAAAAGCAATGAATGGCGAAGAATTGAAAATTTCCTTCAACGCCAAATACATGATCGATGCGCTGCGTGCAATCGATAGCGCGGAAATCAAAGCGAGCTTCAGCGGCCCGATGAGTCCATTTGTGATTCGTCCGACCGATCATGACTGGATGCTCCATCTGATTTTGCCGGTTCGTACGTACTAAAATGTTTTTACGTAAAAGAAAGGAGCCAAGCCATGCGTGAGGTTTCCATTAGCACAGACTATATTGCTCTCGGCCAATTTTTGAAGTTGGCTGAAATCATTGACACGGGGGGAATGGCCAAAGCTTTTTTGGCTGAGGTTCCGATCCAGATCAATGGAGAGCTGGACAACAGACGTGGACGCAAGCTATATCCTGGCGATGAAGTGGCGATTGAAGGCTATGGTCGCTATCAAGTGGTACGCCCCTGAGAGGAGAGCGTGATTCTTGTTTCTCAAGAACCTGTCGCTAACCAATTATCGCAACTACGATACGATGTCCCTGTCGTTTGACGGTCCCATCCAGTTGTTTATTGGCAACAACGCTCAAGGGAAAACGAATGCTCTCGAATCGATCTATGTTTTGGCACTCGCCAAATCCCACCGAACGCCCCGCGACAAGGAGCTTATTTCCTGGGATGCCGATTATGCCACGATCCGTAGCGATGTTCTTCGTCGCTACGGTTCTGTTCGTTTAGAGCTGCAGTTGACAACCAAGGGAAAGCGGGCCAAAATCAACGGAATGGAACAGCAGAAGCTGAGCGCCTATGTGGGGGCATTGAATGTCGTCATGTTTGCACCCGAGGATCTTTCCATTGTCAAAGGCGCACCTGCCCAGCGCAGACGCTTCATCGATATGGAAATCGGTCAGGTTTCACCTACGTATCTTTATTATTTGAGCAATTACAACAAAGTGCTGGCCCAGCGAAATCAGCTTTTAAAGGATTTGGCCATGAAAAAAAGTAACTCGCTGGAAATGCTGGCAATTTGGAATACCCAATTAGCCGATTTAGCGGTAAAATTGTTACGGAAGCGTTTTGAGTTCATTCGGAAGCTGGAGACGTGGGCACAGGAAATCCACACCGGCATTACCGATGGCAGGGAAAGACTTTCTTTGCATTACGTTAACTCATCTCCCGTTACAGAAGAGATGACGATAGATCAGGCTGTAGATAAAATGCTTGCTGCCTACGAAGAGGTTCGCGACCGGGAAATCATGCGGGGGAGCACCCTTATTGGGCCACACCGTGATGATTTTTCACTTAAAGTGAACAACATGGACGTGCAAACGTATGGTTCCCAGGGACAGCAACGTACCAGTGCGCTGTCCATTAAATTAGCCGAAATTGAGCTGATTAAAGAAGAGGTGGGAGAATATCCCGTTCTGTTGTTGGATGATGTCTTGTCAGAGTTGGATGAACATCGGCAAACATTGCTGCTCGAAACCATTCAGGATCGAGTACAGACGTTTGTAAGTACCACAGGTGTGGAAGGCTTAAAGCATCAGGTTCTCCAGCAAGCCTCTCGTTTTTACGTGAGGGAAGGGAAAATCTCCGGAGAAAGGTAGGGGGTACAGGGATGTTTATTCACATTGGTGGAGATACTGTGGTGAGCACAAAGGAAGTCATTTCCATTCTTGACCATCAGACTGTGAAATCCTCAAAAATCAATAAAGCGTTCTTACTCGAAAAAAGTAAGACGGTTGTTGACCATAGCGAGGAAGAAACGAAGTCTTATGTAATCACCCAGAACGCCATTTACTGTTCACCTATTTCTTCTCTGACGCTGAAGCGACGCGCTCAGTTCGTGGACAGCTTGGATCAGTTTCCCTTTGTACAAGCTGAAGTGGAGGAGTTGACAGAGTAGTGGATCAAGTGACGACGAAAGATACAAACTACGATGCGAGTCAGATTCAGGTACTGGAAGGGTTAGAGGCAGTTCGGAAACGTCCCGGCATGTACATCGGGTCGACCAGCAGCCGAGGTTTGCATCACCTGGTATGGGAAATTGTCGACAATGCCATTGACGAGGCGCTGGCTGGTTATTGCGACGAGATCTTGGTGGTCATTCATCCAGACAACTCCGTATCTGTAACCGATAACGGTCGAGGAATCCCGACTGGCATTCATGAAAAGACCGGAAAATCTACTGTTGAAACCGTTTTGACTGTATTGCACGCCGGTGGTAAATTCGGCGGTGGCGGATACAAAGTGTCCGGCGGTCTTCACGGGGTAGGTAGCTCGGTAGTGAACGCGCTATCCGAATGGATGGAAGTCGAGGTTAAACAAAATAATCAGGTATACTACATGCGCTTTAAAGTAGGCGCACCGGATGCCGATCTTGCTGTTGTGGGCGAGACCGAAGAGACGGGAACAAAAGTTACCTTCAAGCCCGACCCGACTATTTTTACCGAAACAACGGTATTTGAATACGAGATTTTGCAAAAACGTATTCGCGAGCTGGCGTTCCTGAACAAAGGATTGCGCATCACGCTGAAAGATGCGCGTCCAGATCATGAGAAGGAAGAATCCTTCCACTACGAGGGCGGTATCATCCAGTTCGTAGAATACTTGAATAAAAACCGGGAAGCCCTGCATGACGATGTGATTTATTGCGAAGGAGAAAAAGAAGGTCTTGTCGTGGAGGTTGCCCTTCAGTACAACGACAGCTATGTGAGCAACATCTACTCTTTTGCCAATAACATCAACACGCATGAGGGTGGTACCCACGAAACCGGATTTAAAACAGCTCTTACACGTGTTATCAACGACTATAGCCGCAAGTTTAACTTCCTGAAGGAAAAGGATCCGAATCTTTCCGGGGACGATGTGCGCGAAGGCATTACTGCGATTATCTCCGTAAAAATTCAAGAGCCTCAGTTCGAAGGACAAACAAAAACCAAGCTGGGCAACTCGGAAGCGCGTAGCATTACCGAGTCTGTCTTCGGTGATCGTTTTAACACCTTCATGGAAGAAAACCCGGGTGTAGCCAAAAAAGTTGTGGAAAAAGCGCTCATGGCATCTCGTGCCCGTGAGGCAGCTCGTAAAGCACGTGAAATGACTCGTCGCAAGAGTGCGCTGGAAGTAAGTGCTTTGCCGGGTAAACTGGCGGACTGCTCTTCCAAGGACGCATCCGAATCTGAACTGTTCATTGTAGAGGGTGACTCTGCGGGCGGTTCTGCGAAGATGGGACGCGATCGTCATTTCCAAGCCATTCTTCCTCTTCGCGGGAAGGTATTGAACGTAGAAAAAGCACGTCTGGACAAAATTCTCGGGAATAACGAGATCCGTGCCATTATTACGGCTTTGGGAACGGGTGTTGGCGAAGACTTTGATATTTCAAAGGCACGCTACCACAAAGTCGTCATTATGACGGACGCCGACGTTGACGGATCGCATATTCGTACGCTTCTGCTGACGTTCTTCTTCCGCTACATGAAACAGTTGATTGAAGCGGGGTATATTTATATTGCGCAGCCGCCTCTTTTCAGCATCAAGCAAGGGAAGACGTTGCATTATGCTTATACCGACAAGCAGCGTGATCAGGTACTCGCTACCTTGAAGGCTCAACCGAAGCCTAACGTCCAACGCTATAAAGGACTAGGTGAGATGAACGCAGATCAATTGTGGGAGACTACGATGGACCCAGAAGTTCGAACACTGCTTCAGGTAGATCTCGAGGATGCTATGGATGCCGATATGGTGTTTGAGACACTGATGGGAGACGAAGTAGAGCCTCGCAGGGAGTTTATTGAGCAATACGCGGCAAACGTACGCGATCTTGATATTTAAGTTGGAACGAAGAAAAGCTTGTCCTTTACCGGGCAAGCTTTTTTCTTAATGAAAATATAAAAACACATTTGAAATATAGTATGGACATGACTTATAATAGATTGTGCTTTTGTTAAGTTCGTTTCACAGAAAAAGTTCACCCACGCAATAAAAAAATACAAAAATTCTATTGCAATGAATTAAAAAGTATGCTAGATTTAAGTTCCGGAAATAATTATGGGCCTATAGCTCAGTTGGTTAGAGCGCACGCCTGATAAGCGTGAGGTCGGCTGTTCGAGTCAGCCTAGGCCCACCACTTACATAGCTGATATGACAACCTGTGTCATGAAAGCGCTAGAATGGGGCTGTAGCTCAGTTGGGAGAGCGCCTGCCTTGCAAGCAGGAGGTCATCGGTTCGATCCCGTTCAGCTCCACCATTCTAAAATACGATTATTCCTCGGTAGCTCAGTTGGTAGAGCAATCGGCTGTTAACCGATCGGTCGGCGGTTCGAGTCCGTCCCGAGGAGCCATTGAAATGGCCCGTTGGTGAAGCGGTTTAACACAGCAGCCTTTCACGCTGTCATACAGGGGTTCGAATCCCCTACGGGTCACCTAGCAAAACGCCCTGCAAGCGCGGGGGTCCTGGAGGCTTAGCTCAGCTGGGAGAGCATCTGCCTTACAAGCAGAGGGTCGGCGGTTCGATCCCGTCAGCCTCCACCATTTTTAACAATTGAATGTTTTACATGGAGCTGTGGTGAAGTTGGAGTTCACGCCGGTCTGTCACACCGGAGGTCGCGGGTTCGAGTCCCGTCAGCTCCGCCATTTTTCTCAAGCGATGGCGAAACAATTACGCTTGAGGCTCGGTAGCTCAGTCGGTAGAGCAGAGGACTGAAAATCCTCGTGTCGGCGGTTCGATTCCGTCCCGAGCCACCATTTATACAAAACATGCCGGTATAGCTCAATTGGTAGAGCACCTGACTTGTAATCAGGGGGTTGTGGGTTCAAGTCCTATTGCCGGCACCACTTTTTCTTTGAAAGTTGAATAACGCTTGCTTTTGAAGGACAAGCTTGGGGAGATAGTGAAGTGGCTAAACACGGCAGACTGTAAATCTGCTCCCTCCGGGTTCGGCGGTTCGAATCCGTCTCTCCCCACCATCTTTACTTCATGGCTATTGGGGTATAGCCAAGCGGTAAGGCAACGGACTTTGACTCCGTCATTCCTAGGTTCAAATCCTAGTACCCCAGCCATTTTT
>NZ_CATKQT010000002.1:0-202496 GCF_949767855.1 Brevibacillus sp. IT-7CA2
TTCTTAAGGAATGGCGAAGATAATCATAGATGGCTCGGTAGCTCAGTCGGTAGAGCAGAGGACTGAAAATCCTCGTGTCGGCGGTTCGATTCCGTCCCGAGCCACCACAAATTAAATTAAACAGCGCCGGTATAGCTCAATTGGTAGAGCACCTGACTTGTAATCAGGGGGTTGTGGGTTCAAGTCCTATTGCCGGCACCACCATTGGGGTATAGCCAAGCGGTAAGGCAACGGACTTTGACTCCGTCATTCCTAGGTTCAAATCCTAGTACCCCAGCCATTTGCGAGCCATTAGCTCAGTTGGTAGAGCATCTGACTTTTAATCAGAGGGTCGAAGGTTCGAGTCCTTCATGGCTCACCAGTTTTTTTTGCTGAACAAGCAAAGCTGCGTGATAGTAATAGTAATGCCTTTTCTGTTCTAAGTAAAATGCGGGTGTGGCGGAATGGCAGACGCACCAGATTTAGGTTCTGGCGGGCAACCGTGGGGGTTCAAGTCCCTTCACCCGCACCATACTATGACAGAAAGCTTTGCCCTCAGTACAAACCACATAAGATGTAACATGCGGACGTAGCTCAATTGGTAGAGCGTCGCCTTGCCAAGGCGAAGGTCGAGGGTTCGAGACCCTTCGTCCGCTCCATTTATTTGTGCCCTTAGCTCAGCTGGATAGAGCGTTTGACTACGAATCAAAAGGTCGGGAGTTCGAATCTCTCAGGGCACGCCATATTTCATATGAAATCGAAGAGTAGGAATAGATCCTACTCTTTTTTTTATAATGACTTGTGTATTTTTTCAAATTTTAAGCATTTTTCCCTTGTATCTCCTATTTGCATCTATTACTTTAGAATTACGCTGAAAGCATGGAGGAACATCTGTTACAAACCTGCGGAAGAATATCATGGAACAGGAGTTGTATCAACATGAACCCTATCAAATTGGAACAAGTAAATCCTGCAATAGCCAGTTTAATCGATAATATAGAAAAAGTATTGATTGGTAAACGCTCTGTAATTGAGATGATGGTAGCGGCTGTTCTAGCGAATGGTCACGTTTTGCTCGAAGATGTACCAGGCGTTGGGAAGACCATGATGGTACGTGCATTGTCCAAATCAATCAGCGGTGAGTTTAAACGTATTCAATTTACCCCAGATTTGTTGCCAACGGATGTGACAGGGGTTGCTATCTTTAATCAAAAAAGTCTGGAGTTTGAGTTCCGTCAAGGGCCGATTTTTGCAAATGTCATTCTTGCAGACGAAATCAACCGGACTTCGCCAAAAACACAATCCGCACTCTTGGAAGCAATGGAAGAGCGCTCGGTAACAATCGATGGTGCTACGTATCGATTGGAAGAGCCGTTTTTTGTGATGGCTACACAAAACCCATTAGAGTATGAAGGGACCTTCCCATTACCTGAAGCTCAATTGGACCGATTTTTCATGCAATTAAGCTTGGGGTATCCAACAGTAGAGGAAGAAATGCGGATGCTGTCCAGATTCTCGGCGGCGAATCCATTGGAAGAGCTTCAGCCGGTTATGACCACTGCCGAGCTTGCGGAACTTCAACGCCAGGTATCGACGATTAAGGTAACGGAAGGAATAAAAGAATACATTGTGCGTCTATGTCATCGTACGCGTGAGCATCATCATATTTATCTAGGCGTGAGCCCGCGCGGTACCCTTGCTCTTTTCCGGGCTGTTCAGGCGTTGGCCTTCGTTCGTGGACGTGACTATGTCATTCCAGATGACGTGAAGGAACTCGTTCCATTTGTATTTGCACACCGTATGATTGTGAAACCAGAAGCAAGACTGGAAGGAGCAACCGTAGATCGGGTGTTGGCTATGATCTTGTCTGAGACCCGTGTCCCGGTAAGCTAAGGCGGTGATTGCAGATGAGACAGCAAAGGTGGGGTAGGCTCAAGGCGATTGCATTAGTCCTGATCACGTATTTATTCGCAAAATTTCAAGGTGGCTTCTCAAGCTGGTTTCTTTTCTATAGTAGTTTGGTATTTCTTCTGTATGAAATTGTCGCTTATGTACTCATGTTCACGAAGCTAGAAGTCGAGCGTGAACTAGATCGCAATCGTCTACAGGATGGGGAAGATGTCATTGTAACGATACGCCTGCGCCGGAGGATTTGGTTTCCGCTAGGATGGAATATGATTATGGAGCCATTGCCGGCGAGGCTGGCTGGCGTGTATGAGCCGCATCGACAACTGATATTCCCATGGTTCAAAAGGGAAGTCGAGTTTCGGTATGTCATACCCAATGTACCGCGGGGATACTACCGTCTCGATGAATGTGTAGTGAGCGGCGGAGATTTTTTTGGATTTTTTGAGCGTCGCAAGGTTTATTCGATTTCTCAGGAGTTTCTCGTTTATCCAAAATACAAAGAATTGACCCATTGGGCCCTGGGAGACGGAAGCTTCAGTGGAACTGTTCATGTTTCCCATCGACGGTCTGATGACGTAGCAGCAGTACGCGGCGTAAGAGACTATCATCGGGGCGATCGGTTGAGCCAAATTCATTGGCGAGCTTCTGCACGGGGGACGGGTCTAAAGACGAAAGAGTTTGAGCATCAAGCGATGAATCAGGCGGTCTTTTTCCTTGATGTGGAGAAGGCAAGCTACCGAGGGAAGCCAGTGCACTTGTTTGAAACAGCAGTGAAGCTGGCCGCGAGTCTGATCGCTTACGCCAATCGGAATCAATATCATTATGGGCTCGTATACAAGCAAGCAGAACGCATATCGATACCACCAGGTCTGTCCCATGCCCATTTCCTCAGAGTTTTTGATCAATTAGCTCGTGTTGCGCCAGAAGGACAAGAGTTATTTGCAAAAATTGTGGGAAGAGAAGCATTGGAGCAGCCTCAAGGTGTTACTTTGATTATTATTACACCGCATGTAGAAAAAACGTTGATCAGTCGTTTGGTCACACTCGCTCAAAAAGGCAGACGGGTGCAGTTGTTTCTCATGCAAAACGAGTCAACGATTTCGCATGAACAAAAACAAGCGTTGCAGCTGCTTGGCGCAAACAAAGTAACTTGTACGTCTATTCACATGGATGATCAAGAGTGGAAACGGATTGGAGGTGCATAGACTCATGAGCGTTTGGAAGCGTCCAACGATTTGGGAGTGGGTCTTGGCCCTTTTTCTGTTCCTGATGTTAAGAGAGTGGCTGATTCCTCTACAGACATTAACCGATACGGGCGTTCTGTGGCCGTTTTATGCGATTGTGGCTGGAGTCATCATCATTGACCTGTTGATCCCTTATCGGTGGTTAACCTTGCCGATCAAGGCACTGGGGCTAATGGTGCTTTTGCATGCTACTTTGTTTGACAAACCGTTTTTTGATTCGGAATGGATTGGTCAATTGTACGGGCAGATGATTCACGATCTCCCGTTAGCGTTTCAACAGGATTGGGCCAGCATGTCGATCTTGTCGCGGAATACCATGTTTGATCTCGTCTTGGTGTTGTTAGCGACGATGTTAACTTATCTGGTGCTGGAACAACGACAAGGTTTATGGTTTGTCTTTTTAACGGAACTGTATTTGGCTGTGTTGGATACGTTTCTCCCGTATGATGCCAGTGCAGGGGTTGTACGGACGCTGATCATTGGTTTTCTGATGCTGGCCATTAGCCATCTGATGAAGATGACGAACATGGCAACATTGGCAGGGAAGAGAAGCAGAATCATGCTCAACTCACTGCTGGCCTCGGTGCTGGTCATCATGGCTTGCATAGGCATCGGTTATGCTGCACCGAAGTCAGGACCGTCATGGCCTGATCCGATCGCCTTTTTAACAGGGAAAGGAAACGATACCCCTGTTGGTGTGATGAAAAAAGTAGGATACGACAACAACGATGAACGGTTGGGCGGTCCTTTCCTGCAAGATAACACATTAGTGTTTATTGCAAAGACGAACGAGCGCAGCTATTGGCGCGGTGATTCGAAGGACGTGTATACGGGAGTTGGCTGGGAAAAAGGCGATAGAGAGTATGAGTCAATCTTGGACCCGCAAACTTATACATGGGAGAATACGTTGTTCCAAGGGCTTGAAACGAAGAAGGTACAAGCGACATTAGATTTTAAAGGCCCGCAGCAATTCCCGACTGTCTTTTATCAAGGTCAGCTGAAAAAGGTGAGCAACTACGCTCCACCAGATGCAACCGTTGTTTATGACAAAATGAATCAGCAACTGGAAGTACGGGCAGGAAAAATCAACTTGGTCCAGCTGAGTGAGAAAAACGATCGGCCAGAGTACGGCCCCAATCCGCTTTTGCTCAAACTGAATCAATACAAGGTCGAGACAGAAGTACCGATTGTCAGTGAAAAGGCCGTGACGAATGCGGGGACGAACTATCCGGATGATATCAAAGAGCGCTATTTGCAAGTGCCAGCCTCGGTCCCTCCGCGAGTAAGAGAGCTCGCTGCAACAATTACGAAGGATGCCAAGACTCCTTATGACAAAGTGAGAGCGATCGAGAATTACTTGCGCGCAAGTGGAAAATATAAGTATGAAACGAAAGACGTTCCAGTCGCTGCAGAAGGTCAGGATTTTGTCGATCACTTCTTATTTGACAGCCTTCGAGGGTACTGTGACCATTTCTCGACTTCGATGGCGGTTATGCTCCGTACCCTGGATATCCCGACACGTTGGGTCAAGGGCTTCGCTCCAGGTGAACGAGTGGGAACGGATGCGTTTAACTACGAGACTGTAGAAGTGCGTAACAAGGATGCTCACTCGTGGGTAGAGGTATACTTCCCGGGGGTTGGTTGGGTTCCTTTTGAAGCGACGAGTACATTTATGTCACCTGTTCGTTTTAATTACGATCTGGTCACCTCAAAGCCGGAGATCCCCATCCCGTTGCCAAACATGGAGAATCAAACGAACATCGATCGTGGGGATGGACGTTTCAATGAGCTGGAAGAGGGCGACAGACCAGCAGGCAGTTGGATTAAAATTCCTTGGCAAGTAAATGCGGGATTGGCTGTAGCCGCTGTCGTAGCAGGATTTATCGCGTGGCGTCGCAGACAAGACATTCAGTTATGGTGGATGCGCAGGCAACTGAATCAAGAGCGAAGCAGTGAGTTCCCGGATCGGTACCATCTGCTGATGCGGATGATGGAGCGAATCTACACGCGCAGACAGCCAGGAGAAACGTTGCGGGAGTACGTGGGCAGGATGACCTTGCCGGCAGACAAGCGACAAGACCTGCGCTATTTGACGGAGCTGTACGAACGTACCGTGTACGGCTACAAACAAATGGAACAAAAGGCGAGAACAATAGCAGAGCAAATACTCGAACGCTTAATCCGTCAATTGAAGCCTTGAACAATGCCGTTCCATCTGCTAGAATGACGATCAATGAGACTCGTATAATGATCAGGAATAGGGCCTGAAAGTTTCTACCGCTAGACCGTAAATTTGGCGACTACGAGGAGAGCACATCGGATTTTTGTACATGCAAACCGCACATGTGTACACAAGCTGGGACGTTGCCTCCGTATTGATTATCGGAGATAGCAGTCCCGGCTTTTTTGCAAATATGCGACAACTTCGCATGGCATGCCGACACTTGCACGTCCTGTATGTTACAGGAGAAGGGGGATATGATGGACAAGTCAATGGAAATGGTCGTCGTACTCGATTTCGGAGGCCAGTATAATCAGTTGATCGCGCGCCGTGTACGCGATCTGGGTGTTTATAGTGAACTGATACCGTTCAATACACCTGTTGAAAAGATTAAAGAGATAAATCCAAAAGGGATTATTTTCTCTGGCGGACCTGCTAGCGTGTACGAAGAGGGAGCACCAACTGTAGATCCTGCGATTTTTGACCTGGGCTTGCCTGTATTGGGTATTTGCTACGGTATGCAGTTGATGAGCCATTTGACGGGCGGAAAAGTAGAACGCGCGGGTAAACGCGAGTACGGAAAAGCTGAATTGCGTATGCAGCAAAAACACAGCTTGTACGACAAATGGGATACAAACGAAATCGTGTGGATGAGCCACTCTGACAAAGTAGTAGAGCTCCCAACGGGATTTGTCATTGATGCGGTAAGCGACAGCTGCCCAGTAGCTGCGATCAGCAACCCTGAGCGCCAGCTGTACGGCGTACAGTTCCATCCAGAAGTAGTTCATACCGTAAAAGGTACTGAGTTCATCGGAAACTTCCTTTTCAACATTTGTGGATGTGAAGCGACTTGGAGCATGACCACGTTCATCGAGGACGAGTTGGTTCGCATTCGTGAAACAGTTGGCAACAAGCAAGTACTGTGTGCGTTGAGCGGCGGTGTGGATTCTTCCGTAGTAGCAGCGCTGATTCACAAAGCGATTGGCGATCAATTGACGTGCATGTTCGTTGACCACGGTCTTCTGCGCCAAGGGGAAGCAGAAGGGGTAATGGAGACATTCTCTGAGAAATTCTCCATGAAAGTGCTCAAGATCGATGCTCGTGAGCGTTTCATGAGCAAGCTCAAAGGTGTATCTGACCCAGAGCAAAAGCGCAAAATCATCGGTAACGAGTTCATCTATGTATTCGATGAAGAAGCTGCGAAGCTGACGGATATGGACTTCTTGGCACAAGGTACGCTGTACACCGATATCGTGGAGAGTGGAACAGCAACTGCACAAACGATCAAATCGCACCACAACGTAGGCGGTTTGCCAGAAGACATGAAGTTCACGTTGATTGAACCATTGAAAACCTTGTTCAAAGACGAAGTACGTAAACTGGGTACAGAACTGGGCTTGCCAGATGAGATTGTTTGGCGTCAGCCATTCCCAGGACCAGGCCTCGGCATTCGTGTTTTGGGTGAAGTGACGGAAGAAAAACTGAAGATCGTTCGTGAATCCGATGCGATCTTGCGTGAGGAGATTGCCAAGGCAGGTCTCGATCGGGAAATCTGGCAGTACTTCACGGCTTTGCCAAACATGACGACCGTAGGTGTAATGGGAGATGTTCGTACGTATTCTTACACAGTAGGAATTCGTGCGGTAACGTCCATTGATGGTATGACCGCTGACTGGGCGCGCATTCCGTGGGATGTATTGGAGAAAATCTCTGTGCGTATCGTGAATGAAGTAGACAATGTAAACCGCATTGTGTATGATGTAACGTCCAAACCACCAGCAACAATTGAGTGGGAATAGGAACAAAAAATGACTCTCTTTTATTTGCGTGTTTTGCGAATAAAAGAGAGTTTTTTATGACCAATTATCTCGTTCCATACATCATGAGAAGCTCTCCATTTTCTTTTGCAAGAGCGATATAAATGACTCCGCCTAGCCATCCCGGAGGAAGAGTTCCTTCGATAATCCAAGCTTCTGCAATAGGGTTATAACTGATAGCGAAGGGAGTTTCCTCTAAAAACTGAGAATAGTGCTCCGCTAAATAGGAGAAGATTGCCGTGGCAACTGCATGTTCATCTGCAAGCTCACCAAAAGCAATTTCATCTCCAAACCGATCTTGCTTGCGAAGAGCGTCGCGATCGGCGAAATAGAGTTCAAACCTTCCAAATAGATTCTCATCATACAAATCACGTTCTACAAAGCCATATTCGATGACTTTTTCCTTTTGATGAACGTTGCGTTTGCTCTTTTTCTTATCGTCGACCCGTACGGTGATTCGATTGACTCGAAGCCGGTCACGTTCTCGCTCCTGCTTCGCTATTATTTGTGCCCAAGCATCCATAAAGCTCATTTTGGATCTCCTCCATCTAGTTATGAAGTATAACATAGCCCTTTCTTAGTAAATATCCGGATATTAAACTCTTTCCAAAAATGAATGTTCGTATTTTCGTTGACATTCCCTATGTCACCTGATACACTTCTCAATGTGAGCAGGTAATATAGGAAGGTTCGTATATTCTTGAGAATATGGCTCGAGAGTTTCTACATGGTCGCCGTTATCGACCTGGCTACGAACAAAATGTCATCGGGATCTGATTTTGTTATTATATTTGGAATTATTCCCGGAGTGTTTTGTTTGAAGGCCAGGCGCATGATAATAGCGCCGGGGCCTTTTTTTTGTGAAAAGCGTCTCGACGTTTTTCATTAAATAAGATGTGACCGTTTACGGTCGGCAAAAAACAGTTAGACTGTTTTTTGCAACAAGATTAGTATGGGGGGACTTATAGGTGCGGAAGTATTTCGAGTTTGACAAGCTAGGCACCAATTACCGTCGCGAAATCATCGCAGGTATCACTACTTTTTTGGCAATGGCTTATATCCTGGCTGTCAATCCATTCATTCTCAGTGGTGCTGATCTGCCGCCAGATTTAAAAGCAAACTATCCTGAATTTGGGGCTGTCTTTACCGCAACAGCTTTGGCTGCTGCTCTTGGTACACTGTTAATGGGTATTCTCGGACGTTTGCCGATCGGTCAAGCTCCGGGGATGGGATTGAACGCATTTTTCACTTATACCGTCGTTCTGACGATGCAAATTCCTTGGCAACAGGCTTTGGCTGGCGTATTCCTTTCTTGTACGATCTTTTTGATTCTGTCTCTGACAGGTGTTCGTGAAGCGATCATCAAAGCGATTCCACAGAGCTTGAAATACGCAGTTTCGGCAGGGATTGGTCTTTTTATCGCGTTTATCGGTTTGAAAAACGCGGGTATTATCGTAGCAAATGATGCCACCTTCGTAGCACTGGGACATCTGACCTTCTATCACGAGGGCATGAAGCCGGAAGCAATTTTGGCAGCGAAAAATGCATTGCTTGCGGTGTTTGGTCTGATCGTGACGGTCATTCTGCTTTCTCGCAAAATCAATGCAGGTATCTTTATCGGAATGTTGATTACGGCGATTACCGGGATGTTTTTCGGACTGGTGAATCTGCCTGAGCAAGTCGTTTCTGCACCACCGAGCCTTGCTCCTACATTCGGTGCTGCGTTCCAATATCTCGGTGATCCATCCGCTTTGTTCACCATGAACATGCTGATTGTTGTGTTGACATTCTTGTTTGTAGACTTTTTCGATGCGACGGGTACGCTTTTGGGTGTAGCAAACCAAGCGGGATTGCTTCGCGAAGACGGCAATTTACCACGTCCAGGAAAAGCACTCGCTTCCGATGCGATTGCAGGTATGGCAGGTGCGGTACTCGGTACATCTACCACTACGGCTTATGTTGAGTCGACAGCAGGGGTAGCGGCAGGCGGACGCTCCGGATTTACAGCAGTTGTCACAGGGATTATGTTCCTTCTTGCGTTGTTCTTCTCGCCGATTCTCGCAATTGTGACACCAGCGGTTACGGCACCAGCACTCATTATCGTCGGTGTTCTGATGGCTTCTCACATTGCAAAAGTGGCTTGGGATGACCTGGATGAAGCGTTCCCTGCATTCCTGACGATTTTGTTGATGCCATTGACTTACAGTATTGCAACAGGTATTGCGACGGGCTTCATCGTTTATCCAGTGATGAAGGTAATGAAGGGCAAGGCCCGTGAAGTGCATCCGGCGATGTATGTGCTGTTCTTCGTCTTCCTGGCGTACTTCATCTGGTTGCGCGAATAGAATTTTTGGGGAATGAAGCTCTTCGTCTACTGGACGGGGAGCTTTTTTTGCGCTATGATAGGAAAAATATTTTTTCACGGAAGGATGGACCGATTCTCATGACAGGTCTAAACATGTTCCTTCAACAGCATCACCACACGTAGAGCGTTTGTATCTTCGGAAATTTTTCCGCAGGTGCAAGCGCTTCTTGTGCTTCGTGCCTGCGGTGGTGTATTTAGGAAGCCATGCGGGCAGGAAGTTGCCTTGCATGGCTTTTTTTGTTTTCTCTATCTGAAAAAAGAAAGGGTGTTCCTCATGGAAAACGAAGTATTAAAAACGGTAAAAGGCACAAAAGATTTCATGCCGCAGGAGCAAATGCAACGAAACTGGATACGACGGACGCTCGAAGCTGTATTCGAGACATACGGCTGCAAACCGTTGGAGACGCCTATGCTGCAGCACTACGAATTACTGGCATCCAAGTACGGCGGCGGGGATGAAATCTTGAAGGAAGTGTATCGCTTAAGCGACCAAGGAGATAGAGAGCTTGGCCTGCGCTATGATTTGACCGTACCGTTGACGAAGGTAGTGGGCATGAATCCTGAGATGCGGATGCCGTTCAAGCGGTATGAGATCGGAAAAGTATTTCGGGACGGTCCAGTAAAAACCGGGCGTTTGCGCGAATTTATTCAATGCGATGTCGATATCGTGGGAACGACATCGGTGCTGGCTGAAGCAGAATTGCTCAGTATGGCGTTTGAGGCATTCAAGCGGCTGGGGCTAGACGTGTACATTGAGGTTAACAACCGCAAGCTGTTATCTGGGGTGCTTCAGGAGCTGGGAGTTCCCGTAGAGCGGGCCGGGGATGTCATGCTGTCGCTGGATAAGCTCGAGAAAATCGGCGTGGACGGAGTGCGGGATGACTTGCGGGAGCGAAACGTCGAGGAGCCACTCGTTTTGGCGATTACATCTTTCCTGCAAGAAGGTGTGATTACCCTGGATCTGTTGGCAGAGCGTTTTGCATCCCCGCTTGTTCAGGAAGGGATTCGGGAGCTGCGCGATATGCTTGCCTATGTAAAAGGAGCGGGTGTGGGTGGGGAGCTTCGTTTCTCGCCATTTTTGGCAAGGGGCTTAGGGATCTACACGGGGATTGTGTATGAGATCTTTTTGCGGGATGGAAGTATGACGTCCAGTATCGGCAGTGGGGGACGTTACGATCAGATCATCGGTCGGCTTTTGGATGATGGAAGAGAGTATCCCGCTGTAGGGATTTCGTTTGGATTGGATGTCATTCTTGCAGCGTTGGCAAATCGCAACACGGAAGAGCAGAAAGCTGCCGATGTACTCGTCATTCCCCTCGGGACAGAAGCATCCAGTCTGGGCTTGGCCAATCGATTGCGCGAGAGCGGCGTCAGAGTCGAGCTGGAGCTAACAGGTAGACGACTGAAAAAAGCACTCGATTATGCAAACAAAGAAGGCTTTGCTTTTGCTTTGATCTATGGGGAAAACGAAGTGAACAGTGGGCAAGTCGTCGTTCGAGATATGCGAGAGGGAACGGAACAATCGGTTCCTTTGGAGTTGGCTGGAAAGTGGCTGTCCGACAAGCTATCAGGCTAAAGAGGAAAGATAGTCTTTTTCTTCCATTTTTTGTACAGTAGAGAAAAGGGGGAGATGGCGTGAAGAAATGGGTCTCAATGGTCGGTTGTAGCTTATTGTTTTTGACGTGGATGTTGCCTGTAAATGCTGAGGAGGGTACTGCGCTTACGCGTAAACCACTCTATCAGGCTGATGTGCGAATTGATCCAATCAAGAAAGAAGTAACAGGAACCGTAACGATTACCTTTTGGACAAAAGACCCTGCTCGTGCCTATCTCCATCTTTACCCGAACGTATTTACAGAAGAGCATCAAGGCATGCTATGGGAGGAACTTTTAGGCAATGGCCCAACGCTTGGCTCATACACTAATAAAAAGCTCTTGGTCGATGGAATAGCGGTTGTCGGCAAAAAGACGAAAGACTTGAACATACTCGAAGTGCCTCTAGAAGGAGAGCCGGGCCCACGAAAGATTGTGATGGAGTTCGAGATGACTCTTCCGCGAAACGACGGCAGGATGTCGTACGATGACCAATCGATCTGGCTGGGGAACTGGCTCCCGGTTCTTGCAGCGTACGACAAGGAAGGCTGGCATCTCGATCCATACGAGCCTGTCGGTGATCCATTTTACAGTGAGAACGCAGATTATGAGGTGAACGTGACGCTGCCAAAAGACTATCAATTGGCGAGCACAGCACCAGACAGGGCTGCGAAACAGGTTTCTGCTCGTGAGGGAGAAAAGACGATACAGCTCGGTGCAGAAAATGTGAGGGATTTTGCCCTAGTCGTTATGGATGCCTCCTATCAGCAAATGGAAACAAAAGTGGGCGAAACAGTCGTCCGAACATGGTGGCGGAAAACAGATGATCCGGCAACTACTGAGCAGATTCATGAAGCAGCAGCGAAGTCTCTCGCCTATTTTCATGATCAATTGGGTGCCTATCCATATACCGAATACGATGTGGTAAGGACTGGTGGCTCGATTAATGGAATGGAGTATCCTGCATTGGTCTTTCTTGACGGACGTCATTTCTTTTCTGGGGAAGAAACAGGTATTGTCACAGTTGTCCACGAGACGGCACATCAGTGGTTTTACGGCTTGCTCGGAAATAATCAGGTAAAGGAAGCATGGCTGGATGAGGGATTCACGGAGTACGTGACGCTCTCGTATTTATCTCAGCAAGACCCGCTGATGGGAGCAGAACGGGTGCGCAGACGGCTGGAGCAGGGCACCTCTGTTCAACATTACGTGGCAGAGGAACAGCGTCCTTGGCAAGCGCTGTCTGTATTCCCTGATAATCAGAGTTATAGTGATCTCGTTTATTCCCGTCCGTCCTCGATGCTGTGGCTATTGCAGGGAGCGTGGGGGGAAGAAAGGGTACATGACGTATTGAAGCAGTATGTCGAGAAGTACCGTTATCAGGTTGTGACCGGAAAGGAATGGGAGGCATTTCTATCTGAGATGGCAGGAGAAGATGCCAGTGCTTTCTTGGATTATTGGTTGAAAGTAGACATGTCCCAGCAGGAACAGGCAGCAGCTTGGCTGGAGCGCCAACGTCTCAAGCATCAGAAGAAGTAATCGAAGGCAGGGGATCACGATGTGGCGGAAGCATTGGGTGGTCATCGTGGCATTAGGAGTTGTTTTGACTGTATTCTTGACCGTCCGTCCTTGGACAGGGCAGGCTGGCTTAGATGCTCAGGAGATTGTGCCGATTAATCACAGGCAGGCTGCAGTCACTTACAAGGCCGACGTACAAATCGATATGAACAAGCACGTGGTGAAAGGCATGCTGACGGCTCGCTTTGTCCCACAAGATGACCAAGCTTTTTTTCATTTATATCCCAATGCTTTTTCTGCGAATGCTGCTCTCAGTGGAGAGAACTGGGAGGTTGTGCTGGGCAAACAGCGTGAGCCTGGTGGAATCAAGATAAGCGAGGTACGGGTGAACGGAAAAAGTGTCGGCGTACAGTATGCAGGAAAGACCAATACGCTTTTACAAGTGCCCCTTCCTGCAAGAACATCGTCTGCTGAGACGGTAGTGGATATGAATTTTCAGCTCGAGGTTCCTTTTAACAATGGGCGAATGTCTTACCATGATCATGCGATGTGGCTGGGCAACTGGCTACCGATCCTGGCGGTCAAGGATGCAGGAGGCTGGCGGCTCGATCCTTATTCCGCGATTGGCGATCCTTTTTACTCGGATGTGGCGAATTATCATTTGCGTGTGCAGTTATCAGAGGGGTACCAGCTTGCTACGAGTGGATTGGAGAGCGTGGCTGTTATCACCGAGACGAGACCGCAACGGCTAAAAATCTATGAGGTGGACGCATGGAACGTTCGGGATTTTGCCCTTGTTGTCATGGACGATACGTACCAGCCCATATCTGGCAAGGTCGGGGAAACCATCGTACGTACGTGGGTGCAGAAAAGTGATGACCCGCAAAACGTAGAACGAATACATGAGACTGCTAGGGAGTCTCTCGACTATTACGGAAAACAGTTCGGGGTGTATCCGTATAAGGAATACGATGTTGTCAAAACAGGCGGCTTCTTTGGCGGGATGGAATACCCGAGCCTCGTCTTTATTGCCCAGGAGTATTTTGACCGTAGCGATGCCATGGGGGAAGCGGTCGTAGCGCACGAAACGGCACATCAGTGGTTTTACGGGTTGGTCGGAAACGACGAGGTGCGAGAGGCTTGGCTGGATGAGGGACTGACGGATTATGCGACGATGGTATTTTTGCAGCAAAAGTCCCCCGCACAATCACAAGCGTATATTCAGATGCGGCTAGGCCAAGCACGTGCAGCGGAAGGATATGCGAACCAAGGAGTAACTGCGAAGTCGTCCGTGGAGGCTTTCCCAGACTGGAGGAGCTACAATGACCTCGTCTATGGGCGAGCTGGTGCCATGTGGTGGAACTTGAAAGAACAATGGGGAGTCGAACGACTGCATCAGGTGTTGCGTCAATATGTACGAGATCATCAATACAAGCAGGCAAATGGGGAGCAAATCACAGCGCTATTGACTACAGCAGCCGGGGCGGATGCCAGTCCCTTTTTGGATTATTGGCTTCGGGTTGAGCTAGAGAAAGTAGAAGCGGCAAACAATTGGGTAGAAAAAGGCAAACACGAATAATTTTTGATCTATCATTTTTAAATGTTCGGAAACGAGGTTGACAGGCAAACTTTCTCCCTGCTACACTGAATACGTTGAGAGAAAACGAGTTCGAATAGCCCAGGCGATGAGAGCGGCGCGAAAAGCCCGTTAGTCGGTTGGGTTTTCTTCTGATGTTACAAAACGTAGGGGGCGAATGGTTCATGCTACAGCCTTTGGTAGGAGTCATTATGGGCAGTACGTCAGACTGGGAAACGATGAAGGAAGCTTGCGCAATTTTAGACGAATTGCAGGTACCGTACGAAAAGAAGGTCGTGTCTGCACACAGAACGCCAGACTTGATGTTTACGTATGCCGAGACCGCGAAAAGCCGCGGCTTGGAAGTCATTATTGCGGGTGCGGGCGGGGCAGCTCATTTGCCAGGAATGGTAGCTGCTAAGACAGCGTTGCCTGTCATTGGTGTCCCGGTGAAATCATCCAACTTGAATGGTCTCGACTCGCTTTTGTCGATTGTGCAAATGCCAGGTGGAGTGCCAGTGGCGACGGTTGCGATCGGAAAAGCTGGAGCCATCAATGCTGGGTTATTGGCTGCGCAAATTTTGGGGATCAAATATCCAGACGTACAAGAGCGGTTCATGCAAAGACGTGATGATGTACGCAATAAGGTGCTGGAGGCTAGTGAACTCGAATGACAACCAAAGATCGTAAGCAAATCAAACCAGGATCGACCCTAGGAATACTCGGCGGAGGACAGCTTGGACGGATGATTGCTCTTGCTGGACGAGCTATGGGCTACCGCTTTGTCACAATGGACCCGACGGCAGACGCACCATGCGGCCAAACGGCTGATCGGCAAATTGTTGCCAGCTACGATGATGTAGAAGCAGCGATGCAGCTTGCCTCGGTCAGCGATGTTATCTCCTATGAATTTGAAAATGTCGATGCGCAGGTCGCTGAAGTGTTGGAGAGCCGCGCTTATGTACCGCAGGGGAGCCGTCTTTTGCGTATCACCCAGAATCGGATTCGGGAAAAGACCGCCATTCGCGAAATCGGCATTCCTGTTGCTCCGTTTTGTGTCGTGAACAGCTTGGGGGATTTGCAGGACGCCGTGCGTGAACTGGGACTGCCTGCTGTCATGAAGACCGCAACCGGTGGCTATGACGGCAAAGGGCAATGGGTATTGAGAAGCGAGGCTGAGCTGGCGGAGGCGTATGAAACGTTGTCCAAAGCAGGTACAGAGCTGATCGTGGAACAATTTGTACCATTCCAAATGGAGTTGTCTGTTATTGCTGCACGCAATCCTGCGGGAGAACTGGCTGTTTTTCCTGTGTCAGAAAATATTCATCAGGAAAACATCCTGCATTTGAGCATCGTACCCGCTCGTATTTCGGCTGAAGTAGCAGTCCGTGCGGAAGAAATTGCTCGCACGATTGTAGAAAAGCTGGATGTGGTCGGCCTCATTGCCGTTGAGCTGTTTTTGACCGAAGATGGTCAGCTATATGTCAATGAATTGGCGCCTCGGCCGCATAACTCCGGGCATTTTACGATGGATGCTTGTGTCACCTCGCAGTTTGAGCAGCATGTTCGGGCGGTTTGCAATCTGCCTTTGGGATCTACAGAGTTGCTCTCGAGCGTCGTGATGGTTAATATTTTGGGAGAGCATCTACAGCCTGTCATCGATCAGATCGACAAGCTGCCGCGCACAGCCAAGCTCCATTTGTACGGAAAAGCAGAGAGCAAGGCCAAGCGAAAAATGGGGCATATCAATGTGCTCGCCCCTACTGTAGAAGAAGCGCTCACCCTGATTGATGAGCTGAAAATCTGGACGAATACATCGGAGGTATTATCATGATCGAACGTTATTCCCGACCGGAAATGCGCGCCATTTGGACGGAAGAAAACAAATTCAAAGCGTGGCTGGAAGTAGAAATTCTCGCGTGTGAAGCATGGTCCAAGCTGGGCGTCATTCCTGAGGAAGACGTGAAAAAGCTGTGGGATAAAGCTACTTTTGACATGAACAGAATCTACGAGATCGAAGAAGAGACACGCCATGATGTGGTGGCGTTTACCCGTGCGGTATCGGAAACCTTGGGCGAAGAAAAGAAGTGGGTGCATTACGGACTGACTTCTACAGATGTGGTGGATACTGCTCTGTCTTATCTGCTGCGTCAGGCGAACGAGATTTTGGAGGGTGATATCCAAGACTTCATCGAGATTTTGGCAGACAAAGCTCGTGAGCACAAGGATACGGTTTGCATGGGCAGAACACATGGCGTACATGCGGAGCCAACGACTTTTGGTTTGAAGCTGGCCCTGTGGCATGAAGAAATGAAGCGCAACCTGGCGCGTTTTCAGGCTGCGAAAAAAGAAGTGGCGTTCGGCAAAATCTCTGGCGCAGTTGGAACATACGCAAACATCGATCCGTTCGTGGAAGCGTACGTGTGCGAGAAGCTGGGGCTGTCTGCAGCGCCTATCTCGACCCAAACCTTGCAGCGTGATCGCCACGCCGAGTACATGGCGACATTGGCACTGATCGCAACCTCTTTGGAGAAATTCGCGACAGAAATTCGCGGTCTGCAAAAGAGCGAAATGCGCGAGGTGGAAGAGGCATTTGCCAAAGGACAAAAAGGTTCTTCCGCAATGCCACACAAGCGCAACCCAATCGGCAGCGAAAATATTTGCGGTCTGGCTCGTGTCATCCGTGGACACATGCTCACTTCTTATGAAAATGTTTCCCTCTGGCATGAGCGGGATATTTCCCACTCCTCTGCGGAGCGCGTGATTTTGCCAGATGCGACGCAAGCATTGAACTACATGCTGCGCCGTTTCATGAACATCGTGAAAAACTTGACGGTGTTCCCTGAGAACATGAAGCGCAATATGGACCGTACCTTTGGATTGATCTACTCGCAGCAAGTGATGCTCAAGCTGATCGAAAAAGGCATGAGCCGCGAGCAAGCCTATGATACGGTACAGCCTCGTGCGATGCAGGCGTGGGAAGAGCAACGTTCCTTCCGTGCGATCGTTGAGGAGGATGCAACGGTCAGCTCCACACTGTCCAAGGAAGAGCTGGATGAGTGCTTTGATTACCGTTACCACCTGAAGCATGTGGATACGATTTTCCAACGTCTTGGATTGATTTAAATGTAAGTGCCCTCGAATTTTTTCGGGGGCGTTTCTTTTTATATAGGAGCTGTTGTGGGGGAGAAGCGCAGCTTTTTGTGAAAAACTTGAAAGTGAATTCAAGGGTGTGAAATTGCTGCTAAGTGTTCTCAATAATAAAGTGTTAGACTGACAGTATCGTTAAACTAACTGGTAGTGTTGCTTTCAATTGTCAATGAGCGGTCAAGCCGCTACTATTATTGGAAACTTATTCCCATAGAAGGAGGACTAATATGAATCCATTACTACTCTCTTTTCCGGAACATTTAGAAACTCAGCGATTATTGATTAGAGCACCGCAATGGGGTGATGGTCAATTTGTAAATGAAGCCATACGTGAGAGTCAAAACGAGATGCGCCCCTGGCTTCCGTTTGTAAAAAACCTCCCATCTATGGACGATTCAGAAGCCTACGTACGTAAGGCCAGGCTCAATTTTCTAGAGCGCACAGACTTAGTGCTACATATATTTGAAAAGAATACAGGGCAGTTTGTGGGCAGTAGTGGGCTCCATCGCTTTGATTGGTATGTACGCAAATTTGAAATTGGATATTGGCTACGCACATCGCGTACTGGTGAGGGTCTAATGACAGAGGCAGTAAAAGGTATTGTTGCCCTTGCCATTTCTGAGTTGGAAGCTAACCGCCTTGAAATTCGCTGCGATACTCGGAATAACTCAAGTATAGCTGTAGCTAAAAAGGCAGGTTTTACGTTGGAGGGCACTTTACGCAATGTTAACCTAAATGACTCAGGAGAACTAACTGATACCCATATCTTTTCAATAGCAAAAGGTTATGAATATCATTGATAACTGAGCTAATGGATGCGAAAGTATATGGTCAGTCTACTTGAGGCAGGACTTCTCCCCCAGCAAAACGGTTTTGAAGACAACTTAAAAAATTCCTTAAGAAATTTTTAAAGATTTCTTTTGAAAGTTGTAACCGAAATGATACCTCTTCCGTACCTACTTGTGCAGCTTACAACGAGCCCATAAGTACCTTACAAAAGTGTAAGCTTCCTGAAATATAACTCGATGGTTCCTGCTTCGTTTCGACCGTACAATGAAATCAATTCATACGGATCACGAAACGGGAGATCGATTATGACGACAGCAATCATGTATCCAAAATTAAGTCACCAACAAATTTACGAAGATTACTCTGCTAAAATATATCGCTATTTCCGCTACCGGGTAAAAAACATCTGGGATGTGGAAGACCTGACAACGACTGTGTTTATTAAGGTGTACTCCAAGCTTGAGCAGTACGATGGCCGCCATCCTTTTGGCGCCTGGATTTTCCGAATTGCGCACAATGCTTTGATTGACTACATGCGCAAGAAGCGGGAGAGTCCGGTAGATCAGGACACATTTAGCAATATGGTCGCAACAGATAAGCTGCCGGAGGAGTGCCTTCTGAATCAGGAGACAACCGAGGGCTTGTGGGATAAGGTGCACACGCTGACAAAGGATCAGCGCAATGTGATCGCCCTGCGTTATCTCGGAGATTTGCGAATGAATGAGATCGCGGAAATTTTGGGCAAGACAGAGGCTTCGGTGAAAATCTTGCACTTCCGTGGGATTAAGAAGCTGCAGCAATTGATGGAGGCTCAAACATAAAGGGGGGGACAACAGTCCTTCCTTTTTTCTATGTGGCTGTAGTGGAGAGAAGAATATTTCCAGACTAGGCTTCCAGGCTCCGTCCTGCTGAGGGCTGAGACTGTCCGCTCCGAAGGGATTCGCGGGGAAACGCAAAAGTGGTAGCCGCTTTGTCGTATGGGCACGGTTGCGTTTCTTTTGCCCGCGAATCCCTTCTCCGCTCGGTAGGACTCCACAAGTCGCTACGCCTGGAAATATTCTTCTCTGTCATTACTGATGACATCCTTACATTCTCTTAAGGCTTTTAATAAACCGTTTAACACTGAAAGCTCGTAGAGGAAACAGGAGAAAACAGCGAAGATCTTAGGGACACCGACCGAGACGCAATGCAAAAAGCGAAACACGCTCTTAAGCGTCCACCTCTGAAACACATCCAGAAAGGACAACTTTGGCCGCGGTTTCGCTTTTTGCATGGAGTCGAACAGTCAATCCCCCAGGGGGTGGCCCTAGAAGCTGAGCGTTTTCTCTTGTTTCCTCCCCTCCACTACAGCAACGTACAAGCCGTTTTTTCAGTAGACATCTAAGTACGAGAAACGCTAAAGGCTTGGCGTAGTCTAGTTTTCTAATGGTATAGTAAAGAATAAAATGGAGGAGACTCAAGACGAGAGGAGTATGAGTGATGTCCACAATTATGATTGTAGAAGACGACCCGAAAATTAACCAGCTGCTGCAAGAGCAACTGGAAAAATACGGATTTCAAACAGTCAATGTTGAACATTTCGATAGAGTCATGGAGGTATTTATCCAATCGCGCCCTGATCTGGTTTTGCTGGATGTGAATCTACCGAAATTTGACGGATTTTATTGGTGCCGGCAAATGCGCCAGGAGTCCAACTGCCCGATCCTGTTCATCTCTGCACGAGAAAGTAAAATGGACCAAGTGATGGCATTGGAAAATGGGGCGGATGACTATATCACAAAGCCGTTCGACTACGATGTGGTTTTGGCCAAAATCCGCAGTCAGCTACGCCGGGCTTACGGACAATATGCTCCGCAAGAAGGGGAGCGTACGGTTGAAGTGGCGGGGCTCAAGCTGTTTTTGGAGCGAATGGAGCTGTCTATGCACGATACCAAAATCGAGCTGAGCAAAAAGGAAGCGTTACTGCTCGAAGCCTTGATGAATCAACATCCGCGCGTCGTCAGCCGTGAGCGTTTGCTAGAAAAGCTGTGGGATGAACAGTTTGTCGATGAAAACACGCTGAATGTCTACATCACACGCGTGCGCGGCAAGCTGAAGGACTTAGGCTTGGAGGGAGCTGTGGAGACTGTTCGCGGTTCCGGTTATCGCTTGCGTGCGACTTGGGAGGAAGGGCAATGAAGCTGTTCCTTCGAGATCAATGGCCATTCGCAGCGTTTTTTCTCGTCCAATTGATCTTATTGATTATGATTTTTGCGATGGATGGGTACTGGAATGAGTCATTGATGATCTACGTCATGTTTTTATCTGTTTTTTTCGCGGGGGCTTTTCTCGCCATCCGTTATTTGTCTCACCGCACAATCTATCAGCGACTGAGCAAGCCGGTAGAGACATTAGAGGAACTGACCCAGACATACGGGAATTCACCGTTGTGCCGCGCGATGGATGACATTAGTCAGGAACAATACCGACTCTACAAAGAACAGCTTCATGCCTATGAAAACAAGCAACGGGACCATACGACGTTTATTCAGCAGTGGGTCCATCAGATGAAGACGCCGATTTCGGTTATTCATCTGTTGCTGCAAAATGAAGATGATCCAACAGCTGAGAGCGTCCGTGAAGAAGTGGACCGGATCAAGCGTGGACTGGAAACCGTTTTGTACATAGCTCGCCTCGACCGATTTGAACAGGACTTCCTGATTGAGCCCGTAACGCTGCGTTCTTTGGTGCAGAATGTGTTGGCCGAAAACAAGCGGCTGTTTATTCGCAATCAGGTGTATCCCGAGGTAAAAGTAGATGAAAATTGGCGAGTGGAATCGGACGATAAGTGGCTTGCTTTTGTCCTTAACCAATTGTTGACGAATGCCGTTCGTTATTCAGCAGGGAAAAGCAACAAGGTCACCATTCGTGCGTATGAACGCGGAGTACATGCCATACTGGAAGTGCAGGATTATGGAATCGGAATCCCTGCCGAAGATATTCGCCGCGTGTTCAAGCCGTATTTTACGGGAGAAAACGGGCGCAAATACCCTGAGTCCACCGGGATGGGGCTGTACTTGGTGAAGGAAATATGCGGGCGGCTCCATCATGGGGTGGAAATGGAATCAGAAGTGGGCGAGGGGACAACCGTACGCATCGTCTTGTCTGCCGTCGTACCAACCTTACAAGAAAGTAAGATAGCTGAAAGTTAATTCGATAGCTGGACTATGCGCACTTTCGTATAGTTGAATTTGGAAGTGCAAGAAAGGGGAATGGCGCATGGAAATGCTTGCTGTAAATAGCTTAAGTAAAATATACGGGGGCAAGGTAACCTACCGCGCGCTGACCGATATCGATTTTTCGATTCGCAAGGGCGAATTCGTCGGTATTATGGGCCCCTCAGGCAGTGGCAAGACTACGCTATTAAACATGATCTCCACCATTGATACACCAACCTCTGGTGCGGTTCTTTTGAACGGTACGAATCCGCATCATTTAAAAAAAGATAAACTCGCTCTGTTTCGTCGCCGTGAGCTCGGTTTCGTGTTTCAAGATTTCAATCTCTTGGACACGTTGACGATTGGGGAAAATATCGTGTTGCCGCTGACGCTGGACAATGAGAAAGTGTCGGTCATGGAAGAAAAGCTGCAAAGTGTTGCAGAGAAGCTAGGGATTCAGGACATTTTGGAAAAGCGGACCTTCGAGGTGTCTGGGGGGCAACGCCAACGGACGGCAATTGCCAGGGCGATCATTCATTCCCCGTCGCTTTTGCTCGCTGACGAGCCGACAGGAAATCTTGATTCCAAGTCTTCGCGCAATGTGATGGAGACACTGGAAGCGATCAATAAGAGAGACAATACCACGATGATGATGGTGACGCACGATGCTTTGGCGGCCAGCTATTGCCATCGGGTGATTTTTATTAAAGACGGACAGCTCCATAACGAGATGTATCGTGGTGAGAGTCGACAGGTATTCTTCCAGAAAATTATTGACTCGTTGTCGTTTTTGGGAGGGAACACCTATGACCTTTCGACAATTCGCGTGTAATAACGTTGTACGAAATAAGCGTATGTACGCTGCATTTTTCATGAGTAGCGTTTTTTCTGTCCTCATTTTTTTCGTCTATGCGATGTTCATTTTTCATCCGGAAATTATCGGGCAGGAGATTCATGAATCCGTAGCCACTGGGATGATGGCGGCTGAGTACGTCATTTTTCTGTTCTCCTTCTTTTTTCTCTTTTATTGTGTCGGTGCTTTCTTGAAAAAGAGGGAGAAGGAGTTCGGCATCCTTTTTATCCAAGGCATGACACCGTTACAGCGGAACATGCTGATTTTTATGGAAAACATGCTGATTGGCATTGTCTCGATTGCCATCGGGATTGGGCTCGGGCTGGTTCTCGCCAAGCTGTTTTTCCAATTCGCCGGATTTTTGCTGGATGTAAAAGCACTCGGGTTTTACTTCCCGTGGAAAGCGATCGGTTTGACAGTGGTGGCGTTTCTCATCTTGTATGCAGCCATTTCGCTGTTTACCGTCCTCGTGCTGCGAAGCCGCAGTCTGTTGGATCTGTTGCAAGGAAGCGGTCGTCCTAAGCGTGAGCCAAGGGCATCTTTAGTACTGTCTCTGGTCGCAGTAGCTTTGTTGGGAATGAGCTATGCCTTAGCCCTCACTGCAGACGGCGTGAATGTGCTCGTGCTGATGCTTCCGGTCATTGCGCTGACGACTGTAGGAACGTACCTGTTGTTTACTCAGTTGAGCGTCATCTTCATCGATTTTCTGAAGAAGCGTCGCGTTTTCTATTGGAAAGGTACGAATCTCCTGACGCTCTCTGATCTGGCCTATCGGATGAAGGATAATGCACGGATGTTCTTTTTGGTCAGTATCGTCTCTACCGTTGCTTTTTGTGCGATTGGCACGCTGGCAGCGTTGGCTGGGTCGATTCAGATCACGGTGATGAAAACACATCCGTTTGCGTTTGAATACCAGTCCAAACAAAGCGATGCGGAGAGAGTAAAGCATCTGTCGTTAATCGAAACGAGCTTGCAGCAAAGTGGCTTTTCCTTCGAAAAATATCAAGTGGCTATGCGAGTTTTGCCAGAACTGGTTCAGGAGGAAAGGGTCGGAGTAGTCAAGCTGTCTGACTACAACCGGCTGGCGGTAGCGTCCAATTCGACTGTACTCGAAATGACGAATAAAGAGGCCTTCGTACTGCTCAATTGGATTGGTGATTCGGTAGCGAGCAAAACGCTGCAAGTGGGGAAGGCACAGCTTGCAGTCAAAACAGATACGAATATGACGCCGTTGATCAGAGGGATTGAATTTGAGCGATTGGTTGTCGTACCGAATCAGGTGTATGACCAGCTTCCGCAAATGAAGGAAGAACAGCGCTTTGTATACGAGGTGCCGAGATGGAAGGAAACGCAGGAGCTTAGTCTCAAGCTTCAGGAAGATATCAGTCATGTGGAAGAAAATTATTTGTTTTCAGCTCGTGCGCCATACTACCACTCCATGAAACAAATGGCGAACATGGGACTCTTTATCGGTTTGTTTGTGGGCGTGTTGTTCTTTGTAGCCGCAGCAAGCTTTCTCTATTTCCGTCTATACACGGATCTGGAATACGACAAGCGGCATTACGGAGCGCTTTCCAAGATTGGACTCACAGATGCAGAGCTAACGCGGACCGTCACGACTCAGGTTGCCCTGTTGTTCTTCGTGCCGATTGTGGTAGCCATTATTCACAGCGTGGTGGCGTTCGTTTCCCTGCAAAGCTTGTTGAAGCTGATTCTTGTCGCGTCTGTGGTCAAACCGACCGCGATTGTCCTATGCAGTTTCGTCGTTGTTCAGGGCGTGTATTTCTGGATCATTCGAAACCGTTACTTGTTCCATTTAAAGCAATCGATGAACCGCTAGTGACTTTTCCAGCATGTCCAGATGCGCATGGACATAGGATAAAAGGAGAAGGATGCGAGGGGGTAAGCGGATGGAACGAGAGACATGGATGGGGCAAGCCGTACAGATTGCGTTTGAAAATGTACGTGATAAAATAGGCGGACCGTTTGGAGCCCTTGTCGTGAAGGATGGGCAGGTAATCGGGCGAGGGCGTAATGAAGTGACGACGAGTAATGACCCTACTGCACATGCCGAAATTCAAGCAATTCGGGAAGCGTGTCGTCATCTCCAAACCTTTCAATTAAACGATTGTGACCTGTATACAAGCTGTGAGCCGTGTCCGATGTGTCTGGGAGCCATCTATTGGGCCAGACCGCGCAATGTCTATTACGCTTGCACGAAAGAAGATGCGGCGCATGTCGGTTTTGATGATCAGTTTATTTATGAGCAGATTGTTCTCTCTCATGAAGAGCGCAGTATTCCTTTTCAGAGAATCAATCTTGCGAATAGACGGAGTCCATTTGAAGCATGGTCACAATCTCTGGACCGTATCGAATATTAATAGAGAGCCTCTCCCAAGCGGAGTAGGCTCTTTTTCTTCGCTTTATTTATAGTGAGAATAGGTGGAAAGAAAAAATAGAATGAAAATGCTTTCAAAATAAAATTTTCAGATAAAGGTATTGCGCTATGTCGAAAATCGTATTATAGTAACAACAATCGTTATGAAATTCGACCAAATTTTCTAAAATAGAGCTGTAATAAGGTTGAATATTATTAAAAAAAGACGAATAAAGGTGTGCTTATATGGAAGAAACTTTTCGAAGATCACTTTATCCTGATTTAGATGACATCGACTATGGGATCATTCGCGCCTTGCAAGCAAATGCACGCTTGCCGTTTACCCAGATTGCGAAGGACCTCGGGGTCACGGAAAAGACGATCCGCATGCGCGTCCAGCAATTGCAGGACGAAGGTGCCCTGAGTCTGGTCGGTATTGTCAATCCAGTCAAGGCAGGGTTTCACGTACAGGCGATGATTCAAGTGGCTGTGGATGCGGAAAAGCTAGACGATGTGGTGGCTGCATTAACGGATACCGTAGAGATTAGGCTCATCGTACTCACTTCTGGTGAATATCAGCTTTTCACACAGGTGCTCGTAACAAGCAATGAAGAATTATCGCAATTTTTGCTCAAAAAGCTACACAAGATTCCTGGCATCTCCAAAACGAATGTCATTAACGAATTGAAAATACTGAAGTCCAAGTATAACTTTATCCGTTAGATACGAGTGACCTTGGAAGGGGGAATGCCATCGGGCGAAAATCCGTTGGGATTATGAAATGAATGCCGAACGATTCTGAGTAGAGACTAGAGAAAAAACGAGAGAAAAGGGGTCATCCTATGTTTTCGACCAAAGTGAGCAAAGCAATGCTCAGTGCTGTTCTGGGGACAGTTTTATTGGTTACAGGCTGTGGAGGAGGAAACAGTGCGACTACAGAAAACGGCAAAGCCGGAACAACAGCGCCAGCCTCCGGCAAAAAAGTACTGAATATTGGGTTAAAGGCAGACCCGCCGTCAATGGACCCAAACACCTCGACTTCGCTTTACGACCGTCAAGTATACGCGAGCCTCTATGACAAGCTGTTTGATATCGATTCAGAAGGAAAAATAGTGCCAATGCTGGCGGAATCGTATGAAGTAACGCCAGACGGCAAGACCTATACATTGAAGCTGAAGCAGGGCGTGAAATTCCACGATGGCACGGAGTTTGATGCTGAGGCAGTGAAATTCAACTTCGAGCGCAACATGAACGATGAGAAGTCCCGCCGGAAAGGCGAATTGAAATTCGTAGATTCGGTTGCCGTAGTGGACAAGCAGACCATAAAAATCCAGATGAAAGAGCCCTTCGCTCCATTCTTGTCCGTCTTGACTGACCGTTCGGGCATTATGGTATCGCCAAAAGCAGTGAAGGAACATGGCGATCAATACCTCAATCATCCCGTTGGTACAGGTCCATATGTTTTTGTTGAACAAGTAAAAGGCGACCACGTGACGCTGAAGAAAAATGAAAACTACTGGAATGGTCAAGTGAAGATCGATGAGGTGAACTACAAAGTATTCACGAACGGAACAGCGAAGGTACAAAACCTGCGCTCCGGCATGCTGGATATCATCGATGATACCCCTGTAAAAGAAATTCCTGCAATCAAGGGCGATGCGAACCTGCAATTGGTCGCGGAATCCGGCATGGGTTACCAAGGTCTTTACTTGAACAACTCCCGCCCGCCGTTTGACAACAAGTACCTCCGTCAGGCTGTGGATCGTGCCATTGACCGTGAAGCCCTGGTAAAAGTACTGTTTAACGGCTATGCGGCACCGGCTCGGACAGCATTTACAAAAGGCAGTCTGGCTTACAATGAAGCACTGAACACACCGAAGCCACCGGATGCAGCGGAAATCAAGGATTTGCTCGCGAAGGGCGGTCAACTAAACGGATTTAACTTCAAGCTGTATATCTCTACTTCTCCAGAGAATGAGCAACTGGGTGCGGTACTGCAAAACATGCTGAAACAACACAACATCAATGTGACATTGGAAAAATTGGAATATGGACAATTGATCGAAACAGGCGATAAAGGCGAATTTGAAGCAATGCAATTGGGCTGGTCTGGACGTCAGGACCCTGACCAAAACTTCCATGACTTCGTCGTAACAGATACATCGAACAACGATGGCCGTATTTCCATTCCTAAGCTGGATGAACTGGTCATCAAAGCACGTGGTGAGCTGGACGAAGCAAAACGTAAGGCGCTGTATGACGAAGCTGCCACATTGCTGCAAGAAGAAGCGGGCTATGCCTACATGTACCACCAATATGTACTGCTCGGCATGAACAAGAAAGTAACCGGCTTTACGTATGTCCCAGACGGTTTGATCCGTACAGCCAATTTGGACAAGCAATAGGTAGCGCAACACTATAACAGCAAGAGCAAGGAGGAATTGTCATGATGTTCATAATCAGGCGTCTATTGCTGACAATCCCTATTCTCCTGCTGGTGTCGATTATGACATTCTCTTTGATTCATATGATCCCGGGCGATCCTGCCCGGGTCATTTTAGGAGAGGAAGCGACACCGGAAGCCTATGCGGCACTGCGAACCGAGCTGGGATTGGATCAGCCGATCGTGGTGCAGTATTTTTCCTGGCTAGGAAAAGTGGTAACGGGTGATTTGGGAATATCGATTACGGACCGTGTGCCGGTCGCAGACTTAATTATGCAAAGACTCCCAGCTACCGTGGAATTGACGATCGGAACGTTCTTGGTAGCGATTCTGATTGCGTTTCCTGCGGGAATTCTCGCGGCCGTGCGACGCGGGACCTGGATTGACTATACAAGTACCTTTACTGCGCTAGGCGGTATGAGTATCCCCAGCTTCTGGCTGGCGATGATGATGATTATTTTCTTTGCCGTGGAAAACCAGTGGCTGCCTTCATCCGGTTATGTACCGTTTTCCGAGAATCCTACACAAAACCTGATGGCTATGATTCTGCCCTGTTTGGCAACGGGCTTGCGGGAATCTGCCGTATTAATGCGAATGCTGCGTTCTTCTTTGCTCGATGTCGTGAGCATGGACTTTATTCGGACAGCGAAAGCGAAGGGATTGAATGAGGCTCGCACGATTCTGGGGCATGCGCTGAGAAATGCGATGGTTCCAGTGGTAACGACCTCGGGTTTGATGATCGCAGGATTGTTGGGTGGTCTGGTGATTACCGAGTCAATTTTTTCGATTCCTGGCTTTGGCCGTCTGATTGTGGAATCTGTATTCAAACGTGACTACGTAACGGTTCAAGGAGCCATTCTTGTTTCTGCGGTTCTCGTTGTCTTGGTAAACCTGATTGTCGATATTTTGTACGCTGTCATTGATCCGCGCATCAAGGCTGGGAAAGGAGCAGGTGAGTGATGAAAACCGTGGGCAAATTTCTCCGGAATGGTTTGGGCGTCATCGGAGCGGTGATTATCCTCGGATTGATCTTGGTGGCGATTTTCGCGCCGCTGATCGCACCCTTCGACCCCAATGCTCAAGACTATAACAAAATTTTGATGTCGCCAGATGGTGAGCATTTGTTTGGGACCGATGATCTCGGTCGGGATATTTTCTCCCGTGTTGTTTACGGGGCGCGCATCTCCATTCAGGCAGCGCTGATCTCTGTCGGTATTGCGATGCTGATCGGGGTGCCGATTGGACTGTTGTCCGGTTACTACCGCGGCTTTTGGGATGAGTGGATCGTCATGCGGAGCGTCGATGCGATGCAGGCCTTTCCATTTTTGATTCTGGCTCTGGCGATTTCGGCGGTGCTCGGTTCAGGCTTTGGGAATGCCATGCTGGCGATTGGGATTGGTTTTGCCCCTGCATTTATACGGATTACACGCGGTCAAGTTCTTTCGCTTCGGAATATGGAGTATATTCAAGCAGCACGTTCGGTTGGGGTAAAGGATACACGCATTATTTTCCGCCACATTTTGCCGAATGCCATGAACCCGATTGTGATTCAAGCGACCTTGGCAATGGCGTCCGGGATTATCGCAGAAGCATCCTTATCCTATCTCGGATTGGGTGTACAGCCGCCGACTCCCTCCTGGGGCAGCATGCTAAACCAAGCACAAACGCTTATGTCCGTCGCGCCCTATGCGACGTTTTATCCGGGGATTGCGATCTTTTTAGTCGTGCTGGGCTTCAACTTGTTGGGGGATGGTCTACAGCAAGTTCTGGACCCGCGCGCACGTAAATAATGAATGCCCTACACGGGAGAAAAGGAGTGGAGCAGATGACGACCATCTTGGAAGTGGAACAGCTGAGAACCCGTTTTCGCACGGACAGCGGTGTCGTCAGTGTCGTGGACGGCGTCGACTTCTTTATCCGTGCTGGTGAAACGCTTGGCGTCGTGGGCGAATCCGGCTGTGGGAAGAGTGTAACCAGCCTGTCGATCATGCGCTTGCTGCCGCCCAACGGAAGCACGGAAGGATCGATTCGCTTCAATGGGAAGAACGTGCTTGCGCTGTCGGAAAAAGAAATGCAAGGTGTTCGCGGTAATGAAATCGCGATGATTTTTCAAGAGCCAATGACATCTCTCAATCCGCTGCATACCGTAGGCAAACAGATTGAGGAAGCAGTCATGCTGCATCGCAAGGTAACGAAGGCAGAGGCAAAGGAAAGGGCGATTGCGATGCTAAAAGCAGTCGGAATGCCTCGTGCCGAAGAGATTTACGGAGAGTTTCCGCATCAGCTCTCAGGAGGGATGCGCCAGCGTGTCATGATCGCGATGGCGATGTCCTGCGATCCGAAGCTGATTATTGCAGACGAGCCGACAACGGCACTCGATGTGACGATTCAAGCGCAAATTCTCGATTTGATGCGCGATTTAAAAGAAAAGACCGGAACCTCCATCATGCTGATTACGCATGATTTGGGTGTAGTTGCCGAGATGTGTGACCGCGTTATCGTCATGTATGCCGGCCAAGTCGTAGAGGAGACTGATGTCGATACGCTGTTTGACAGTCCGAAGCATCCGTATACGATCGGGCTGATGAACTCGATTCCTGAGCTGGACGAAGAACGCGAATATCTGGAAACCATACCGGGAGCGGTTCCCCTGCCGTATCAAATGCCAGTGGGCTGCCGTTTTGCCCCGCGCTGTTCGCAAGCAATTGCGATTTGTCACGAAAAGCCCCCTGAACTCTTGCAACTGGACAATCAAAAATGTCGCTGCTGGCTGTACGCGAAGGAGGGAGAACAGGCATGACGACACCTCTCTTAGAAGTAAAAGGGCTGCAACAGCATTTTCCCATCAAGGGTGGCTTTTTGAAGCGGACGACGGGACATGTCAAAGCAGTCGATGGTATTGATCTGACAGTGTATCCGGGTGAAACGCTTGGCATTGTAGGGGAATCGGGCTGCGGCAAGTCTACGACGGGCCGAACGATTCTACGCCTCTTGGAGCCGACAGCAGGAGAAGTCTGGTTTGATGGCAAAGATTTAGCGAAGCTTCCCAAAGAAGAAATGCGCGTCATGCGGCGAAACCTGCAAATGATTTTTCAGGACCCATACGCTTCGCTGAATCCGCGGATGACGATCAAGCAGATTTTGATGGAGTCGCTGATGGTGCACAACATCGGGACAAAGGCAGAGCGGGAAAAAGTCATCGAAGAGATTATTCAGGTCGTTGGCTTGCGAAAAGAACATCTGAACCGCCATCCACACGATTTTTCCGGCGGACAGAGGCAGCGGATTGGAATCGCCCGCGCACTGGTCGTAAAACCAAAGCTGATCATTGCCGACGAGCCCGTATCTGCATTGGACGTATCGATTCAATCACAGGTACTCAATTTGTTGAAGGATTTGAAAAAAGAATTTAATCTGACCCTGATGTTCATTTCGCATGATTTGTCGGTCGTGAAGCACTTGTGCGACCGGATCGCGGTGATGTATTTGGGGCGGATCGTAGAAATTGCTGACAAGCGGACGTTATTTGAGAACCCGAGTCATCCGTATACACGGGCGTTGCTCTCGGCTGTTCCAGTAGCGAAACCACGGCAAAAGCGAGAACGGATCTTGTTGACAGGCGATTTGCCGAGTCCAGCAAATCCACCGAGCGGTTGCACCTTTCATCCGCGTTGTCCATATGCGACAGAGACTTGCAAGACGCAGGTGCCCAGTCTGTCAGACATCGGCAAGGGCCAACTGGTCTCCTGTCATTTGGTGCCATCGGGCGAACTTTTCCGCTAGCTAGGCAAGGATGGAGGTACAGCTATGATTTACTGGCAATTATTTCTCGCCTTTTTCCGTATCGGAATCTTCGGATTTGGGGGAGGACCTACGATGGTTCCCCTCTTTTACACCGAATGCGTGAAAAAGTACAAATGGGTGACAGATGAGGACTTTTCCGACAATCTGGCGCTCGCCAACGCTCTTCCAGGGCCCATTGCGACCAAGCTGGCCGCATTTATCGGCTATCGGGTAAAAGGCTGGAAGGGTGCATTAGTGGCAAACATCGCAGTAGTGATGCCAATCGTGCTTGTGATGATCGGTTTGCTGCAAGTCATTTATCAATGGAAGGATGCGCCGGGTGTATACGGCATGATCCAGGCAATCGGTCCGGTAATCGCAGTCATGACAGGCGTCCTTACGTGGGAATTCCTTTCAAAGGGCTGGAAGGGAGCGTCCAGCAAAGCAGGTGTGAGCTTTTCCCTCGCTCTCTCACTCGTAGCGTTGATCTTCCTTGATTGGCATCCGGGTATCGTAGTAGGGATTGCGCTGGTCGTTTCATTTGCCTACTCTACCTGGTCTGTCCGCAAGCGCAAGGACAAGGACGGCAAGGAGGGAGTAGCATGATCTACCTGCAATTATTTTGGGCCTTTTTCATCTCCAACATTTTGGGGTACGGGGGAGGACCACCGAGCATTCCTTTGATCCAAAATGAAGTGGTTGACCATTACCAGTGGATGACTGTACAGGAATTCGGAGAAGTGCTGGCGGTAGGAAACGCGCTGCCCAGCCCAATCGCGACCAAGCTCGCTGGGTACATTGGCTATCAGGTAGCGGGTGTACCGGGTGCAGTAGTCGCATTATTTGCAACGGTTGCTCCGACAGCGATCGCGATGGTCTTACTGATGGGTTTTATTAACTTATTTCGGAGTGCTCCACAGGTAAAAGCGATGACCCAGTCGGTACGTCCAGTCGTTACTGTCTTGCTCGGAACGATGACGTATCAATTCCTGATGGGCGCAGTCGAGGGAATCGGCTGGATGCAAACAGGGATTTTGACAGTGGCATCCTACCTTCTGCTCGAAACATGGAAGGTCCATCCCGCTTTTGTCATTCTGGGAGCAATGGCGTACGGGTTTGTTTTCATCGGCTAGGAAAGTTTACGTAAGCTGGTAAGAAGAAAAAGCACAGGGCTCGTAGACCTTGACAACGCCTACCCAGTCGGAACTTCCAAAAGGGGACCCGCTTGTCGAACACGTCTTCCCTGAGAAACTTCCGCCCGTAGGGTGGCTTTGGCTCGACGGTCCCCTTTTGGAAGTGGAGACGGACAGTGAATCCCCAATGCTGGCGTGTCAGAGTCGAAGAGAACTGTGCTTTTTCTTCTCCTCCACTATGTTGACTCAAACCAAAAGGACCTTCAGTGCATTTCTTATGGTCTTTCTTATCGGCTAAACGAACGATTTAGGAGGCTTGAATCATGGTTAATTATGACGCAATGGAATACCCATACGCATCGAAGCGTGTGACGACTTTTGCCAAGAACGGTATGGTAGCGACTTCGCAGCCACTGGCGGCACAAGCTGGTCTCGATATATTGAAAAAGGGCGGAAATGCGGTGGATGCGGCGATTGCAACGGCTGCGTGCCTGACTGTAGTCGAACCGACCTCGAACGGCATCGGGGGAGACGCCTTTGCCCTCGTGTGGATCAAAGACGAGCTGCATGGACTGAATGCAAGCGGACCTGCTCCACAAGGAATCTCCATCGAGGCATTAAAAGCAAAAGGTCTGGAAGAAATGCCGACCTACGGCTGGACCCCTGTCACTGTGCCTGGCGCACCTGCTGCGTGGGCTGCCTTGTCCAAGCGTTTTGGACGCCTTCCGATGACGGAGGTTTTGCAGCCAGCGATTGATTATGCGGAGAATGGCTATCCGGTATCGCCAACATTGGCACATTATTGGAATGCCGCACACAAAAAGTTTTCCCAGCAATGCAAAGGGGAAGAGTTCGCGCATTGGTTCTCTACCTTTACGCCAGATGGCAAGGTGCCAAAAGCGGGTGACATCTGGAAGTCGCCGGGTCATGCTGAGACGCTGCGTCAAATCGCGGAAACAAATGCAGAGAGCTTCTATCGCGGAGAGCTGGCAGACAAGATCGACGCATTCTCCCGTGAGTGCGACGGCTACTTGCGTAAAGAAGACTTGGCTGCCTATGAGCCGGAATGGGTGAAGCCGATCAGTGTCAACTACCGCGGCTATGATGTGTGGGAGATCCCGCCGAATGGGCAAGGGATGATCGGTCTGATGGCGTTGAACATTCTGAAGGGCTTTGATTTTGACGTAAAAGACACGACGGAAACGTATCACAAGCAAATCGAAGCGATGAAGCTGGCATTTGTTGATGGATTGAAATACATCACAGAAGAGAGCAAAATGAAAGTTTCCAAGGAAGCATTGTTGTCAGAGGAATACGCTGATACTCGACGTGCACTGATTGGTCATGAAGCATTTACGCCAGAGCCGGGTCAGCCGAAAACGAGCGGCACGGTCTATTTGGCCACTGCTGACGGTGAGGGCAACATGGTTTCCTTTATCCAAAGCAATTACATGGGCTTTGGTTCGGGGGTAGTTGTGCCGGGGACAGGGATCGCTATGCAAAACCGCGGTCACAACTTCTCGCTGGACCCTGCTCATGACAATTGCTTGGAGCCAGGCAAAAGAACGTTCCACACCATTATCCCGGGCTTCTTGACGAAGGATGGAAAAGCAGTGGGGCCATTCGGCGTAATGGGCGGCTTCATGCAGCCACAAGGACACGTACAGGTGGTCATGAACACCATCGACTTCCACCTCAATCCGCAAGCTTCGCTCGATGCGCCGCGCTGGCAGTGGATGGAAGGCAAAACGGTGGAGCTGGAGCGCCATTTCCCGGAGCATTTGGCACAAGGCTTGGAGCGCAGGGGCCATACCATCAAGTGGGCGCAGCTCGGCAATTACTTCGGGCGCGGTCAAATCATTTGGCGTGATGAAAATGGTGTGCTGAGCGGTGGTACTGATATGCGTACGGATAGTTGTATTGCAGCTTGGTAGGGAAAAGAGAATCGAATAGAAGAATGAGTTGAGCCGAAGCTGATGCTTCGGCCTTTTTTATTTCGATAGATAGGTATAATGTAGTTCTTTATGCCTATTCTCTTCTTTTGACGATGTTCTCTTGTTCAGAAATTGTTTAGATGATCTTAGTAGAATGTAGAAAATGGTCAGATCATGTCGTTTTTGAGTATAGGAAATTTTTCTGATAGTTCGAAAGTCGTGGTATAAAAGATAGGAGAAAACAATTTGGATGAATAGCATTTTAATTGTTGATGATACAGCGTTTACGAGACTCGTGCTGCGTAACATGTTTGAGAAATTAGGTATTGAGGTAGTTGCAGAAGCTGATTCAGGGGAGGAGGCTGTTAGAAATTATTGTTTGTATCGACCGACACTCGTCATGATGGATATTACCATGCCGGGCATGAACGGTTTGGTTGCTTCCCGGAAAATTATGGAGCTGGATAAGGATGCGAAGATCATTATTTGCTCCGCAGTTGCACGACGCGACACTGTCATCAAAGCGATCCAGGCAGGTGCACGTGATTTTATCGCAAAGCCCTTACAGTTCGAGAGGATTGAATGGGCTGTTCAACATTTGTTGGAAACAGATACTAGGTGAAACAAAATAACAGTGATGTTAGTATGGAATTTTGATCACAGAAAGTTATGGGTTCTTTTGTCGAGTGAAGGCGGAGTTTTCTCTACCTTTTTAACGGATGGATTATAATAGGAAGTGCGACACCTTTCGCTAGGTTCATTGAAACCGGGATGAATCGTAGCGAGATAGAAACTTGTTAAAAAGGCGTGAGCATGTTGAAAGATTTTCGCTTTCCCATGATAGCAGTCTCCCTACTTGTCCTCATCTTGAGTGGATGCTTTTTTCAGGGGGTGCCGTCTGCCATGAAATCGGAACAAAATACCAGTAGCTCCGAATACGTCAGGCTTTTGCCGGGCGAGCTCTTTATCAAGGAGCATTTGACGAATGACGATCAGACCTTGAAAACAAATATGAAGCCTGCTACATCTAATGACCCGAGTGTTGCAAAAGGGGCAGAGACCCTTTCGGAATCGCTTGGTCTGTGGATGCTGTACGCAGTGGAAAAAGGGGATCAAGCCCTCTTCGCTAAGAATGTAGAGGTCATGAAAGCCTACGATTATCAGGATGGATGGATTGCTTGGAAAGCGGGTGGAGGGAATGAGACCCCAGTCGCGACCAATGCATTGGTGGATGACCTGAGGATCGCAGAAGCTCTTTACATGGCAGGCGAAAAATGGGGAGACGAGAGCTATATCCAATTGGCTAATGAAGTTGGACAAAGCATCGTGGAGAACCAGAGTCGAGAGGGGCTGCTGGTCGATTTTTACGATCGCCATTATAAGGTAGCCAGTGATTACCTGACACTCTCCTATTTGAATGCTTCAGCGATTCAATTGATGGAGAAGCATCAACAGGTGAGCAAAGAATTGAATAATCAAGTACATTCCTTTCTGAACACGTTGCCGACCAAAAACGGGTTTTTCCCATTTTCTTATCAGTTGGGCAGCAAGGAGTATGTCTATCATCAGGAAGTGAATCTGATCGACCAGTTGTACATCGGCTACCATCGCGCACAAGTAGGCATATCATCCCCAGAGTTGTGGGCGTTTCTCAAAGATGAGTTTGCGCGTAATGGCCTATTGTATGGCAGATACGATGCCAGTACCAAGAAACCGCTGGTATCGTACGAGTCTCCAGCTGTGTACAGCTTGGCGATCCTGACAGCGAGCGAGCTTAAGGATTACACGTTTGCCCGTGATTTATATGAACGGATGGTTCGTCAGCAGATTCGACGTCCAGAAAGCGAGTTCTATGGCGGTTACGTGGACATGAGTCAGATGGACACGCATTCGTTTGACAATCTGCTTCCACTGCTCGCAGAAAGGAGGTTGTTCAATGAGGGAACGCTTCAGTAAAAACGGTAAATTTATCAGTTATCAAGTGTTGTTTTTGCTTTTCATCATTCTGCTCGCCCTGTTTGCGGTGGGTATGCCTGCTCTGCCGCTGATCCCAGCCTTATTGTTGGTCTGGACACTGGTCATTAGCCTGACGGGTATCATTTTTGGGCTGTTGGCTAGCCTGGGGCTCGCCCTGATCAGCTTATTCGCCTTTGGCAGTTTGTTAATTTGGGGCATGTTTGCTGGCTGGACGATTTCCTTTTCCTTCTCTGACATCGTCATCTGGATGGGACTCTTTCTTGGCGCTGCCGTTCTGACCGGCTTGATCCATCGCTTGGTGAGGCGGACAGTGGCCGAGCATCAGGAGATGGTTGGGAAGTTTGACGAGCTGGTGACGATCGACGAAGTGACGGGCTTTTCAAATGAGAAACGACTGCTCTTTGATTTGGAAGAAGAATGTAGCCGCTCTCGTCGGACAGGCATCCCTTTTTCGCTGATGCTCATTGAAGTCCTGTATCTGGATTCCTTCCATCGCTTGTACGGTCCAAAAGAGGGAGATTATCTGCTCAGCTCGCTCTCAACCATACTACGCAACAACACGCGATTGACAGACCGCAAGTTTCGTCTCGACCGCGGGGAGCAGGGCTCAGGAACCTTCGCTGTTATTTTGAGCAACAGCCATGAGGAAGGGGCGGAAGTAGTCGTCAAAAAGATCGAAAGGCTCCTATCCGTCCACAATTTGGAGAATGACAAAAAGCAGGTCACACTGACGATCGGGTTTGGAATCAGTCATTACGCGGAAGATGTGAGTGACCATTTGGAGATGGTGCAACGTGCCAAACAAGAGCTGGAACAATACATTCAATAATCGCTGCCGCATAGTCGTTTCTTTGCTTGCGGTGCTCTTGCTGCTGGCTGGAACAGGGGGTAAGCTGTACGCTGCGGAGCGGGCGGGACAAGAGCCAGAGGTACTGGTCGTCTACTCGACCCAAGACGGAGCCTTGACGGATGAAGTGCGCATGCTTGATCTGGTGCTGGGACATTACAGCTCAAAGCTCACCTATGTGGCGGACGAGGTATTGACCGAGCGAGATTTGGACGGAGTCACACACCTCGTCTACTTCGGTAGCATCTCGAAGGATTTGAGCAGTTCTTCGAGGCAAATCATGCAACGCTTTCAGGGTACCTGGCTTGCGCTTGGCAAAAACGTAGAGCAGTTGGGAGCGCGGTTTTCCTTTTTCCAGGTGAACGGACAGGTGGATATCCAGAAGGTATCAAAGCCTAAGGGTGTTGACCAAGTCCTGCTGAATGACAACTATTTGGTGGGGCATATCTCGCTATCTCAAGGCGATGTTTTGCTTGAGGGCTGGAAGGGGATGTATACATACCCGCTGATGGTTCAGAACGGAAAGACAGCGTATTTTGCTAGCTCCAATTTCACTTCGCCCTTCTCCCTCTTTGTGTCAGAAGCACTACACGAGGTTTTCAAGCAACCGCATGACGCGGGGCGTTACGCGTTGATCCGTCTGGAGGACGTACACCCCCATTCCGATCCCAAGCTGGTCTGGGAGGCGGGGAGTTATTTGGCAGACAAGGGGATTCCTTTTGTCATTGCGCTTATTCCGGTGTACGAAAACTCCGAGACGCACGAGATGGTCCATCTGAAGGATCGCCCAGAGATGCTCAATGTTCTGCGGGAGTTGCAAAAAAGAGGAGCAAGCATCGTACTGCACGGATACATGCACCACTATCGCAATTCGGAAACAGGGGAAGGGTCGGAGTTTTGGGACATCGAAAACAACTCGCCAGTCTCCAAAGCTCCGGACGACGAGACTCCTTTGAAGAAAAGGCATGCGTTTGCGTCTCAGACCGATTATGAGACCTATCAGCAGTCGCTAAAAGAATATGAGGAGCATTATATACAGACACGCATGGAGACGGGAATCAAGGAACTGACCGAGCTGGGTCTGGCTCCGGTCGCTTTTGAGGCCCCGCACTACACGATGAGCCAAAAAGGGTACGAGGTCATGGCCCGCTACTTTCCTTATGTCCTTGGCCAGCTTCAGTTTAATGACAGGGACTGGGTACACATGGGAGCACCTCCTTTCGTGTCGAAGCCGGCCTTTTTGCACGGAATGACCCTCCTGCCGGAAACAGTCGGGTATTACGATCCCGCCTCTTCTACTCCGATGCAGGATATCAAGGACAAATACAGAGAAGTCAGCTTTGTACGCGATGGCATGGTCAGCATGTTTTTTCATCCCTATTTAGGAATAAAACCTTTAAAAGAAATGATTGCCTACGTGGAGACCCTGCCTGATGTGAAGTGGATAGGCGTCCGCGGGCTGAGCGGACAGGAAATCAGTCTGGATAGCGGTCAGGAAGCTAGTGAGCCACCTATCCTCGCCGAGTCTTTAAAGGAGCAGGGTTCAACGTTGAAGGCTTCGGATATTTACCAAAATCTTCAGGATTTCCTGCGTGAAAATGGGTGGGTACAGCTCGTACTATGGGGCATTGCCGGACTCGTGTCTGTCATGGTCATGCTGTTTATGTTGTATACGTGGCGCAATCGGGCTAACCTGCGCAAACAACTATTTATGGAGCGTGATCTCGATGGCTAATGCTTTATTTTATCTCTCCCTGTCTGTCATCTGGATTATGCTGCTGTACCATATGTTCTTGATGCAGGGTGGGTATTTTCACTACCTGCGATATAGACGACCCATTCCAGAGTGGGAAAAAAACCAGCATCCGCTGCCAAAGGTAAGCGTTCTGATCCCCGCTCACAATGAGGAAGTCGTCATCGAACGGACCATTAAGGCGATGCTGAGGTTGGATTATCCGAAAGACAAGCTGGAGATTGTCGTCATCAATGACAACTCGCGTGATCGCACGGGTGAAATCGCCGATGAATACGCCAGCAAATACCCGTACGTGAAGGTTGTCCACACCAAGCCTCCTCATGCCGGAAAAGGAAAATCGGGTGCGCTCAACCAAGGCTTGGCTCATTCCACAGGAGAAGTCATCGTGGTCTATGACGCTGATAATACGCCAGAGCGCAAAGCTGTCTACTACCTCGTTCTGGCACTGTTAAATGATCCAAAGGCAGGGGCTGTTGTCGGCAAATTCAGGGTGGTGAACGCCGCTACGAATTTGCTTACACGTTTTATCAACATCGAGACGATCTGCTTTCAATGGATGGCGCAGGCAGGACGATTTTTCTGGTTCCGGGTGACGACGATTCCGGGGACCAACTTCGCCATTCGCCGCAGCTTGGTGGAGGAACTGGGTGGCTGGGATGAAAAAGCTCTCGCGGAAGACACCGAGCTGACGATCCGTGTCTACAATGAGGGCTACTATATTCGTTTCTTCCCGGCGGCGATCACATGGGAGCAGGAGCCTGAAAGCTGGAAGGTGTGGTGGAAGCAAAGGACGCGATGGGCGCGAGGGAATCAGTACGTTGTGCTGAAGTTCATGTGGAGAATCTTCTCTTTGCGAAAGAAAAGCATCATGTTTGATTTGATCTACTTCTTCTTCACTTATTTCCTGTTCTTTATGGGTGTGATCGTATCGGATGTACTGTTTGTGACGAATATGTTCGTCGATTTGCATTTGCAGGTAGGCATTGTCGCCATGATTCTCTGGATTTTGGCTTACTTCCTGTACGTCACTGAAGTAATGATCGCACTTAGTATTGAGCGGACTGAATTGAATGTAAAAAACTTCTTGATTGTGTTGTTGATGTATTTTACTTACTCACAGCTCTGGATTGTCCTGGTCATCTACGCCCTGTACCTGGAGTTCAAGCGGGTTGTATTTCGACAGGAGCTTAAATGGTATAAGACAGAGCGTTTCGCGGCAGATAAGAAGTCCGCACCGCCAGCAGAAAGACAGGTGTAAAACATGAAGAGAAACAATTGGAAACCGGCGTTTGCACTATTGACCGTAACCGCTCTCCTTTTTGGGCAAGGAGTGGGTACGCTCTACGCTCAAGGCACGACAGCACCGACACAAGCCGGTTCAACTGCGCCATCGGGACAGGCGATGCGCCCAGCTGTGTTTACCTTTTCAAACCTAGCTAAGCAAGCAAAAACGACTTACGCAGCCAATGGACTTGACAAGACACCAGGAACCGTTTTGCGTTTTACGAGTGAGCCGGTCACATTGGATGGGGTAAACGAGTCCTTTGATTACTTCTACAGTGTTCCGCGTGCAACCATCGGAAGCAACAACTATCTGGAAATCTCATTTAGTCATTCCGAGCTGCTGAACGGCACACGTTCTACTTTGACGGTAAGTGTCGATGACAAGCCGTTGAAAAGCGTGTTTTTAACCAAGGAGACGGCCCAGCAAGGGAAAATCAGAGTACCGCTGGGAGCGGACGAGACGGCAATCGGCTTCCACAAAATTACCATCACCAAGCATAGCCTGCTCACCGACAACATTTGCGATGATCAGAACGATCCTGCGAACTGGGTAAAAATCGATAAAAGCTCCTTTGCTTTTCTGGATACCCAGGCCGTAACCTCGTCTGCTGATCTGTTGAGGGAGTACCCGGTACCGTTCGTAGAGCCGGGCAATTCGACTGAAGTGTTTACCAAGATCGTCGTTCCTGATGCCGCAGATCAAGATGTGGTGGCAGCTGCGTTGAAGGTAGCCACATCCTTGTCTGCCCAGACAGCTACGAAACGCCCGATCCCGATCATGACAGAGAGCGAGTGGAAAGCAAAGGGAGAATTGGGACACGTCATCGCGATCGGCAATCCAGAAGGGTGGACTGGCCCGCTCAAAACACTGGTTGCTGAACAGGGGATTGCGACCAGGGAACAAAAGCTGGGGCTCGATTACTATCAGATGAGAGTGAATCAATCTGCTGAAGCCAAGCTCTTGCTCTTGGTGTCGAGAGGCAAGGAGCCAAACTTTGCCGAGACGATTCATCTACTAACAGATAAGGAAATGAACAAGCAGTTGGCAGGGAATCAACTGACTGTCAAGCAAGTTCCTAGTGTACAGGCAACAGAGCAAAGTCCGATTTCTCTTTCTTTGGCTTCAGGCGGATATTCGCATGTGATGCTTGAGCACGGAAACAGCCGTACCGAGCAGGTGACCTTGAAAATACCGTCTCATTGGAAGATTACCGGGGACGTCACGCTTGATTTGAAACTGAAGATTTCCCCATTGCTCATGCAGAAGTATGAAGGGGAAGATAAGCCACAGCACCAGTTGACGGTAACGGTAAATGGCGTACCTTATACGGTCATGCTCCAGCAGTTGAAAGCAGTGGACGATAACGATAACTACCACGTGAGTATTCCCATTCCACAGTCTGTCATCAAAGAGGCGAATCATGCTCTGACAGTCTCTTTCTCGGCTTCGATGAACCAGAAGGGGGATGTGTGTGCGCCTGAGAACAACATGGGGCGCTGGGTGTTTGTGGATAAGGAAAGTAGTTTAAACGTGCCGCACGAGGTACCCGCACAGCGTAGCTTCCGGTACTGGCCCGCTCCTTTTGTGCAGGATGCAGGTTTGAAGGACACCGCCTTCCTGCTGCCGGAAAAATGGACAGGTTCCTATTTGTCCCAGTTTTCGATGCTAATGAATAATATGCTGTCGGAGGTAAGCAATCAGAAGGGAAGCTCCTTCGTCATTTTCCAGGAGCCTCTGAACGAGAAGGCCTTGCAAGAGATCGCCTCGTACAATGTGATTGCGATGGGGGATATGGAGCAGTACCCGAGCTTGCAGAAGGTTCAGGGACAGCTTTTGATCAATGAGGCTAAACAGTTGAACCAATACCACGTAATCAACGAGGCGAGCCGTTATGTGGCCTGGGTCCAGCCCTCGATCTGGAATCAAGAGCGGACGTTGAGTGTTTTCCAATCTGCAGACGAGAGTAAGTCTAGTCAGGGAACCTTCCTTCATGCTGATCTACTTGAGTATCTGAAGAATTCCAACGAAGATGGGCAAATTATTGTGATGAGTAAATCAAACGAGGTTTTCTCTATTCAGCTCGAAGACCATGAAGAGAAACAGACAAAAGGCATAAATGAGGTAGTGGGCAATATCCCGCTCTGGTTAATCGGAGTGATTTTGGCGGTATTCCTGATTGTACTGGTGATCTTTATTCGCTTGTTGAAAAAAGAGAAAGAGAAGTCACGTAGAGGAAGATAGTAAAAAAGTATGAAGAAGAACAGGGATAAGTTGCCGTATAGGTAACTGTCCCTGTTCTTCTTTTTGTCTCTTGTTCAGAAATTGTTGAGATGATCCTAGTAGAATGGGTAAAGCTACAGAATGAGGGGGCTTTGTGCCTATGAAAAGTTAAGAAACTACTATTTTGATTCGCAGTAAAAACAGTAATATATTACTATGTTAGTATAGTCCAAAAGGTATAGATGATAGGATGGGAGACAGCATTTTGGATGAATAGCATACTGATTGTTGATGATACAGCGTTTACGAGGCATGTGCTGCGCAACATATTTGAGTCGTTAGGACTGCATGTCGTTGCAGAAGCTGCATCTGGAGAAGAGGCTGTTAGAAATTACTGCTTGTATAAACCATCACTCGTTACGATGGATATTACCATGCCCGGCATGAACGGTTTGACTGCATCACGCAAAATCATGGAGTTGGACAAGGATGCCAAAATCATTATTTGCTCAGCAGTGTCTAGGCACGATACCGTCATCAAGGCACTTCAGGCAGGTGCGCGGGATTTTATAGCAAAGCCATTGCAGCTGGAGCGGATCGAATGGGCTGTCCAAAAAGTATTGGGAACAGGGTTGGGATGTCCGTCGTGGAGATAGATAGGTGAAACAAATAGCTGAGGTGTTAGTATGAAAGTTTTGATCACAGGTGGTTATGGGTTCATCGGTTCTTTTGTCGCAGAGAGGTTTTATAAGGAAGGCTATAAAGTTTTCATCTTGGATGATCTCAGTTCAGGCAATCAGAGGAACGTCACATTTCCTCATAAGGCATACGAGCTGGATGTAGCGGATAAAAAATGTGACGAGGTTTTTAAAAGCAACAAGTTCGATGTCGTTGTACATTTAGCGGCCCAAGTGAGTGTTGTTGCATCCATGGAAGACCCCCTGCTGGATTCGAATACGAACATTCTTGGACTCGTGAATATGCTGAAGCTATCGAGCAAATATGGCGTGTCCAAATTTATTTTTGCGTCATCGGCCGCCGTTTACGGCATGAATGAAAATACTCCGTTACATGAAGATTCAGTGTGTGATCCGGTATCTGTTTATGGAATAAACAAGCACATCGGCGAGATGTATTGCCGCAAATGGACGGAAATGTACGGCTTGCGAACGGTAGCCTTTCGCCTGGCGAATGTGTATGGCCCCAGACAAAGTGCAGTAGGGGAAGGCGGCGTCATCTCTACTTTTTTAACCCAGATCAACCATGGAAAAGAAATAGTTTTGCACGGGGACGGCAGTCAAACGAGAGATTTTATTTATGTAGAGGATGTAGCTGACGCCATTTTCCGTTCCGTTACCACGGATGATACCGGGGTGATGAATTTGTCTACCAATCAGGAAAGCAGCATTAATGAGCTGATTGACATTCTCGGGGTGAACCAGTCTCTCCAGGGAATATTACGAAGGAAAAAACGCCCAGGAGACGTAGATAAGTCGGTTTTGGACAATACGAGGGCAAAAAGAAGACTAGACTGGGTTCCGATGTATTCATTGCCGGAGGGGCTGGAAAAAACGGCGCAGTGGTATCAAACGACCCTCGCAGAGAAAGAACAAGAGCAGGAGAGCGATGCGAAGAAAACGATCCATTGGCTCCGTTCATGGGATGTAAGGCCGTACATTGAGAACATTCTCGCTTTTCTTGTGGTGATTTTCGCTACAGTTGGAACGGTTAACAGCGGTGTTTTTGATCTCAAGCTGATTTACATCGTGTTGATAGGCGCGATTTACGGAACGAAGCAATCCCTCTTGTCTGTCATCCTGGCCTGTGGACTTTTCATCGGAGAAAGTTTGCATAACGGGCGCGATGTCGTATCGCTCTTGTATGACGCCAATGTTCTGTTTCATATCGCTGTCTATTTTATTATCGGGATTGCTGTGGGTTATTCGATCGACAAACGCAACAGGGACGTACTGTCCAAAGAACTGCAAAAGCAAGAGCTGGAAGACAAGTATGACTTTTTAAAAGACATTTACAACGATGTCCTGATGGTCAAGCAAGAATTGCAGCAGCAGATCGTGAATTCGGAAGACAGCTTTGGAAAAATCTACAACATCACCAAGGAGCTGGACAGCCTTGAGCCTGAACGCGTATTGCAGAAATCGGTCAAGGTGTTGGAAAGAATCATGAAGTCCGATGAGATCGCAATTTATACGATGAATCAAAATGGCTCCTTCTTGCGATTGATGGCTAAATCAAATAAAGCGGGCTTTGATCTGCCACGCTCGTTGAAAATGAGTGAGCATGCTTATCTTTCTGAATTAATGACAATGAAGAAGATCATCGTGAATAAAGAGCTGCGTCACGACATGCCTCTTATGGCAGCTCCCATTTTTGACAAGGGCAAAATGGTGGCGGTCATTACGCTGCAACAACTTGGATTCGAAAATTTTACGATGTACACCCAAAACCTTTTCCAGGTCGCCGTTCAATTGATTTCTTCCGCGTTGTCGCGTTCACTTCGTTTCTTAAACTCCACACAAAAGGATCGCTACCTAGGAGGCACCTCCATACTGATTCCAGCTTATTTTTCGGCTATGTTGAAGAATAAAAGGGACGCCAAGCAACAGTTGAACACCGATTTTACACTCTTGGCAGTGGACGCTGCGCAAATGGATCATCATACGCTCTCTACCTTTATCGCGAGCTCTCTGCGCGAAGCGGATTATATGGGAATGGACGAAGCAGGAGATGTCTATATCATTCTCTCCAATTCAAACGAGCAAGAAGCCAATATCGTGATTGATCGGCTTGGTAGACTCGGCATTGCAGCGAGAATTGTACAGGAAAAAGACCAGGATCGCTTCTCCCTGAAGGATGGCGCCTATGCTTAATCTAGTCCTCCTCCATGTCTTGGTGACTGTTAGTTACAGTTGGATGCAAAGCCGCGGCAAAAACAAGCAGGTGCTTATTATGCGAATGCTTGTTGCTGGCTTTCTTCCTGTTTTTGGCCTCCTGTTATTGGGGATTACCGATGTGTACAAGCGAACGTCGAAAAAGAATGTGAATGAGCTAATGCTGGAGAGTGATTTGCTTAAACTAGCCGAGGGATCGAATATTTTCCGAAGAGCGGACATGGAAAAGGAAATGAACATCGTTCCAGTTGAGGACATTTTGTTTTTGAACGACACTAGCACGCGCCGAAAGATGCTGATCGATGTCTTGAAAGAGCAGACCATTTGGCAGATCGGCACATTGGAGACAGCCTTGCAAAACGAGGATTCGGAAACGGTTCACTACGCGGCAGCCGCTTTAACGGAAATGCGGCGCAACCTTCAGCTCCAACTGCAGGATTTATCAGTGAAATACGAGGAGAACAAGCAGGATCTTGAGGTTTTACGCGCCTACGCAGACGTTTTGAAGAAGTACTTGGACAGTTCACTGATTGATCAACGCACCTATGTGAAATACAGCTATACGTATTCCTTTGTGCTGGAGTCTTTATTGGACATTTATCAGGAACAGGAAAGCTATTTTGTGGACAAGATCAATTGCGAGCTGGTGAACCAGTCCTATGAAAAAGCCGCACAGTACTGTCAATTGTTTCATGAGTATCATCCAGAAAGCGAACAGCCATATGTCATGTCGCTAAAGCGATTCTTTACGATCAGAGACCATGCAGGGTTTGCGGCAGAAATGAATCGATTAAAAGGCTCTTCGGTTAAAATCTCTCACGCTACGCTGATGATGATCCGCTACTGGAACACCCTGGAAGCGGATGAACAAGACAGTACTTGGAAGGAAGTCGCTGCTGCACAGGAAGCAGGGACGAATTCGAAAGAGATGAGCGATACAAAATGAGAATGACATGGAACAGGAAAAAGAAAAGAGACAGGGAAAAGGACCGAGAATGGAGCGGGGCGAGGTCCAACGATATTCCCGTGAAAAAAAACATCTACCTCATTCTGATCTTTGTGGCGATTCTGGGGATCACCATAGAAGCTACCCGTTCCCAGTTCATCCTCCAGGTGAGCAGTAATAAATCGGGAGGCTCGGGAGTGCAGACTGACGAGCCGAAGCAAAACGCAATCAGCCAGGAGGAAATCGCCAAGCTTGCAAGGGAGCGGTTCCTCATTCTGCATGATTCCAAGGATGAGAGCAGTATGGCAATCGCGAGGAATGTGGAGCAAGTACTGCGGTATATGAAAAAGGAGTACGATCTCGCAGACGTTAAGCAATTTTCGAAGCCCGATTCTCAATACATGACGGTCATTGTCACCATAGAAAATCTGGGCTTGCTAGCCGATCTGGATGCGATGATGCAATATGCGCACAATGGGGGAAATGTGTTCCTTTCACGTACGCCTGAGTATAACGACAGCTTATATCGCATTTACCGAAAGCTAGGAATCAATTCCATCGATCTCCCTATCGTGACAAACGGCATTCAGATGACATCCAATCTCTTGATCCAAGGAGAAGATGCAAAAATCGGGGCGGAGTCCATTGTTAATTCCTCGATTCCTGTAGAGCTGGATAGGAAAGCAAAAGTACATGCAGTTTCTGCCGACAATATGCCACTGCTATGGGAGGCCCAGCATGGACAGGGAAAGTTTCTGGTCTATAACGGGACGAATATGCAATCTGCAATGAACAGAGGACTGATTGCTGGTGGCATCAGTTTACTGAATCAAGATTTCATGTACCCCATTTTCAATATGAAAATCACGTATATTGACGACTTTCCCGCTCCCTTTCGTCAGGGAATCGAGCCGAATATTTACCGCGAGTACCGCAAAGATATTCCCAGCTTCTTTCGGGATGTGTGGTGGCCCGACATGATCAAGCTTGCTGCTGATTATGATGTGACCTACACGGGAGCGATTATCAAAACATACAATAACCGAGTTGCCGCCCCCTTCACAGATGAGGAAGGAACGGATTCGAACAATCTGATTACGTACGGCAGGGATTTGTTGAAATTGGGTGGTGAATTGGGTATCCACGGATACAATCATCAATCGCTGGTTACTGATCAAGCGACGGCGAGCCATTACGAGTATAAGGCTTGGCCTGATGAAGCAAGCATGGCTGAGTCACTTGCATACCTGGACGATTATATCAGGAAGGCCTTCTCGTCATACGACGTACAGGTGTATGTCCCGCCTTCCAACGTGTTGGGAGCGGAAGGGCGTCGAGCGCTGAAAAAGTCCTTCCCTGATCTGAGAGTCATTGCCTCCTTATATGCGGAATCAGACAGCACGCACGAATACATCCAGGAGTTTTCCGTTGCCGAGGATCGCATCGTAGAGCTGCCGCGTATTACCTCGGGATACAGTCGCACAGACATTCATGATTGGTACATAGCGAATGCGATCACATCCATCGGTGTTTTTTCTCATTTTGTTCACCCAGACGATGTGTTGGACAAGGAGAGAAGCAATAACAAGTCGTGGCCGGAATTGGTAAAAGACTTTCAACTCATGATGGAAGAGCTTTACCAGCAGTATCCATGGCTGCGTAGCCAGACTGCTTCCGAAGCTGCAGCAAGCCTTGAGAGCTATTTGCAGACGGATGTGTATATCGCGCATACAGATAAAAAAATGACAGGATACATGAACAATTTCTCCGACGAAATGTATTACATCTTGCGGACAAACAAAAAAATGACGAGCTTGGTCAATTGCACGGTAGAAAAAATAGAGGAAGGCGCCTATCTTGTACATGCAACGGGTGCAAAATTTGAAATAGGACTGGAAGAGTAAGCGATGAAAATTTGTCTGATTGCCGAAGGATCTTACCCTTTTATTACAGGGGGCGTCTCTAGTTGGATTCATTCCTTAATCGCTAGTATGCCAGAGCATGAATTTATCATTTATGCGATTGGTGCAGAAGAGAAAAACAGGGGGAAATACGTCTATCAGCTCCCTGCAAATGTGGTGGAAATCAAAGAGGTATTTCTGGATGCCTATCTCAAAGAAGAGGCTGCACTGGGCAAGCGTCTAGGGCTAACTGAGGATGAGCAGCAAGCGGTGCTTTCGTTGCTTGATGGCAGTAAGGGTGACTGGCACGCTCTTTTTTCCGTGTTGTCAGGGAGTAAGGTGCCATCCGTAGCCGAGTTGCTTACAAGCAAGGACTTTTTCGAGGTAATCCAGCGGCTTTGCGAGCAAAAATACCCGCAAATTCCCTTCACCGAAATGATCTGGATGATTCGCTCAATGGTGTTGCCGCTATGTCTGGTCATTCAAAACGGCATGCCGCAAGCGGATTTGTATCACAGTGTTTGTACGGGATATGGCGGTGTAGCAGGGAGTCTCGGGAAGTATTTGCATGCAAAGCCGTTTTTGCTGACGGAGCATGGAATCTATACCCGCGAGCGGGAAGAAGAAATTATCAAGGCAAACTGGATTAAGGGTCACTTTAAAGATATTTGGATCGATTATTTTCATAACCTTTCTGCATGTGCCTACTCCTACGCGGATGAGGTAATCTCGTTGTTTGAGCGAAACAAGGAAATTCAGATTGAGCTAGGCTGTGATCCTTCCAAAGTATCAGTGATCCCAAACGGTGTAAAAGTGAGCGACTATGCAGACATCGTGGAGGAAAAAAAGAACGACGCAATAACTATTGGCGCTGTCGTCCGCGTGGTACCCATCAAGGATATTAAAACAATGCTGCACAGCTTCGGGCTCGTCAAAGAACAGGTGCCACACGCACGCTTTGTCATCATGGGCCCGACAGATGAAGACGAGGAGTACTACACAGAATGCCTGCAATTGGTCGAAAGCCTGCAGCTGGAGGATGTTACGTTTACGGGTGCGGTCAATGTGAAAGAGTATCTCGGAAAAATGGACATGCTTGTTTTGACCAGCATCAGTGAAGGACAACCGCTCGTTATTTTGGAAGGAATGGCATGCAGAAAACCCTTCGTCACAACGGACGTGGGAAGCTGTCGGGAATTGTTGTACGGCAATGGTGACAACTATGGCAACGCAGGGATAACGGTACCCGTCATGCATTTTACTCAAATTGCTCAAGCGATCATTACGTTATGCCAAAACGAGCCCATGAGACGGCGTATGGGCAGATGTGGCTTCCAGCGAGTATCGACTATTTACACACATGGGAATTTCTTGGCGGGATATCGCAATATGTATCGGAAATACGAGGTGTAAGAAACATGGCGGGCATTGGCTTTGAACTGAAGAAAATGTTTCGGAATAAAGGGTATTTGTCCAGTGTGAAGGCGTATGCATTTTCTTCGCTGGTCACAGTCGGACCGATGCTGATTTGTATGGTAATGATTACGGTGCTACAGCAAATCCTTCTTCAATTGAATGTCAGCTATTTGGAAAGGATGTCTTTTTTAGCAGCTGTCGTTTATGCATTCGTGTTTTCGCTGTTAATTACCTGCGGCTTTTCCATGGTCATTTCTCGCTATATTGCAGACAAAATTTACTTGCGTGAGTATAACGACATCATTGCGTCTTTGTATGGAGTTATCGCTGTTTGTCTAGGTTTGGGGGGAATTATGGGCGGTGCTTTTTACTGGCTCGCGCCTCTGCCGTCTGGCTTCAAACTCGTAGCCTACCTTCTTTTTGTTGAATTGATCGTCGTATGGCTGCAATCCGCCTACTTGTCCGCATTAAAGGATTATATGCGCATCATTCGTGGGTATTTGGCTGCTGTTGCCGTTACGCTTCTGGCTGCGTTTCTGCTGTTGAATCTGACTGAGCTGGAAAAAGGGATCGCGATGCTGATTTCTTTGGATCTCGGCTTTTTTACGATGATCGTCCTCTCTATGATTCATCTTGAGAGTTTTTTCCCGAAGCGGGAGAGGAATTATTTTGATTTCCTGAAGTACGTGAAAAAGTACCCAAGTCTGCTTGGTGTGGGTCTTTTTTGTTCTCTTGGTTTTTATGTGCACCATTTTATTTACTGGCTGGGGAGTCCGTTGCAGGAGGTCGTGGCGGATACTTACGTGATTGCGCCTTTTTACGACGTGCCAGCGTTCTACGCTTCCTTGAGCATATTGCCTACCATGGTCATGTTTGTGGTATCTGTGGAGACTGCTTTTTACGAGAAGTACCGAGCGTATTACGGAACGATATTGGGCACAGGCTCGGTGCAGGATATCAAGCGGGCGAAAACAGATATGGTTCAAACGTTGATGCAGGAGCTCAGCTTCATGATGGAGGTGCAGCTGTTCTTTTCCTTCGTTGCACTGGCTCTAGGCATTACGCTGCTTCCGCATATCGGTTTTACGTCCGATCAAATGGAGAGGTACAACATATTGGTCATTGCGGGGTATTTGTACGCTGTTATGTTTGTGATCGTGCTGATGTTGCTCTATTTTGACGATCGGAAGGGAGCGCTTACGGTGACAACCTTATTTCTCGTCAGTACCGTTGTCATCACCATAGCGATGTTGCCCCTTCATAACTACGGTTTTTCATTTTTTATTGCTTCGTTTCTTGCACTGGTAGCCGGTCTCGGCAGGTTGATCTATTACTTGAAAAATATCGATTATTACACCTACTGCCTACAGCCGCTCTTTGTCAAAGGAAAGCGAGTGGAATAGATGGTTACGTATAGATTGGGGAGGACTTAGGTTGAAGAAAAAACGATTGATACTGAGCCTGCTCGTAGCATTAGGAGTAGTATCGACTGGTTGTACACAGGATTCTCCTGAACAGCCAGTGTCAGACAACTCGCCAGCAACGAGTCAGGTGGCGTCAACTCAGCAGATGAACGAGGGTCTGCTTGAGAATAGAAGCGTATACGATCAGGATGTTGACGGGAGCATCGTCCATTTATATGTGACGGTAGTCAACGAAGAAAATTCGAAACTGAAGACGACCACCTTTACGGAACTCAATCTAGCTCCTAGCGGACGGAATGAAAAGGGAGAAGATCTCCAGGCCAAAGTCATTATGCAGGAAGGGACGGCGGAGGGGCCAGCCCAGGGGTACTTTGGTTTTGGCGAGACAAGAGCGAACGGAACGATTGAGCTGCGGGGGGAATCGAGCAGAAGAGCGGAACAAAAATCGTACAAAATCCGTTTGTTCGACAGCGCCGGATACTGGCGGGATCAGCGCAACATCAACTTAAGCAAGCATAAGTCTGACATGACGCGTGTTCGACAAAAGCTTAGCTTTGATTATTTCGAGCAAATGCCCAATATGACCAGTTTACGGACGCAGTTCGTTCAAGTAAAAGTCAAGGATTTGACCAAAAAAAATCCGGACCGGGACTATGTTGATTACGGTTTGTTCACTCAAATTGAACAGCCGAACAAAACATTTTTGCAGGCGCACGGATTGGACCGAAACGGAAATTTGTACAAGGCAATTGATTTCGAGTTCCACCGCTACGAGGATCAAATCAAGCTGGCAACTGATCCTACCTACGACAAGAAAGCATTTGAGAAAATTTTGGAGATCAAAGGCAGCGAGAACCATGAAAAGCTCATTTCGATGCTGGACGATCTTCACAATCCTGCAATCAATACACAAGACTTTTTGGACAAGCATTTTGATCGGGAGAACTACTATACATGGCTGGCATCCAACCTGTTGATGGGGAATCACGACACGGCTGTTCATAATTTTTACTTGTACAGCCCTAGCAACTCCAACAAGTGGTATTTCCTACCTTGGGACTACGACGCATCGTGGGGATTTTTTGAAGAAGAGCTCAAGCGAAGCCCGGAAAAAGGGCTAGGACAATGGCAGTTTGGCATTTCCGACTACTGGGTGTCGAATTTGCATCGCCGCATCTTTAAAGATCCTGAAAACATCAAAACGCTTAACGAAAAGGTTGAGGAAGTCAGCAAGATCATTACGAAGGAGCAAACGGAAAAATACTTGAAGAGCTATTATCCGATTGTGAGCAAATATGTGCTGCAACAACCTGATTTATATAATTTACCGTTGGATGTCTCCTATTTTCACAATGAGCAAGCACTTCTCTCTGGTGAACCGGAGCGTAACCAAAAGAGGTATTATGAACGCCAAGAGAATCCGATGCCCTTTTTTATGGGGGAGCCAAGAAAAGAAGGAGATAAGCTCATTTTTGCCTGGGACCATTCCTATGATCTGCAAGGTGACGATTTGACCTACGACTTTGCCGTCAGTTACGATCCTGCGTTTACGAAGATACACGCGCAGGCCAAGGGGCTGACAGGGGTCCAATACACCATAAACGATCCGGGTAAAGGCCGCTTTTTCTGGCGCGTGATTGTTCGGGACAGCAAAGGGAACGCACAGACGGCATTTGACAGGGTAGAGTCCGAGGATGCGCTTTATCATGGGGTGAAGGAGTTCGTATTGAAATGAAAGGAATACAGAGCACAGGCATCCAGCTCGGCAACAAGCGATTGAGGCATGAGTTGAAGTATTATCTTCGGCTGAGTCATTACGAGCCGCTGCGACAGAAATTGCGTCTGATCGCGACTCCTGACCCTTATTCTGTAAGTGAGGAAGGGTATCATATTCGTAGCTTGTACTTTGACGACTTTCACGACACGGCTCTCTATGAAAAAAACTACGGGGTTTTTCAAAGAAAAAAGTATCGCATTCGCATCTACAACAAAAGTGATGCAGTCATCAAAATGGAGCGAAAGAGCAAGTTCGGAGGATACATTTGCAAAGAATCAGCGTCGATCACGCGGGATGAATATGAACTGATTTTGGCTGGCGATGTTGAGTTTCTGCGAGAGACGGAAAGTGCTGTGCTACGAGATTTTTATTTATCGTGCAAAAATCATCTGTTTCGGCCTCGCGTCATTACGGATTATGTTCGAGAGGCGTATTTGGTGAGAGAAGGGAATGTCAGAATTACGTTTGATAAGTATTTGAAGGCAAACGTCAATTCACTCGATATTTTTGACGAAAACATCATGATGGTCAGAGCTATTCATCAGCCCATGATGATCATGGAAGTGAAGTACGATCAATTCCTGCCGTTCAATATTAGACATCTGCTACAAAACCTGAGTAATCAGCGATCGGCTATCTCCAAATATGTCATTTGCAGAGAGGAGACCAAAAAATACTATAATCTTTAGTGTGAGGAGAAGTCGGGAAACTATGGATACTACCAATACGATTAATTTTCAAGATATCATCAAAAAAAGTGTCTTAAAAATGGATCAATTCGCCAGCATCTCGATCATTGATACCATCATTGGGCTTGTGCTGTCGGGATTGATAGGTTTGTTCATCTACTATATTTATAAAAAAACGTTTCGCGGTGTCGTCTATACACATACCTTTAACATCACGCTAGTGGCAATGGCGATGCTTACTTGCCTGATTATCATGACGATTAGCACCAATATCGTGCTCTCTCTCGGGATGGTCGGCGCGTTGAGCATCGTGCGGTTCCGTACTGCCATCAAAGACCCATTGGATATTGTTTTCATGTTTTGGTCGATCTCGGTAGGTATTGCGACGGGAGCGGGTGTGTACCCGGTTTCCGTCCTGGGATCACTGGTGGTGGCGGCTGTCATTGTCGTGTTATCCAAGCGGCAAATGAAAGATGTTGCCTATCTGCTCATTATCAACTATCACGATCAAGCCAATGACGGGGTTAAATACCAGTTGAACAAACTGAAATACGTCTTGAAGTCAAAGACCGTACACAAAGAGATGGTGGAATTGATTGTGGAAGTCAAAATCAAAGGAGATAATACGGCATTTGTTCAAGATATTTCAGAGGTAGAAGGTGTGAAAAACGTATCATTGGTAAGCTACGATGGCGATTATGCACCATAATGATTAGAAGAAAAAAATCCCTTTCCGACTCCTTTACAGGTGGTCAGGAAGGGATTTTTTTGATGGATCAGTCTCGTACTTGGACCGCACCCAACGTATATCTTCCGTCCGAGCGTTTGCCTTCCATAGCAAATTGAATGCCCGGCTTTTCTGTATGGGGATCGAGGATCGCTACACAGAGGGTGTATGTTCCTTCTGGAAGATCATCCGGGATTTCCAAGCTTTGCTTGACGGTTTTCTTGCCGGGTAGCCATTTGCGGATGTTTTCATCCGTGTTGGTCTTGGCTACGATCTCGCCATCTTCATCCGCGAGTGACAGCTCGAGAATCCACGGGAAATAAAAAGGAGCAACACCGCGGTTTTGCCAATCCATCGTCACAGCGAGGCTGTCTCCGGGCTCGACTGCTTTGGCATGTGTCTCTTTGGTGATGGAGAAGCGGTAGCCAATCGTGTTTAAAAAGCGGTCCAAATATTCTTGTTGCTCGCCGTCTTTTTCGAAACGTGCGGGTGTATTCGGGCCAAGCCAGCTAATATGCGAAGCTTTGGCTTGTGAGATTACCTGGTTAATCGAGGAGCGAGTAAAGTAGCTTGTCAATGAATTGGATGGAGAGAATTCTCCGCCACTTGGCGCATACTTCCAAAAGTCGGGCATGGCAGGCATTTTTTCTTTGGTCAGCCAGGAGACGTAGCCCTTCTGTATCCAGGACAGGTAGCTGTTTGTATCTTCTTTGTTGCCGAACATGTCGTTAAACAGCCCCAGTTTGTACTCCTTGGCAACTGGGTGTGGTCTGCGCATCAGCAGCATGGAATCAGGGAAGTTATCTAGATACGGTTGTACGTACTGATCCGTGATTTCTGTTGCAGGGAAAGGAATTGACGTATCGGTGTGCCATTCTCCCCAGTGACCGACGCTTCCCAGTTGTATGAAAGCAATACGGGGATCGTCCTTGTAGCGCTCTCCCAGAGCGTCAATCAATTCTTTGTGGTACTTGATAATCAATGGATTACTGTAGTTGGGACTGTAGCCTTTGCCATAGTCGTTTCGATACCACTCGCCATCATCAAAATGGTCATTGTCCCCACCGATCTCGTTGTATAGCCAATCCGGTATCTCCATGTCCGATTTTTTATCAGGAAGATCCATAACGATGCGGAGTATGAACTTGACGTCTTTTTCTGTCCATTCTTCAAACCGGATCGCATCTTCGACCTCATCAAAAGCATAATCCCCTTTGGTTGGCTCAAGTATCCTCCAGGTTAGATTGGCATAGACGAGGGTGTGTTCTTGCTCATTATTACTCGTCCGTGAATCGGGAGCCAGTCCCATATAAGGGTTTTGTAGTACGTCTTGGGATGGCTTTGGCGAATAAGTCGCCGTTCCATAACTGGAGGCGGCGGCAGAGGAAGGTAGAATGCAAAAAGCAGCGAGAAGTACGCTGTATAGACCACTTCGGATCTTCATGAGTGCCCCCTAGATCTAGTGAGAGAGTATCATTACTTTTGTTCTGTCTCCTGTTTCCATATGTGATACCACTTGGTGATATGTTCGTTTACAGTAGAGCCGAGTTCAATCTCCCATCGAGAGGTCAAGAGTTGATACTGCTCTTCTACAGCCGCATGATCGTCCAAGGAAGCGTACAACTGCATCAGGAACATGTAGCTGTCTTCTTCAAGCGGGTGCAAATGCTGAATGCGCTGATTGACGTTGATCGCCTCTTGTACTCTGCCGTGGCCCAAATAGAAGCTGCTCATTGTTTTCGCGAGCTGCAGCCACATTCTACGGAGTCTTTCGCGCTCATACTCAGCCCACAAATAGTCGTAATCTCCGAAGTAATCGCCTGTATACGCAGCGAGCACTTGTTCATGCTCCTCCCTACTGGCAAGTGAAAGAGGAGGCAAGTGTCGCAAGCGATTTTCCCATTCTTCCACATCGATCGCAGCTGAATCGATCGTCAATCTATAGCCGCCTTCTAAATTGCCTTTGTTGATCGATATCGTTTGGAGACCATAGCGCTTCAAGGTTTGCCGGATGAGGTAAATCGTCGTATATAGCTGGGTCACGCCTTTGCTTCCATCATAGTCCGGCCACAAAAGCTCGATAATCGAATCCTTGTCGATCATCTTGTTGCGGTGATGCAACAAGTACGCAAACAGCTCGCGGGCTTTATTCGTGCGCCACTTGATATCCTGTGGCTCCTGATTCGACTGGTGAAACAAAATACTATTGAAGCATTGGATGGAAACGACTAATTCTTCTTTAACAGGCTCAGCTTCTTGCGCGGACTTGATTCTCTCACGCAGACGGTCCATTGTCTTTTGCAAGCGTTGAAGTTGTACGGGCTTCATGATGTAATCCAGCGCGCACAGCTCAAAAGCATCAACGGCGTACTTATCGTACCCTGTGACAAATACGATCTCTGGGGAGTTATCGATTCCTTGCAGACGTTCTCCGATCTCCAGTCCACTGATGCGTGGCATATTAATATCTAAAAATACGACATCTGGTTGAAGGGATATTGCTTGGTCGATCGCTTCGAGAGGATTGGTGTAGGCTCCGATTACCTTAACGCCGCCAACATCTTTTTCTAGCAATCGTTGCAGATGCATCAAGGGTAGTTGCTCGTCGTCTACCAATAAGGCTCTCATCCACTGTCTCTCCTTCAAAAATCGATAAAATGCAACAGATTGTCTTACGAATCTGATTTATCCATACTCTCTACTCTATCATCAAAAGAGAGGTTATCCAAACCTTTACAGTGGCAGGAAATGTGAATTTTTAGCAAGTGATGGAGGTCAGAACACGCTCAAGCTCGTCAAATGAAACAAACCGGGCTTGCCGAAATACTTCCTTTCCGTCCATAAACAGCAGGATCGCCGGGGCAGTAAATACGAGATACTCACCGGAAAGAGTGGGCATTTTTTCTATGGATGCAACCATACTTTTCACTTGTGGATATTGTTTCAGCAGTTCTACCGCTCTTGCATAGGTGACATCGCAAACACCGCAGTTTGACGTTTTTATAAACAACAGACTAGTCGGATGACGTTCAATCTCTGCAAGTAGTTCAGTCAGTTCGAGATACTCCTGCACGGTTCGGTACTCCCACCTTTCGTCGCAGTATTTTTCTACTAGAATAGCACAAAAAATGTTTGCCTCATGAAACGACAACGGATGTAATCTCCGAGGCAATGAAAGCGCTTTTCCAAAAAACATCCAAAAAAATTGGATATTCTTGCAACAAATTTCCCTGATATGCAGTCTGTAATGGTGAAATTTTCCTCAAAAAGCAGGAAGGAGGACATATGGTGTTATCTTGGTATGTCATCATTCCCATTCTTTTCGTAATGGCAGTCGCTATGTATACCGACCTACGCCGTCGTCTCATTTACGACTGGCTGACGCTTCCGGGAATTGTATATTTTCTCGTTCTGCATGCATACCTTCATCCAGAGAAATGGCTAACTTATGCGATGGGAGTTATTGTGCTGGGAGGAATTTCATTACTTATGGCGGTGATCAGCAACGGCCAGATGGGCGGAGGAGATATTAAGCTGCTCGCTCTGGTTGGGGCAGCGGTTGGATGGCAAGCGGGGTTGGTCGTGCTAATGCTTACGTATTTGCTTGCGGGAGTCAGCGTGCTTCCCATGTGGGCCATCGCCAAAATGACAGGCAGGATGAAGCTCGGGCGAGAAATTCCGTTGGCTCCATTTGTTGCGGGTGGGACCAGTCTCATGCTGGTAATAATCATGTATTCCTAGTGCCTTTCTCACGAGTTTGTGGGTTTGGAATATTGGCAATAAAACGTCAAAGTATGAACATGAATGGATTTTTCGAAAAAGAGAGGGAATCTTCTGATGTTGGAATCAAAACGTAGGGCAATTATTTTCCTTGTATTATCGTTCCTACTTGCTGCACTTGCGGGTTTTCTGTTTCTGCAAAAAATCAAGGATTTGAATGCGCAACTGGGCGAAATGGTGGAAATATACGAAGCAAATGCAGATATTCCATCTCGGGCACTGATTCAACCCGACCAATTGACGGTAAGGGAAATCCCCAAAAAGTACGCGGATGATTCGTACGTCATCGATAAAGCTAGTTTGAAAAATCAAGTCACGATCGTTCCCTTGTCAAAGGGAGACATCATTACGAAAAATATCATGAAGCCAGCCAATGTTGTACGGGACCAGAACAACAGGCTCGTGACGGTGTTTTCATCGAGCAATGTCGTCTTCGACCAGGAGCTGGAGGCGTTAGACCGGGTGGACATCATCATCTCGCATGAGGTGAACGGGAAGCCGGTGACGGAAGTGTTCATGAAAGACGTGCCAGTCGCCATGGTGGCCAAATCGGAGAACAGCTTCAAGGGGGTAGCTCTCGAGCTGCCGTTCGAGGAAGCGCCGAAATTCATTCACCAGCAGCATTATGCCCAGATGGTTCGCATTTTGAAAGCGAATGTGGGCAAAGGAGACTTGGGTATTCCCGATCCGTTTGTGGAGCCCAATCCGGAACAGACAAAACCGCCTGGCAAACCTGCGACACCGCCTGTTACACCACCAGCAGCAGGGCAGCCGGCAGTAAAGTCACCACCGACAGTTCCGGCCCAGCCTCCAACGAAACCAACTTCGGTACCACCGCAGCCAACTAATCAACCACCGAAAACCGGAGGGTAAGTCATGAACAAAGATATGAAAATTCTCGTCGTTGCGGATTATGACTCTGTAAAAGACATGCTGAGGGACATTCTGACTCCGTATGAGCAAGTACGTTACACGACTTCCATTGAAGTGAAAAAAGAAATTGACCGGATTGGACCCGATGTCGTCTTGCTTGTGCAGCCGGAAGACGGAGCAGGAGTAGAGCTGGTGCAGTACATACAAGGCGAGCTCCCGGAGGGCATACTCATTTATCTCACGGAAAGACAGGACTTTGTCCTGCTGCGAGATGTTGTCCGCGCGGGTGCAGTGGAATACATCGTGATGCCTGATGAGCTCAACCTGTTATCCGATCGTCTCGACAAAATATCAGATTTATCTCAGATCAAACAGAGAAAAAAGGGCACGGATGCATCGAGCAAAGCTTTCGTGCGAGGTCGGGGAAAGGTGTACTCCTTTTACAGTGGAAAAGGAGGAAGCGGACGAACCCAACTGGCAACGGGCTTTGCGCAAGCATTGAAGCTGGAATCTACGGCGAGTGTGTTGCTGATCGATCTCAATCTCCAATACGGTGGAATCGAAACCTTCTTGTCATTTGACAACAACCGTACATTGGGCGATCTTATGCCGGTTATGGACGAAATCAACGAATTTCATATTCGCAATGTGGCCCAGAGGGAGAACCATTCCAAGCTGGAGGTGCTGGTCAGCCCGCGAGATGCCGAGACGGCGGAGAATATGTCCGAGGCATTTGTCACCAGGTTGATCCGTGCTAGCCGCCGCAGTTATGACTTTGTGATTATCGACCTGCCAACGCATATGAACGAGCTTACCTTTGCCGCTTTGTCAGAGTCGGACATGATTTATTACGTGATGAATCTGGATACACCGTCCGTTCAAATTTATCGACTCGTGGAAGACTTGTTCCAACGTCTGCGAATTGATACTACAGGCAGGCTCGAAGTGGTCGTCAATCAGGTGGGAAGGGATAATGAACTGAATGTGTCTGATTTGAAAGGATTATTCGCCGCACCGATTACCGCTGAAATCAGCAGAGATCATCAAGGAGTGCAAGCAGCTGTCAATCAAGGCCGACCGTTACAAAAGGAAGCGAATGAGAAGAAGCTCTCCCCTGCTGCGAAAGACATCCGAAAATGGGTACTCAAGAAACTGTCATAAAGAGCAAGTTCAAAAAGGTGGGAGTTAGATGGCTTTATTCCGACGAAAGCAAGAGCAGACAGCGCCAGGGGATGAGACAAAGCAGACGACACTCGCTGCCACATTAGCAGCTCCTTCCTTCAATCCGTACATCGACGAGCTGGCTGAGCACTACAAGACCCGACTCTTGCGGGAGACTAATCTGGAGAGACTGACCAGCCTTCGTTCAGATGAGATGCGCCTCGCAATCGAACGTCTCGTCTCCCAATACATGTCGGAAGAAAAAGTAGTCATTCCGCGAAATGAAAAGGATATCCTGCTGACTCGTCTGATCAATGAATCGGTAGGGCTTGGCCCACTTGAACCGCTGCTCGCCGATCCGGAAATCACGGAGATCTCGATTAACGGACACAACCTGGTATACGTCGAGAAACGAGGAAGGCTGGAATTAACCGATTTAAAATTTCGCGACGAGGAACATTTACGGCATATCGTGGACCGGATTGTGGCACCGCTTGGACGACGAATCGATGAAAGCTCGCCGATGGTCGACGCCCGTCTGAAGGATGGAAGCCGCGTGAATGCCGTCATCCCTCCGATCAGTCTCAATGGGACACTCGTTTCGATCCGTAAATTTCGCAAAGAGCCTTTCTTGATGGATGATCTGATGCAATTTGGTTCTTTCAATGAAGCGATGTCTCAGTTCATTCAAGCCGTGGTGGAAGCCAAAATGAACGTACTGATCTCGGGTGGTACTGGTAGTGGTAAGACGACGCTGCTGAATGCGACAGCAAAAGCCATTCCGCACTATGAACGTGTCATTACCATTGAGGATTCGGCCGAGTTGAAGCTGACTCACCCCAACTGTATTGGGATGGAGGCACGCCCGCCCAATATGGAGGGAACAGGGGAAGTCACGATCCGTCAGCTCGTGCGAAACTCCCTGCGAATGAGGCCAGACCGCATCATCGTCGGGGAGGTACGGGGGCCAGAGGCATTCGATATGCTACAGGCCATGAATACCGGACATGAAGGATCGCTTACCACCGTCCACGCCAACTCACCACAGGATGCCTTCAATCGTTTGGAAGGGATGGTCGTCATGGCCGGGATGGATTTGCCCTCGACGATTGTCCGTGAATATATCGTCAGTGCGCTGGATATCATCGTCCAGGTCACACGCCTGTCAGACGGAACACGTAAACTCGTTTCGATTTCGGAAGTAGCGAAAACGGAAGACAAACGGGTAGAGGTCAACGAGATTTTTCGTTTCCAGCGGAAGGGGATCGGCGCGAAAGGGGAAGTCCTTGGCTACTTTACGGCAACCGGAGTAATCCCACGGTGCTTGGAGAGGCTCCAAGTTTTTGGAATCCATCTGGATGAATCCATATTCAGGGCGGAAGGAGGGAAGCAGCGTGACCATGCCTATTCTGTTTAGTCTCGCGGTGTTGTTTGGCATCTGGGGCATCTACGAGTATCTCGGTTATCGGGCCAAGAAGACCGAATGGAAAAAGAAAGCGGAAGAATGGTTCGAGGTGAAGGGAAAACGAAAAAGCGTCGTCATCGTTTGGGGAGACAAATTTGACCAGACGCCCTATGCCAAAGAAATCCAAAAAAAGCTGATCAAAGCGAACTTCCCGCTGGCTCCCTCAGAGTTTTACGGAATTTTGATCGTAGGTACCATGGGGCTCGCCTTCTTGCTCAGTAACGTTGTGAATATTTCTTTTCCTTTTAACATCATTATCGGTGCAGTGGTCATGTATCTCATACAGAACGTGCTGTTCTTTGTCCGACGCAACAAGTACCAGGAACGATTGAATGAACAGCTGTCCGAAGTGTGTCGCCTTTTGGCCAACTCGCTGCGTGCGGGTCTTACGCTCTCGCAGGGGATCTCACTGGTAGCCAAGGAGATGAATTATCCCGCTGGTGATGAGTTTAGTCGCATGGCGCGTGAGCTGCAGCTAGGCGTCAGCTTTGACCGGGCGCTTGCTGACATGGAAAAACGAATACCGACGCGAGAATTCCGTATCTTTACTGCTACCCTGCTGATTCAACGGCGTGCAGGGGGGAATTTGAGCCAGGTGCTGCAAGAAATGGCGGAGACATTGGAGGATCGCCGCATCGTGAATCAGGAAATCAAGACGATGACGGCGGAACAGCGATACGTCTCTATCTTGGTGCCGATCATGCCAATAGCCCTGGTGCTGATGATGAACATGATGAACAAAGGCTTCATTGATCCGTTGTTTTCCGGATTTGGTCTTTTTCTTCTGGGGTTGTTTGTAATCGGAACTCTCTTGTCCTATATCCTCGTAAAGAAAGTGACCAACATAAAGGTGTGAAAACATGGATGCTCTCATAATTACATGCGTGTTCTTGTTTCTATTGCTGTTTGCGATCTGTCTGAAGGAGTGGTATCGCTACTCCATCGAGAAGCAAAAACTGCTCGCACATGTCCATGAGATGAGCGGGCACAAAAACTACGGTGTGCGCAAGCAGGAAACCTCATCCGAGCGTCTGGTCAAACGATTGCTTCGGTATGGAGATGACTATGCTGTCATGGGGCAGCGCATCAACTTTTTCAGTGAGTCGCATGAGGTTGAGGATTGGTTGCTAAGGGCTGGGCGGCCGCTAGATTTGACCGTCGCCCAATTCCAAGGGGTCAAAATTTTCATGGCTCTGCTCGGCATTATTGCCGGCACGCTGTTTTTCATTCTCCGCTTTCCCTTATCGCATCTAGGTTTGATCGGCTGGCCGTTGATTGGCTACTTTTTGCCCATCCTTCTGTTGAAGAAAAAAGCGCGCGATCGTCAACATCAGCTTCGCTATGACCTGCCTGAATTTCTCGACACCGTAAGCGTGACTCTTCAGGCGGGGGTGAGTCTCGATCAGGCTTTGCGCGAAGTCATCAAGTTTTTTGATGGGCCGATTCGGGAAGAATTTTCCCGATTCAATCAAGAGCTGGATCTCGGTGTACAGAGGGAAAAGGCGTATGAACAATTGCTGCGACGCAACGACAATCCGGAGTTTCAGATGCTGATCAAAGCGCTCATTCAGGGGATGCGCCTGGGGGTGCCGATTGCCGTCACGTTCAAGGCACAGGCGGAAAACATGCGGAGAATCCGCAAAGAGTTGATCAAGGAAAAGGCGGCCAAGGCGTCGCCAAAAGTAACCCTGATCACCACGTTTGTCGTGACTCCTACAGCGATTATCCTGATTGGCGGTTTGATGGTATTGAATATTTTAGAGAACTTCAGTTTGTTCTCCGACATCATGCCATGATCCATGGCCTCACTTTTAGGAGGTGATGCCCGTCAGCGAGATGGGAGTGCACAGTTCTTTATTTATTCATCATCCAAATAATGAGGGGAGTAGATTTTATATGAAAAGCATGATGCTGAAATGGTATGCAAAAGGTCAAGGAGCTCTGGGAAACGAAAAAGGAGCGCAAGCAATTGAGTGGATCGCATTGGCGGGTGTGGTGATCGCTGTGTTTGGAGCGGTGATTACTTACTTTAATGGTAACCCGGCACTTGTTGGCGAATCGATTGGGGATACGCTTAGCAATATCATCAAAAAATTAGACGGAAATTAATCAACAATTGAATGCTTTTTTGTTGATGAGCATATGGAAAAGAGGTGGTGAAGGAGTGTTTCTTCACCACCTGAACCCATACATAGCAAGTCGAAATTAAGCAGGAGGTAGCACTTTGATGAGACTCGTGAAGGGAATAATTGCAGTGATCCTCCTGTTGAGCCTGTTAACGGCGTGTTCGCAGGAGGCAGATAATCAGCCGGATGCACCTCAGAACACAGAGGGGCAAAATCCTTCTGTTCCACCAAGCACGGAAACACCGCCTACGCAAAGCCAACCGCCAGACCAAACAGGAGAGCCAAATGCCGAGATGACGCGAGAAGAGAAAGTAAAAGCGTTGGAGGCAATGGCACAGGAAGGAATGCCGCTAAAGCGGGAAAAGACAGCGGACTTCGTCAATTCGCCGCCAGGACGTTTTTCTGGGGTTTCGTATGACAACAACAGGGAAGAAGTATTGCCTGAACTTAAAAAGTTCCCTACTGTTGAAAACCCAGACGAAGAAATGATTAACCAATACTATCTTGCCTTGTTGGGGCTGTTTGCCCAGAGCTATCCCGATCCGCAACAGATCATGGATGAATTGAAAATGGCCTCATTTGGGAATCCGGACATCGAAGATCCGCGGTTCAAGTTTAAGGAAAGCTACAATGTGGAGATTATCCTGGATGCGAGTGGCAGCATGGCGGCAAAATCGAACGGCAAGACGAGGATGGATGCTGCCAAAGAAGCGATTCAAGTCTTTGCTGAATCTTTGCCGGAACAGGCGAATGTCGCACTGCGTGTATACGGGCAAAAGGGCAGCGGAAAAGAGTCGGATAAAGCACTATCTTGCAGCAGTAGTGAGCTGGTGTACGGGATGCAGCCTTACAACAAAGAAAAGCTACAGCAATCTTTAAATCAGTTCCAACCTACCGGATACACTCCGATTGCCTACTCTTTGCAGGAAGCGAAAAAGGATTTAAGCAAATTGCCTGGAGATAAGAACACCAATATGATCTTCCTCGTCAGTGACGGAATCGAAACGTGCGATGGTGACCCTGTCGAAGCTGCCAAACAGCTGGCCCAATCCGAGATTACGCCGATTATTAACGTGATTGGATTTGGTATAGACGGTCCGGGGCAGCAGCAGTTGAAAGAAGTCGCAAAGGCAGCGGGAGGCCGCTATGTTCTGATTCAAGATCAGAAGGAACTGCAGGAAGAATTCAATCGTGGGAAAGAAATCGCGAACAAGTGGAAAGAGTGGAAAGCCAATGCATCCTATCAAGCCGTATCCACTCGTAGTTCTCGTTCGATCGACATTAGTCACTTTGCTTTGAAATGGAGCCGTATCGCTAAACGTGAAAATCATGATCTAACATCTGCGATCATGACCATGGATGCAAACAACATGATTTCAGATGAGTTCGCCGATCATCTGCGGAAGTTGAACGATGAGCAGCTGGAAATCGCCCAGAAAAAGGCAGATGAACTGGAGCAATTCCTGGATACCTTGAACGAGAAGTCCTATAAGGAAGCCGTGGATGCGATCAACCAGAAGTTTGCTCAAAATACGAAAACGAACTAGAGACGAAATCTCCAAAAGGAGGTTTGTAAAGTGAGAAAATGGTTAAGAGGCCCAACGGCAGCGGCTACTTTCGCCTTTCTGATTCTTTTGATGAATCTGTTTCCGCTGGTGGGCCTGGCAGCTTCCATTCAGTATCAAGGGCTGCAATACGAGGCCCCGAAGTGGGATCAGCCAAATCTGGAGTCGCCACAATGGGAGCAGCTCAACCCACAAGCGCCGCAGTGGGAACAAATAAACCCACAGGCTCCTGATTGGGAAAAGCTGAACCCGCAGGCGCCGAACTGGGATCGAACGAATCCGCAAGCCCCAAATTGGGATCGGATAAATCCGCAGGCACCTGATTTGCAGGGGCCAAGCGTCAATCACTCGAACCCGCAAGCGCCAAATGCAAATGCACCTGCACCAAATGTACAGATGCCTGCTTCGCAGCAACCCGGCGTCAATCCAGATAGCTCGAAACCGATGACAGAGACGCTTGAATACGGTGCAGTCAAATGGACGTTCAAGGACGTCATGGGTGGTACGCTGGCATATAGCGCTGATTTGCTTATGAATGGCGAAGTAGACATGGCAGCGGGACTTCGTGGTAAAGGCTTGTTCTTGGGGGATCTGGCGATAAAAGGCCTTGATCTTGCCTTCAAGAATACGCCGTATGTAAACACAGTAACAGGCTTGGGTGTCGATTCACTCGACGGGATGAACGCGTGGGCCAACTATCAATTTGTGTTGGCGCAATTGCCGAATAACAGTTTTCGGGATATTTTCCAAGGCGGTCAGCTGACGAATTCAGCAAATCCATCCGGCGTCAGAATGCCGGGGATCGTGAAAGGCTTAAATGTGGGCGTAGCAGCGATTAGCCTTCCATTTGACATCATGGATACGATCGGCAGCTTTGGCATGGCGTTTGATCCGAGCCAGAATGAAGCTACACAAAATGAGAAATTTGTGGATGGCGCCGGTAATTTCGGCAGTGTGCTGATGGATGCAGGGGTCATTGCTTCCGTCATACCAGGTGGGCAGGCGGTAGGCGGTGTGCTTGTTGTCACCGGTGCGGTTTTGTGGGGATTGAGCAAACTCGTGAAGTACGCTGACAAGTTAGCCGGAGGAGCGATTACCCGTGGAATCCGGGATGGGGTCGGAAAAGCTGTTGGCTGGGTAAAATCCTTATTTGCGTAACGGAGGTCCTTGCTTATGAAAGTCGTGAATACACCACAGGTTCAGGCTCAGATCGAGCGGAATAAGCGTTTTTTAGAGAGGACAGAGCTGTATAATTACCCGGCCTACGTAGACGGAGAATATTACTACCATGTCGCGTACTGGAGATGGGGGAAAAAAGACGCTGTCGGGTACTTGGTGCTGCGACCGGATGGTGAAGTGGTTCGTCGCAATGAAGCAGAGCCCGTAGTGAAACTGTTTTTGGTACATGCACATGCGGGGCGCAAGATTAAGAACAATCTGGCCATTGATAAGGATAAGCCGATCGAGATGTACGAGCAAAAATACGAGTATCTGAGGGCGCTTTTGCCCAGCTACCAGAATAAGATGGACACTGTGATACGGCAAGATACAGAGAAGCTGATCGACGTTTGCAAAACCATGATGGAAAGCCGAGACCAGCTGCGTGCTATTTATGATCGAGGGATGAATCTGCTCAATCAATTTTTCGCGCGCAACTACGTCATCGCGGGAGAAGAAACGGCATTACGGGATGTGTTATTTGAATCCGACTACATTTTGTATGATCGCATTCGCAAGCAGGTGCTGATCAAAGATTCTGTGGATCGGCTTTACCAGTTTTTCCAATCCGATCGAGTAGAACTGGATCGGGTACAGGAGCAGAAACGAAAAAAGCTGAGCGACTTGCTCTCTGTTTATAAAGACAAAACGCTGCGAAATATTGCCGATGAATCCGTGAAAAGCTTTGAGACGCATACAACAGGGAAACATGAGTCTTTCCATTCGGTTGAACAGTTGCGAGAGGCCCACGAGAAGCTTAATATGACCATCTTGGAAAACGGGCTGATGGATAAGCTGCGAAACCCTTAACAGGAAAGGTGAGAGATACCCATATGCATCCCTTCAAAGAAAGCATCCGTTTTTATGCACGGAACATCGAATCGTTGCTGCTCTTGTCCGCCGTGCTCGTGGTTCCATTTTTTATCATCCACAACTTTACGCTGAACTACCTGAATCTGATCGCCGCGATCACGGGCGCCAAATTCGTCGCAAGCTTTTTCAATCTGTTTTTACTTCTTCTGTTCTTGCTGATCCTCCAGATCCCTTTTGCCCAGTATGTCCAAAGTGATTTGGACGGCGATGAACGTCCGATTCGAAAAGCATTTCGGACTTTTTTTGAACACAGCTTTTCCGTATTCGTATTTGGGATCGTGTTTAGCTTTCTTGTCTCTACAGGAATGATGCTGTTCATGATACCCGGGTTGATTCTGATGATCTTGTTCTATTTGACGCCGTTTTTTGTGGTGCTGAAAAAACAATCTGCTTGGCGCTCTTGGCGAGCTGCCTTGGAAATGGGCAAAAAGCACTTCTTCCAAATCTTTGGCTTGTTGCTAATGGTGAGTGTGGTGGAATGGCTAATCAGTATGGCGGGCTTGTTCCTCGTCACGTCGATTACAGCGACTTTCGGGGCGGTTATGTTTATTGAGTTGTTGCTTAATGTGATTGTTCTTCCGTTTTTTGCAGTCATGTTCATGATGTACGTCAATAAATGGAAGGACGAGGCGGCAGGAGCGGAAGCTGCTGTGGCAGGGGGATTGCTGCTCGATGAAAGGTAGCTTGCAAATAAGTTCGAGAGGAGATGAGCGAAGAATGCGCCTGAAGAAGATCGTTTCCAATGAAAAGGGCTCGGTCACCGTAGAGTTTATCGCCATACTGCCGTTCGTCTTTCTGATCATGCTGATTTGCTGGCAGTTTCTTGTGGGTGTCTACGGCGTAATCATCTCTCAGTCGGCAGCAAATGAGGCGGCGAAGGTGTACGCCATAACGGGAAACTCGGGAGAAGCCATACAAGCTGCCAAAAACGTGGTGAACGCGGCAGGAGGCTACATTTCCTTCAATGAGGGCGATATCACATGGGATGGCGACGGATATTTTACAGCCAAGGTCGGCGTACAGATGGAGCTGGGGTTTCTTCCTGACTGGCTCTATATCAAAGAGGAAGACCGATATATCTCATTTGATCGGGAAATGAAGAGCAGGGTGATGAACTAGATGGTACGTATACTGCGTCACTTGCAAAATGAACGTGGAAATATGACGATCTTTACCCTGACGATTTACTGGTTTATGTTCATGCTGGTGTTTGTTGCGCTTTTCAACTTTTCGACCATTTTTGTAGACAAGGAGCAGGCGTCGAACAGTGCGCAGCAGGCGAGTATTGCGGCGGTGAAGGATATTTATGATGAGATGGATGATGCAATTAAAATATACGATGCGTCACCCAATCGGTATTATAAACAAGATTATCTCACACCCAGAATAATAGCTGCTAAGAGCCCGCTGAGAGCGTCACACCCCGATTGGTCTCATAGTGAAATTGAATATGGCGCGATTGACTCGGTATTGAGCAACGCATTGCCAGGTAATTATGAGTTGCAGGTATATGTAAGTCTAGGGTTGCGTAACGCGGCTAGTCAAATTCCTGGAGTGGTTGCCAAAGTGCTATCGGATAACCATGCAACGCTCAGCGGCTCGTCCGTCAAATTGTTCAACAGTGACAATCGGATTGAAGTAACAACTTCTGTAAAGTACGAATCGGAATCGATGGGGTTTGACTTCATTCCTGCCTATTCCGAGCAAATCTACCAGACAGGAGAAAGCAGACGGATCGATTTTATTGATGAGGTGAACGACTGGTTTTACATCAATATCCCTATTCTTGGATGATGATGGTTGGAGGAAATGGCATGACTAGACATCTGGCGTTCATCCGAAAGAAAAACGCGACGATCTGATCAACAAGGCAACAAGGCAAGGAGGATATGACCGAATGCGTAACACCAAAATGCGGATGTCGCTCTTGATCAACAGCATCATGATCATGCTGCTGCTTTCGGGCTGTTCACTGGGCGCAATAGGAGCGAGTACAGGGATCCGGCAAAATCAATGGCCGCAGACGACACAGGAATTGATTGCTTCACAGCCCGGACCGCTTGCTGGCACACAATTTTTCCATGCAGCTTATCCGCATCGAGCTGAGATCATACAGGTTTTGGATAAAATGCCTACCCTGGTCGACGGGATGAATGATGCTTACTTGGATTTGTACTGGAATCAATTGATCACCCTATTTGCCGAGGATTATCTCAGTCCCCAGATGGTTGTAGACCGCTGGAGAATGGCTTCGTATGGCAGTCCTGACATCGAGGACGCCCGCTTTCAGTTTCGGGAAAATTTCAACGTAGAAATCATCCTGGATGCAAGCGGCAGCATGGCTGGGAAAATTGGGGACAAAACGAAAATGCAGCTCGCCAAGGAAGCGATCCAGGAATTCGCAGAAGCACTGCCAGAAGAGGCGAGAATATCGCTGCGCGTGTATGGACATAAGGGCAGCAATGCGGATGAGCATAAACAGCTCTCCTGTGGCAGTAGTGAGATGGTCTATCCATTGCAAGCCTACGATGCGAAAGGTCTTGAGCAAGCACTTGGCATGTTTGAGCCGACGGGCTGGACATCCATTGCGCACTCCTTGCGTCTTGCTCAGGAGGATTTGGCGGGATTCGAAGCGGATAAAAATACGAATGTCATCTATCTGGTCAGTGACGGTATCGAGACGTGCGATGGCAATCCAGTGGCAGTAGCCAAGGAATTGTCCCAGTCCAAAATTATGCCGTTGTTAAACGTCATCGGCTTTGACGTGAATGCAGAAGGGCAGAAGCAATTGAAGGAAATTGCCCACGCGTCAGAAGGTTTGTATGCAAATGTGACGAACCGCGAGCAGTTCAAGCAAGAGCTGGAACGCGCGAAAGAAATTGCCCAGAAGTGGGAGCAGTGGAAACGGGATGCTTTGACAGAAGCTGACGCTGTGCTGATCGACCGCAAAAAATGGGTGGATGCTTACGACCGGGATTGGTACGAGAAAAACTGGCGGGAGAGCCTGAACATCGGAATGGCGATCGAGCATTTGTCTGCGAGTGGCAAGATTGGCAATGAAGCGAGGGAGTACCTTACTGGGAAAAGGCAAGAAAGAGAAGCGTTGGCTACACAGTCCAAGGAGGAGCTTACCAATTACTTGGTGAGTCTCACAACCGAGACCTATCAGGAAATGAGAGAGGAAATTGAGGATAAATACAGCGGAAACTAACAGCAATGGGTTCTCCGTTATAAAAGCGATTGCGGTCGCATCGGAGAACCCACTGTAAATGTAAAGGATTAGGGTGCGTCAATCATATGTGAACGTAACGACCTGTTGCAGGCCTGGGTCCACTCCGATTGCCACATCATTTAGGCCATCTGTGTAATAAAAGTAGCGCTTGGCGTCATTGGAATGAGCGTCAGAAGCTTTCACCAATTGGAAGTCGTTCGTCGCAAGCAGGTTTTTCGAGCGGATGAAATCTGATGCCGTCTTTTCCAAATCTGCTTCTGTCATCGTTTTTGTCGCCATTTCTCCGTTTATTCCAATAACGTCAATCGACAGGGAAAGAATTTGCTTTGACCTCGGTTCGATGATGGCGTGAAAGCCATGGACATCGCCACTCACAGGTTCGCGTTTCAGTACGGCGTGAACAGGTACACCTCTGTATACCGAATTGGTTGGGTCCTCCAGCGTGATTTCCCGATCAGTCGTATCAACATCCATCTGATAATATTGTCTAACAGCGGCTGCAGCGATTTGCGCCGCTTCTTCTTTTCCGAGCCCGTGTACTGTATCTGGTGAGCTGGAGGAGCATCCCATTAACAAAAAGACGAGAAGCGCCGTTCCCAGCCATGCGAACTTTTTCATTGTGAACCCTCCAGCCATCCCAAGTAATACGTGTAGTCTTTTTTTATCCTAACAGGGATTGTTTCGACTCCCTATCGATTAACCTTTCCATTACCTTACGATGTTGTAAGCTTCGAGAAAAATGTAGGGAGTGACAGGACTTTGGGCAAAAAAGACGAAAAATTCGGAGTATGAGCAGTGCATGTGAAAAACGAGGGGGCAAATGGAATGAACGCCATCGAGCTGAATCAAGCGCTTCAAATGTATGTGAGGACTGAGACCTTTCCCGTAGGAGTTAGCATCCGAAAAGAAGAAGCCGCTCTGCCGTCAAAGGCAAAGCGACCTGTCCGTGATCTAGGTTATCCGATTACGATTTGCCAAGCTGTCGGTTTTTCAAGGCGTTATGGCTGGAGCATCGCGATGAATGGAGCCGATCTGTCCTGTCCGATCGCGCAGGTGGCTTTTGGCTATGAAGAGCAGCCGGCGTTTTATACAGAGGGTCATCTCGCCTGTGGGATGTATACAGATTCACTGGAAAATGGGGCGAAAAGCGAGCTGGATGTTCCGAAATTTTCAGCAGAAGAAAGCGGCTACTACGTATCATTTCCACTGGAGCGAGCAGAGATCGAGCCAGATGTCATCGTGATTTACGGCAATGCGGCACAGGTCATGCGATTGGTGGCGGGGATGCTGTACAAGCGCGGTGGGTCGATTCCTTCCACCTTTTCCAGTCGGGCCGACTGTGCGGACATTGCCATCAAGCCGATCCAGACGGGACAACCGCAAGTGATCGTACCGTGTTATGGCGACAGATTGTTTGCCCAGACACAGGATCACGAGATGGCCTTCAGCTTTCATTTTCGCGATGCCGCCGAGCTGGTGGAGGGATTAGTCGGAACGCAAAAAGGCGGAATCCGCTACCCGATCCCGTCTTTCTTACGTTATCAGGCAGAGTTTCCGCTGACCTATCAAAAGCTTGCGGGTATGTTTGGAGAAAAAAACTAACCCTTCAGTCGGTTGAGCTGGAGCAGGTGATGACGATAGTGCATTTCTACGACGGCAAACCATTCCTTGGCCGTCAGCGGACCGAAGGCTGGGTGAGCCACCGTGTGATGCGCAGGAATTTCGTCCAGAGTCGGTTCCAGCTCTTTCATTTGTGTGAGCACGCTGATGAGTCCATCACGCAATTGCTCCTTGCTCTCTGGTTGTGCAGGTGTGTACTCCGGGGAGGCAGGGACTTTCACACGAACGGGAGGCAAGGATCCTTGAGCAAATATGGTCTGCCCGATCTCGGATTTTTCGGTACCTGCTTCTGTGACAGCAGGACCTCCTTGTCTACACTTCTCGATACTTCCCAGTTGAAAATACCGGGCAGATTGGATCAAGTGAAGGTACATTTGACCGATCGACCATTCATCTTCACTTGGTTTTTGCAAGAGTTGTTCCATGGTGAAGCCTTCTAATTCAAGCAGGTAGTGGTTTGTCACGTCTTCAAATTTGTTCACGATTTCCTTTGTATTCATGGGCGAATCAGCTCCTCTTGGTTTTCTTGCTTTTATCATATTCGAACGCTACTGACAGCAGTATGTCAGTAGCGTTCGAATAATTTTTTGGCTTCTTCGCGCATTCGGCTACGCAAGGATTCAGGCGTAAGAACAACCGCATCTGCCCCCAAACCAAGTACCCAAGACAATATTTCTTCCATTTGTCTGACTCGCAATCTGACGAGAAAGCCGTCCGGATGCTCCGTAATCTCTTCGATAAAAAAATAGCCCGATTCTTTTACCCGATCAGCGACAGCTGTGCTGATGACGATCTGCACCTCCAGCGACCGATCGTCGAGAGGCTTGTATTCATCAAAATGGAAATGGTCAGGGAGGATAAAGCGGTCTTCCAAAACGATCAGGCCGCTCATGCGTGACAGGCGGAATCGACGAATATCCTGTCGCAGATCGCAATGAGCGAGTAGTATCCAAGAACCACGAATCAGCACCAGGCCATATGGAGCAACATCACGCACTGTTTCACGATCGTCATCCTCCCCAGGCGTACCCCTCCGATAGCGGAACCGCACCTTCCGCTCATTGATGATCGCTTCGTGGAGAAGTTGTGCATGCGCTTTTTCCTGCTCGCGCAGATTGTTTGCTCTGGGGCTTACGAGGCGAAAGGTTGAGCGGATACGGCTGGCTTGTTCGCCTACATCCGCAGACAGGATCGCTTCTACTTTGCGCTGTACAGCTCTTGCGTTATTGCCAAAGTTTTGGTCAAAAGCTTGCTCGACCAAGTCTGCTCCGATCAAGAGTGCAACGGCTTCTTCTACCGAAAAACTGACGGGCGGCAGAAAATACCCTTCCATTAACGAGTAGCCCTGACCTGGTGCCCCAACGATGGGGACGCCTGCTTCGCTCAATGCCTGCATATCACGATAAATTGTCCGGACGCTCGTCTCGAAGGTCGCGGCCAAATCTTCTGCGCGCAACGTTCCTTTTCGCTGTAGCTCCAGAACGATCGCCAACAAACGGTCTGTTTTATTCATGCGATGCTGCTGACCTCCTCACTATCCAGCTAAGCAACTTTATAAAAATGAATGGACATCTTTAAAATTATTTTATATTTACCCTACTTTTTATTTTAACAGTTTTCCCTATCCTACATGTGTAAGTGAAGGAGGAAGCTGTGAATGAAAAAGAGGGTTTTTTGGCTTGTCATTTTATCGCTGTTTGGATATATCGTTTTTCAAAAAATAACAGATGGACCACCTAATGTTGGCGGACATATCGAAACAGTGGGAGAGGCTACCGGTGTGGGTGTGGAGTACCAATCCATACAAATAGCAAAAGATCAAATTTATCAGGGAGACCTTCTTTTGGTCAATAAAGACTATCCGGTTCATGAGGCAGGGGTAAAAAACGATGTGGTTCGGTTGTCTGAGCATGAAGAACTGTTACAAGGCTATACTTTGCTCGATCATAGAATCGAAGTGTCGGAGCGTGTAGCCAAAGTATTCTTGGAGATGGTCGAAGCTGCGCAACAAGATAACGTGAGCCACTTTATCCTGAACAGCGGTTATCGAGGCATGGAAGAACAAGAGAAGCTGTATGAAGAAATGGGGCCAGCGTACGCGATGCCGAGCGGTTATAGCGAACATAATGTAGGTTCCGCGCTGGATATTGGATCGACGCAAATGAAAATGGAGCACGCCCCTGAAGGCAAGTGGCTGGAAGATCATTCGTGGAAATACGGTTTTATTTTGCGCTACCCGAAGGACAAGGTAGCCATTACAGGAACGGTATTCGAGCCTTGGCATTTCCGATATGTCGGTTTGCCGCATAGCGCGATCATGAAGGAGAATAACTTTTCGCTGGAAGAATACTTGGATTACGTAAAAGACAAAAGAAGTATCTCCGTGACAAACGATGGAAAGATCTATGAAATTAACTACTACCCTGTCGATCAAGAGATGACGATCAACGTACCGATTACGAGCAACTATGAGATTTCGGGTGACAACATGGGCGGTGTGATTGTAACAAGCTACGTGAACTAAAGAAAAGAAGGAGTGAATCCTATGAAGAAATTGACTGTCGCGATTTTGTTTGGGGGATGTTCCTCGGAGTATGAAGTATCCCTTAAATCTACGAGTTCGGTGCTGGAAAGCTTGTGTCTGGAAAAGTACGAGGTGATTTTCCTAGGAATTACGAGGGAAGGGCAATGGCTACGATATACCGGCAACATCGAAAGCATTCGGAATGACAGTTGGCATCAAAGTGAGAAGTGTGTGCCTGCCTTTCTCTCTCCTTGCAGACAGGTGAAGGGAATTGTTGCAGAGGAGAACGGTACCATGACAGTCACGAAGGTTGATGTGGTGTTCCCGATTTTGCATGGCAAAAACGGAGAGGATGGAACGGTGCAAGGGCTATTGGAGCTCGCCGGAATTCCGTTTGTCGGTTGTCACACGCTATCCTCTGCGATTTGTATGGACAAGGATATCGCCCACACGTTGGCGGAAAGCTCCGGTATCAAAACGCCAAGATCCGTTACCGTTTATCCAAATACTGATCTGGCGACGGTTCAATCTGCCACCGAAGCACTGGGATTCCCTTTGTATGTCAAACCGGCAAAGGCAGGGTCTTCGATTGGGATTACGAAAGCATACAGCCCATCAGAATTGGTCTTCGGGATAGAAAACGCTCTTCTGCATGATGACAAAGTAGTCATCGAGGAAAACATCGTGGGATTTGAGGTAGGCTGCGCGGTACTAGGAAATCGTGAGGTTATTGTGGGGGAAGTGGATGAGATCGAATTGCTCCAAGGCTTCTTCAATTATACAGAAAAGTATTCATTGGAGACTGCCCATATCCATGTCCCAGCAAGAATTGACGCGGAACTCGCTCATAAAATCAAGCAAACAGCCACCCATCTCTATCAGGTTTTTGGCTGTCGTGGCTTCGCTCGCGTGGATATGTTTGTCACACCAGACGGAGACATTGTGTTTAACGAAGTGAATACGATCCCTGGCTTTACCTCGAAAAGCAGGTATCCAAGCATGCTGCGTGCTGCGGGGATTTCCTATAAAGAACTTCTGGATACATTGATTATGCTAGCGTTGGAGGAGGACTAATCAATGACACAACTTCACGTCTCGACGATTTCTTTGAACAGCGACAATCTGCATCACGGCCATCTGATATTGGTGAATCGCCAGTACCCGATCCGTTGGCAAACAGACGACGGCATCCTGCTGAACCGCATGCGGCTGATTGACGGAGCACACAACAATATGATGCTGGAAAACACGGCTGCAAAGATGTTTGCCAAGCTACTGAAGGCCTGCAACGCAGAGCATACAATCGTGCCTGTCAGTGGTTTTCGCAGCAAGACGGAACAAAAAGATATTTATGATCAATCCTTGCTCGAAAATGGACAGGTGTTTACCAGTCAATATGTCGCGCGTCCGAATGAAAGCGAGCATCAGACAGGGCTTGCGATTGATGTAGGAGAGAAGAGGGAAGAGATCGATTTTATTTGCCCCTCTTTTCCTGATCATGGCGTATGCCGAATGTTTCGCCAACGTGCCAGTCAATATGGGTTTATCAAACGCTACGACAAAGACAAGGAACAGCTGACAGGGATTTCGGATGAGCCTTGGCATTTTCGGTATGTGGGCTATCCGCATGCTGTTTTGATGGAAAAGCTTCAGCTTTGTCTGGAAGAGTATATCGAGTATGTGAAAAACTACGAATTCCATCAGGAGCATTTGCTAGTGGATGATGAGCGCATTGAAATCTACTATGTAAAGGCTAGCGATACAGTTACGCACATTCCGATTGTTGCTGGTGAGAAATACGAAATATCGGGCAACAACGTGGATGGATTTATCATTACGGTGTTTCATCAGGAGGCACGTAATGAACGTGGGGAGTGAAAAGCAGTATGGCGGGCTGGATCGATTCCGAATCATTGCAGCGATCCTTGTCATCGCAATCCATACTTCTCCCCTGCTGTCCATAAGCGAATGGGCTGACTTTACACTGACACGAACAATAGCCAGGGTGGCGGTTCCGTTTTTCTTTATGTGCACAGGATTTTTCTTCTTGCAAAAGCTTGGCACTGATCGCAACAGAAATGCGAATTTGCTGAAGCCGTTTTTATGGAAAGTAGGAAAGCTATATTTGCTTTCGATCCTACTCTATCTTCCTGTGAATGTGTATGCAGGGTATTTTACGGATCAATTTACCGTATTTTCAGCAGTGAAAGACCTCTTGTTTAACGGGACCTTGTATCATCTGTGGTATTTCCCTGGCATCATGCTGGGGGTGTGTATCAGTACCTTTTTGTATACAAGACTATCCGCATGGAAAACGTTTTGGGTGACTTTGCTGCTGTATGGCATCGGGTTATTGGGAGACAGCTACTTTGGATTTGCACAGATGAATCCATATGTGAACAGTATCTATCAATCGATGTTTACCCTGTTTGATTACACGCGGAACGGTTTATTTTTTGCCCCTGTGTTTATTGTCATGGGAGGGATGATTGCCAATACCCGCAGGCGGAAAAAGAAAAAGGTCGCACCGTATGCCATCGGACTTGGAGTGTTCGGAAGCATGCTGGTAATGGAAGGCTTGCTTTTACACGCTTATCAGCTGCAACGCCATGACAGTATGTATATTTTTTTGATACCGTGCATGTATTTTCTCTTTCAACTACTGTTGTTCTGGAAAGGCAAAAATCGCCCAACGTTACGAAAGCTGAGCCTGTATGTTTATGTCATCCATCCGCTGTGCATTGTGCTCATTCGCGGAGCGGCCAAAGTGACGGGACTGACAGGGCCGCTTGTTGAAAATAGTTTGGTGCATTTTACACTGGTCACAGTGCTGTCGTTTGTTCTTTCTGTGATGGCGATGAAGGTGATCCAGCGCTTTCGAGGTGGGAAACCGGATCAACCAGGGCGAGCATGGGCTGATATCCATCTTCCTCATCTCCAACATAATGTAAGGGAAATCCAGCGGATTCTCCCGAAGGATTGTGCGATGATGGCAGTCGTCAAGGCGCAGGCATATGGCCACGGCGGATGGCAAATCGCGAAGTTCTTAAACAAGCTCGGGATTGATCACTTCGCAGTTGCCACAATCGATGAAGGAATCGAGCTAAGGAAGAAGGGCGTAAAAGGGGAGATTCTGGTGCTTGGCTATACCGATGAACGACGGATACGCCAAATGGCCCGTTTCAGACTGACGCAAACCGTAGTAGATGACGAATATGCCCAAAAACTGAATGGCTACAACGTGAAAATCCCTGTTCATATCAAGATCGACACGGGGATGGGGAGACTCGGGGAATCTTGGGAACACACAGAAAGAATTGCGGCCATGTATCGCTATAAAAATTTGCAGGTATGCGGTACCTTTACGCATCTGAGTGTGGCTGACAGTTTGGAAGCTTCGGATATCGATTACACGAAAAATCAAATCGCCCGTTTCCAGAAAGTGATCGATCAGCTGAAAGAAAAGGGGATCGATCCACAGAAGCTGCACGTTCAAAGCAGTTACGGCGTGCTGAATTACGGGGAGCTGCAATACGATTATGCTCGGATTGGGATCGCTCTCTACGGGATGTTGAGCAAGCAGGGAGATAAGGTAAAAACAAGCGTCGACCTACGACCTGTGTTATCACTGAAAGCAAGAGTTGTACAGGTGAAACAGGTGGAAAAAGGAGAATCCGTGGGCTATGGACGCGCCCACACAGCGCACAAAGACAGCAAGATTGCCATCGTATCCATCGGATATGCAGACGGGGTTCCGCGCATGCTGTCACAATCGGGCGCTACCTGCTTGATCAGAGGAAAAAGGAGACCAATTATTGGGTTTGTCTGCATGGATCAGCTTATTGTAGATATTACAGATATGGAAGAGGTGCAAAAAGGTGATGTTGTGACCTTTATCGGCAGAGATCAAGAAGAGGGTATCACTGCCGAGGAAATGGCCCATCAATGTAAAACCATTACGAACGAACTGGTAAGCCGTTTGGGAGAACGCGTTAAAAGAGTCTATCATGATTGATCTCTGGACGAAAATTGGGATAGGGAGTGGTTCATTTTTTCCATGGTGAAGAGGAGACATAGTTTTCGTTCCAAAATGCTTGGGCTTCTTGGGCTTGGCATGCTTCTGGCCGGTATCGTAACCTTTCTGCTCTATAAAGTACTCCAGTTTTACTATCGGATGGAGGTTAAGTACGAAGATCCGCTCGCCCAGGTTCGCCGTTTCATCAGGGAGATGGGGGATATCAATTTCTTTTTGCTTGTCTTTGCTCCCATTGCGATCTTGTATTTCTATCTCCTGACCAAACGGTATGCGGGCTACTTTCGGGAGATTTCCACGGGCATTCATTATCTCGCCAGTGGAGACTTTACACGGCATGTCCATATTCCATCCAATGATGAGTTCGCAGATATCGCCAAGGATATCAATCTGGCAAGTGAAATGCTGCAAAAGGCGGTAGAAAGAGGAGATTTCGCCGAAAGCAGCAAGGATCAGCTTGTTTTGAATCTGGCGCACGATTTACGCACACCGCTGACATCCGTACTGGGTTATTTAGATTTAGTTTTACGAGACGAGCAGATGCCAAAAGAACAAATGCGGCATTATGCGACGATTGCTTTTACCAAGTCGCAACGATTGGAAAAGCTGATTGATGAGCTCTTCGAAATTACGAGAATGAATTACGGCATGGTCAACCTCGAGCAAAAGGTCATTGATTTGAGTGAATTGCTTGTCCAGTTAAATGAAGAGATGTATCCTTCCTTTGAGAAAAATGAGCTGGTCGCGCGGTGTACGATTGTTGCTCATTTAGTGATCGTGGGAGATGGAGAGCTTTTGGCGCGCGTATTTGAGAATATCTTGACCAACGCGGTACGCTATGGAGGAGATGGCCAGTTTATCGATTTGAACGCTTATCGTGAGGACGATGAAGTGGTAGTACAAATCATGAATTACGGTAACCAGATACCTGAGGATGCGCTACCGCATATTTTTGAAATGTTTTTTACGGGCGATAAAGCGCGAACGCATCAAGGGGGAGGCACAGGACTCGGCCTGTTTATTGCCAAAAATATCGTCGAGAAGCATCGGGGAACGATCTCAGTCCAAAGTGATTTGATTCGAACGTGTTTTGAGGTCAGGTTGCCAAACGAAAGCAGGGGCTATCCAGAAAGTCAGTGAGTACGACTTTCTGGATAGCCCCTTTGCTAGTACGGCTTGATAGATTTCATTTAAATTAAATTCTCCGGATTCAAGCCTTCCAGCTCTGGCAACACAAAGATCCCGTCTTTTCTGATCAGCACATCGTCAAACCAGATTTCGCCGCCGCCGTATTCAGGGCGTTGGATTTGGACCAAGTCCCAGTGAATGGAGGAGCGGTTGCCGTTGTCTGCTACTGTGTAAGCATTCCCTGGCGTGAAGTGGAAGCTACCCGCGATTTTTTCGTCAAACAGGATGTCCAGCATTGGGTGGAGGATGTGCGGGTTGAAGCCGATCGCGAATTCTCCGATATAGCGTGCGCCCTCGTCAGTGTCGAGGATGTCGTTCAATGCTTTAGTATTGGAGCTGGTCGCTTCCACGATTTTGCCTTCTTTGAAAGTGAACTGAACATCATTGAAGGTAACGCCGTTGTAGATCGATGCCGCGTTGTAGAAAATCGTTCCTTCCACGGAATCGCGCACAGGAGCGGTGTATACTTCGCCATCCGGGATATTGCGTTTGCCGTCGCACTTGATGGCATTGATTCCTTTAATGGAGAAGCGCAGGTCAGTTTTTGGACCGACGATGCGTACACGATCGGTGCGCTCCATCAGCTCTTTCAACGGAGTCATGGCAGCGGACATTTTCGCGTAGTCCAGATTGCAGACAGAGAAGTAGAAGTCCTCAAAGCCCTCGACACTCATTTTGGACAGTTGCGCCATCGACTTGTTCGGGTAGCGCAGTACAACCCAGCGTTTGTTCGGAACGCGCTCGTTCGTATGTACAGGTTGATACAGGACGCGAGCGTAAATGCCCATTTTGTCTTCCGGTACGTCGGCATACTCGTTGATGTTGTCGTAAGCGCGGATAGCGATGTAAGCGTCCATGTCTTTCATCCGGTCATACTCGTATTTTGCCATCAGAGCCATGTGTTCTTCGCTCGTGCCTTGATAGAGTGCACGCATGATTTCCTGGTCTTTCAAGGTGACCAAAGGCAGAGCCCCAACTGCAAATGATTCACGCACAAGTGCACGAACGAGTTCAGGTTGCAGGCCTGTATTTTCAATCAGAACTTTTTCGCCTTTTTGCAAATGGAGTGAGTAACGGACGAGACGGCTTGCCAGTTCATTAATGCGTGGATCTGCCATAGGTGGTAACCTCCGTAGTAAAATAATTTTGATTAATGATTAATTTGTATTATTACACAACTGAGCGAAGGCTCGCCAGTGTGTTTGATGATTCGATTACAGGCAAGCCTCGTAGATCGCGATCACATCGGATTCATTCAATTTTCGTGAGCTAGGCAGATACCCGCTTCCGCGTCCGCCGATGCGAATCGCTTCTTCAGCCATTTGTGCCAGCGATTGTTTATTCACGCCGAAGTCAGACAGACGTTCTGTGATTCCCATGCGCTCATACCAACGTCGAACGGCTTCAATCGTTGCTCGTGCTGCTTCGCCGTCGTCCTCCACGGTAACGCCAAAGCAATGACGTCCCATACGGGCTAGTCTTTCGGGACGGTCTTGCAAAATTACCTGATCAAAATAAGGAAGGGACAGGATCGCCAGTCCACGACCGTGAGCCATATCGTAGATTCCGCTCAGCGGATGTTCAATTCCGTGCAACGGCATACCAGCACCACGACCGCCAGCAGCGAATGGACTGATGCCCAGCGTACTCGCCCACAAAAGGGTGGATCGTGCTTCTGCATTGTCTGGTTGCTGGATCGCTGTGATGGAGTGCTCGACGACGAGACGAATGAGTGTTTCGGAAATCCCGTCCTGAACATGGGTTCCTTCCGCGCTAATCAAATAATTTTCAAACAGATGGGAAAAGATATCGGCGCAAGATTCCGCTGTGACCCGAGCTGGAACGGTAAAGGTGATAGACGGATCAAGAATGGCAATCTTCGGGTAAAGTGCTGGGCCGTTTATCGAAGATTTTTCATGCGTGTCCCAATGAGTCAGGACGCTAATATGGTTGGCTTCCGAACCTGTAGCGGCTACTGTCGGGACGGTCATGATCGGCAGTGCTTCCTGAACGGGTACCAGCAATTGACCAGAGCCGCTCGGATTTCCCCGCATGTAATCGTAAATCGGGCGTCCAGAAACGGCTGCTGCCGCAATCGCTTTGGAGGCATCCATCACGGAGCCGCCACCGATAGCCAGAATGAAGTCACACTGATGCTCACGAGCAAGAGCAGCTCCGGCATCGACCGTTGCCGTACGCGGATTCGGTTCGATTTTGTCAAAAACAAGATACGCCACTTGAGCTTCCTGCAACAGAGCCTTGGCGCGGTCCAAAAGTCCTGTACGTTTGGCCGCATTGCCGCCTGTGACGAGCAATGCTTTTTGGCCCATCGATTTTGCTTCTTGGCCCAAACGTTCCAGTTCGCCCATGCCAAAGTAAATTTTGGTAGGAAAAGACACTTCAAATGGAAACATCTGAAATTCCTTCTTTCACGTATTGGTTGTACCACTGACAAGTTTATCATAAACAAAAGAAAAGAGCCTGCCCGAGGGGAAGGCTCTGCTTGTTCATGCAACGCGAAAGCGATCACTGATTTCTTGCAGACGCTCAGATAAGGATAGAAGCTCTGTAGCCAGTTGACGTGATTTTTCAATGGAAGTGAGCTGTTCGCGCGAAGCAACCAGCATTTCTTCTGTGCTGCTTTTGGTCTCTTGGGAAATGGCAACAAACGTATCCAATGCCATGTCTACGGTGTGCAAGCCTTCGGTTATGTCGGATAACCCCTCGTTGGCTATATGTAGCTCTCCCGTTGTCTGATCGACAGCTTGTCGAAGCTCAAGAAAAGCAGATGCAGCATCTGAGAGCTTTTGCAGGCTTTGCTGAAGCTGTTCGGATGCCTGTGAGGTTTCGGAGGAAATCGCATAGGTTTGTTCCTGAACAGCGTCCATCAGCCGCGTGATTTCTAATGTGGCATTTTCCGACTCACTGGCAAGCTTGGCTACCTCGTTGGCCACGACAGCAAATCCGCGCCCGTATTCGCCAGCACGGGCCGCTTCAATACTCGCATTTAAAGCGAGAAGCTTGGTTTGCTTCGCCACGTTTTGGATCAGATGAACAACATCTCCAATGGATTCTGATTGTCGACGCAGTTCAGTCATGCGGGTGTCGACCTGTGCGTAGGTGTGGGAGAAGCGGTTGATCATCGTGTTCAAATCATCGATACGATTTTGACCATTGTGGGTGACTGTCTGCATCTTTTTACCCGCTTCAATCACAGAGAAAATACGCGCAAACAAACCGTCCATCGATTGCTTTATGTGCTGAAAAGAGGTGCTGGCACCATCTGTTGAGGCAGCCGTTTGTTCGACGCCTTGGTTGACTGTATCGAGACGCAACGACAGCATCGACGAACGATCGCCTGCTTCATCGGCTGTTTGCCTGATGGCGATGCCGCCTTTGTTCAATTCCTCAATCATGAGTTGGAACTCGGCAATAATCTCGCACATTTGCTCTACCATGTGATTGAAGCTGTTTGAAATCCCGCGAATCTCTGGACCCTCGTTTTGCAAAAGGGAACGATGGGTGAGGTCGCCCGAGCTGACCTGTTGCATGGCCACAATCAACGTCTGAAAAGGCGCGGTTATCCCCTTCACAACCAGCAAGCACAGCAACAAAGAAAGGACCAGACTAGCGAGAATGGTCATCACGATGATTTTGGTTATCTCATGGAGAGGACCTAGATAGGACTCCTGCAAAACGTCTATGACGTATATGTAGCTCTCCTCAGGAGAATGGGTAAAGGCCAGTGTATGTATGTGGTTATCGACAGGGACATGAATCACGCCGAAGCGCTCCGCTTCCATACGTTTCGCGATATCTTGCGGGATTTCAATGGAGCCCTTTGTCACATTTTCAATGGGGTGAAAGGCTCCATTTTTGACCAGATATTGCTGGAGTACCAAGCCTTCCTGAGACAGATTGCTTTCTTGCTGTTGCAATTCGTATTGAAAGCGCTTTTGGTAGGATTGATCGTCGCTAGCGAAAGTGAACTTCAAAAGCGATATTTTTTCGGTAGTCTTGTCCGTTTCTGAGTCAAGGCGGGACTCCATTTGCGAAATCATCGCCTTTTTTGCCTGGGTGTAAAAGGTCCAGCCAATTATGCTGGAAGAAATGAGCAGGATGCACAGTAGTGGGATCGTCAGCTTGGTACGGAGCCGCACTTGCCTGTGTAAGCGAGAAAAGGGAGTGAGTAAATGGCGAAAGATAGCGTGCATCTCCAGTTGCCTCCTGATAAATGGATGGTCGAAAAGTCCTGAGACTAAGGACTATTGTAATAAGGAGATGTAAAGCCAGTATGGAGAACATGTAAACGAATGTTAACATCTATAGTTCGAAAAACATGCAGTAAATCCCGAACGTTTGTCGAAGTGTATTCCAGCATTTTTCGTTGATAAATGCGTATGATTGTGTTTTAATGTAGTTGAAACGTTCGTGAATTAACCGAAACTCAACCTTTTTGACTGGGAAGGTGACTCCTACGGTGGAAAAACAGGAACAACTCTACGAGGGTAAGGCAAAACGTATTTATCGGACATCTTTGCCTGATCAGTACTGGGTAGAGTACAAAGACGACGCAACAGCATTCAATGGAGAGAAACGGGCGCAAATCACCGGAAAAGGTGAACTGAACAACCGCATTACGGCAATCTTTTTCACCATGCTGAAGGAGCGGGGCATCGACAACCATTTTGTCCGTCTGCTGTCCGCCACAGAGCAAGTTGTTCGCAAAGTGGAGATTATCCCTTTGGAGGTAGTCGTTCGCAATATCGCAGCAGGCTCATTAGCCAAACGTCTTGGCATGGAAGAAGGAACTGTGCTTCCGCAGCCCGTTGTCGAGTTTTACTACAAGGATGATGCACTGGGAGATCCATTGGTGAATGCCTCCCATATCAAAGTGTTGGGGATTGCGAGCGAGAGTGACCAAGCGACATTGGAGCGCATGGGTCTTGCTGTAAACGAGGTCCTCGTGCCTTACCTGCGCGAGCGCAACATTACCTTGGTCGATTTCAAACTGGAATTCGGAAAAACAGCGGACGGGGAGATTCTCCTCGCCGATGAAATATCCCCGGATACATGCCGTTTCTGGGATTCAGTAACGAATGAAAAGCTCGACAAAGACCGCTTCCGCCGCGATTTGGGTAATGTGGAGGAAGCTTACAAAGAAATGCTTACGAGACTAGGAGGAGACGTACATGTTTAAAGCTGTTGTTTATGTAACATTGCGCGAGAGTGTTTTGGATCCGCAAGGACACGCTGTAAAAGGTGCTCTGCACACCTTGGGTTTTGATGAAGTAAACAATGCGCGTATCGGGAAGTACATGGAGCTGGAATTGAACACTTCTGACCGTGCGCAAGCAGAAGAGCGTGTACGTGAAATGTGCGAAAAGCTGTTGGCCAATACGGTGGTAGAAGACTATCGCTTTGATATCGTGGAGGGCTAAGGATATGCGAGTAGCCGTTATCGTCTTTCCAGGCTCGAACGCCGACATTGATTTGTTTAACGCAGTTGAAGACGTAATGGGAGTGCCTGTGGATTACGTATGGCATTCCGATACGGATCTTTCTAAATATGATGCGATTCTCTTGCCAGGCGGATTCTCTTATGGAGATTATCTGCGCTGTGGTGCGGTCGCTCGTTTTTCACCCGTCATGGAGCAAGTGGTGAAGGCAGCAGAAGAAGGCAAGCTGATCATGGGAATCTGTAATGGCTTCCAGATCCTGACCGAAGTCGGACTGTTGCCAGGAGCACTCTTGCGCAACCGTTCACTGAAATTCCGTTGCAAGCTGTCCGAATTGCGTGTGGAAAACAACGATACCTCCTTTACCCGTGATTTCGCGGCAGGGGAAGTCATCCAAATTCCGATCGCGCATGGCGAAGGAAACTACTACTGTGATGAAGAAACGCTGGCGAAACTTAAAGCGAACAATCAGATCGTTTTCCGCTATCATGGCGAGAATCCGAATGGTTCACTGGAAGACATCGCGGGCATTTGCAACGAACGTGGAAACGTACTTGGCATGATGCCTCACCCGGAGCGTGCCGTCCACTCTTGGATGACTTCCGATGACGGACGCCGCATGTTTACCTCGATCCTGAAGACTTGGAGGGAACAGAACAGTGTCACAACTCACGCATAAAGAACCGACAGCCGAACAAATTGCCGATCAAAAACTATACAAAGAAATCGGTCTGACTGACGAAGAATATCAGCGTGTCGTAGAAATTCTCGGCCGCAAGCCGAACTGGACGGAGACTGGTCTGTACAGCGTCATGTGGTCGGAGCACTGCTCCTACAAAAACTCCAAGCCTGTCCTGCGTCGTTTCCCAACAAAAGGACCTCGCGTTTTGCAAGGACCAGGGGAAGGTGCGGGTATTGTCGACATCGGTGACAATCAGGCGGTTGTTTTCAAAATCGAAAGCCATAACCACCCTTCTGCGATCGAGCCGTACCAAGGGGCTGCGACTGGCGTGGGCGGTATCATCCGTGACGTATTCTCGATGGGCGCGCGTCCGATTGCGCTGCTCAACTCGCTTCGATTCGGGGAGCTCAAGTCTCCTCGCGTCAAATATTTGTTCGAAAACGTCGTTGCAGGTATCGCAGGCTACGGGAACTGCATCGGGATTCCGACTGTGGGTGGAGAAGTGAATTTCGACCCTACGTATGAAGGCAATCCGCTTGTCAACGCCATGTGCGTCGGCTTGATCGACCACGAAAAGATTCAAAAAGGGGTAGCGTCCGGTATCGGCAACCCTGTTATCTACGTTGGCTCCAGCACGGGGCGTGACGGTATTCACGGGGCGACCTTTGCATCCGAGGAGCTCACAGAAGAGTCGGAGAAAAAACGCCCGGCAGTACAAGTCGGCGATCCATTCATGGAAAAGCTCCTGCTGGAAGCGTGCCTGGAGCTGATCGACACGGGTATCGTCGTCGGGATTCAGGACATGGGAGCGGCTGGCTTGACGAGCTCCAGCTCCGAGATGGCGTCCAAGGCGGGCAATGGTATCGAAATGAATCTCGACCTGGTGCCACAGCGCGAAGCTGGCATGTCTGCATACGAGATGATGTTGTCTGAATCGCAGGAGCGCATGCTCGTGGTCGTGGAAAAAGGCAAAGAGGCAGAAGCGATTACGATTTTTGACAAATGGGGACTGGCATCCGCTGTCGTGGGCAAAGTAACCGAAGACAGCAAGCTGCGCTTGTTGCACCAAGGTGAAGTAGTAGCCGAAGTGCCGGTAGACAGCTTGGCAGATGATGCGCCTGTTTACCATCGTCCATCTGCGGTGCCAGCTTACTACGAAGCAAACGCGAATGTAGATGTGTTGGCAGCCATCCAAGAACCGAAAGATCTGAATGTTACGCTGAAAAGCTTGCTGGCTCAGCCAACAGTGGCGAATAAAGCGTGGGTATACGAGCAATACGATCACATCGTGCGTGCAAACACAGCTGTAAAGCCTGGTTCTGACGCTGCTGTTGTCATGGTGCGCGGTACTCGCAAGGCACTTGCCATGAGTACAGATTGCAACGGTCGCTATGTGTACCTCGATCCAAAAGTGGGCGGTGCCATTGCCGTTGCAGAATCTGCGCGCAACGTCGTCTGCTCCGGTGCAGAGCCGCTGGCGATTACGGACTGCTTGAACTTCGGAAGTCCGGAAAAGCCTGAGGTGTTCTGGCAATTTGAAAAATCGTGCGAGGGCATGAGCGAAGCGTGCGTAGCACTCGATGCTCCGGTCATCGGCGGAAACGTATCCTTTTACAATGAACGCAGCGGTGACGCGATCTATCCAACCCCAACGGTGGGAATGGTCGGCTTGATCACTGATGTTGACCATATTACGACCCAGGATTTCAAAAACGAAGGCGACGCGATCATCCTGTTGGGCGAGACCTTCGCTGAACTGGGCGGCAGTGAGTATCAAAAGATGGCTACGGGCAGCATTTCCGGACGTCCTCCACAAATCGATCTGACCAAGGAAGCGACAGTACAAAAGGTGGTTCTCACAGCGATTCGCCAAGGTCTGGTGAACTCCGCACACGATCTGTCCGAAGGCGGTCTGGGTGTCGCACTGGCTGAATCTTGCTTCGGCAAAGGTTTCGGTGCGCAGGTGGCTCTTGCGTCCGAGCTGCGTACTGACGTGCTCTTGTTCAGTGAATCTCAATCTCGCATCTTGCTCAGTGCTTCTGAGGAGCAAGCGGCGGCGATTCTCGCATTGGCAGGTGAACATGGCGTATCTGCCCAAACCATCGGTACAGTTGGCGGCGATCGTCTAGTAGTGAACGTGAACGGTACAGAAGCGATCAACGCTTCGACTCAAGAGGTGAAAGCAGCCTGGAAGGATGCGATTCCATGTTTGATCGGGTAATCTGGGACAAATTGAACGAAGAATGCGGCGTCTTTGGCATCTACAACCACAAAGAAGCATCCCAATTGACCTATCTGGGTCTGCATGCCCTTCAACATCGCGGTCAGGAGAGCGCAGGCATCTGCGCCTCCGACGGCGAGAAATGGTATAAGCACCGCGGTATGGGGCTCGTGTCAGAGGCTTTTGGCAAGGGCGATCTGGAGAAGTTCAGCGGTCATATCGCGATTGGTCATACCCGTTATACGACTGCTGGTTCGAGCAAGATTGAAAATGCCCAACCGCTCTTTTTCCGCTATGCACAAGGCAGCATGGCTGTAGCCCACAACGGGAATCTCGTGAATGCCGCTGTGCTCCGTAAAGAGTTGGAAGCAAAGGGCTCCATTTTTCAGACGACCAGCGACACTGAGGTGATCGCACATCTGATCGCCCGCTCTGAATGCAAGGATTTGCCGGGAGCGGTAAAGGACGCCCTGCAATATATCAAGGGAGCCTATGCGCTTCTCGTCATGAACGAGCATCAACTCGTGATCGCCCTTGATCCGAATGGCTTGCGCCCGCTGTCATTGGGCAGACTCGGCGATGCGATAACCGTCGCTTCCGAGACCTGTGCATTCGATATCATTGGCGCGCAGTATTGGCGCGATGTGCAACCGGGTGAGCTGATCGTCATCGACAAGGATGGCATTACCGAGAGCAAGTTTACGGAAACGACACAGCGTTCGATTTGTACGTTTGAATACATTTACTTTGCGAGACCAGACAGTGACATCGACGGAATCAACGTCCACATGGCGCGCAAACGTCTGGGCAAGCAACTGGCATTGGAATCCGCGATTGATGCTGATGTCGTCACAGGTGTACCGGATTCGAGTATCTCTGCTGCTATCGGATTTGCGGAAGCGACAGGAATTCCGTACGAAATCGGCTTGATCAAAAACCGCTATGTCGGTCGTACCTTCATTCAGCCGAGTCAGGAGCTGCGTGAGCGCGCTGTCTATCTCAAGCTGTCTGCGGTTCGCAAGGTCGTAGAAGGCAAGCGTGTAGTCATGATTGACGACTCCATTGTTCGCGGTACGACGAGTAATCGGATCGTCCGCATGCTGCGTGAGGCTGGCGCCAAAGAAGTGCATGTGCGCATCAGCTCACCGCCCGTCATGAATTCCTGCTTTTACGGCATCGACACCTCGTCGCGTGAGGAATTGATTGCCTCAACCAAATCCGTAGAGGAAATTCGTCAAATCATTGAGGCTGATTCTTTGTCATTCTTGTCTATTGAAGGAATGATCGATGCGATTGGCCGCACCGATTCGGCTCCCAATAGAGGACACTGCCTCGCATGCTTTAACGGAGAATATCCGACAGAGATTGAGTTCGAAGAAGCGCTACCTGCGCTCAAATGCTAATACAAGCACCTCTTGCTAGGGGGAGAAACGATGAGTGAAGCATATAAACAAGCTGGCGTAGACATCGATGCGGGCAACGAAGCCGTCGAACGTATGAAAAAGCACGTCAAACGAACATTCCGCCCGGAAGTTATGACTGATTTGGGAGGGTTCGGAGCGCTGTTTCGCCTGGATACCAAAAAATACGAGAAACCAATTCTCGTTTCTGGCACAGATGGGGTAGGAACCAAGCTGAAGCTCGCTTTTGCCATGGACAAACACGATACAATCGGCATCGATGCTGTCGCTATGTGCGTCAATGACGTAGTGGTTCAAGGGGCGGAGCCGCTCTTTTTCCTCGATTATCTGGCAGTAGACAAGGTCATTCCAGAAAAAATCGAAGCGATTGTCAAAGGGATCGCGGAAGGCTGCTCGCAGTCCGGGTGCTCGCTGATTGGCGGGGAGACTGCCGAGATGCCTGGCATGTACGCAGAAGGCGAATACGACATCGCAGGCTTTACCGTAGGTGTCGTGGACGAGGGCAAAATGATTACAGGAGCGTCCGTGGCAGCTGGCGATGTACTGATCGGGCTGGCTTCCAGCGGCGTGCACAGCAACGGTTTCTCGCTCGTTCGCAAGGTTCTTTTGGCAGACAAAGGCATGTCCCTGCATGATCATGTTGATGTATTGGGCAAAAAGCTCGGCGAAGAGCTGCTGACACCGACCCGCATTTACGTGAAGCAAGTGCTATCCGTTCTTGAGTCACATGAAGTGAAAGCTCTGGCTCACATCACAGGTGGCGGCTTTACTGAAAACATTCCACGCGTGCTTCCAGAAGGAATGCAGGCTGTGATCAACGTCGGTTCCTGGCCGGTGCTGCCGATCTTCGAGCTGGTACAAGAAGCTGGTGGCATCTCTTACCCGGATATGTACAAAACGTTCAACATGGGCATTGGCATGATGCTCGTCGTGAAGCCGGAAGACGCAGTGAGTGTTATGGAAAAGCTGCAAGAGCTGGGAGAACAGGCGTATTTGATCGGACATATTCAAGCGGGAGAGCGCAAAGTCGTATACAACGGGGTGGAATGGTGAGAAAGCTGGCCATTTTCGCCTCAGGCAGCGGCTCCAATTTTGAAGCGATCGTGCAGGCTGTACAGGACGGCAGGCTCACAGGTGTAGAAGTTGCCTTGCTCGTGTGCGACAAGCCCGGCGCCAAGGTTTTGGAACGGGCAGAGCGTTTAGGGATCGACGCCTTTGTTTTTCAACCGAAGGAGTATCCAGACAAGGCTGCTTTTGAGCAGGAAATAGTGGCGCAGCTCCAAAAACGCGATATATCGCTGGTTGTGCTGGCAGGCTACATGCGCTTGGTGGGCGACACTCTTTTGTCTTACTACGAAGGAAAAATCATCAATCTGCATCCGTCGCTTTTGCCTGCTTTCCCAGGAAAAGACGCGATTGGTCAAGCAATCGCTTACGGGGTAAAGATAACGGGGGTAACGGTACATCTGGTTGATGCCGGTCTGGATACAGGGCCGATCATTGCCCAGATTCCCGTAGCGGTGCAAGAAGCAGATACGGCTGAGACTTTGGCGGCTCGCATCCATGCTGTGGAGCATGAGCTTTTGGTGAAGGTCATTGGCTATTTAGCAGATGAGAGAGTGAAGCTGGAAGGACGGCTTGTCCAGCTGACATAAATCGAGGGATCAAAAAGAAACCGACAGTCTTTTACGATGTCGGTTTTTTGGTTATTCGTTTTAGAAATACTTCTTTCTCCAAAACAGGAGGGCTGTTACGGACGTAATGGCGGTGGACATGATCATAATGATCGTGAATGCGTGCGGATGATCCTGAAAAGGAAGCGGGACGTTCATCCCGTAAAAGGTGCCGATCACCATTGGTAAGGTGATGACAATGGTAATGGCGGTCAACAGCTTCAATACGCGATTCAGATTGTTGGAGATGACGGAGCCAAAGCCATTCATGATGTTCCCTAAAATGGCGGTATAGATTTCCGTCATTTTGATGGCCTGCTTGGTTTCGATTTTTACTTCTTCCAGCAGTTCCTTATCTTCTTCGTACATTTTTAAATAACTGCCACTCCGAAGCAGGGAGATCAACAGACTGTTCGTTTCCAGGGACGTCGAAAAATAAACGAGGCCCTTCTGCAATTCAAGCAAGGTAAGCAGTTCATTGTTTTTCGTCGATTGTCGCAACGATTTTTCCAGGGTTTCTGTCTGCTTGTTGATTTTTTTCAAGTACTGCAAATAATCATGCGACGTATTCGATAAAATTTGCAGGACGAACCGGTTTCGCATATGCGTGTGAAAGTTTTTCACTTTCCCTTGGACGAACTCATTCATGACAGCCGTTTCTACCAGGCAAACGGTTAAGATATAATCTTCCATCACCATGATTCCCAGCGGAACCGTCGTATAGTTGTCCTTCGTACCTTCCTTCGTGGAGATCGGGATGTCCACGTAGAGCATCACGCGGTTTCCGTCCTTGTCGATCCGTCCGATTTCTTCGTCATCAAGGGCATCTTGCAAAAAATGAAGGTCAATCGACAACTCCCTGACGACTTGTTGCTTTTCTTGCTCAGAAGGATCGGTCAGATGGATCCAGCAGCCTTTTTCAAATTGATGCAGTTCTTCTATTTTTCCCATGGCATTCGTTTTGTAAATGTTCAACATGGTTTTCTCATCCTTTCGCAAATAAGGATCGGAGGGATACGACCATGTTGCGCAAGCATGTCTACATAAAGATACTTACATACACTCGTCCCATAAAAAGGGAGAATGACAAATAAGGTATGGGGAACATGCCGCAGCGCCACAAGGTCGGAAAATTCTCCGTACACAATATTGATTGCCGTTATTCATTCCGCAACTTGGACTACTGTCCATTAAAACGTTCCCCCTTTCTAAAATAAAAACCCTCTAGCGAAATCTAGAGGGTTAGAAAAGTGCACAAAATGACACCACTTTTTCTCCCCCTACCAGAGCTTTGGCACTATACAACGTAAAGGAAACATTCCTTAGCCACCTTAAGAAAAGCCTTAGTTCGGCAGTTCCTGTTCTACCCATTGGCATCTTTCGATATTTCCGGGCAGTGGCCTATGTTTGTATAGGAGCCTCACCTAACGAGGATGAATGATTGACTTTGTCATCGTATTCCTGTCACCAGTATTTGTCAATCACGTTTTCTCGTCCTACATGTATGTTATTCATGTCCTTTCATACGGTGTCGGCTTCTAACTATGACCGACTCACCCTATTTTGCTGCTATTCTTCTTCCGCGAATCATGACAAACCAAATCAACTCTTGTGACATACAGTAAGAGAGGGATATTCCCACAAAGGGAGGGGCCGACTTGAGCGGAGATTTTGTTTCGAACTTGCTCGATAAGCTAAGCCAAAAAACAGGGCGGCAATGGACGCTTAACGATATTATGAAGCTAGCGGAAAAAATGCCGAAGGGCGGAGCCAACGTAGATGCACTGCTCGATGAGCTGGGCAACATGGGATTCGAAGTGCCAGAGGAGACGAAAGAGCGCGTCAGGGATCGTGTAAAGGACGGCGAATCCATCTCCATGGAAGAGTTAGGGAATTTAATGCCCAAAGAAGTAAAGGCGAAGAGCCGCAAGTCGAAGAAGCCGATCAAGCCAATCAGGGCGACTGCCAAAAGCAAATCAGTCTCTCTGTCAGGTCGCATCAAAAAGCTATCAGGCAAAGGCAAGAAAAAACGATAACTTCATCAAAGCAAATGCAGGTGTATGCAGTCGCAAGTGCCGAACAGGCATGGGCGGCTGCGTTTGTTTTCCTGACGAAGTTATTGATAATAGCGTACAATTATTTTATAATAAGTAAGTATTGTTCGTGTTTTGGTCGATAGTTACTCATGTTTTCACTAAAATTCAGGAGGTTCTATCCGTGAGTGTGAAAAAAGCGTTGATCAGCGTTTCTGACAAGACAGGATTGATTCCGTTTGCCCGTCGATTGGTAGCCGCCGGGGTACAGATCATTTCTACCGGAGGTACGGCTTCTCTCTTAAAAGCAGAGGGAGTTCCCGTCATTGGCATTTCTGAAGTGACTGGATTTCCAGAAATTTTGGACGGTCGCGTCAAAACGTTGCATCCCAATATCCACAGCGGCCTCTTGGCTGTAAGGGACAGTGAAGCACATGTGCAGCAACTAAAAGACCTTGGGATTGAAACCATTGATCTGGTTGTCGTGAACCTTTATCCTTTCAAGGAAACGATAGCGAAGCCAGACGTAACATATGAAGATGCCATTGAGAATATTGATATTGGTGGACCAACGATGCTGCGTTCTGCTGCGAAAAATCACGCGTTTGTCAGTGTAGTGGTCGATGCAGCCGATTATGAAAAAGTAGCAGAAGAAATTGAAGCAAATGGCGATACTACGCTAGAAACCCGTCGCAGGCTGGCTGCAAAAGTTTTCCGTCATACAGCTGCCTATGATGCCTTGATCTCTCGCTATTTGAGTGAGCAGGTAGGCGAACTGTTGCCTGAGAGCTATACGGTGACTTACGAGAAAGCACAGGATTTACGCTATGGGGAAAATCCACATCAACGTGCGGCATTTTACCGTGAGCCGTTATCGGATCAGTTGAGCATCGGGAATGCGAGTCAACTGCAAGGAAAAGAGCTTTCCTATAACAACATCAATGACGCAGATGCAGCGTTGGCGATTGTACGTGAATTCGCTGAACCTGCTGTCGTTGCGATCAAACACTCCAACCCTTGTGGAGTAGGGATCGGCACTGATATTCGCGCGGCTTACCAAAAAGCGTACGAAGCAGACCCTGTTTCTATTTTCGGTGGGATCGTGGCAGCAAACCGCCTGATTGACCGTGACACCGCACTCGCGATGAAAGAGATTTTCTTGGAAATTATCATCGCACCAGACTTCACCGAAGAGGCGTTGGCTGTTTTGGCTGAGAAAAAGAACCTGCGTCTCTTGCGTATTCCTGCGCTGAATGAACCAGCCAAAAAAGTGGACAATCTGTTCCGCGTGGCTCCTGTTGCAGGCGGGGCACTCATTCAAGATTTCGACTACAAGCAGCTCGAAGAAAGCGAGATTCAAGTGGTTACAGACCGCAAGCCTTCGGAAGAGGAACTGGCACAGTTGAAATTGGCGTGGAAGGTCGTCAAGCACGTCAAATCGAATGCGATTCTCTTAGCAAAAGACAATATGACTATCGGCGTAGGTGCAGGCCAGATGAATCGCGTTGGCGCAGCGAAAATCGCCATCGAGCAGGCAGGTGCATTGGCAAGTGGCGCGGTAATGGCCTCGGATGCGTTTTTCCCGATGGGCGATACCGTGGAAGCGGCAGCCAAAGCAGGGATTACCGCTATCATCCAGCCAGGCGGCTCCATTCGCGACCAAGATTCGATTGATGCATGCAACCGAGCGGGCATTGCAATGATCTTTACCGGCACTCGTCATTTCAAGCACTAAAAGAGGCTTTTTGGGGAGTAACGTTCGCTTTTTTATACACGTAATAAAGAGTGGATCACCTCACAGGAGGAAATACGATGAAAATATTAGTGATCGGCGGCGGCGGTCGAGAACACACGATTGCCTGGAAGCTGTTGCAGAGCTCTAAAGTGACAAAGGTATACTGTGCGCCAGGAAATGGGGGCACCGCCCAAATCGCACAAAACGTGCCGATTGGTGTTTTCGATTTTGCTGCACAGGCTCAATTCGTCAAAGATGAGGGAATTGATCTGACTGTCGTTGGCCCGGAAGATCCTTTGCTGGCGGGGATTGTGGACTTTTTCCAGGAGCGTAATCTGCCGATCTATGGCCCGAACCAAAAAGCGGCAATGATCGAGGGCAGCAAGTCTTTTGCGAAAAGTTTAATGAAACGCTACGAGATTCCGACGTCTGCCTATGAATCGTTCCTGGATTACGAGTCGGCGAGTGCGTACGTGAGAGAGCAGGGGGCTCCTATCGTTGTCAAAGCGGACGGCTTGGCAGCGGGGAAAGGGGTCGTTGTCGCAGAAACGGTGGAGGAAGCAGAAGAGGCACTCCGTCAGATCATGCAGGAAAGCGTTTTTGGTGAAGCGGGAGCGCGCGTGGTCATTGAGGAGTGCATGTTCGGCGAAGAGCTGTCGCTGCTGTCTTTCGTCGATGGAGAGACGGTTAAGCCGATGATTACTTCTCAGGATCATAAGCGAATTTTCAATGATGACCGTGGCCCTAATACAGGCGGCATGGGAACATACGCCCCGGTACCGCAAATGTCTGCTGAGCTGGTGGACGAGATCGTCAAAACGATTGTCCAGCCGATGGCGTCAGGGATGGCCAAGGATGGCATTCCGTTCAAAGGCATTCTCTACACAGGTCTGATGATTACGGAGCAAGGACCAAAAGTCGTGGAGTTCAATGCGCGTTTTGGTGATCCAGAGACACAAGTGCTCTTGCCGTTGCTCGAAACAGATTTGCTCGATATTTTTGTCGGAACGGTCAATAGTGAGCTCGATGCAGTCGATGTGACATGGCAAAAAGGAAGTGCTGTCTGTGTCGTCATGGCAGCGCCCGGTTATCCGGGAGAATATCCAAAGGGTGCGTTGATTCACGGACTGGGTCAGGCAAACGAGGGAGCTACGGTGTTTCACGCAGGTACGAAGGAAACCGAGGAAGGCATCGTAACGAGCGGTGGCCGTGTGCTTGGCGTCGTGGCAACAGGAACGGATTTGGCGCAAGCGCGTGAGACAGCGTATGCGAAGGTCCAAGGCATCTCGTTTGATGGGGCGCAGTATCGCACGGATATTGCGGCACGAGCGATGAAGTATCAGCAAAAGTTGTAAAGACAAAGGAAACTGTTCCTTAGTGGGAATTTCTACTAGGGAACAGTTTTTTTTGATAGACAGGTTAGTTCACATAGCATCAAATTTTATTAAAACCCCAATTCATTACATAACTTAATTTTCTGAAAAACAAAAACTATATTTACCGAAGATAGAGAATGAAGTATAAATATATATGTAAATATATAGGATATTTACCAATAAAATGATTTAAATGCAGGAGGTGGAAGGTTGAATACTACAAAATGTAGTATCAACTGAATTTATGTTTAAGAATCAAAGATGGATAACAATTTTTATGGTCATCGCATTGTTATTCGGAAATGCTACTAGTATTTTTGCAAAGACGAGCGATGGGAATGATGCCTATATTCAGCGAGGTGAAATTGAGCAATATATAGACATATTGTCAGAAGAGGGTACAGAAGCTTCCATAGAATTAAGCGATAAACTAAAAGAATATTTGGGAGATAACGAAGATTACGAAGGTTACTTGTTTGAAGAGATTGCTTCAATTGTTGAAGAGTATGCAGATACAACGCAGTCTGAGAACAACGATAATAATATGATAGATATAGATCAAGAAGATTTACAGAGGGATTTTAAGCGTATAGATGCGCTTGCTAAAGAATATTATGATTACTATCAGATCCACAATGAATTCCCAGAAGAGGTGGAGATCAGAAGTATAACGACGAGCCACGCTCTAACAGTATTAGAAGAGATTGGGATTAAAATAACCGAGAAACAGTTACTTAAACGCTTAGCAGCATTGGGAGTTATAGCTGCGATTGATGGCCCAATACCTGTTGGGGATTTTATAGCTCTTGTTACAGGAGCGGTAATAACAGGTGAATTTGTAGGTGATTATGTTGCAAACCAAGGAGCCCTTGCTAAGGAAATAGGCGAATACTTTGGTAGATCTTTTATCAAATTTGTGACTAAAAGTGTTACAATGAGTGAAGAAGTTGCATATCAAATAAAAAAGAAAAAAGAAAAACATTTTAAGGCTTATTTAAACTCCGATGGTGGAATAATAGTTTCTGAACCTCTAACTCTCAGTCAGGCTCAATTAGAAGCAAGAAGGGGAAGGGAAACCTTCAGTGTTAACAAAAATTATGCAGAAAAAGTTGTAACGCAGGAGAACTATAGATTTGAATACGAAGACCCCCATTATTTTGATCGGTATGGTAGACTGATGATAGCAAATCTTCCTCATTTCCATTTAACAAAGAAGGTTAATGGAAAGTGGGAAAGATTAGAGGGACATCATTTCTTCCCTTGGTAAAAATAGAAGTTAACGGATTCGGCGTAACACTATTTTCTGTTACGCCATTTTTATATAATTGCTGAAAAATGAGGAGATCCCGTGCGACTAAAGGTTGTTGACGTTGAAGCATTTTTTATAGTTGGTATTGAAGTAGATTGTTACTATGATCGGGACGAATTCATACAAGCGCCGGATTCAAGATTGTGTGAAATTAAAAATGTTGTCGACAGTCATTTATATTATGAAGTTTGGAATTCGATTACGGAAAAGAAAATGATAGGTAAACGAGTAAGTATCATCACTCATGTTCCTGACGGGTGTGTCGTGGTTACGATTCCCTCTGGTCCCTATGCAATGCTCCATAAGAGCCAAACCAATGATGAACATCATCTGTTTGCAATGACGAATTATGAGGATATCGAAAAGGTTGAATTTAGAACTCTCATGCTAACAGACGAGTCTGCAAATGTTGTGCACATGTATCGTCCAGTTGAGTATAGAGAAGATGTTTTGAACATTCGTAACATACCGATCCTTTCTAAAGAAGTGTCAATCCAGTTTAGAGAGCAGTACATTCATACATTTTTTAGAGTCAAGGGTGATTGTGTAAGGGAGTTTTTTTACAAACGGTACGTAAAATTAGATAAAGGCTATTTATGGGGATTTATGCAAGGAGAAAGAGCTAAAGGGTTAACAGCTTCTGAAGCAAAGGATTATCTTCATGACAAAGAAGAAGTATTATTTTTCTGGGATTCTGTTAGTTCGTTTGGAAGAGATTTCACCCGAAATAAAGTATTCAAGCTGGATTCCAAGCAATTATTAGAATCATATAGCCGGTTTACTTTTGATCTGTATATCTTTGACTCTACGTTGTCCTGGACGATTATTTTTCATCATGAGCCGGATGCAGAAGGCTACGAATGTTGTCTGATTACTAGTCCATAGGTGTTATGAAGTAGCTGTTCCCTATGAAGAGAATTGTCCATAGGGAACAGCTTTATATTAGAAAAATAAGGTCGATATATCTTTGGTAACAGTACTAGATTCTTCCTCAGTTCACTACGTGATATCGCAAACGCGAAGTCGTGAGCTTCTGCTACATACCCACGTTTTCACTCGCGATGGCCGCTTTTTTCGACTTAGCCGCAGCCACCTGCGAAAGGAAATAAACGATAAGGAACAGCAACAAGCAAGCCGCCGACCAGCGGTACATGACAGAGTAGCTCGAATGTGTCGCGATGACGCCGAGGAGCACAGAGCCGACCGCGATACCCAGATCGATGGAATTAAAGAACAGTCCGTTCGCCATGCCGCGTTGCTCAGGTGTGACGACCTTCACCATCCACGCCTGGATAGATGGCTGAATCATGCCGTAGCCAAGCCCGTAGAAGGCAGCAGAGACGAGAAGCAGGGACTCTGTTGTTGTCAGGGACAGGAGCAAGAGGCTGACCCCGACGAAAATCGCACCGGGAGGCAGGACGGCAATGTGACCTTTGCGATCATACAGCTTGCCGGAAAACGGACGAATCAACACCATCGCCAGTGCATTCGTAAGGAAAAACCAGCCGACATTCTCAATGTGGGCTTCTTTTCCGTACAAAGCCAAAAAGCTGAGAATCCCGCCATACGTAATAGACAAACAAAAATTCAGTCCAGCTGGAAGCAGCAGCTTTTTATCATAAAAACGGCGAATGCCTGTGACAGTTTGTACGTTCCCGGACGACACAGGGAGCTGATTGTAGGCGCGGATAAAATGCATCAACGGAAAAATAATGGCAACTAACAACACGAGAACCATGAGCATCGATCCGAATCCAAACCAATTCAACAGGCCAAGTCCAATCAATGGGCCGAGTGCCATTGCCAAGCTGGTCGATAAGCCGAAATACCCCATGCCTTCGCCGATCCGTTTGGTAGGAATCACATTGGAGACAATCGTCGGAAAGGTCGTGCTACCCATCCCAAAACCGATGCCGACCAAGATTCGCAACAGAAGAAAGAAAACAAGGCTTCCCGCCCAGTAATAGCCTGCGCTAAAAATCGCGACGAATCCAAGTGCTACGATCGCCAAGAGCTTACTACTTTTCGTTTTCAATGCTTCCCCGGTAAACACCCTTGCGATCACTGCTGCAAGTGAAAACAAGCTAATGACCAGGCTGACGACAAAATCATTGGCCTGATACGTTTCCTTCACATAGGCAGGAAAGGTAGGGGTCTGCATTTGAACAGTGAGAAATAACAACAAATTGCATACAGTTAACAGGACAAAATCTCTCGTCCACAGTCTCTCTCTACTCTCTCCCAATGCTGTCACTCCTAGTCTGTCGTTTTTCTATTGATGTTCTCGTTAATCTCCAGCAAGATTTCTCGTAAGAAGGCCAGCTTTTCAGGAGAGATCCCTTCCAATATGTCTGCAACGGCATGAGCCTCTACAGGAATCGCCTGCTCAATCCATTCCCGTCCTTTCGGGGAAAGGGTAATGATGTAGGCGCGGCGGTCTTGTTCGCTCAATGTCTTTTCGATAAAGCCTTTTTTGGCGAGTGTGTCTAAAATGCGTGTCATGGAAGGCTGATCCTTGGCCGAGCGCTGGGCCAGCTCTTTTTGATTGATGCCCTCTTCTTCTCGTAGTCGATAAAGGACGGCAAACTGCTCCGTGGTCAAATCAAACTCCTTTAAAAAAAGGGAAACATAATGAATCATTCTCCGGTATGTATTTCCAATAAGAAATCCAACCGGTTCTTTTTGCCAATGATCGATCAGGGGAATGACCCTCTTTCGTTCAAAAATACTTGCAATGACAATTATATGTATAACAAGTAATTATGTAAATGGAAAACGCTGCAACTCTTTGAAATAATCCATGGTGAACTCTCGGAAGCGCTGCGCTGCTTGGGATAAATAATGCTTTCGTGACCACGCGATGCCTCTGGTAATCTGACATTCTGGATCAGTAATCCTTATTTTATTGGGTATAAGATGGGATCTCATCTTCCAACTCATAGCAGGTACGAAGCATATCCCGATTCCTTGTCTGATCAAGGATACGATGGCATCAGGCTCATCTACTTCAAAAATCACTTTCGGGGTAAAGCCTGCCCGCAAACAATGTTCATCCATGAAACCGCGTAACCAAAAGCCTTGGCGCACACTCAAAAAATGCTCATCTTTCAGTATTTTTAACGGAACAGTCTCGTGGCCTACCAAATGGTGATTCTCTGGGACCACCACATAAATTTCCTCGGTGATGAGTGGTTGCCATTCTAAATCAGGACTTTCGAATATTCCTGCGGTGATGCTTAAATCAATCTCTCCGTTTTCAAGCATCTTTTTGACAACAGGTGTTGGTTCAAACACTTGACGAAACTGAACGTCTGGATATTGTCGCAAAAACTTGCCCAGTAGATCAGGGATGACGCCTGTTATGGAAACAGCCATGGAAATACTTCCTTTATTAAGCCCGGCCATATCCCGCACGATGCTTTCCCCATGTTCCAGAACCTGGAAGATTTGCTCTACATGCTCCGCATATACCTTTCCGAACTGATTCAAACGAATTTTGCGACCGTGGCGGTCAAACATCGGTACGCCTACACGTTCTTCCAAACGTGCAATCATAATGCTCAAAGAAGGCTGACTGATATTCAGTACCTCAGCAGCCTTTGTCATATGTTCCAATCGAGCTACAGTCAAAAAATATTTCATCTGAAGCAGGTCCATTGCCTATTTCCCTTTCTATATAGACGTTTATCTATCATTTAGATAATTATAATATATTATTCATTATGAAAATAACTTCCTATAATGGAGGCGAACGAATACTCAGTCGATGGGAGTTGTATATAGCATGAGAGCTGCAGTCCTTGAAGCTTTTAATCAACCTTTGGTTGTAAAACAAGTCGCAGACCCTGAATTGACCCCAGACGGTGTTATCTTGAAATTGGTGGCGTCCGGCGTATGCCGTAGCGACTTGCACGCGATTCACGGAAAGATGTGCATGGTTCAGAACTTTCCGCATATTCTCGGACATGAAATGAGCGGTGTTGTGGAACAAGTCGGAAGCAACATCCGTAATTTCAAAAAAGGCGACCGCGTTATCGTGCCTTTCACCCAAGGCGATGGCGTATGCCCGCACTGCTTGTCCGGTCACAATAACGTTTGCGATAACAGCCAAATGGTCGGCATGCATTTCAACGGAGGATATGCGGAATATATCCACATTCCAAACGCGGATCTGAACCTTCTCCACCTGCCAGAGAACGTCGATTTCCTGAGTGCGGCTGCCATGGGTTGCCGATTCATGACGGCTTTCCATGGTACAGTTGCCCAAGGAAACGTTCGCCCAGGGGAATGGGTCGCTGTTTATGGCACCGGAGGCGTAGGGCTATCTGCTATCCAAATTGCAGCGGCAGCAGGCGCTAACGTCATCGCGGTCGACATTGCCGACGATAAGCTCGCATTCGCCAAAGAAATGGGAGCGGTTGCAACCGTTAATAGCAAAGAAGAAAATGCGCCTCAAGCTATCAAGGAATTAACGAAGGGCGGCGCACATCTCTCCATTGATGCCCTTGGTATCCAGGAAACATGCCTCAATTCGATTATGAGCCTGCGCAAACGCGGACGTCATGTACAAATCGGTTTGAGCTCCAATCCAAACGGCGGTATGACACCGATTCCGGTTAATCTCGTGCTCGGACACGAACTGCAACTGATTGGTTCTGCTGGCATGCCGATCCCGGAGTTTCCGGCTATGCTCAACATGGTCAGCCAAGGCAAGGTCGCACCAGGGAAATTGATCACGAAACATATCGCTCTGGACGACATCAATGCTGCATTCGATGAAATGGTTTCTTATGGCGGTGTAGGGGTAACTGTCATTACAAAATTCTAAGGGGGTCACCAAGAGATGGCAGATAAATTCTCACTGCAATATATCAACGGGGTTTGGCGCGAAGGCTCGAGTGATCAAGTATATGAAAATGTAAACCCTTACAATGGTGAAGTGGTATCTCGTATGAAGCTGGCGAATCGAAACGACATTGATGAAGCATACCAAGCAGCGAAGCAAGCACAGAAAAAATGGGCACAGGCTTCGGCTGACGAGAAGAAGCAAGTGCTGCGACGCGCAGCTCAGCTCATGCAGGAAAGAAAAGACGAATATATTGGAATCATGGTGAAGGAGACAGGCAGTTCCTTCGTGAAAGCTATGGCTGAATTCATGAGCTCGGTTGGCATGATCATGGCAGCCATCGAGTATGTGGACCGCATGTATGAGCCACAAATTTTCCCAGGTATGATCCCTGGCAAGGAAAATCATGTCTACCGTCACCCGGCAGGTGTGATTGGGGTTATTACACCGTTCAATTTCCCGCTCATTTCTGCAATGCGCGTCGTCGCACCAGCGATTGCCGTGGGTGATGCGCTCGTGCTCAAGCCGGATTCTGGCACGTACATGTCGGGCGGTCCCTTTATTGCCGATATTTTTGAGCAAGCAGGGCTTCCAATAGGTGTTCTGAATGTCGTCGGCTATGATATCACAGAGGTGGGAGATTACTTGATCGAACACCCGGTTCCTCGAATCATCTCATTTACCGGATCTACGGCTGTCGGTCGTCATATCGGCGCATTGTGCGGACAACATCTAAAGCGCGTTTCTCTTGAACTTGGCGGTAACAATCCGTTCGTTGTACTGGAAGATGCTGATCTGGATGCTGCGATTGATGCTGCCGTATTCGGAAAGTTTTTCAATGTTGGACAAGTGTGTGTTTGCACAAATCGTATGTTCGTTCACCGCAAGCATTACGAAGAGTTTGTCCGCCGTTTCGCGGAACGCGCAGAGCAACTGCCATATGGCGATCCAATTGATCCAAGGGTGATCATCGGTCCACTGATTAACGAACGTCAAATGCAGAAGGTCATCGGTATTGCGGAGGATGCAAAGCAAGACGGCGCACGCGTTGTACTGGAAGGTCAGCGTATCGGCAATATTTTGACACCGTTTGTCTTCGCAGATGTGAAACAGGATTCACGACTGGCTCAAACCGAAATTTTTGGACCGATTGCCACCATTATTCCGTTTGAATCGGATGAAGAAGTGCTGGAGTGGGCGAATAACACGGAGTATGGCTTGTCTGGCGCTGTATTTACGCAAGATTTGGAGAAAGGCATTGCATTTGCACGTGCTGTCGAAAGTGGAATGACACATGTCAATGACGCGACTGCCAACATGGATATGAACGCTCCGTTTGGTGGCGAGAAAAGCTCAGGGATTGGTCACTACGGCGGCGATCTCGGCTTCGAAGAATTCACGACAGTGAAATGGGTATCTGTCAGGGCAGAACCGCGCAAATTCCCTTTCTAATCAGCTTTGTGGAAAGCCCGTTACATTTTCAGCGAATGTAACGGGCTTCTCGTCTTCCTGTTTATTCTTGGCTATTGGCGATATCTTCCTTTTCTTCTCGAGGTCCGAAAGAAGTAATATCCCATCACGCCGATGACGCCAATGATCGTGGCAATAACAAAGAAGTTATGGGACATCCATTCATACATCTGGGAGCCGACAAGCATATGCAGTGCCTCCTCTCCTTACGTGTACGTGGGGTATCGATTGCTGCTGCTGTTATTATCTTGGGAGCGAAAAGAAATGATCTCCCTTGCGGCCTTTTCGAGAAGTTGATCCTCGGGGGTAAGCTTCGCATTTTGCTGATTGTTGATTGGTTGTTTCACCTGGTTCGCTGATAATTGTGGGCTTGCAGAATACTGTATGTTTGCCTTATTCGTTGTCGCTGATGTGTTGCTCGCATCATCTTGGCTGTTGTTCGAGTCTTTGATGGGCGCAATATTCATGGAGCGCGTGAACTGATTGACTGCCATCTGCACGCCTTTTTTCTTGAGCTGATCCATCATGCCCTGCATGCCATTCCCTTTTGTCGTATTGATGCCCATCGCAGCGTACATCGGACAAAAGCGCGTAGCTCCTTCCGCTACTTTCATTGCTGAAAAAGCCATGAGCAGCCATGGTGCATTGTATGGGCGGCGGTTCATTCTTCCGATGCCGTATGCCAAGCCTAACAGACCGCCAGTCATGCGAATCATCGCGTCAGTTCTACCTACGTTTTTATGCATGAGAATTGTCCTCCTGTCGCAATTACTTCTATTCGATAGTCTGCGATGAAGGTCGACAAGACACCCGTGGGAATTGTTACTACCATTACCAAGCTTGCAGGGGAATGAATGATGGGCAGCGAAGCTGTAGAGAGCGATGAACGGTCGTTCATTTTGAAAAAACATCGGGAGACCAGCAAGGAGAGAAGAAATGATGCGCGTACGAGCCATATTAGATCGTGATTACTTGAACATGATTCGCGTGAGCAGACGTCAGGCACCGGCAAGCCTTTGGATAAAAGGCGCAAGCGTTCTGAATGTGTATACAAAAGAATGGCAAGAGCATCACGTCGTAGTGGCAGGAGAACGTATTGCTTATGTAGGCGAAAAAGAGCCGTTGGTCGATGATCAGACCGTGATCATGGAGGCGGCTGGGCAATATCTCGTGCCGGGTTACATCGAGCCACACGCGCATCCGTTTCAATGGTACAACCCTTACACGTTGGCTGACTTTGCTCTACAAACGGGAACGACTGGAATGGTCTCGGACTCACTGATGCTCATGCATCTTCCTTTTTCGCAAAGGGCAGCGATCATGGATTCTCTGGCAGCACATCCGGTGAAGCAATTTTTCTGGGGCAGACTCGATCCGCAGACAGGGAAAGCTCATCCTGCGTTCACCAAGGAAAGCTTGGCGCGAATGCTGGAGCATCCACGCGTGATCCAGGGTGGGGAGTTGACGAATTGGGGCGGTGTTTTACAAGAGGATGAGACGCTGCTATTTGGTTTGAAGCATACGCGGGACTTGGGAAAAAGGATGGAGGGGCATCATCCGGGAGCTTCTTACGAGACCTTGAACATTGCCGCAGCAGCCGGCGTAACTGCTTGTCATGAGGCCATCCATGCAGAAGACTTGCTGTCGCGCATCCGTTTAGGTATGTATGCGACACTGCGCCATTCCTCCATTCGCCCTGATCTGCCGGAGCTGGTGAAAGGGTGGCTTGCACTGGGGGTGCCGTGGTCATCACGGATGATGCTGACATCAGATGGAAGTACGCCGCCAATGCATCGTGACGGGTTCATGAATAGTACGATCCGCGTGGCCATCGAAGCGGGAATGCCACCAGAGGAAGCGTATGTCATGGCGACGCTGAACCCGGCTGTCTATTATGGGCTGGACGCGGAGATCGGAGGAATTGCGCCGGGCCGAATCGCGGATATGCTGTTGTTGCCTGCAATAGATCAGCCGACACCCTCCATCGTGATTGCAAATGGACAACGGGTGGCAGAAAAGGGAACCCTGCTCGTCCCAACCGTTCAGCCACAATGGGACGAAGCTTCGGTACGTTTGGCAGATCCATTGAAAAAGCAGGCACATCCTGATTGGTTCCGCTTACGACCAGATGAAGATGGAAAGACCCCTGTGTTACAGATGCTGAATGCCGTTATCACCCGTTTGTCGCTAGAGGACATGCCCGTTGATCAGGATGGCTATGTATCTTTGCACCACGATCCCCAGTTAGCGCTGATCGCCACCATCGATGCGACTGGCGGCAAGCGAACATTGGCAGTGCTTCGTGGCTTCGGTGAGCAGCTTGAAGGGCTGGCTAGCACCTATTCCGCGTCTGGCGATTGGATCGTAATCGGACGTAATCCCCAAGCGATGGCACAAGCACTGGAGCGTATTCGGGAAATAAAAGGCGGAGTCGTCCTGATCGATGAAGGAAAAATTATTTGCGAATGCCCATTGCCTCTTGCTGGAAAATTCACGTCTGCGCCGATGGAGGAAGTGATCAGCATGGGTGAAAATTTGGTAAATCAACTCCGTTCCAAAGGCCATGTCCATCTCGATCCGATTTATTCGATTTTGTTTTTTACCGCTACCCACTTGCCGTATGCGCGTCTTACAGCAAATGGCATTGTGGACATTAAGAGTGGGCAAATTGTCGTTCCGGCACTCCCTCTACCTTGAGGGGGTGTTTATTTTTGTTTGTAAATAAATGATATATGAATATAAAATATATTTTACTTCTTGTAAATTATCAGATTTATTTTAAAATAAAAACAACCAAGCCTCATCTATCTTTATCCCCGAAGAGTTATCGTTTTTGAAAGTCGCAACCTGGCTAGCAAGGTAGATGGACTAGGTAACAAGAACAAAAAATGATAAAAGGGGGATTCATTCTGAATGAAAAAGCGTTCTTATGTCGGGGTTTTATCTGCGGTATTGGCTGCGAGTATGGCATTAACAGGTTGCGCAGGAAACAGTAATTCAAGCGGCGGAAGTAACGCCAGCGGGGGGCAAAGTCAGCCAGCTCCAGGCAACAGCGGTGGCGGAACAACCGAGGGAGGCCTCATCAAGATTGCCACACAATCCCCACTGTCCGGGAGCAATTCTGCTGTTGGAGATGCGATTAAGACAGGCGCAGGTTACGCTCTCGAAAAGCGTAAGGAAGAGTTTAAAGCACTTGGCTTTGATCTCCAGCTTTTCCCTCAGGATGATCAAGGCGACCCGAAAATCGGGGTATCCAATGCGGAGATGCTTATCTCTGATCCCGATGTGTACGGTGTAGTTGGGCACTATAACACAGGTGTTGCCATTCCATCGTCTGTGAAGTACGAGGAAGGCAAGCTGGTCATGGTATCCCCAGCAAACACAGGGGTGAAGCTCACGGAGGAAGGCAAGAAAACCGTTCATCGAATCTGTGCTCGCGATGACGCGCAAGGACCAAAGGCTGCTCTTTATGCAAAAAATACACTTGGTGTAAAAACGGCCTATATTATCCATGATAAGACAGCATACGGCCAAGGTCTGAGCGATCAAGTGAAGATGCAATTCGAAAAGGACGGAGTCCAAATCCTTGGCTTCGAGGGCATTACCCAGGGCGAAAAGGACTACAGCGCGGTACTTAACCAGGTAACGGTGAAAAACCCGGACATCATCTTTTTCGGCGGTCTTTATCCAGAAGGTGGAATTATGATCAAGCAAGCTCGTGAAAAAGGATTTAAGGGTTATTTTATGGGTGGCGACGGCTTGGATTCTTCTGATATGATAAAAATAGCCGGTGATGCTGTCGAAGGTGTAGTCTTTACGTCAGTAGCAGGGGACGTAACGCAAACCGAAGAGGGCAAGAAATGGGCTGAAGAGTACAAAAAAGTCACAAACAAGCCTCTGGAAACTTATTCCGTCTACGGTTTCGACTCCATGAACGTCATTCTCAATGGTGTCTTGGAAGCTACCAAAGCGAACGGAGGCAAAAAACCAACCCGCGAGCAAGTCCTCGATGCAGTCCACAAAACAAAAGATTTTCAGGGTCAATTCACCAAGGTTACCTTTGATGAAAAAGGTGACAACACAAATGCAGATGTATTCATTTACAAGTTTGACAAGGACAAATCCATTTTCGTAGGCAAGGCCGAGTAATCACACCACACAACGCGCACACACTCCCATGCCTCATATCAGGATAGGGGGCTGCACGCCGGTGTTGGCCCCTTTTCCACGAGAAAACAAGTCTAGTCAGCGGAATGAATGCAGAAAATTTGTACAAGTTTACAAGAGAAATGAGGGATGGGAAAGCATGATCAACATTTTGCCTCAGGTGTTGGTTGACGGATTGACACTTGGATTTATGTACGCAGTCGTGGCTTTAGGCTACACAATGGTTTACGGGATTTTGGAAATTATCAACTTTGCCCATGGAGACATTTTCATGGTCGGAGCCTTTATCGGTACAGAGGTATTATTGATCTCTGATGCGCTAGGGGCACTTGAAGGTATGAATCCATTTGTCGCACTTTTCATAACACTCATAATTGCCATGGTATTAACTGGTGCTTTGGGGGTAGGAATTGAGAGAATTGCCTATCGACCATTGCGCGGAGCACCTCGTCTTGTGCCGTTGATTTCAGCGATTGGCGTATCGTTTTTGCTGCAGGACCTCGTACGTTTTACAGAAGCACTAGCTCGTAATGAGTTTTATCTGAACAGTCCCGCTCTTTTTACAGGCTCGATTCCATTAGGAAGTATTGCAACGATTCCAACAAAAGGATTGATCGTAATTGTAATTGCGATCGTCATGATGATTGCGTTGACGTTGTTTGTGAATAAAACAAAGTGGGGAATCGCCATGCGCGCCGTCGCACAAGACCAGAGTACGGCTTCGCTGATGACCATAAATGTAAACAAAGTAATCATGCTTACGTTTTTGATTGGATCCAGTCTGGGTGGCGCGACAGGTGTTCTGTTTGCGCAAAACTACGGGACGATCGATCCGTATATCGGTTTTATTCTTGGTCTTAAAGCATTTACAGCTGCCGTACTCGGCGGGATTGGGAACCTGCGTGGTGCGATGATCGGTGGCGTACTCCTCGGTCTTCTGGAATCCCTGTCCGGTGCCTTTATGGGGCCGTTGACCAACGGAGCCTTTGGTGCAGAGTACAAAGACGTGTTTGCGTTCAGTATTTTGATTCTCGTGCTTCTCTTCAAGCCGGAAGGACTGTTTGGCGAAGCTGTAAAAGAGAAAGTGTAGGTGAAATAAATAAATGGCAAATCTCGCTTGGAAATCGTTCAAAGGCATTCCGCTCGTATTCACGTTGATCTGGATTGTAGCTTTTTCTGCCGCGTTGTACCTCATGGATAAATCGGTCATCGCGTTTCTCGGCATTCTTTCTTCCATTGTGCTTGTCTATTACACCAATACCTCCAAGTCGATCAAAATGGCGATTGGCGCTATCGTTCTCCTCCTGATCATTCCGTTGGTAGCCGGTGAAAACCGTTACTACATGGAGGTAGCTTCACAGGTAGGCATCTACGTAGCGATGGCTTTGGGCTTGAATATCGTAGTAGGCTTTGCTGGTCTGCTTGACTTGGGTTACGTCGCATTTTTTGCTGCTGGAGCTTATGCGTACGCGATTTTCTCGACCTCGCAAGCGAATGAGTTTATTGCAGGGAATCTGTTCCCGCTCTCCGGTGAGTGGTTTTGGCCATTTCTCATAGTCGGATTAATTGTGGCTGCTGTTTTCGGAATATTGTTAGGATTGCCAGTTCTCAGAGTAAAAGGGGATTACCTCGCGATCGTGACTTTGGGCTTCGGTGAAATCATTCGCATTGTCTTCAACAACCTGGACAAGCCCATCAACATCACCAACGGTCCGCAGGGAATCACGCCGATTCCGTCTCCTGAGCTGTTTGGGATCAAGATGGGGACGCCGTTTTACTTTTACTTCATCGTGTTGTTTGTGATTGCCTTTATCGTGTTGGCGAATATACGCTTTGAGCATTCCCGTTTGGGGCGTGCATGGATTGCGGTACGTGAGGATGAGCTGGCTGCCCAGTCCATGGGGATTTCCCTGTTGAATACCAAGCTGGCTGCATTTGCCTTGGGTGCTTCCTTCGCTGGTGTCGTGGGTGTTATCTTTGCGGCCAAGCAGACGTTTATCGATCCGACCTCCTTTACGCTGATGGAATCGATCGGGATATTGGTCATGGTCATTCTGGGTGGTAGTGGCAGCATTCCAGGCGTTGTGCTTGGTGCCGCTTTTGTCACGATCTTGCAGGTACAGCTGTTAAAAGAATTTTCCAACTTCCTGCACGGTTTGCAAAATTCGGGGCTCATCAGTTTACCCAACCAGTTGGACCCATCCAAGTTCCAGCGACTCATTTTCGGAATCATGCTCATTCTCGTAGCCTTGTATCGCCCTAACGGATTGATTCCGGCCAAACGGAAGAAAAACGATCTCGATGCGATCAAAAATAGCGAGTTTGGCAAAGAAAAGCTGGGGATTCTCGGCAGACTGTCCCAATTGACTTCTGGAAAACAGTCATAGCGGACGAGGAGGGAAATGAGCATGGCATTGTTAGAGGCAAAAAATTTATCGAAGCGCTTTGGTGGCTTGGTAGCCAATCAAGACGTCTCGATTGACATCGAAAAAGGAAGCATTACGGCGGTCATCGGTCCGAATGGGGCCGGAAAAACGACTTTTTTCAATATGATTACCGGATTTTACGAGCCAGACGAGGGAGAAATCCTGCTGAATGGCAAAAGCATCAAGAAGCTTCGTCCTGATCAGATCGCGAGTCGGGGTATCACCCGTACCTTTCAAAACATTCGTCTGTTCAAAGAAATGACGGCATTGGAAAATGTCATGGTGGGTGTGCATAGCCGCTTATCGGCTGGAATTCTCGGAATCTTGTTCAACTCCAAACGTGTACGCCAGGAGGAAGAGCGGACGCGCGTCGAGGCTTATCAGCTCATGGAGTATGTCGGGATCGCGCATATTGCCAATGAAGCAGCAGGGAGTCTGCCTTACGGGTTGCAACGACGATTGGAAATTGCCCGGGCGATGGCGACTAATCCGCAAATTATTTTGCTCGATGAACCAGCGGCAGGGATGAACCCTCGTGAGACGGTTGAGATGACGGATTTTATTCGTCGGCTGAAAAAAGAGCTCGATTTGACGATTATCTTGATTGAGCATGATATGAAGCTGGTCATGGGACTTAGCGAATACATTCACGTGCTGGATTACGGGAGAAAAATTGCAGAAGGAACACCCGAACAAATCCGCAACAACCCTAACGTCATTGAGGCCTATCTCGGAAAAAGTGCGTCGGACGTGTCGTAGAAGGAGGAAAATCGATGGCATTGCTTGAGCTGACTAACGTTCATACGTATTACGGCGGCATCCACGCATTAAAAGGATTGAGCATAACGGTAAACGAAGGCGAAGTGGTGACGCTGATTGGTTCCAACGGGGCAGGGAAATCGACCACGTTGAAAACGATTTGTGCGCAGACCCGTGCCAAAGAAGGAAAAGTCATCTTTAATGGCAAAGACATTACACAGATGCGTACACATGATATTGCCTTAGCAGGAATCGCCCACGTTCCGGAAGGCCGCCGTATTTTTCCCAAATTGACCGTACGCGAGAATTTGGAGATGGGTGCCTTCAGTGTATCCGACAAAAAGGTGATTGAAGAAGGAATCGAGCGTGCCTTTGCTTACTTTCCACGACTGAAGGAACGGGTTAGTCAAAAAGGTGGCACGATGTCCGGGGGCGAGCAGCAAATGCTGGCGATTGCTCGTGGACTCATGATGAAGCCAAAAATTCTCATGCTCGATGAACCGTCGATGGGATTGGCGCCGATTCTGGTGGAGCAGATTTTTGACATCGTTACAGAGCTGAACAAGGAAGGCATGACGATTCTCTTGGTCGAGCAAAATGCGAATCAGGCGCTGTCTGTCGCGCATCGCGGTTATGTGATTCAGACAGGCGAAATTATTTTGCAAGACGACGCCCAGACATTATTGATGAATCCGCAGGTAAGAGAGGCGTATTTGGCGTAATAAAAACGTGATTACCGATGGGGATTTTGTCTCCGTCGGTTTTTCATTTGGTCAGCGAGGAGGAGGTAGCTTGCTAGATATTAGTCCCCGCTTTGTAGAAGGGAGCGAGCCTCTCTATCTACAGCTTTATCGCTATTTTTGTACAGAAATCCAAGGTAGGCGCTTGATCTCCGGGACGCGTCTGCCTTCAGTTCGGGCATTGAGCGGATTTTTGCAAGTGAGTAAAACGACTGTCGAGAGCGCTTATCACCAGCTCATGGCAGAAGGCTACATCGAGAGTCGGGAACGCAGCGGATTTTATGTGGTCGATGTGGACTGGGATGGGCCAGTGCCTGTACCCGCAGGGAAAGGGCAGCAACTAATTAAACCGGCTCACGTCCAAACGCCTCCACCTACGCCCTCACCAGTCCCGGTCCAATATGATTTTCATCAAGCGCGCGTAGATGCCGAGCATTTTCCTTTTGACCGTTGGCGCAAGTACACCAACCAATGCATGCAGGAAGAAAACAAGCATGTGCTCTACTACGGCGACCGACAAGGCGAGCCACAGCTGCGGGAGGAGCTCGCACGCTATCTCGGACGAGCTCGGGGTGTACAAGCTACGCCGGAACAAATTGTGATCGGTGCGGGAACGCAAGTGATGATCAGCTTATTGGGATTCTTATTCGGAACACGAGGACAGGCTGTTGCGATGGAAGAGCCGGGCTATAACGGTGTTCGTGCCGTGTTTTCCCATTTGGGCTATGATGTGCGCCCGATCAGGCTGGCTGAGGATGGAATCGATTTGGAAGTGCTTGGTGAGAGTGGAGCCAAGCTGGTTTATATCACGCCGTCTCATCAGGACCCTTCTGGAATTGTCATGCCGTATGCCAAACGGCTAAAGCTGCTACACTGGGCGAATCAGACGGGGAGCTACATCATGGAGGATGACTACGATGGTGAGTTTCGCTATCATGGCAAGCCGATTCCTTCCCTTCAAGGGCTGGATACGCAGGGACGCGTCATTTATTTGGGGACGTTCTCCAAGGCTTTGCTGCCGTCCATTCGGATGAGCTATATGGTTTTGCCCCAAGCGTTATTGGCGGTGTTTCAAGAGAAATTGGCGGATTTTGACCAGTCGGCATCACGTATTCATCAGGAGACGCTGGCCCTGTTCATGAAAAATGGCGACTGGGAGCGGCATATTCGCAAGATGCGGACGCTTTACCGCAAAAAGCATGGGGCGTTGCTTCAGTGCTTGCAGGAACAGCTAGGGGCGTATATCCGGATCAAAGGTCAGGATGCCGGGTTGTCCGTGACGGTAGAAGTGAAAAGTGAGAGCACTCCGCAACAGTTGACGCAAATTGCGGCTGCATCAGGCGTACGTGTCTATCCAACCACACATAAATGGGTTCATCCGCAGGAAAATGGACTTCCAGCTTTTCAGTTCGGATTCGGAGGGCAGACCATCGAGGAGATTGTGGGTGGCATTCGTTTACTAAAACGTGCATGGGAGCCTTATTTGCAAGTGGAATGGGAAAATAAAAACCCAATCCAAAAATGAAAAGCAGCATCCCAAAAAGGGAGTGCTGCTAATAATTAGGGGACGTACTGTTCTGTAACTTTTGTGATGATTCCATTCGTTACTTCAATGTGGAATGGTATCTGATAAGGAATCCCCTTGGAAAGCACAAACTTTTTAAAAGTATCGGTGTTTACTGATTCATTCCAATGGAAATTCCCATCTTTTTGTGTAGAGTTGGTTTGAAGAGTAAAGGAAGCCTTCGGAGAAATTTCAAACGATCTAATTTTAGGACTGCTATTACGAATGTAATATGGCATTGGATAGTCCTCTTTTTCTAATGGGTGATCTTGACGATAAGCTTTTACTGCTGCCTCACCGAAAAACCATTGAATATAGTCAAGCGAGACGAATAGTTTTCCATTTTTCACCTGTAACGTTTTCACATATGCCATTGATTTTTCAATGGTATTTCCTAGTTTATCCTTGCTACTTGTTGGAACAATTACTTGGGCAGGAACAGGCGCAACCGTTCCTTGCTGTGAAGCTGCATGAGCGTCAGTAACAAACAAAGCACAGAATAACAAAGAAGAAAGCAGCAAATATGTTTTTCTCATAGGGTGTCATTTCCTTTCTATTTGCGCGTAATACTTTTCACAATTAGTAGGACGAAAAAATAACTAAACCGTTTCTCCTCAAGATGAAAAATTTAACATAGCTATACCGAGTGAAAAGCAAGTGAACGGATTGAGCCGTTATAATTGGCAAAACAAGTGAGTCAGCATAAAGAGAAACCTCCTGTCATCAGAGCAGACTGATGAACAGGAGGTTTTTTCATGGCAACTCAAGCTAGCTTCAAGACATTCGATACCCTAACTGAGCTGACATCGCACGTACAGTCGCTAGCGTTTCTTGTAAAATCTCTTCTTGTTTCGGCATCACGCGGTCGGAGGGACCGATGACACTGACGGATGCAGTTACGTGTCCAGTTGAATCAAAAATCGGGGCAGCGATTCCGGTCACGCCTGTATTGCGTCGATTGGAGCTGATTTCATAGCCCCGCTCGCGGATCGTCACCAAATCCTCTTTGATTTGCTCGACCGACGTGTACGAATGAGGCGTGTAGCTTTTCAGCGGATGTTCCTGCAAAATCTCATCCTGAAACTCCTCCGGTTGATAGGCGAGCAAAACCCTGGCGGCGGAGGTAGAGTAAAGAGGAAAACGCCGAAAGGACTCTACGGTAAACCGAACAGGATGAAGAGAATCCTCTTTGGCTACATAGATCGCGTCCTTGGAATCTTGTACACATAAGACTGCCAATTCGTTTGTCCGTGAGACAAGCTGGTCTAAGAACGGTTTGGAAAAATCAACGATATCGTGATTCGTGAGCACCTTAGTGCCCAGCTCCAAAAGCGTGTAGCCAAGCGTATACTGCTTGGTTTTTTCATTTTGGCGGATAAAGCCTTCAGACTCCAGCGTGGACAGGAGCTTGTGAACAGCTCCCTTGGACAGCTGGAGCTTTTTGCTGAGCTCCGTTACTCCGAGTTCCTTTGGCGAATCGAGAAATATTTTTAACAGCCGACAGCCATTTCGAACAGAAGACAATACTTGGTCCATACAAACGTCTCCTTTAACGTACAGTAGCCCCTCTAAAAGAAGAGTCTCGATTGAAGTAATTTTACCATTAGAAAGAATGCTGACAAGCCTGTAATTGGGGCAATGATGCTTCTAGTACGACTACCTTGAATAGTCAGTATCTTTATGCTAGTATAACATTATCGTTCTCTAATAGGAAACATCGTTCTCTATTCGTGAACAAAATAGACAATCGGGGGTCGAACTTACATGAAGAAAAAGGCATTATCCGTCTTGTCCATTTTCGCTTTGACTGGTTCCTTGCTGGCTGGATGTGGCTCCTCCACGCCGCAAACATCTGCTCCTGCACCGGCTGCTGGCAACAATAGCGGCACCGAAGCACAAGCTCAGTTGGAAGACACTCTGGTAGTAGCAGGAAACGGCGCGACCGTTGAAAAGATGATGAAGGATGAAGTCTTCAAGAAGTTTAACGAGAAGTATCCGAATGTAAAGCTGACCTATGTTTCTGGGGTTTCTACGGACATCGTAGCGAAGGTTAAGGCACAGAAAAATGCTCCGCAAATCGACTTGACCATCGTTGAGGGCGGCGAGCAAGAGAAAGGTCGTCAAGAAGGCCTATGGGAAGCCGTATCCGCAACAGATATCCCGAACATGAAAAACGTACCGGAAGATTTGCGTGTGACGGAGGATAGCGGTGTAGTCGTAAACTTCACGCCGATGGGGATTTCCTACAATGCGGACCTGGTAAAAGAAAAAGGCTTGCCTGTACCGAAGTCTTGGAATGACCTGGCTAAGCCTGAAGTGAAAGGCTACATCACGATGACAGACGTAGCGAGCAACTTCGGACGCTCTGCGATGATCATGCTAGCGTACGCAAATGGCGGGTCCGAGAAAAATATGGAACAGGGCTTCAAACAAATGGAAACGATTGCAGGATACATGCCGACCTTTGCGAAGAGTGCAGCACAGCTCCAGCAAAATCTGCAAAACAAGAGCGCAGCGTACACCACTTGGACAATGGCGCGCAGCTTGACACAAAAAGAAGCAGGCGTACCATTGGAGTTCGTTTTCCCTGAAGAGGGCGGAAACATCGTACCGAACGTAGCTACGCTGGTAAAAGGTTCGAAGAGTCCAAAAGCGGCAAAAGCATTCGTCGATTTCCTTTTGACAGATGAAATTCAAACGATGTACGCAACGAAGCTGTACTACAATCCGGCAACATCTGTGAAGCTACCAGACGATGTAGCGAAAACATTGGAATTCGATCGTACAAAGGTTGTTAACTTCGACTATAGCGTAGTGAGTAAGGAAACATCTGCTTGGCTGGATCGCTTTAACAAAGAAATCGCACCTAAAACAGGAAAGTAGGTATTCACGTGACCAAGGTGATTGACGTTGAACTGCGCGGCATCATGAAAAAATTTCAAAGCAATGTCGTGGTTCAAAACTTCAACCTGCAGGTGGAGCAAGGCGAATTCATCTCGTTTCTCGGCCCATCTGGTTGCGGTAAGACCACGACCTTGAATATGATTGCCGGTTTTTTGGACTCGGATGGCGGAGACCTCTTGATCAAGGGGCAGCGAATGAATGGCGTGCCTCCGTACAAACGGGAGCTAGGAATGGTGTTTCAGACGTACTCGCTGTTCCCGCATATGACTGTGGCGGAAAACATCGCTTACGGCTTGAAATTACGCAAAGTGAACAAGCAAGAAATGCAAGAGCGTGTGAATCGTGTACTTGGGCTGGTCAAGCTGCCAAACGTAGCAGACCGCTTCCCGAATCAGCTATCTGGCGGACAACGTCAGCGGATTGCGATTGCACGAGCGCTTGTGATTGAGCCGTCACTCCTGCTTTTGGATGAGCCGCTCAGTAACTTGGATGCCAAACTTCGTGAAGAGCTACGCGATGAGTTAAAGCGCTTACATCACGAAATCGGTGTTACGACTATTTTCGTTACACATGACCAAGAAGAGGCGCTAGCGCTCTCTGATCGCATCGTGGTCATGAATCACGGATTCGTGGAGCAGATCGGTACACCGCTGGAGATTTACAATCAGCCCGCATCTGAATTCGTACATACCTTCATCGGTAAGACGAACCGTTTGGAAGGGGAAGTCATCGGAATTGACGGGGATGTACTCACGCTGCGTACGACTGGTGGAATGCTAGTGAAGGCGGCGAAGCAACAGCGAACAGTGGCACTCCATGAAAAAGTGATCATTTTTATCCGACCAGAGAAAATCAAGTTGGCCGATACAGCAATCAGTGAGGAAGCGAATCGGGTAAAAGGACATTTGCAGATTGCCTCCTTCCTGGGCTCGTACACAGAATGTGAGGTCAAGGTCGGGGAGCATACGCTTTCGGTAAAAGTCCAAATGACCGATAGTTCGGTGGACCGCCAAGAAGGTCAAACGGTTTACTGTCAATGGAACGCGGACGACGTACTGGTCATGCCCGCAGGAAGGGGATGACGGATGAGTAAGCGTCTCTCGGTTACGTTGTTGACAGCACCTGCGATGATTTTGCTGCTTGGAGTATTCATCATCCCGATGATGATGATGCTTTTGCTTAGCTTTCAGGATGAGAATCAGGCATTCTCTTTGCACAATTATTTATTGTTTGTACAAGATCCGTACTACTTGGAGATTCTGTGGCGGACGATTCGTGTGAGTCTCTGGACGGTACTGGCGAGCCTCTTGCTCGGATTTCCTGTAGCGATGTACATGGCGCAGGCTACAGGGAAAATGCGTGGAATCGTCACGATGCTAATCCTGGCCCCTCACCTCATCAGTGTTGTGATTCGCAACTTCGGTTGGGTAGTGGTTTTGGGTGAAAAAGGGTGGATCAATGAAACGTTGATCAGTCTGGGGTTGATCGATCAACCATTACGGCTGTTGTACAACGAGCTGGGTATTGTGATCGGTCTGACGGATTCCTTTATTGCCTACATGGTTCTGGCGATTGCAACCAGCTTGTATGCCATCGATCCGTCCCTGAATAAGGCGGCGTCGATTTTGGGGGCTTCCCGCGCACGTACGTTTTTCAGTGTGACTTTGCCCTTGTGCTTACCGGGGATTATTGCCGGTACGACACTGGTGTTCAGCTTGTCGATGAGCGCTTTTGTAACACCTGCCTTGATGGGGGGAACGTCCGTGAAGGTCATGCCTGTCATCGCCTATGAGCAAATCATGGCGACACTGAACTGGCCTTTGGGTGCGGCACTTGCCTTCCTGCTTCTGGGCAGCACGATCCTATTGGTGACTTTGTATACGAAGCTGATTGAAACCAAGCGGTATAAAGAGGTGTTTGCGTCATGAAAAAAATAAACGTACTCGGACTCATCACGTTCTTTGTGCTTGTTTTGGTCAATCTGCCGTTTCTGGTCATTATCCCGAGCTCCTTTACCGCAGCAGGATATCTCGGATTTCCACCGGAAGGGTTTTCGTTGCAGTGGTATGAAATGATTTTGGATCGACCGGAGTTCATCGATTCGCTGTGGTTTAGTCTTAAGCTAGCTACGGTAACGGCAATTTTGGCGACTCTCATAGGGACATTGGCTGCATTCGCGCTGTCCAAATACAAGTTTCGTGGGAGTGGCATCATCAACGCACTGATGCTTTCTCCGCTTACCGTTCCTTCGCTCATTATCGGGATTTCCGCGTTGCTGTTTTTCACGCGAATTGGTATCGCAGGGACGTTTACGGGGCTTTTGCTGGCGCACATGCTGATCTCGATTCCGTATGTCGTAAGGCTGGTGCTCACAGGGCTTAGCTCGTTCGATTATACGTTGGAAAAAGCGGGATACATGCTGGGGGCCCATCCGTTTCGGGTGTTCTGGGATATTACGTTGCCACTGTTGCGTCCGGCCATCGTGTCGGGGATGATCTTTTCGTTCTTGACGTCGTTTGACAATGTGACGGTTTCCTTATTCTTGGTGGCACCGGATACGACGACGCTGCCACTCGCGATTTTCACCTATATGCAGGAAACACTTGACCCGTTGGTGGCTTCGATTTCCTCGGTGGTCATCCTGTTGAGTCTGGTGTTCATCGTCTTGTTGGAAAAAGTGTACGGACTAGAGCGCCTGTTCGGACTCAATTCACAATCTCACTAAGGAAGAGGCACTATGTCAATCCACACTTATGTACAAGAGAATATGTCCCACTATCTCCAGCTACTCGAAGAGGCAGTCAACATGGACTCGCCTTCTCGTGACAAACAGCTGGGCGACCGCATGGCGGGCTGGTTCGCCCTGCAGTTTCAACGGCTGACAGGGGGAGTAGCAGAGCTGATCCCGAATAAGACGTATGGCGATCAGGTGCGTTGTACGCTGGGCAACGGGGAAAAGCAAATCCTCATCATCGGTCACTACGATACCGTGTGGCTAGAAGGAGAGGCGGCTCGCCGACCATTTGCGATCCGGGATGAGAAAGCGTACGGGCCTGGCGTATACGATATGAAAGCGGGCGTTTTGCAAGCAATGTTTGCGATGCGGGCATTGGTGAAGCTGGATCGCCTGCCTGCAGATAAAAAAATCGTGCTCCTATTAAACAGTGATGAAGAGATCGGCAGCCCGACTTCTCGTCGACTGGTAGAAGAAGAAGCCGCGCGTTCGGTGGCGAGCTTTGTGTTGGAGCCGCCAACCGAACCGAGCGGCGCACTTAAAACATGGCGGAAGGGAAGCGCCTATTTTACCGTGGCAGTCAGCGGTATTTCCTCACACGCTGGCGTCGATCATCAAAAAGGTGTCTCTGCTATTGAAGAACTGGCGAGGCAGGTGCAATTTCTGCATGCCTTGACCGATTACGAGAAAGGCACGACCGTCAATGTGGGCGTCATCAAGGGCGGGATTGGTTCCAATGTCGTAGCGGATTCGGCAGAAGCTGAAGTAGACGTGAGATTTATCTCGATGGAAGAGGCATTACGCATTGAGAAGGTAATGAGCGAACTCACGCCAGTGCTCGCCGGTACAAATATCAGCATAAAGGGAGGCATTCGCCGACCGCCGATGGAGCGAACCGAAGAGACAGGCAAATTATTTTCCCTTGCACAATCGATTAGCATCAATGAACTAGGGATGGTTTTAGAAGAGTCGGGTACAGGTGGAGTCAGCGATGGCAACTTTGCTGCTGCTTGTGGAGTCCCGACACTAGATGGACTTGGTGTAAAAGGTGGCTACGCCCACTCGCCGGATGAATGGATCGAACTGGGAGAAATATCGACGCGTGCTACTTTGTTGGCGCGGTTGATAGAGGAAGTTTAGAGAGATAAAAGAGAAAGAGCACCTGCTCTGATGCGAAAGAGATTGCATCGGGGCAGGTGCTTTTGTGTGAGGAAGAAAGAGGTTATTTTTTCGAGGATGTATTCAGCTTTTTCACAAAGCTATTAAGGTAGTTCGCTCCGCGGCTGGTGAGGATACCAGCCAGCACGGCAGAAACGTAGTAGCCGCTGCCCTCAAGACCAAAGGGGTTGACTTGAAAAGCGAGGGAGAGCGAAATGCCAATGAGGATAGAGAGGATGTAAGTGGAGCGGTCTTTTAGTACGGGGAAGGCATTCTTTAAAATTTCGGTTACGGCTTCAATTAAGATCGCCATAAAAGTAAGCAGACTCAGGCTGTGAATGAACTGATCAATTTCAATCAAAGGTTGTTCCTCCTTTTGTTTTTAAAGCGGGGCGTGGTTCGGGGAGTCAGAGGCGATCAAGGCTGAAAGACAAACATCCAGCCGTCATTCATTTGGAAGGGAGTTAATTCGCGAGGCGAGATTTCGCCCCAAGGAAGGTAGGTGTCACCTTCGTGGATGACGCCTTGACCAAGCGGTCATTGATGAGGAACAAACGGAGATGCGGCTGGATCAGCTACATCTAGGAGACCCTTCCCTGCATGTACGTTTTGAGTTCGGTCTCCAGCTCTTTGACACGGTACTCTAACTGTTGTCTTTCTACTACCAGCGTCGTGTATTTATCTCGCCACTCCTGCACGATGGTTTCAAGCTCCATGCAACGGTTGCGCCAAACATGGAGTTCTTCCCGAAGCTTGTCCATTTCCTGACGCAGCTCCTGGCGAATTTGCTGGTTTTCCTGCGAGATTTGCTGCCTGTCTGTAATCATCAACTCTTTCTTGTTGTTGTGGCGAGCAACCAGATAGGTGACGATTGCCGTCAGCACACTGGATACTACCAAAGGGAGAGTGGAAGAGTTGAGTAGTGTTTGGATCATCCGTTTATTCACCCGCTTTCTCTTGTGAGGTCTATATATAGAGTAGACAGTTTGGGGAAATTCTCACGGTGTTTTGGGTGAAAATGCTACCACAATTGCTTGATTTGGAAGTAGGAATAAGCGGGGAGGGCTTCTATGACGCTGTTGGCAGAGAAGGAGTAGCCGAAAAGCTCTACGTAGTCGCCGGGCTGTAAACGGACGATGCTTGAGCCGTTTAAACACCAGGCATGGTTGGAATAGGAAACGATGCTGTTGAGTACTTTATGGAGTTGACCGTTGATTCGGACGTCTAAATGCAGTCCGTTGGGTGAGGTTGTTGGGCTTTTGATGCGAGCTGAGCCGACGATTAGGAAGTCGCCGGGTGTTTTTGCAATAAAGCGATTTAGTTTTTTATCGAATTGTTGTAGTTCGTCGTGGGTGGTTGTGTTGAAATTGATTTTGGTAAAGGTGTCGGGGGCGGTTAGGGTTTGGTCGGCGGACATGGTGACGGTTAGGTTTGTGGTTGTTTTTGCCGTAAAATCGGTAACGAGATTTGAGGAGAGGACAGTGAAGCTCTGGATGACAGGACTATCGAAGACACCATCCGGGGAATGAATAACAGCTTTTACTCGCAGATCTGAGTTGATTGGATTCGGGAAGGTAACTTGATTACTTAGTGTTGCGGGAATCCAATTAAATCCCCCGTCATTGGTAATAAACCAACTGATTGTACCATGCTTCTGATCCTCTTCCGCTGTTAACACTACATTAAGAATGGGAGATACAGCTGGCAGACGATTACTGACGAATTCTTGAGTGAGATTGCCTGATTCTCCACCGATTGTCAGGCTGAATTTTGTTATCTCTGGAGTCATGGTTACAGTTGGTGTTACAAGCTTCATCCTAAGGTTGATCGTATCAGTTGGGGATGAAAACTTTATCTCTTGGCCATTTGAAGCAGGGAGCCACTGTGCCCCATGGTCTGGAGAAATTTCCATAGAGAATGACGAAGAGGTAGACACAAAATCGCTCCGCATCATTGTCAGATTTTTGCTGTAGGCGGTAGATGCGTAGACACAGCGAATTTTTTGATTGGAATCCTTATATACATAGGAGAGGCTGCCTTTAAAATTCGTCACGAGAGTCTCGTCATCGGCGATCTCTAAAGTGTCTGCATTCACTGATAAGGAGCAGATTTTTCCTGTTAATTGGGTGTCGTAGGTGAAGCGATAGGTATTTCCGTCTTTCACCAAACTATGAATACGATCGGCAGTTCTGGGAAGTGCTTTTGCTTGGAGTAAGGTGCCTGAGAGGGGAGCTATCGTGCAAACGTAAATAGAGCTAGGACTGGCATTTTGTACGGCGGCAATAATAATTCTACGTGTATCTGGGTCAAAATAAGTAGCTAGGGAGTCATTGAAGCGTTGTATAGTTAGTTGCTTTGGGGACTGTAAGGGAGATCCAGTAAGGCTTATTTTTGTGAGGAAGACTCCATTCATATATAGTGTATGATGTATGGATACAATCGCTTCTTGATCACTATCGTAAAAAAGGCTAAGGCTAATCAAAAGACCATTACTGTTTGTTCCTGGTAGAAGAAATGTTGGTATCAAAGTATTCATTTCACTATCGAATTTTGCAATATAAAGGCCATAGGTTCCATATGTCCAACCGAACCATATGTGATTATTTTTGTCTACACAAAGAGAGGTAGACTTATATACGTCTCCACCACTTGTGGAATGGTGTAATACCCAGTCCTTATGGAAACTTCCGTCGCTATTAATACAACCAAGGTAAAGGTGCCTATAGAAATTTTCTTTGCTTGTTGGTACACCGAGCCAAACTCGGTTGTTATAATCGACTACGAAACTTACATCAGGTACATAGCTTCCATTAGTTGAAGCAGGATCAAAGTTAGGACTGAATGGAGTAGGAGATATTTTCTCAAAAGCAAGCGAGCCATCCGGGTTTTCAACTCGATAATAAACTCCCTCTGTTTTTAGGAAAGCGACATGCCATGTCCGATTCGTTCGATCTGTAAATGCAATTGGCTGGAAGTAGGAGCGAGTATCATCGTTGGTAAGACGTTCCGAGTTAGAAAATGCCATTGTTGAAGGAAGGACAGTATTGGCGTTTATCGTGACGGTATCGGAGCTTTTAACAGGAATAGGCTTGGTATAGAGGATTCCTTCCGAATTCCCGGGGGCAATTGATGCTTTCTGGTTCGAAGTATCGAACAAGATGTTAGTGGAATTGATACTATCGTAGTTATTGGTATTTTCAAAGCTCTCTTGAAAAGAAGCCGTTTTGGCAACCCTGACTGCGTTTGTCCGAACCGCTGCCGTAGTCTTATCATAATCAATACGGGAGCGGTTGCTAAAATCTTCATGGTGCGTATAAGTAATGGTACTTCGCTGTTTTTCGATCGAATCGATCCGGTCTTTTAATGCTGGGTCAGCCCCGACACTTGTAATCCCAGTACCAGTCCCAATAAATAGTTTATGCGTGTCTGTAGTAAAAAGCGGTTCCCCAGCAGGAGCGGAGGAAGGTAAATTCGTTTCTTTTCCTCGTTTGAATTTGATTGGTAGTGACATTAGAATGTACCTCCATCTACCTCTGTTATCGTGGAGCCATTGCCGCCGCCAGAGCCAACATTTATTTTGTAGTCTCCATTTGACAGCAAAAGGACGCGTAGATTGGTATTTCGGTTATATCCATATTTGTAGTCTACTCCGGGCATCGCCATGTCCCAGGAATCTAGTAAGTCTACATCCATGGTAAGGGAGTCTAAACTTGTTTCATCAGCGGTTGAAGACTGTTCGAAGTAGAATGCGCATCGCAAGTTTCTTGCTTGGCCTAACTTCTCGTCCCAGTCTTGGATGAGATTGAAATCGTCTATTGTCATTGCTTTTGCTCTGAAATCAATGGAGTTATTAACATCAACTGTGGTCCAAGAACCATCCTTTTGCTTTGCTCCCCATGTTGTTCCACTGTCCGTACTTATTGCTACTCTTAAAACACCTTTCTCTGTGCCTGATAAGGTTAAAGAGTTGATTTTAGCAACGCCAAGAAAGCTAGTATCATGTTTCATTTTCACGATTCTTGGTACAGGAACTCCAGTGAGATGAGCGACTGTGGGCTCTCTTTTAGGTTTCGAAACAAGGATTTTGAGGGTGGATTTGTCTATTAAATCTTTCAAGTAAGGGGCACATGTAGAGAGGTCGAGCATGCCTTTATTTAGAAACATATCGTCTGTAGGGGGAGTAGTACCAACGGTTTCCCAGCCGGAAGAAGTGTACGTTTTCACGTCTGTACCGTCTTGTACGAGGAATCTATTATTTATTGACTCAATTAGCAGAACAGGACGAAAGCCTCTACCTGGGGTTGTAAGGTCTGTTGTACCAGATGTCCAGTTTATGAGACCGTTATAACCCCGAATTACGCGGGCCTTTGAGTTGGATTGATCAGTAGTACTTGTCCATGAACCATGATTCAAGTTATTCCAGATGCGATCATCGGTCATGTATTTATCCCATTCGTTGTCTTTATCCGATGCATTTACTCCACCTGTCGGCAGTCGCAATGTTATTTCTATATCAGAGGATGTGAACAATTGGGCAGTATAAAAGCCGACATAATAATGTCCGTTCCATACAAAACGTTCTGATACTCTGATGCGATATTGTGTGTAAGCTTTATCATTATTGAATGAGAAGGTCTTTTTAAGACCGTGCCAGCTTGATACTTCATTTCCAGTATGCAAGATATCCCATGAAGTTCCGTCATGAGAAGCTTCGAAGACCCATTTTTTCGGACTGTATATTGCATATAGATAATACGAAGTAATTTTTGTTGGCGTTGAATACTCGATCTTTAAAATCTCTTCTGTTCTTTCAGTAGCAGCAGTACTTGTCCAGTACGTAGTCTCCGATCCATCAAAAGCCTTCCATGCTTGATAACTGGCTGTGTCATACTCTGTTGAAGCAGAAACGTTACACACGGCAGAAGAATACCCAGACAATCCTGGAGTGGTGTGCAGGCTTTTTATTGGCAGCCCGCTTCCGCTTGCAATCCCTGCTGTATTTAAGGCATCCCATGAAATGATTTGGATATTGCGGTCAGCCATCAGCAATTTATCACCTTTGTGATTTGTACCGTACATAATGAAATACCCATCACCATTTGCACTTGTTGCAGGAGCATTGGGAAGAAGTCCTGACATTTCTTTTCCGACAGATATGGTTCCAAACGCACCAGCAGGTGCCAAGTAGTTAAAACGAATACGTTTTCCTACAGTTAAATCTTTAACATCTATTACTTCATCAGGATGGAAAAGCCGACCATCAGCATCAATATCAATGGCATCAAGATACCACCAGAACCCGTCACCATTGTTGTAAATTTCAACAGAATGTTTTTTAAATTCTAGCCCTAGTTTCTCGTATTGAAGGATAGCACTTTGATTGTGAGCCCCAACAATGGCGCTATAGCTTTCTTCTACGCCGTCAATTACTATTCTTAGGTCTGGATGATACCCAGCATTAGCCACACCTAAAATTCTTAGCTTGTGTCCATAAAAGTTAAACTTGACTTTATTTTTGCCACTCCTCTCAGCATAAATGGCATTTCCGCCAGAACCAGCACTTGGTTGCACAACCCATGAGCCTATATATGAAATGGCTGGACTGTCATTCTCATATCGTCTCCATCCCGCTTCTGGTGTAAGTAACTGATCTCCAATTGTAGTCATAGGCTACACCTCCTTGTATTCAAATACTGGCCGAAAACCTGTACTCGCATAAGCTATTGATGAATTCCCCATGCCCAGACCTTTCCATATTGGAAAGTTATTCTCATTTCCTCTTATAACACGATAAGTATTGTCTTGATTTTCGGTAGTTCCTGTACTTGATATACGGGAACCTGTCAAAGTGGTATCTTGCGTCCATGTAAAAAGTACCTTGTAATGGAATACATCATCCAATGTATATCCATTTCTTATCATGCTCTGAGGAAATCCCATTAAATATCTTTCATATTCGTTGTTTACAGGAAAGCATGCCCCATCACTTAATCTGGCATCTAAGGTTTTATTTCCATTTGCATCTGCATAAGCAACTCCACCTGTTAAGCTCCGCATAATACCTGCCATTTCATACATTCTGATGTCTCCTATGCGGACATAAGTATTGGTTCCCACCCTTTCTGTGATGTGTATTCTATATTTTTTATAGGCTGTCTTGTTGTCTATGACAATCTCTATCTTGTCTGTCCATGTGCTATTTGATTTTCTATCTAGTACATCCCAGGTTGTTCCATCATTCGATCCTTCAAAAGTCCATACTCTTGGTCTTGCAGGGTCTGCTGATGAGTATGCAAGAATATCGTACCTCTTTACTATTTTTGGCTCAGTAAATTCATAAGCAATCCATTCTGGAGATGCAGGTGATGGAGCGCTTGCAGAGTGCCAAGCATTGGTTATACCTCCATCAAAAGAATGCCATGGAGGACTATTCGATAAGCTACTATTTGCACTGGCTATGCCACTGGGAGCTGTGTCTCCTGTCATGGCAGAGATGATATTTCCATTATTCCAAGCTATTCCTTGAATAAGCCTTCCTGTATTTAAAGCGTCCCATGGAATGGAGTGGTTTACAACTCTGTCTCCAATTAACAATCCTTTATCTACCTTGACAAAATAAAACGTTCCACCGTTTCCGCTGGTTGGTGCTGCTGTCATACCGGTGACTGGAATTTCACCACGAGTAGCTGTGCCAAGTAAGCTAAGGCTTCCCGTTGATCCTGCGGTGTTTTGCCAATATTCACAGACGATATAATCACCAATCTGCATGTCTAAAACTTTTGTTCTTTTTTGTCCTGTCGTTGCGGGTACTGGCATATACGGTACACCTCCTTATATTCAAACACTGGACGATTCAAGTCACCTTGATTTTCTCAATACTCGAGTATTGATTAACATCCAGAGTAAAAGAGTACACACAATTACCAGATGGAAGCACTACGTCTTCTGTCAATTCAATCGAGTAGTCGGTTTTAAGCCGTAATGTACCATCCAGCTCCATATAATTGTCATGGTCAAAGTTAGAGGCCTCGTTATTGGAAAAGGATGCAATTTCGAGAGTGAAATTTTGTTCACCAGAGGCAAATTTCAGAACTTCAATAGGGGATAATTTATAGTTAGAAGTGTAGGGGATGTTGATATTTACTTCTAAAGGAGAAACAGGAGATGCGATAACGCCATATTTTTCTACTTGAATCATTGAATTACCTTTACCAGGTGAACTACCTCCTACCGTATCTGTATAGGTGGGTAGAGTGTCTTTGTCATACCAAATGCAGCCAATGCTGTTGAGGACTGCTTTATCACTAAGATTGGCTCGAATGACAAGAGAATTACCTGGTAGGAAAGTGCTTAAGTCAACCAACTGATTCAACGGAAAACCAGTTGTGAACGTGTTTCCTCCATCGAATGACAAATCAATGCTGACGTTGCCCTCAAACTCTGCATCCAATAAAAGATGGGTCGGAGCTTTTGCCAATGGAATCGGTTTGGAAACCATGACAGGATTTTTATCAGATGCTTGCAGTATTTGTACCTCAGTAACGGTCATATAACCGCTTTTATTCCATACCGTTACTTTGACCTCATTAATGAGATAATCCAGAATTATGGGGTAGTGCCACGAACCGTCGCCATGTACTCCTTTATCGGTCTTGGAAGCGAGATTAATCCTTGGTGTAATAGCCTCCCATTTACCTGTTGAAGGGTTTTTTACGAAGATTTGATGATCGCAATAGTTGTGATCAACGCCATAACTGCCGTTCATCCAAAGAATAATTTTGGATACTTTTACGGGTGTCGCCCATTTCATGAATAAGTCAGCACTGGTACCACTCTGAAGCCAGTAATCAGAATATCCGCCTGAAGATACAGCGGCATTATCATCTGCGATTTTTTCAACAGAATAGTTTGATGTGGTGCCATTTGCTTTGAATGGTCGATAGGCAGTATTTTTATCGTTGTAATCTCCAACAGAAGAAGCAGTCTGTACACCTAGTGTCTGCCAGCTATAAACGGCGCCTGTTGATTTGATGAATTTTCCGTTTCCAATTTGATAGGATTCGGACTTTGAGGTATCAATTCCAGACGTATCTACAAATGCATCTGCATACAAATTATGCCGAACCGACGCTCCCTGATTCGCACCTTCTAAAGTGCGATAAGCATTACGCAAAATATTAGTAGCAGCAACAACGTCTACTAACGGTTTGGTACTGCTATGATCCCCACCTCCCCCTTCTTTACCTGGCATCTCAACAAGCATGCTATCGTCATACCAAGTAAATCCTAAAGATTTTAAACTGCCAGTAGCTGGAATGTTCGCTCGTAATTGGAGGTTTGTACCTTTTAGTGAAGAGGTATCGAGTAGCTTGTTTAAATCGATGTTGTTTACCCAAGTTGTTCCATCAAGGGTCAGGTCGAAGGTGACCGCGTCAGTATATTCCGCAGTTGTAATAATCTTCTTTGGAGAGCGGCCAACATTAACTGCCTTAGTGACTAGGGTAACAGCGTCAATAATTTCATAAAATTTAATTTCGTGCCAACCGGTATAAATTACCGGGTTTACACTACGATAACTGCGAAGCTTGGCCAGGCGGTAATAGCGGTATGCAGAGGTATTAGTAAATCTGTGTTCTAACTCTGAACCTGTGTTTGCATGAGATCCTGCGTATAAATCTGTCCAATTGGTATTGTCTTGTGAACCTTGCAGAGTAAACGTGGCAAGACCGTACTGTCCAGCTGAGATTCCAACAGCTCGGATTGCGAGCTTAGTAATAATTTTAGGGACGAAAAAGTCAATTTGCCACCAATGACCTTCTGCCGGAGGAGTCGCTCCATCTGAATAATAGAAATCAGTTAAATTTCCGTTGATTCCCATCCACCCAGGGTAACCAGATGTTTCACTAGACGAGGTTACGTGATAAGGGGCGGGTTCAGTAGGACTGGACATGATGATGTTTGTATCGTGAAGTCCGGGTAAGACAGCACCATTTATAATCCCAAAAGAAGATGACTTTTCGATATCAATTCCTGAGGAATCGCTAAATACATCTACATACATGTTGTTTTGACGATAGGCGGGTCTGTTATGTGTTTCCGCATCACGGAAGGTATTCAGCAAAATATTGATTGGGGTCTGTAAATCAAAGGAACTGCTCGAGGCTCCGCCGTTATTTCCCCCACCACCCCCACCAATCTTCCCCTGCATGTCATCCAACCGAGCTTTCAGACTGGGAAAAGACCTCCCATCCCGATCCCTACGTGCAGCGACCACCTCGGCGTTCGGGTTAGAGGAGACATCGCCTTGCAGCTTCAAAATGGCTTGGTCTTGCTGGGCATTCTTTTGTTCGACTTGCGAAAGACGGAGATCTTGTGTCTGATTTTTCGCTTCTGCCGCACTGACCGTTGACGATAACGTATTTAGCCGCGTTTGAAAGGTAGAAACATCACTTTTCACTGCATCAAGCTGACGATCCTGTTCATCGTCTTTTTCTTTTAGCTCACGGAATTTATCCTTTAAGCTCGGTTTATCTTCTCTGGCATCATCCAGCTCATGGAGGTAGGAGTCAATTTCGGCATGGGTACGCTTTCCCTTGTTGGCCAACTCATTATGATCGAGGACGACTTCGGTGCCTGTTCGGGTGATTCTGACCGACATACGTTCAGCTCCTTTTCGATTTATTTGGTATAAACGGCGGACAAATTGAGCCCGAAATGGACATGCGTCGTTTTATCTATAAGGGATGGATCGGTTTCTCGGGAAATCCGCGTCCAGAAAACTTGTTCATTTCCTGCCGCAGTATCTGGCAGGGTGAAGGAATCGCCCCACGTGCCGGGCACACCGTTTTTGTCTGTGGCAACATCTACAAGCCGCTTGTACTGATCGGTACCTGCATAGGAGGTGAGAACGCCTTGGATACCTGTAAAGGTTCCATGACGCATCGTATTTCGGGCGATCATTTTCACTTCTTTGTACTGGCCTTGGAGCATATGACCGAGAAATTCCTCTGTGTTGTCTTGCAGAGGGACCTCATTTCCTTCGCCATCGATAAAAAAGAGGGTGGGGGAGGGGGAAAAGTCGTATTCGTCTCCGCCCCACATTTCCATCTGGTCGCTGGAGCTAATGGTTGTTTTTCCGTCTGCCTCAATAAAACGAAGGGAACCTGTAAAAGGAATGGGATGCTGAGTCAAATCAAATTGAATGGATGTTTGGCTTGTCCGACACGTTTTGGAGTCGACAGGAGCTCCTTTGGAATCTAGCAGCTCCACGCGGGTGCCGGGAGAGAGGTTTGAGACAGTGAGAGTGGGGAGGGAGAAAACGCGGACGTGTTCCATGTCCAGATAGTCGTCTGTAGCGCTGCTGTTGAGAAACATACCGATTTTGGGGGCGAGGCGATTGAATTCTTCTGTACCGATGATGTTCCAGATGACGCCGTCCTCGGACCAATAGGCGGTGTAAGTATTGTAATCGCGTACTAACCGGAGCCAGGGGAAGGTTTTCGCAGTGCCTTGCGATGCATCGTAATATTCTTCGATGTGGAAAAAGTCGTTGTGGTTGATGAAAACAGTCAATCCACCTGTGCTTCCAGAAGCTTTCGGATTGTATGAATTTTTCATATCGAGGACGAATTGTTTCACGGGGGTAAGTGTGTCTAAAAAGAGTTGAAGTGGCTCAGCTCCGCCTTTTAAACGGAGCGAGCCTGGTGCGTCAGTTAGCGACCACCTTGAAGAATCATTTGGTGTCATGTTCCACTTGGAATCGAGGGTAAGAGAATCGAAGGAATCTTCGAAGAGAAACCCCGATTTACGCAGAGAAACCACACTCATAAAAGTACCTCCTTACGTAAATAGCCATATTCGTTTGCCAATCACACATGCCTCAGGGCGTTGTTTCCAGATCGCCAGCAAGCATTTGATCAGTGCTTCGACGCATTTGTCTCCGCTTCCGGGATCGCAGTAGGGGGTGACCCGTACGGCATCACATATCCAATTACTGAGTCTAATGAAGTCAATTTCACAATAATCCCAAACATCTTCGGTGCCGTTGGTCGTAAAGACCCATCTGTATGTGTGTTTACCCTTGGAGACAGGAAATACGGGTACTCCATGTTGGTTAGTATATGAGCCAGCAAGTGTACCATCTATAAAAAAATCTAGTCTGCTATTAAACGGAGCGGCTTTAAGACTCCAGTTTTCGGTAGCGTTGAACGAGCGCACCCGAAAAAGAGAAAAGTACTTTTTTCCTGTCCAAGTGCTTATCTGACCACGTTGTTCCGTTTTTATTTCGACTCTTACTTTGGAATTTCGTTGTTTTACTAGATTTGAAAAAGAGAAGCTGTAAAAGTCTGAAACTGCTAAAGTGTTGGATTGAAGTAAATGATCATTTTCGTCATACATGTTCACATGTAATTTACTTCCATTACATCCTCCCATCCAAATAGGTACATTTGCCGTTGTTTTAAAGGCATAAACAAAGGCGCTTGAAGGTTTGAGCGGGAACTTATCTTGAAATGTATATTGACCATTACTTAAACGTGCTTCAACATCGCAGTCAGAATCAAATTTGATTTTTATCGAATAGTTTTTCCCTTCTAAACTATCATTTTTTATACGTGCACGTATTGTCTGGATATCATCAAAGTCGTTGTAATTTCTTTCTGATATGAGCTGATTATCGTCATCATCATATATTCTGACCCTTACACGAGCGTCACGGCACGGTTTCTTTTTTCCTTCACGAATTGCAATAGTATCAATCCAACACCAAGAATCATCAGGGATAATTTCGTCAAAAGAAGGAGGTGTATTAGGTTCATAGGGGGACTTATTTTTGGGGTAGATGTTATTTAATTTGTCTGAACAATAGTCAATCCAGGTCTCTACCATGTTTCCGTTACTGACAATAAACATCCCACCATCGTCATATTTGCCTCCGCGATTGCTTTCTCCCTTAAAGAGGCGGTATTGGACAGAATACTTTTTTCCTTGAGGGACATCAACTGTAATAGTGCGCTCGAGACTTTCTTTACCCTCTGTATAATAGGTCTTCCTAGAAATAGTCCCTCCATTTACTGCATTCATAACGAATACTTCGACTGCTGTATTATCATATTCCTCTGTTAACTTATGAGGCTTATTAGAAGTTATTTTTAAATCTTTGATCGCCATGTAGAAAGGCCAGTTATTTTTACCGAGTCCGGAATCTTCTCTATAAATATCACGAAATCTGAATGCAATAGCATAGGTACCTCGATCTTTAATGTACAAAGGATTTCTCTTATATGGTGTGGAACTTCGCCAATCTTTTATTTCAAGAGGATTTTGAATCAAACCGATATGATCTTTAGAAGTAAGCTGACCCAATGATTGTGAGGCTATTAATTTCCCTTTCTCAAATTTTCCTAATTGACTCAATCCTTCCATACGTCTGACATAGGTTTGTTTCCCGCCACTTGGATTATTTTGTCCATTATCAAGTTCGTAAACATAGTATTGATAATCAAAATTAATGGTTATTTTTTCATCACCAACACTTTTAAAGATGACATACCAAGTAGTAGGTATAGAACCCGCACTGTCTTTATACGGTGCTACCTGTTGTGAAGTAATAACGTAAGTAGAATTGTAATGAATTGGGGTTTTTATTTTTGCATTTTTATGTGGGCTAAACTGCCATGTTACAGGGACATTATAAGAATCTTGAACGACTGTGCCTTTCCCAGCTAAAATCTTAAGTTTTTCCGTATATTTCGCTGTTCCAACGGAAGATGCTTGTATAGTCCTGTACACACCCCGCTTATCCAATGACCTAGCATGGCCAATTGGGGTAGAACCTTCAAAATAAATTCTGCCGGAATTTGAATATAGGTATGCCTTTCGAGGCGTATATATATAGTGCGGGTTAGAAGTTGGTATTGAATAATCTATTGGTACTGTCTGACTTCCTTTTGGATAGCATTCCTCACCAGCTATTACAGGATCTGGTCTTGTAGGCGGCTTATAATCTCGCTCAGGAACTTTCACCTTATCGTGATCCTCAAATTGCCATTTTAACGTTTGCTTGCCAGAAGGAAGCGGAACAATAACAGTTGTCCCCAAAGGATCGGAGGTGCTTTCTCTACCCGACCAGATTAGCGTTCCATTACGATACAACTTTAGCTTCTCATACTTTGAAAAAGAACCACCATACTCAAATTTTACGTATCCATCTTCGGCTAAATCGATGTCCTCAACATATAATCGATTTGTTGTCCCATCTTTATTTTCAACCTTAAGCACACCGTCACCACCATGACCAGGGCCATTGTAGCGGGTTACAATATCTTCCCATTCCCAGTGGTCTTCCACCCGGATTTCTTTAGCGTAATGATCTTTGGAGTTAAAGTCTTCAGAAAAGATCTCGGTATATTCATTTTCATGAGCAGATTCATCCACCAAGCTACTTAATGCTAAGTCCTCTGTAAGTTCAAAAGTAGTACCAGGATTTAGGTGAATCTTGTAGACATTTTCATCTCCATCGTTGTCCGTATAGCTAGAATCACCATCCGTCCGCCAATCACGGTCTACATCAATATAGCTCCCCATCGGTGTGCGGTGTTTTCCACGAGAGGAGCCATATGAAAATTCCCCCGGATATTCATTTTCTAGGGGTTCTTCCGTGGAAGTATCATGAATTCGGAAGGTAACAGTATTGGTTCCTTGGGAAAGGGGGACTCGTACGTTTTTCGCAGATTCATTTTCAAGGGAGCTAAGAACTTCTTCTCCGTTAACGATCACAGAAAAGGTTTCAGATGGACGCAGTCTGTGAAAAAAGCTAAACTCCATCCAGCCATCAGCTTCTAAATGTATGACTCGTGTGACATCTCCATTTCCTTTTACGATGGGATCCTCCATGTGGAACCCTGTGCCCACACCTCCAATTGTTTTCCAAGTCCATTTATTTTCACCAGAAAGCGAGAAGCCCTCTGGTTCTCTCAAATAAGTAGAGCGTTCTTCATAATGGTCAATCTCTAGTGGAGGGCAAATCATTTGAATGTCACCAGTCAAATCTACTGTGCAATCGTCTCCGACAGTTACCGTATAAGTAACAACTGCATTGTCTTCTTCTGTAGATGATTGTCTTCCATCCAAAGACCACTGCCAGCCATGTGTAGAATGAACTGTACTCCCCTTTTTACCGGAGCCAGATTGGTTGTTGGATGTAAAAGTGTCGTCAAAAAACATAAGTGACTCTTCTGTATAGGGGAGGTCATTTGTTCCCATTTGGTATTCGAAGCTAAAATCCCCTGCACAGTCGCTATCCATCACTCGTTGGACTCTTCTCGAACTTGTTCCAACAATTCCTGAGAAAAAGGTGGACATTTTACTCGAATCGGAATAGGTTAACCATTCCCATCCAGGAATGTTATAAGCCGCATCCCCCAACGTATCCACATCCGGTGGTGTCTGCTCATCCAGACTCTGCACCACTTCAACGCACTCCACATCTTTAACATAAACCGCATTCTTCCCAAACCGCCGATCACTCATCCGCCGCACAAACCAATCAAACTTGTACGTCTGCCCCGGCTTGACGTGAAACTTCGCTTCCTGCCAGTTGCTGTTCTGATTCCATTCCCCACCGACCTGATTATTGTTAATAAAAAACAGCAACCCATCGCCAGGAGCGGTGCTAGCCATGTACTTGAAACGAATGAAACCTTGCTTTTTAAAGCGCCATTGAAAAGTCACTTTGCTGGAGTTGCCGTGCTTGAGAGTGGTCACATCCAGCTTCATGATATTCTCATTCCCTGCCATCTCATTGGAGTCGATAGAGTGAACCATCTTCCATTCCTGATCTTCTGTCGAGGATACGTAACGGAAAAGGCCGTGAAACTTGTCCGATAGCGGGAGAGTCCGCATATCAAATGTAGGGACTTCTTTATCGATGGCATCGTAATGATTGAGATAGTAACCGCTAAAGTGATGATAGTAAGGAGCTGGACAAACTGGCAGAGAAACATTTTGGTGGGTTCCATCTGGCTGCTCGGCGTTTTTCAGGATTTTGTAAATGCAATCTCGTACCATGAGCAAGGCGCGTTGATAGTCGTTTTTTTGCGGATCGATTTGCTGGTTGACCCACCATTCCAGGCGACGGTACATGTTCCAAAGCGCTTCGCGGCAACGAACCTTGGCGTACCAGTTTTTGTCCCGAACAAATTGCTCAATCATCTGGTCGATCATGCTTTCGAGAGAGTCGAGATTTACCGTCTGCCAACGACCAATCTGACCCTTGCCGGGATCACCTAGTAGCGGATTCTGATATCCAGCGTAACGATCCTCTGCGCGAGGACGATTGGGGCTGTCCGGATTGTCCGGATGATTCGGGTGGAATGCGCCCTCTACCAATGAGGAGCGCATTTTTCCGAATGTGACGTTGCCCACTGATTTAGAAAAAATGCCAAACGTATGACCCAAAATGATCACCTCTAATCGGTAAAATCGTATTGCAAGTTGTGATCTACCCAGACGCGGATGCGGTTGCCTGTAACCCAAACACGCAGCGTATACCATTTCTCTTTTGCCCAAGCAAATGGGCTCATCGGGGTAGAGTACATGGTTGATCGGCCATTCTCTACTTTGAAAAGCTGCATGGGTCGCGGCATTCCGCTGGCGCTTCCGTCACTGACGACGAACATCCAGTAGTTCTGGTCGTTGTGATATTTGAACACGATACCAGCGCTGTCTCCATCTGCGGGCTCATCGACTTTGAAATCAACCTCAAACTGATAGTCTGAATAGGTAAAGTCATTTCGAATGTAACCACTCATGCCACTGGAGCCTTTTGTGTGGGTAAAAGTGCCTTGGTCGCGATTATGCTCCCATGTGCCAGAACCAAAACGAGTCCAGTTGTCTTGCCCCATCGCGAGTGCGTTCCTATCTGTCGTCCACGGATAGTACGCATTGAATGGATCGTGGGGATCGTATGCTTCTGGAACAGAAAAACCACCTGACCAATGCTCGGGATCGTGTTCAGCTTCGAGTACATCATCCGAGTAGTCGTAGACCAAACCTTGTCCTATTTCTTCTATACGATCTACCCACGCTTTCTTGTAGTCGCGAACGGAAAGTAATGGTTGCTCGATATGCCCTTTTCTGTGATCCATTTGGCCAGCCAAGTATTCGAGGATGACGGCATCTGCGAGTTCTTTTTTACCCATGATTGGGGTGAGCAGTGAGGTAGCTCGCTCTTGGTTGGAGGCGACCCAATCCGCGTTGATAACAGCTTGATCTGGTTGTTTGTAACTGAGGATGGATTCGATCAAATGAGCTGCTGCTTCCGGCTGATAGGCAATCAGTTGCTCATGCAATACCGTTTGTTCTAGCGCGAGCTTGGCATACTTTCGCCATTCATCGTCTTGCAGTTCCCCATCACGCGCACTTTTTTCGGCCACATCGTATAAATCGACGAGGTAACTGGCTCGTTCATGCGGGGAGGTAGCGAAGAGATAACCGCTGCACAATTCAGTGATTCTACTGCGCAGTAGTGCGGTGACCGGCAACTCGTCAAGATCGCTGGCGTGAGCGGATTTACGAGCTGTATGCTCGTCGAACAAAAAGGACGGATCGGGTTCCATGTAACCAAAAGGATGCTCAATTTGCAGCTCGGCTGGACGAAATACATCTTCGCCAACGAGTGTTTCTGCAATGGTTGCAGGGGCTGCCTCCAGTTGACTAGCGATCCCCACCTCTTCAACCGAGGAAGAGAGCAATACTTCCCGTTTTCCTGCAACCCCGTCCTCCTCCAGATGCGAGAGAACCTCATTCGGGCGGGTCGACTCCCATGTCTCAAAAGAAAGAATGCCGGCCCTGTCTTGCAACGCTTTACTGAAAATGACCTCAGATTCGATCAATGCCTGAACCCGTGTCCGTACACCCTCTAAAAATTCCTCATCTACGTAAGCATCGAAAGTCTTGTTGGTTAGCGCCCATTCCATGAGTGCTTCCAAAATACTCTGACCGTCTGTAAGGCGCGAGGCAAAAATCATATCGTCCATCAGGTGGGAAGGAAATTCTTTAGAAGCAAGGATGTCTTCCAAAAGATGAGCGGGCAGTAACCGTAAGATGGTCGCGAAGACTATATCTTCAGCCAGGAGACTTGGGCGTACATTTTCCAAGAGGGCGAAAATGTCATCCTCATCCTGATAAAAAGATGGCTTAGGTGCTTTGCCCCCACTAAGGTCGATAGCGCGTTCCTTTTCCCACAGATGAGCAGCACGCATGAGATGGCGATCTGCGCGAAGATCATCCGTCAAAATGGAAGCGGGGCGAGAAAGGTGTTTCTTTCCGAGTTCGAAGTGCTGGGGAATCCAGAGCTTACTTGCTTTTTCTCGCTGAGAATGAATAAGAGGATTAGGGATAAACAGTTGAGGATTGTTGTGTCGAAAAGCTTGTTCGAGATAGCTCAGAATCGATGCGTCTGTTTGAATCGAACGTGTGCTAGTAAGCTGTGACATAAGGATAGCAAGGTCCGAAATCGAGTATCGACTACCGAAAGTAAACTCTGTCATGAGTGTGCCTGGTGATTGATAGGGACGAGCAGCACAGAGGTGAGAAGTATTGATAGACAAGTCATTCTGGTACGGCCGAAAGCCTTTGAAGGTTAAGGTATTAAGTGAGAGAAGGCGCGTGAAATCTCGATAGCCCCAGTCTCGCTTCTGTAAAATGGAGCCACCTTGGAGCATGGTTCGAAAACCAGTAGAAGCCCGATGGATTGCTAAGTCTTGCGTAGCGATCCTGCCTGCACGGTGAAGGAAGTGCAGCAAGGCGTCATACTGACGGGCTTTGAGGTAAGCCCAGTCCATGTCGCGAAGCACCTTCGTCGGCTTTGTTTTAATCCGGTGGAAGGCTTGCACGAAGTGTCGGGTCATCTGGAAGGCAAATTGACGCTCGCCAATGGAACTGGACCAATCCGTAAACATGGCATGTCTATTATCGCGGCTGGAAAGAGGTAGGCTGCTCTCAATAGATAGGTGATGAGCGATCGATCTGGTTGCGTATTCCCTTTCCATCTGTACAAAGAGCAAGGACCAAAACTTTCGCTCAGCAGAGCTTCTTTCGGTGTTAACGAATAAATCGAAGGTAGATAAACGCTCTCCCGTGAACCATTCGTTCATCTTTTTTCCGGCGAATCGTTCAGTTCGTGTTGCTCCAGGTTGTTCTTTCCCGATGGCAGCTTCGGCAGAAATGGAACGGCTTGCCGATGCTGGTGGCAAATCAATATGCAGCTCATCCTTGTTCACGCGTATGGACATTTGGGCAGGGTTGAGCTTTGCCATCCCTGCTGTTTTAATCCGATCTGATAAATGAACGCGACGAATAACTTGTAGCGGCTGCTTGATGATTCGGTCAGCATCCAAGGCATCGTCCTGAAGAAAGCTCTCTTTAAGCGGCGAGCGATCGGATACCACGACTAGCTCCATGGGATTGGCCATGCTAGTATCATTCCGGATCATATCCTGTAAAGAGTCTTGAAGATCAGCAGCAAATGATTTCCGATTCGCGAGCAAATAATCCAGCATGACCATACTGGCACTTTGTCCGTAGGGAATATAGACGAAGGAATACTTACGGGAGGGCGAAGTCGTGAAAGTTACTTTTCCTATATAGTTGCGAATAGAAGCGTGGTGGTCTGTAAGTCTGAATTGATAGGCTGCTAGAGAAGAAATCCCGGTCAAATAGTTCACCTCCCAAAAAGAAGGGGGAAGACCAGATATGTGTTCTAGTTTCCCCCTTTTGCTAGCTATACGGTTTTAGAGGGACTTCTTTTAGTAGCGAACTTCCTTCAGGAACGCGACTCCCATTTTTACATTGGCGGAGTAGTTCATGAAATTCTGCTCGGTATTGTGATCGAAATAGCGGTATACTTCCTGCTTGTGCTTCTTGGTCGTGTCGCTCGGATCGACATCAATGATCAATTCATCCAAGTGGAGAATGTTGTTTTTCGAAACAGCAATGCATGCATCCAAGCTACCGCGGTATCCATCATATCCGTGCACGACATAAATCGGGCTCAAATGGTAACGGCGTGTCCAAGCAGATGCGTTAAAGCCTTGAGGCTCCAGAAGAAGTCCGGTGTCACCGAGCTTGCTGTCAGAATATGCCTTGCCCGGTTGAGGAGCTTGGGTAATGAAGGCAGGGTAGTGCTTTTGGAAGCGAATGCCCGATTTTGTCGCCAGCATTTGCAAGGTGTTGTTTCCAAAAGAGGTGTATTGACCATAATCGTGAGGGGCGATCGGAGCAGCAGGTTCAGCAGCGACTGCACCGGCTGTCAGCATGATGTTTCCAACCACATCATCCATGTTGTACTTGAATGGTTTAAGTGCGCCTACGTACAGGAAGCTCTTGCGATAATCTTCAAAGTGAACAGCCGGATCACCAACAGCTACGAGGGAAAGGCGATTGTTCATCACGTTCATGTACAGGTAGACAGGTTTATCAATCGTACGATCTGTCGGTTTGCCATTTACGACGAATTTCTCGTCAGCCCATTCGAAATTGACTGGGTGTCCTTCTGTTGCGAAGGTTTTGGCTGTCTGGTTGTATCCTTCCAATACTTGAACCGTCAAGGAGCTGTGTTCCTTCGGGTTGGTGAAGCCTGGATTGACGAATTTCACATAAAACTCTTTTGTCACGTTGTTAATATTGGAGCTGCCCTTTAAGACTAGCTCGGAGGTTTTGCCAGAAGCGGAATCTTTTTTTGTGAGATCGGTCATGACCGTCCAGGTAGATTTCTCCTGCGTCTCTCCAGCAGTTGCGTTATGGGGATAGTTGGTGATTTGTTCGATTTCAGATTTAATGGTATCCAGGAGTTCTTTAGAAGTGGTGATTTTTTCAATGTATTTAAAATTAGCCATGTAAAATTCCTCCTTTAATATACTTCTTTTAAGATAGCAATGGTGCAATCAGTAGGGTTGGGGGAGTACTTGAAGAAGTTGACCGGGGTATTGATTCGGAAGAACTTGTATACCTCTGTCCAAGTTCCGGCAGCAGGGTCCTTCGGATCTTTTGGTTCCTCGGTATCTACGGCGAGCTCGTCCTTGTTGATCAGATTATGGTCCTCAATTGCTACGACACTGTCGAGGTAGCCACGATAGCCTTCGAACTGGTGTACCAGATAGATCGGCGATGCATGATATTTCTTCGTCCATTTCGAGCTTTGGAAGCCGTTTGCTTCGAGTACCATTTTGGACAGCTCAGGAGGGAGCGTGCCCACCCCATCGTATTTGGGGAGCTGGGTAATGAAGGCAGGGTAGTACGCTTGGAAGTAGACGGAGCTTCGGGTTTGCAGCATGGAGAAGGAGTACATGCCGTTGGAGGTATAGCGCCCCCAGCCTGAGTAGTTAGGATTGGTGTCCTGTTTGATGTCGGCTGGTAGGAAGCTGGATTTTTCCTTTGTCAAGTCGCCCATGCCGACTGTAATTCCAAAATTGCCTTTGTGGTCATAGTCAGCAAAAGGAATAGTTTTTCCGATATAAGCAAAGCTGCTGTAGTAGGCATCCATATCAGGCGAAGGGTCGCCCTCAATTACGATTGCTACACGATCATTGCTGACAGAGAGGTTGTATTCGACCCAGTAGTCTGGGCGACGCTTCTTGTTTGGTACCCAAGAGACGACAGAGTCGGCGCCGTAGAAAAAGTGGGAGGAAGGGCTTTTGATTTCGACCTTGTCATCGTAATCGAGTGCCCATGCTTCGTGAGGTGGAGTGTATTTGTCGGTATCATCAGGATTGTTCCATTTGTTGTACTGGAGTTCAGCCTGTTTTTGATCGATGACGACAGGTACTTTACCAGGTATAACGTTACTATTATCGCAGGCTAGCAGGTAGGTATCGGCAGAATTGCCAACTGGGTTTTTACCTTTGAAGCCTTTGCCGTAGGACACATCCAAGTAGTTGTATTGATTAATAGGATGTTTGATCATGACAAAATAGTCGTTAGGGGTTTGGCCTGAAGGAACGTCAGGAACGGCTTTTAGGACGACAGTGCGGTCGTAGTGGTGGACGGGGTTGGCAATGTATTTGACCATTCCGAATTTGTAAGGAGCGGAATCTACATAGGTTGAATAACCTCCTGCGGAATAGACAGTCCATTTAGATTTTGCTAGAACGTCGTTCCAATCGGAAGGCATTTGTGTGATGATCTTGTACTCGTTCCATTCAGCTCCAGGTGTAAAAGTAACTCCATCAAGCTCGTATTTACCTTGAAGGAGTACATAGCACTTCTTACCGACTGTGTTTGCAGAATCGGTATCATCGACATTAACCACCAATAGACCTGGGACAGATAGGGAAATGTCTTTGCCTTCATCATTTTTATAGACAAACTCTTTTACCTGAATTTTTTTACCCGATTTCGTATTGGCTGAGTTAAATGTTTCATAGACATACCCATCTTCATCAACGAGGGGTGTCCCTGAGTATACAGCTCTCAACTCCCGCAAATCCGGCAACACATAAACCTGATAAGTCTTCCCATCCGTATGCTTGTACGTCCCTTGTGTATCCGCAACAGTCGTCTTCTTAAACGTAACCCACTTATCTTCATTGACTTCAAACACCTTTTCCCATCGGTTCTTCGTATCCGGGATTTTGGCGTTGACGATTTCATCAGCCAGCTTGTTGATGAGCAAATCGGCTGTGACCTCGCCCTCGATCCAAGCTACTTGTTTACTAGGCATCCATACGCCTCCTTTACAGTTTCTTGCGTAAAAATTTCACATTGTACCAAACTTTCTTTTCCGTACCTGAAATGTTGTGGAAGTCAAAGCGGACCTGCGCATTTGGCTTCAACGGATAGACGATCCCAAAGCTGTTTCCCATCGAGACGGACTCTGGGAGCTCTTTGGTATAAATCGTTTCACAGACCTTCACGCCGTCCAGACTCAGCTCCCAGTAATCGCCGACGCAATAATTATTGGTAGCAAACGCCACGGACAAAAACTCTGTCGGATAGGGAAGGGCATAGGTATCGGAAAAGACTTGCTTGGACGCGGTCACATCAAGCATGCGTCCGCGAATGAAGGGCTCAGTAAATTTGGAAAAGTGCGGGTAGGGGAGTTCTCGTACCTTGTCGATTACGCCCCCGCCCGAATAAACAACGGAGAAGCCCACTTGTACTCACCTCTCTTTCTCTATACGAAGGACATCGGTGCCAGTTAAGAGGCCCCTCGTATCATAGAGTAGACGGATCAGGTAAGATCCTACCGTTTTTCCGTCAGGTGCGTAGCCCGCTGCGGTAACCGAGGTTAAGCGCCAAAGGGAATAGTACTCCCAGTCTGGATGGAGCTGATCGACTTCAAGCGGGAAGGTGGTAGTGTCTGTAGAGCCAAACGTGAGGGAGATGTCCAGCATGTAGCCAGACTCGTAGAATAGCTTGGCACCCGTGACCTTTTCGGGATCGAGGGGATGCTCCCGGATCAGACGTACAGAGGGTTCCTCTGCGAACGGGTCTGCCATGACTTTCGTGGTACGGTGGACTTCATCACGGATCAGATCGAGGATCGGGTAAATCAAATAATCATTCGCAATTCCGGCCATTACACAATAGCCCCCTCGTTGTTGCTCCAAAATAAATCGAGGATTTGCATATAGCCGTTCTGCGCATCAAACATCGTGCGGATTCCTTTGATGGTATACGCTTCGCGGGTGGTTGTATTGGAGTCGATAATGTAAATACGATCGAGGACATCTAGGGTAGGGTTACCGGGGATGGAAATTTGTAGCGTACGGCACAACCGTTTCAAATCAAAAAACGTTCGCTGGGCAGCCACCCTCTTCAGCTCGTCTGTTTTGGCATAAGGAACGGATCTAACGCCTGTACGTACCTCGCCCTTCAGCTCCATCAAAATCTCCGTGTCTACGAAATGACCGACCTTATTTTCTTCATCCAAAATGACAAGATGGCTTTTGCCACGTGAAAAATCGATGGTCTTATGAATCGTGATCAAATTGTCATGCTCGGTAAAAGTAGCCACAATCGGCCGATTCATATCAATCTCTTCCAGGCGATACGTACCGTAACGGTCACAATAGGAACGGAATGGCGTCTCTTTCATGATTTCCGCGATGGCTTCTCCGACTTTGTATTGATACGATTCGAATTTGCGTCCGGGTGGCTCAACAAAAGGATTTTTCCAACCTTTTGGGGTCAAAATGGATTCGGGATCGACTTCAATGAATTCGCCTTCTTTATCCGGTACCGCTTTGAAAACTTTGCCTGTCGCCTGCGTCACGTGGGTATAGCTCGTCTCTTGTACAATGGCATAGGGGTAGAAAATGTCTTGCGGATTGCTGCGCCAGCCATACATTCCTGCATGGGCGATCAAGTCCTGGACGATAGCCGATTTGAGATAGGCCGCTTTCGCAGTAGGCTCTGTCTGGACAGCTGGGGCACCCTCCCACTCTGGAATCGAATCAAACTCCGTGCTTGAGCGGAATTTTTGGTAGATTTGCCACACGCTGTTATACCAGTTCGTATCGCTCGCCCATTGATAAGCGCCCTTGTCGCCTCCTTGCCAAAAATATTTGACGTCGTCGACAGACTGGAAGCGCCACCCTTTGCTCGCCATGGCTTCCCGATAGCGAACGGCGCCACGATAGAGCTGTCGTTCGAGCCCTTGGTATTGCGGATCACATTTTTCTCCGGTATAGCATCCATACCCGAGAATGAAGTCTCCTGGAGGAAGCCCTTTCCCCAGTGTCCCCATGTTGGTTTCGTGCTCCGCAATGGCTAGCAGAAATTTATAATCGAGCTCTGGGCCCTGCTGCTTGGCCTGCTTTTTGGCCATCGAGATGATTTTGTCCCGACGAGACATCGCGGAAAAAACGTTGGTATCATGTGCGGCAGAATGTCCGACATCTGGGGGATATTGCTTGTCCTCGGTAATGACCTTGTTCAAAATCTTCTTATACATATCGCGGCAGTAAATGGTCATGGTCGATTCCTCGCCATTCAAATCGAGCTTGTCGATCAGACCAGTAAACACACGCATCAAATTCAGACCATAACCCATGTAGATCCGGACAGGAGTATTTTCGGAGAGAACACCAACATGGAATCCATTCACAAAATAAGACCAAGGCGTTTCCTTGTAGGTTTCCGGAAAGTAAAACGGATTATAGTCCGGGCTGTAGTAGCCGCCAGGGTTCGAGATTGTGATGCGTGCCTCACATGAATCCATTTCATATTGGTCGTCCATTTCGATGTGGTTAATATTGTCGAGGGTAAGGGTGTCCATATAGACGAACTTTCCGACCTGGAGCGATACTTTTCGCGGCTGACCAGGCATGAAGGTGCTCGTAATTTCCCGTTCCTCAAAAAACTCCTGCTGTACCGTCGGATCGACTTTGTCTTTGTTCCCGTACAGATCGGGTCGCCCTTGCAATTCCTTGATCTGAATGTACTGGAGGGAAAAACGATTGACTTGTTTTCCATTCCAAGACAGCTCGATACGGATTTCCATTTCGCCATTGGGAAAGGGGATGTCACGAATCTCTACGTTTTCTGTCCCGGAGAATTTGTTGACCTTGATTTGCATTTTTCCATTGAAAAAAACGCGTAGCTCGCCGGCACCTTCACCGAAGTTGGTGGAGAACCCCATGCTAAAAATGCCGGGGTGAACGGAGGTCAGCTTGAGATTCATACCTGTCGTAACGGTAGGGGATGGGAAGACGGTCTTGTACCCTTTGGGGTCAAAGGTAAAGGTAAGGTTGCTATGCTCAGTCGAGCTTCTCTCGATCATGGATAGCTTTTTGGTCAGCTCGTCTACTTTGTAGACAGATTTTGTGTGCCACGTATTATTGGTAAACCGTTCGTCCAAAAGAGTTGCTCCTGGCGTTCCAACATAGGTGGCATCGGTTGTGACTCCTGCGCCGTTATTGGAAGAGGCAGCGAACAGATGCTTCGAGCCATTCATATAAGGAAACGGATCGATGACAGCTTGTCCGTTCCAAACTTCAAAATGCAGATGAGCTCCTCTTCCTTTAGAGCGGGGGGAATTCGGATCGTCATAGGTGCCCATGTTCGTAACGCCGGCAGAGCGGACGTCTCCTGTATTGCCGCTTTTTCCGATAATAGTGCCTTGCGTGACATAATCCCCTGTTTTGACGTGGATTTCGCTCATATGGGCGTAACGGGTCCACATGCCATCTGCATGCTGAATTTCTACGCGAAAGCCAAAGCTCGTATATTTTTCAGACACGGTCACTTTTTTTACTTTGCCAGCCCAGGCAGCTTTGATGGGCGTACCGACTGGACAAGCGATATCAATCCCTTTGTGGTTGCGATTGTCGCCCATATAGGCTGTAATATCTCGGATGCTTTTGCCTTCCACCGGAAAGACAAAAGAAATCTTGGATGGAGCAGTGCCACCCTCTCCTGAGCCATCTTGAATGATGGTCCGGGTCAGCGTTTTCTCTTCCCGAGGATCACTCATAATGAAATCGAGTTCTTCGGTACGGCCTGGCACGAAGACGAGTCGATCGACCTCGACGCGGCAAGCGGGTTTTTTTAATTCTCCCAGTTTGAGTCTTTCGGAGAGAATTCTGCGAAGCTCATTGGACATTGTTTGCATGAAAGCACCTCCTATTTAAACCGTTCCAGGGACCATTTTCGAAAGCGATTCAAAAAAGAGACGGCTTGTGCCCGGGTGAGTAGCGAGTAAGGCATGAACCATTTTTCTTTCTCTTCTGCGTTGGATGACGATACCTCGTACATATGGTTGACGACAGCCGCTCCATCGACGAAATTGTTGATCGCAATTCCTTCGATCAAGTAATCTCCGTTGCCAAACCGCTCGTCTTCCATAGAGAGGACGGATGGTGCCCACCATGAAGGCTTGCTGCCTGTCATTCCACCGTTTAATGCGATCTTTTCCCCGGTGTTGCTGTTGTACATATATTTTTCACGCCCGACATCTTCAAAGCGGGTGCTCGTCTCTTTGACATAGAAGAAATGAACGTTTTTACCTGCCTCAAGCGGCATGTTGAACAGTACCGTATGATCATCAAATTCTTGATAGTCGGAACTGCTCACCACTTTTCCATCCACTTTGACGGCAAGCAGCTCCTTACCCGCAGGATAGGTACCATTCAGGCGAAAAACACGTTGCCCTTCGTATGCCGTGTGGGATTCATCCAGCCGTTGTGTCGGAGGTTGTGAATCTGTAAAGCGTTGGTAAAAAGAGCGCCGAAGCCGGTCAATGAGAAGAAAAGCCTCTGCCCGATTGATGTAGGCGTTGGGAAAGAAGCGGTCGTTTCTCCATACGCCAGGGCTTTTCACCGAAAAATATCCGCCTCGCATAAACAGAGCGCCGTTTTCGTAGCTGTTGTAGATGAAACGCAACTGAACGCCGTTTAGATTGTAGGGAAGGTAAATCGTGGCTCCGGGAGCAGGACTAACCATGTAGACGTCTTGCTTGAGTCCGATATATTTTTTGGCGAGGTCTTGGGCAGGTGTCGATTTCCATTCTTCTTCAGGCACGTCAATCCGCTTCAAGGAGCGACCATATGCGTACAAATACTCGTTGAATTGGCGGCTGAACGGATTGTAGAAATACGTGTCTCCGTTATCGAGGCGTTTGTTCGGGTAAGCAAAGGAAGAGGAATTGGGGGGAATCGGTTTGCCAAAACGGTCCAAGGCAGGCTTGCCGAAGCTGGAAAAGGCAACAACTGAATTGGCAGAAGGGGCGTAATACAGCTCGATATCTGTTTTGTTCGGGTCGGTTTTATTTGGACGGATTTCTTTGAAAAGGGTTTGAGTTCCGTCAATGAAGACAAAGAGGGGGTTATCTGCACTCGGTGTCAATTTGGCAGTGAGTGTAAATACCTTTTGCCCAGTGGAGCCCTTCTGTTCCTCATATAAGTAAGGGGCATTGCTTTCAAAGGAGCCGTAAGCGATTCCTTGAATGAACGGTTCTCCGTCGGCCATCAAATAATTGCTTGCCTCCATTACTTCGTTAAAAAACCAGTCTTTTTCATTCACATCAGCCCAGCTGATCATTTTCATCACCTCCTATATAGAGTAGACAGAAACGTTTTAACTGCCTCAGCTATTCCCGGATCATCCGTTCTACCAGTCGCCTTGTCCGATTCAAAAAGGCAATAAATTCGGCGCGTGTCACAAAATCATTGGGGCGGAAGTAAATGACGGGCTTTCCGTCACGAGTAATGACCGTGATCAGCCCAAGATTGGCCATTTCCTCGATGTTTTTCTGCGCCCAATGCCCTTCAATATCTTGAAACTGGAAACGTGATTCGCGTTCGATCGAGTCTTTTTTGATGAGGATCAGATCGACAGTTACGCTGTAGCGCCGTCCTGCCTCAAGCACATGGGGGGTAATGGATTCTGCGCTTCCAAGGAAAATGCTTCCCTTTTCATCGTAAAATTTGTGGGTCCAGCCTGCGTAGCTCAAGTAATCGTTGTACGATTCCTTGTCTGGAAAAAGCAAGGTCAATGAACACTGGTAGCTGCTAAAGCCGGAGTGGTGGATGTGCGAGGGAGCGTTAATGATTTTAATTTCGCGCAAGGAAGGCTGGGGACTTGGTGGAGAATAGGGCTCGATGAGACGGGCGTTTACTTCCATGAACTCGAAGCCTGTATCGACGAACAGCTTTTTTTTGTAGCGCTGATTAGCAGTGCCAAAGGCGTATTGTTGGGTCATCGTTGTACCTCCTTACAATCTCGTGTAGCTCGTGGCGATGCCGGAGCGGACTTGTTGGCTTAATTCGGTGGAAAGGCTTGCTTGTGTACTGCGAACGGCTTCGCTGACGGTCGAGCCGATGCGCTGTAGGTCAGCTTCCGTTCCGCTCATTTTGTCGATCGTAATGTTCACATTGCTGCCGCCGCCATAGGTAAGGTCGTAGGTGCTATGTGTTCCATTGGCCGTTTGCATGCCCCAGTAGGTCAGTGGCTGCAAGCCGTCGGGCATGTTGAAGGTTCCTTTGGTAGGCTGCTTGGACATATGCAGAGATACGAGATTGTCGTACTTGGCTTTTTCGAGGCTTCTTTTAATGTTCTCGATGTCTTTCTTGAATTTCTCGTTGTTTTGGTTCTCAGCCAAAAGCCGATCCATGTCAGAAGTAGCCGCATCAAAACTCTCAATGGTACTGCGTAAATATTCTTCATCTAGCTTCTTTACTATTTCAGAATTTGCGCTGTGACCAGCTAAGATTGCTTCGCTTCTGTTGATGTAATGCTGATGCTCTTTATTTGCCAGGTCAGAGCTTAGCTTGTCCGTCACGGAATCAATTTTGGTGCCGGCGGTATGGTTGATTTTATCGAGGTTAATTTGTTCATAAGAAGCGTCTAAGCCCGCAAGTATAGATTGTCCTACTAGTTTGGCGTCGCTTTTGTCAGGAATATTCTTTATGAGGCCTTCCAGAAAAAGCCGGGCTGTTCTGTTATTTGCTCTTCTACCATCTTGGTACCTTGTAAATAAGTCTAGCATTTCTTGGGAATCTTCTGTTTTGCCCTCGGACAAAAGTTTGCTCTTTTCTAGTTCGTATTTGGCTGTAAGATTTCTGTCATTATAGTCGAGCTTTTCCAGATGGTAACCAACTACTTCCTTGCCAAGGTCGAGTGTTTTGACCTCTTTCCATGAAGTAATTGGGGTATTGTCCAGCTTGGAGCCGCTGCCATCGATATCGATAAGCTTAGAGTTCTTGTCTTTCTCCTCCAGTTTTTTCTTATCGGATTTCGTTTTTTCGAATTCAAGGTCAGCTTCCTTCTCGTCTAGCTGAAGCGCTTTATTTAACTCTTCATTGAGCCTAGCACCGTCGTATTTATCACCAGCTTGCAAGGCTTTAGAGTAATCGCTCCATGAAGGAGCAGTGCCACCCATGAGGTTGATCGCACTATCTGTAACAGCATTAAAGGCTGTTGACATATAACCCATAGCCTTTAAAACAGGAGGCATTTTATCGATATTCATGATGTCAGCCACGAGATTTTTTTGGTTTTCTAAGACCCTGCTTTGTCGCTGAGTATCGGACATAAACAAAGGCTGTAGCCAATCTTTGTTAAAAGTATCCAAGAACGTGAGTGCCGTTAAGCCAACACCTAAGGCACCTGCGCCTTTGAGGAATTTCCCAGCATTTTTTAATCCTTTTCGCCATCCTGGTACACTTTTGGCTGCATCATCGACAGATGGTGAAGCAGCTTTGCCTGTTTTGGATGGAGCTTTCGGAGTGGAGTCTGACTCATCCGTATCGCTCGTTTTTTTGGCAGATTTAGGATTAGATTTAGATTCGGATTTAGGTTTAGATGCAGAATCGGATTCAGGTTCGGTTTTAGCTTCAGATTTAGATGCAGAATCAGAGTCAGAGTCAGAGTCAGAGTCAGAATCGGAGTCAGAGTCAGAGTCAGTTTCTTTCTTATCCTCCTTCTTCTTGCCTTTAAACATCTTGTCCCGTATCTTCGTCTTGAACTCGCCAGATAATTCGTCAAAAAGGAGAGCAGCAACAGGGGCCAGCCTGCTTGCGGTAGAGGATGAACTGCTTGCGGCTGCAGCCGAGGGAGCGGCTTGAGAACCCGCTCCGGCAGGCGGAGATTTGGGTACAGCCGTGGACAGTGCTTCTGTCAATTCCTTCAAGGCTTCCCGTGTTTTCTGGAGTTGTTTCTCTTGCTCTTCTAAGTCACTGGTCATGTTCTTGATTTGCTCATCAGTAGCAACAGACGTATCAGAGAGAGCACGCAGTCTCTCGTCCAGCGAGGAGACGGCAGGAATCAAGGTGGTAATCGTGTTCTGCAAACCACCGAATGCCCGCTGGGTCAAGTAAATTCGACTGGTGAGCAAATGTGCCTGACGCTCTACATCGCGCATCTTCAGCCAGAGCAGATGCAACTGTTTCAGCAGCTTTTTCTCTTCCGCAATCAATGCCTTTAACAATCGATCATTGTATGGATACAGCTCTTGCACTCGTTTTTGTTCCAGCCTGTTGCGTGCTAATCGAGTGCGGCTAGCCTGATAGGAAGACAGATTTTGCAATTGCCACGACTGGATTTCCAGCGCTTCTTGTGTAAAAGGAGAAGAGGATTGACCAAGCAGTGCGGTAGCACGCTCTTGTCTTCGTTGTTCACTACCTTCATGAAGATTGCGCCGGGCTTTGACGTAGGCAACTTTTCCTCCGTATTGATCCGCAGCATTTTTCAACAGGCGCACAGCGAGCGATAATTGGTTCTGGCTTTCTCTCATGCGCTGAAGCAGGTGGACCAAAAGCGTGGGAAAGCTACCAGGCTGATTTTTAAAAAGATCGAATGCTTCAAGGGATGCTACCTGCCAGATAGTTTGCATCTGGGTTTGGGAAGCAACAGGGTCTTCTGGTAACAAAGCTGCTTTCTCCCGAATATCGGCTACAGTTGCATGCGGGTCATTCGATTTGCGAGAAGACGTATAGTAGGCTCTGGTGACTTCTTCAAGGCTGACGGCATGTGTTAGCGCGATATCCCGCAGGTCTTGTTTGACTCCTGTTCGCAAGTATTCGCGCAAACCAAGTGCCTCTTCTTCCACTTGTTTTTGATCCGTCGTTCGTCCAGAAACGCGTGCCTGCGCCAAATCCATCATGTTTGTATCTTTGAACAAAAAATTACGCTCTGCCTTTTTTAACAGGCGATTTAAAGATTTCGCTGACTCCCAATTTTCGATATCCATCGAGGTGATCAGCGTGTGAAGGCCGCTACTCATCATGTTTCGCAACACATCTACGGCAGCCTCTTCCCATGCTTGTGGATAGCGGGTGCTTCTTGTGCCGTAGGACTTTTCCGTTCTTTTAACGGGAGCATCAGGAAAAGTAGCAAAGCGGAACGGAGAAATGACTTCTCTTGTACTTACGGACAGCCGGGGAGCAGGAGCAGCATGGGAAACAGACTGAGAGACATACTTACGTGAAAAACTGAGCGGCTTTGACTCAATGTCGCGTATCATCTGGCGTAATTCATACAGTTGTTGATGCAGAGCTTGAAAAAATGGGGTAGCTTGTTGGGCACGAAATGGGGATGCCGACTGCTCTACAGAACTCCGTGCAGCACTCGTTATAGAGCGGAGGGCATCGGTCAAACGTTGAGTTTCCATGAATATCACCTTCCTCAAAAGAAAAATCCCGTTCTGGTCTTAGAATAGACAGAAACGGGTTATAGACCACCTAACACTTTGCCAAGTACGGCAATATCGTCTTCGGAAATTTCCTGATAGTCTTGCGAGCTAGATGCATGGGGAGAGCTGTCGACAGAATTCGTTCCTTTTCTTCTCAAGAAAGGAAAACCCATGCGTGTCTCTACCTCAAATTGAATGTATTTGTTCACTCTCTTCATTAACTCTGCTACTTGGGGAAGGGTGTACTCCCAAATATCCCATTTCTTCAAACCACAGTCCTTATGGAGATGAAAAAATAGATCGCCCCAATCAAGTGGCTCACCAGATTCCATATCGCGAATGGTGGAACTGTCACCCTCGCCACTCTCTACTTTTTTAAGCCGTTTAGACCAATGAGAATGTTAATAAGCTTTTTGGCCGTCTCCAAATCACAATGTTCATCCAAGTACTCGCGAGTAACCGTAGGGTAGTTGCGAAAGCCCAGAAGCAAAATATCGAATAAATCTTCTTCCTTGTTTTCGTAGGGGAGAAAATTAAGGATAATCGCGTCAATATGGACGGTTCCCAGCTTTTTCATCAGGATACGGGCGTCTTTTAAGGTCACAGGCGGAATCCGGTAGGTTTTGCCGTCACGCAGCATGATTTCACTGTCATCTTCAAAGAAAATAGCTTCTACCAGATCAGCTTCCTGCTGTTTTTTGATACGCTCTATAGCTTCTTGGTTCATCATCTCTGCGTGTTTTCTTTCCAGATCTTCTTGGTGGTTTAGCACAGAAGAATCCCTCCTTGAATAATGCTAGAATGTATTTGTTAAATATATCTACTTGCTGAACGAGTTGTCGTTCGCTATGATTCGTTGTAAGTTATTCCCTTTGAAAAAAGCAAGGCAAGAGCGAAGAGCATGGAGCTCTCCACTCAGCCTGATTAACCTCGAAAGATTTATACTTTTTTGGTCGATACGTAGCGTTTCACACTGCCTAGCTTGCCATCTGCTCGCTCCGGATCAATAACGGACAAGGAAATAGCGGAAGTGCTGGCTGTAGAGCGTGCCGCATCAATTGAGAAGCTGCCTTTTGCCATGCAGGAGAACAGCTCTGTTTCAATGCCTGCATAGGTTCCGTCTTTTTGCAGGAAAGAGCCGTGATGGACGACATGAACCGGGAATGGCACTTCATCCATCAAAATGTCGACCACGTCTACGGTTTCGGTTCGCTGATAGTTGAAGACCACATCTTCATTGAGCAGGGCAGGAGAGAAGATCAAACGAGTTTTGATATCGCTGCCGTCATTGAAAGTATCCACCATGAACTCATCAGCTTGTGGTGCAGCAGACGTGCTCAACTTCACTTGTTTCAAAAGGCGATTGCTATTTTTTAGACGAACAGCAAATCCGCCACCGTTGAAGAGGGTACCGCCAAAGTCGACTTCACACACACCAGCGTCGCCAGTGGATGCTGTGCGATTCAGGCTGCCAGTAGTGACTGCTTTTTGCTCACCCAGCACATACACATAGTCGCTCTTTTGCTCTTGCAGCTTGGAGCCCATCATGAGCTCAAGCGCGGCAAGATCAAATTTGGCATCCGTTGCGGTAATCTCAATGCTTTTGGATTTGACGAGAGTGTCAATGGCGAAGAGTCCATCGCCGCCAAAGATATCCTCCATTTCAACATTCATATCAATTTTCAGGTCCTGCATATTACCAAGCGTAATGACTTCGACGCCGTTACCATCCTTGGAAGCGCGTTTGGCAAGAAATTGACCGACACCTTTGATAATCATTTTTTTAGACAATGAAAGTCACTCCTTCTAGATAGGGGATTTGGGTGCTGTTGCTGAATCGTGTGGAAAGGGAATCGCGATCAGCTTGTCATAGGATAGACGGGGTTTTGAAATGTCTAACAAACTTGCAAAGTAAACTTCGTGATCAGTGTGAAGCAGTACGCAGAGGAATGGCCGGTATCGGATTCCTGCTGGGAGACAACATACGTGTCCAATCCTTCTATTCCATTCATCGATAAGCTTTTGCCGTCTAAGAGATGGAAAAGATGGTTCGCGATTTGATGCGCCAGCTCGACATCATCGGGCGTGATCACATCCAATCGGAAGAAGCTGGTGAGAAGGAGGGGATTATCGGTGTCGCGCTTTCCGGAAGTTGCGTAGAAGGAAAGGAGAGGCTTCGTAACATCAGATAGCTGAGCGAGCTTTCTTCGCTTGATAATCTGCTTGGATAGGGAGTCCTTGTCCTCTGGGGCAATTCCGAGTAATGCGAGCAACTGATTATCCGTAGACAGTAATTCATAGAGATGATGATAGAGGTCGACAACCACGAATGATTCACCCCCTTTGCTGAGAATTTTTGGAACAAAATGTGCTCCTTCTACGTTCATAGGTTAGACAGATGAGGAAGATGTCTCCCTTGGAATACATATTCGGTCGTAAATAAGCCAGGAGGTCATAACATTGCGAAGTGATAAGATACAAATCATCATTCAACAAACGAAGGAAAAAGTTTCTGCGAAGGCGCTCGAAGATCATGAAGCCGTTGTTGGGATTATGGCGATGGGCAAGAGCTTCATGCTAAATGAAGAAAGTGTGCGTCACATTATTCACGAGGTTTTTGATGGAGATAAGGAACGAATGGCAAAGGCATTGACAGTAGCCAGCCATTTGATTGATGAAAGTTTGATTCAAAAAATCATCTCAGATGTAAAGTAAGCCCCGTAGAGGGCTTTTTCTTTTTGTAGGGAGAAAACTCATTCAAAACGGTCTATCCTATCTCAAACGAAAAAAGTGAGGGGATAAAAATGAGAGATTCCAAAAAAGCCGTATTGTATGTCGTAATTATTGCCGCATTAGCTGAATTTCTACTAGGAGAGGACATCGATCGCGAAGGCTGGGAGGAGCTCAGTGATGCGCTTGGCATGGTGGGAATGGATCTGAACGAGGTTTTCTCAGAGAATGATTCCTTGCTGCTTGGATTTCAAAAAGTTTGTCAGGAATTTGGGAAGATGAAAATAACAGAGGAAATGATAGAGGAGTTATACGTAGAGAACCAGCTGGAATAAACGGCTGGTTTTTTTTTATTTTCAAAATCCGCTTAATTCACCTCAAATCGCTTCGTATAGATTCGACAAGAGGCAAAAGGAGGGGAGAAACCATGTTATATCAGATTAGTTTTTCGGCAGATGGAGAGCAGGTGCAGGTCATGAAATATACGTCGACCCAAGATACCCCCATAGCCGTTTTGGAAGAGTTCTTTCGCGAGCATGTTCAAGTGAATCCTCAGTCCCTAAAAGGAATCGGGATCGTCAGGATCGGTGGGTAGCATGGCCTGTCAGGGATGTGATTATGAAAATGCCTGCCAAAAGAAAATGACAGTCAATGACATCGTGATGTCAGCAAAGGAACAGGATGTTGTGCCCATGACTTGTCGTTGTGTGGTTCATGACATTTGCCGCGATTGCCACTGGTACATCAAGCGTCAGTGTGCTTCATGGAAGATTTTGAATGGAAAAATATTCACGGCTGGTACCTTGCAAACTTGTCCGAAAAAAATTTTGAAAACTGGTTGCTAAAACCCTCCTCCAATTACCTAGTGTGATAGAGCAACTGTGAATAGGAGCATGAGGAGGGGATGAAGGACATGACAGATCAACTTCACCAAATGGACGAGTTATTTTTCGCAGGGAAAGTCGATGATTTTTTGCAGAAGGCAAAAGAAAACTGTGAAGCCAAGCTGACCGGGATGACGTTTGCTGGAATGACCCATGATGATGTCGTTCAGGAGGTTCTCTTAAAGGTGTATCGCACGATGAAGGATTACGACCAGGAAAAAGCCAGAGTGACTACCTTTGTCGATCATGTGATTACGAATAAAATTCGCGACTGCTTGCGGAAAGCCGGCACGCAAAAAAACCTGACAAACAGTAATGCAGTTCTTGTCTCTGGTGGAGATGAGAATGAAGAGGAAACGATGATCAGTCGTATTGCTGCTCCGAGTGAGGAGTTTCGATATGAGGAAGTAGAGATGATGATCGACATCATGGAGTATATGAAGCTGTCCACGCGAGACAAGCTAATTCTCCAAATGAGAAGTGAAGGCTATTACCATGAGGAAATTGGTCAGAGATTCAATATCAGCAAGGAAAGAGTGTGTCAAATCATCAAGGCGATTTTGAAGCGGTACGGTGAGTTGTAGACATACACAAATAATCGATGAAAAGGAATGATCCAGCATGGCAGTTTTGTTGAAAAAGATGAATGAGGAATTGACCGAGGAGCTCTCTCATCAGGTCATTGGAAAATATGTACATGTTCCGACCAATATGCATACAACACCTACAGCTGAAGGTGGAGAAGAAGAGGTAAATATTTGGTTCGGCGGTTGCATAGCGGGCATTGAAAAAGCAGTCATTGCCTTCGATTACGAAAAGCAGGAGTTTCGTGAGGAGCCGTTGACCTACACTAACTTTTTACTGACCGACGGTATGGGATACACGGTGAACCGACTCCATTCCGAGATTTATGAGATTACAAAGGAAGAATTCGAGCAAATGCTAGCAGATCATTTGGCTACTCAGGCTGCTGAGCTTGAAGCAGAGAAACAGCTTCGTGAAGCAGCAGAGGAAATCTCGACAAATGAGGAGACGATGTAGTGCCATGAGACAGCCCACGATTGTCGCTTTCGAAGGAATTGACGCCAATGCGAAGGAAGCCCAAGCGGCGTTGCTGGAAGAAAATTTGAGATGCCTCGGATATAAAGTGCGGAGAGTATCGTTTCCACGTTTAGATACCCCAATCGGAGCGGTCATTGGTATGTGGCTTCGCTGCGAAATTGAGCTAGATGAGAAAGCGGTAGGAAAGCTTTTTGAAGCAGATTTTCTGGACTATCAGCGAGAAATGGCGAGGATTTCGAAGGAAAACGTTGATTTTATCATCATTGATCATTACGAACTGTCCAATTATTACTACTTCTATATAAAGGATACTCCTCTTTCCTGGTATGCCACCATGAGTGATTTGACGAAGCGACCCGATGCAACCTTTTTTCTACGGACCGAAGTAGATGCGAATAATGCCATGCTGCTAAAGGTGCAGGATGCCTATCTTTCCCTTGCCCACGCTTCACGCCGATCGGTACGTACACTCGATACAGCAATAGGGGTGGAGAGAATGCAGAAAAACATTCTGCAAGCAGTCCATCAGCTACATCTGAAAAAGCGAGTTACGTGCTAACAAAACTAATCGGCATTGTTGCCGCAGTGTTCATTCCCGCAAATGCTGTACTGCCAGCCGTAGAAAAGGGGCTGTCGGATATTCATCCTGTGATGAAACTGGCCAGGGACACAGATAGGCAGTTGCATAGAAAAAAGGAACTTGCAAACGTAATCACACAGGTTGCGCCGAGACTTGATAAAGCTACAGTCGAGCTTTATACAGAAACAATTTTTGTATTATCCGAGCAATACGAAATAGATCCGGTATTGATCATGGCAATGATCTGGCAGGAAAGCCGTTTTCAGCACGACGCGATTTCTGGCAAGGGCGCTAGAGGATTATTACAAATCATGCCGCGCACAGGAAGCTGGCTGGGAGTTCATCCTGATGACCTGTTTGATCCCGTGATCAATCTACAAGCAGGTATCAAGTATTTGGAGCTCTTGCAAAAGAAATATGGAAACCTTCGTTTAAGTATCATCGCCTATAACCAAGGTGAGGGAAATGTTGACCGAAATCGTTATCACGATGGCTACTATACAAAAGTCATGACCCATTACAAAAAAATGAACGGCTTATTAAGAGAATCAGAAAGATAGGCTGGGAGGAGGTATTATGAGTGAGCATGCCATGTTCGTAAAACAGAGAGTTGGCAAGAATAAAGAACAATACTCCTTGTATAACATGGAGAATATTCGCCGCTGCAAGGAAGATAGTGAGTATCTTGGTGAAGTGATACTCGCAAATGAAGATCTCATTTGGCATTCTGTGCACAAATATATCGGAAAGCCAGAGACATTAGTGAGGCAATATTGCTTGGAAAAAGCGGATATCTTGCAATTGGGAAGAATGGGAATCATCAAGGCTATCAAAGCCTTTGATATAGCAAGAGGCGTGAAGTTTTCGTCCTTTGCAGTCATAACGATTGTGAGGGAGATCAACTGCTTTTTGCGAGACAGCGGAAATATTGTACGGCCGACTAGAACGGCAACAACGATTCTCCAACACATCAGTAAAATAGAAGCAGACCTGGGATATCTCCCTACAATAGAAGAGTTATCGGTACTGTTGGGTGAAAATGAGGAACAGATCAAAAAAGCGCTAGATGTCGGGAGACCTGTGAAGTATTTACAGGAGCCATACTTGAAGGCATCCGCTTCGAGCAATGAAGCTGCCACCGTTATGGATGTCTTGAAGGACGATGGACGAGACGTGGAAGAGTACGTGCTGGACAAGCTATATGTTTCTGCTTTGCTTGCGCAACTGCAAAATCAAATCTCATCAAAAGAGTGGCAAGTCCTGCAACTAAGGATGGCAGGCTACAATCAGACGCAAACAGCAGATTTTTTAAATGTATCCCAAATGTGTGTATCAAGAACCATGAAAAAAATTCAGAATATTTCGAAATATAAACTTTCCTAATCTTATTTTTCAATCCCCACCCAAATAGGAGATAATGGAAGAGCACTCCTATTAGGAAAAGAGGTCGATCACAATATGAAATACTACCGACTTGGTGGCAGTGGATTGAAGGTATCAGCATTGGGATTAGGCACGAACTCATTCGGAGGGCGTGCGGATAAGCAAACGTCAGTAAGCATCATTCATACCGCAATCGAAAACGGGATTACCTTTATTGATACGGCAAATATTTACACGCAAACAGAATCGGAGCGAATCATCGGGCTGGCGCTTTCAGGGAAGCGGCACGAAGTCGTTTTGGCGACGAAGGCTGGTTTGGTAAAAGGCGAAGGACCGAATCAGAGAGGCTCATCGCGTTACCACCTGATGCTGGAGCTGGAGAACAGCTTGAAGCGTTTGCGCACCGATTATGTGGACTTATATCAAATTCATACGTTTGATCCAGAGACGCCTTTAGAAGAAACACTCCGCGCACTAGATGACATGGTTCGATCCGGGAAGGTGCGTTACATCGGGGCTTCCAACTATGCGGCTTGGGAATTGATGAAGGCAATTGGCATCAGTCAGCGGGAAGGGTTGAATCGTTACGTATCGACGCAGGTCAGCTACTCGCTGGCAGATCGGACACCGGAGCGTGAACTCGTACCGCTATGTCTGGATCAAGGGGTGGGGATCATTCCGTACTTCCCGCTTGCTGGCGGAATTTTAACAGGCAAATATACCTCCGCAGAACAGACTCCGGCTGGTTCACGGGCAGATAAGGAGCCGCGTTTCGTACGGCTACTAAGTGAAGACAAGCTGGAGTTTGGACGTAAAATCAGTCAGGTAGCGGCGGAGGTTGGTGTATCCTCTAGTGTGCTGTCCTTGGCTTGGCTCATGCACAAGCCGGCTGTCTCTTCGGTGATCGTGGGCGCGACCAGTGTAGAGCAGCTTACGGATAATTTGCAAAGTGTAGCTTTGACGTTGGATGAAGCGACCTTGGCAGAGCTGGACCGATTGAGTGACACGTACCGAAACGGGGAACCATTTGCCGTCTATCGTTTGCCGTAACAACCGTGACAGTTGTTGATTAATATAGCCAGTCCCAAAGCCTCCATTAAGGGGGCTTTTTTGTATACAGCATAGACCCCAGAGCCATGAGGGATAGTAAACATATCCCGAACTGGAAAAAGAGTGATTTGAAATGAGCCATTCAGCAAAACAAGCTGCGCCCTTTCTTTGCTCGTTGGACGAAAATCTGGAAAAGGTGAAGCGAGAGCTGGGTAACAGCACAGACCTTGTAACGCGTCAGGTGCGTCTGGAGGCTGTCAATCAGATGCAGGTGGGGATTTTATACACCGAGGGTCTGGTCGACAAAAATATGATTAGCGGCTTTATGGAGTCTCTCATGCTTCATGCCAATAAAAACGACTTCCTTGTAGAAGCCGATCCGTTGATGTTGATGAAGGACTTCTTGCTCACGATCGGTGGAGTGGAAGAGGTCTATGACTTTGACCATTTGTATGATGCGATATTGACGGGGGATACCGTTATTTTGGTAGATGGGTATTCGTACGGCTTTATCGCAAATACGAAGCAGTGGGAAGATCGTGGTGTTCAGGAGACTTCCGTGCAAACGGTGGTTCGGGGTTCCAGAGAAGCGTTTTCGGAAAACCTCCGGACCAATACGGCTTTGGTGCGCAGACGGATCAATAATCGCAATCTTTGGTTGGAGACCGTACCGATTGGGGAGATGACTCAAACCAAAGTCGCCATGATGTATATAAAAGGAGTCGTGCAGGATAGCGTAGTAGCAGAAGTGAGAGAGCGGCTGGGGAAGATTAAGATCGACGGTATTTTGGAGAGCGGAAACATCGAAGAAATGATTCAGGATCATACCTTTACTCCATTTCCGACGATTTACAATACGGAGCGTCCAGACTCGGTGGCAGCTGGGCTGTTGGAAGGGCGCGTCGCCATTCTGGTGGACGGTACACCGATTGTTTTGTTAGTACCAGCAGTCTTTGTCCAATTCTTCCAGTCTCCAGAGGATTATTACATGCGTGCGGATTTTGGGATCCTGCGTATTTTGCGGCTCATTTCTTTCTTTATCGCTTTGCTCGGTCCATCCCTTTATGTCGCCATTACCACCTTTCATCAGGAAATGCTGCAAACCAACCTGATCATGAGCATTGCTGCCCAGCGTGAAGGAGTGCCATTCCCTGCTGCAGTCGAGGCGATGTTAATGGAGTTTACTTTTGAAATGCTGCGAGAGGCAGGGGTACGCATGCCGAGGGCGGTTGGGTCCGCGATTTCCATCGTGGGAGCACTCGTTTTGGGGGAAGCTGCCGTGCAGGCAGGACTGGTTTCACCCGCTACCGTCATCGTCGTTTCCATTACGGCTATCACCAGCTTTGTCTTCCCTTCCTTTTCCATGTCCATTCCGATTCGCCTGTTGCGGTTCGGCTTGATAGCACTTGCCGCCAGCTTTGGTTTTATCGGCATATTTGTGGGGATGATCGCCTTGTGCATTCACCTGTGCACCTTGCGCTCGTTTGGTGTCCCGTATATGGCTCCGCTTGCCCCTGTGAATCTGTCTGATCAAAAGGATACGCTGCTTCGGATTCCGATCTGGATGATGCATACGCGTCCCCATTTTTTGCGTCAGAAAAATAGCGTCAGAGAACCAAAAAGTAAAATATAGCGCAAGTATCGTACCGATGTGATGAGAAATTAATAGCCGAGGTGGATACGGCATGAAGCGAATAGGTGTGTTCCTCCTGGTCCTGACTCTTCTCGTTTTGTTGACAGGCTGCTGGAACCGCAGAGAATTGAATGATTTGGCGATCGTCATGGGGACAGGTATTGACAAGATTGACGGGCAATATGTGATTTCCACCCAAATCGTCAATCCCGGAGCGGTAGCATCAAAAGAGAGCGGGAAGATAAGCCAATCAGCTGTTGCCACTTACAGCATGCGAGCATCGAGCATTTTTGAGGGAATTCGGAGAATGACAACGGAAACGCCCAGAAGGCTGTATTTTTCCCATATCCAGGTGCTGGTTTTGGGGGAGCAGGTAGCAAGAGAAGGGATAAAAGAGGCGCTGGACTTGTTATTTCGCGATCATGAGGTTCGACCTGATTTTTATGTCATTCTGGCGAAGGATACAACAGCGCTTCAAATCCTCAGCATGATCGACCCGTTGGAAAAAATCCCTGCGACGAAGCTCTATAAAAGCTTGGAAACATCAGAAAAGTCCTGGGGATCGATTGTCTCCATGCAATTGGATGAAGTTATTGCTGATTTGCTCCGGGAAGGTGTAGAGCCGGTTCTGGTAGGTGCTACGCTGAAAGGCAAGGTACATACGGGTACATCCGATATGAGTTCCCCAAAAAATAGCCAGCCCAATCTGTTGAAGTATCAAGACATTGGGGTCTTCAAAAAAGATAAGCTGCTGGGTTGGTTGAACGAAGAGGAAAGCATCGGATTCAGCTATATCACAGACAGAGTGGACAGTACAGTAGAAGAAATTCCTTGTGACAAAAAACATAAAATCGTCATGGAGATCATTCGGAGCAAAACAACGGTCAACGGGAAGGTGAAGAATGGCAAGCCGCAAATAGAAGTCAGTGTTTCGGCAGAAGGGAATGTAGGCGAGGTGGCGTGTCCGAAAGATTTGTCCAATCCCCAAACCATATACAAATTGGAGGAGGATGTGGAAAAGAGGATCAGAGAGAAAATCGTAAGCGCCATCCATATAGCGCAAAAGCAATACCGATCAGATGTTTTTGGATTTGGGCAGTCGATCTACCAAAATGACCCCAAAGGGTGGGAAAAGGTGAAAGAGGATTGGGATTCCCAATTCTCCAATCTGAAAGTGAAAATCAAAACAGACGTGAAGCTTAGGCGGACAGGAAAAGTGGGCAATTCGTTTATTCCTTTCATGAAAAAGGAGTAGAGCATAACTTTTTCCATCCATGGAAATGGTAAAGGTAATCCTGCAAAAAGTAGGTGCACTGCACAGCATGTGGACCATTATGATGATTTTGCTGATCAGCCTACTCATTGCCCTCTTTGAGGTACCTTATTTGAGAAAGAACGCGATGAACAGGGAAATGCTGGTTTTCTTCATTTTGCTTGTAGTTGCGACGGGACTTGGCATAGCTGAATCGCTTGAGGCGAATATTCCGAACCCGTTGGACTGGATCACATTTGTCTATAAACCATTCAGCGACTTCATTTTTGGAATTGTGGAATGAAGCAGTAGCCAGCAGCGAGGCGAGGGAGCGAGAGGAATTGATAGACAACGGTCATATTAGCGCAAGGCAATTCATGATACTCGTGGCGCTTTTTGGGATTGGGGATGCAATTTTGTATGTACCATCCCTTACTGCTACCGCTGCCAAACAAGATGCCTGGATCTCTGCCCTCATTGGGTGGGGAGAAGGCTTTCTTTTGACCTATCTGTATGTTTTATTGAGTATGCGGTATCCAAACAAGTCGATCTTTCAGTACAGCGAGGATATATTGGGAAAGTGGATGGGGAAAGCGGTGGCTGTTCTGTTCATCTCCTATTTCTTTATCGACGCTTCGCTCATGCTGATGGAGATTGGCGATTTTGTTACGACGCAGATTATGCAGGAGACCCCCATTGAAATTATTCTTGTCCTTTTTCTGGTGATTATCGTCATGGGGGTCCGCAGTGGAGCAGAAGTCTTTTCTCGAGTGAGCGAGCTGTTGTTTCCATACTTTCTATTGCTGTCTTTTGTCTTGATCGCATTTATCTCCCCCCAAATCAAAATAGAAAATGCGAAACCCGTGCTTGCACATGGTATCGCTCCTGTTTTTGGGGGGAACTTCAGGTACGTCGGTTATTTGCTGGAAACGGTCATTCTGATCGTGCTGTTTCCCTTGGTAAAAAGGCCAGCGCGTGCGGCCAAAGCTTATATCTTGGGCATCCTTTTGGTTAATTTCTTCCTGGCGATGATTACCGCTGTGGCAATCTTGGTTTTAGGTGCCGATATTACCGTACTGCTCACTTACCCAAGCTACACACTTGCACAAAAAATCAGTATCGGCAATTTTTTTGAGCGAATAGAAGTGTTGATGGCCGTGATCTGGTTTATCACGCTCTTTGTCAAAATTACTATTTGCTATTATGCGACGAACATTGGAATCGCATATACACTGGGGCTGCGGGATTACCGCCATTTGACACTTCCACTGGGGATGATCATGATTGTAGTGGCATTGTCGACGATGCCTAACCGCCCGTATTTCGACTCTTTCGTTTCGGACATTTGGATGCCTTATTCCTTGACGTATGGTTTGTTCTTGCCCGTTCTCTTACTGAGTGTGGGGGCTCTAAGAAAAAAACCAGTCTGCTAGCATTGTGAGCTGCAGACTGGTTTTTTGTGTTTACGCGTCGATTATATTACTCAGCAGCCATGCTGCTTTCTTTCAAGATAACGTCATGTGCGCCGCCTTCTACCAAGCTAGTAGCAGAGATGACGGTGATTCGCGCTTTTTGCTGAAGCTCTGAGATGGAGAGCGATCCGCAATTGCACATGGTCGATTTGATTTTGCTCAAGGTACGGTCGATGTTCTCGCGCAGGCTTCCCGCGTATGGTACGTAGGAGTCTACGCCTTCCTCAAAGACGAGGCTGCTTTTGCCGCCAGTGTCATAGCGTTGCCAGTTGCGAGCGCGGTTGGAGCCTTCTCCCCAGTATTCTTTCACGAAGTTGTTGCCGATCTTCACTTTTTTGGTCGGGCTTTCGTCGAAGCGAGCGAAGTAACGTCCCAGCATGACAAAGTCTGCACCCATAGCCAAAGCCATTGTCACGTGGTAGTCGTGTACGATTCCGCCGTCGGAGCAGAGCGGAACGTAAATGCCTGTTTCCTTGAAGTACTCGTCGCGAGCTGCTGCCACTTCAATGAGGGAAGAAGCTTGGCCGCGTCCGATTCCTTTTTGCTCGCGGGTAATGCAGATGGAGCCGCCGCCAATCCCTACTTTTATGAAATCTGCGCCCGATTCCACGAGGTAGCGGAAGCCTTCCTTATCGACAACGTTACCTGCACCGATAGGAACATTGAAGTTTTCTTTTACATATTGAACCGTCTCGCGCTGCCATTCGCTGAAGCCGTCGGAGGAGTCGATGACCAGAATATCAACGCCTGCTTCTACCAACGCAGGGACGCGCTCCTTGTAGTCCTTTGTATTGATACCGGCACCTACGATATAGCTCTTGTTCGCGTCCAAGAGGGATAGCGGATTGTTTTTGCGGGAATCGTAGTCCTTGCGGAAAACGAGGAAGTCGAGATTTTGATTTTCGTCTACGATTGGCAAGCAGTTCAGCTTGTGCTCCCAGATCAGGTCGTTGGCTTCAGAGAGCGAGATGCCGGATTTGCCATAGATCAGCTTCGAGAATGGCGTCATGATGTCGCTGACGAGTTTGTCCTGAGAGTCGCGGCTGATGCGATAATCGCGACCTGTTACGATTCCGAGCAGCTTGCCTTTTGCCGTACCATCTTCCGTAATGGCAACGGTGGAATGGCCTGTCGCCTCTTTCAATTCCAAAATGTCTTTCAGCGTATGGCTTGGTGTCAGGTTGGAGCGGCTAACGACGAAACCCGCCTTGTAGCCTTTTGCTTTGCGAACCATGGTTGCCTGGCTCTCGATGGACTGGGAGCCAAAAATAAACGAAATACCGCCACATCTAGCCAATGCGACCGCCATATGATGGTCGGAAACTGCTTGCATGACTGCGGATGAGAACGGTATGTTTAGTGAGATGGCAGGCTTTTCACCTTTTTTATACTTGGTAATCGGAGTGGATAAGTCCACATTGTTCGGAGTGCATTCTTTTGTGGTGAGATTTGGCAACAACAAAAACTCATTAAACGTCCGAGATGGTTCTGTGTAATAAAAAGCCACGATTCTCTCCTCCTAGGTGAAGTTGGTCTCGATTTTTTGAACTGCCTCTTTAATAGAGAAATTTTTACCATGGTAACCGTGAAGTACGACAACGTCAATAGGGAATCGTTAGAAGGAGTGATTTCTTTGCTAAAATTGCGAACAGGTCATGAACAACGCAAGCTTTTGGAACAAATTTCGTTAGAAGATTCGTACATTTTATACGGGAATATGTACTTGCGAACGGAAAGGAGCGTAATCGTAACGGACAGCGCCCAAGGAGAAGTAACCGCCATCGGGTCTTACTTGAAAGGGATGCCGTTTCACGCATTTTCTCTTCATGTGGTAGAGGGGGAGGAAAATTACGAGGTAGAGCCGATGCTCTCCTAGCCACACATCGCGCTCTTTTCGGAAGGAGGGGAAGCGATGGCCGTAGCAGGCTTTCATGTCTATGACAAAGCCTACGTAGAAATCGGAAACATGGGAACTTTATTTGATGGTCTTTGCAGATAATCCTACGGCGGTACACGTGTATGAGAAGCTTGGAATTGTCACGGTATCTTCCTACGCTTTTATTGAATTTCTCCTTTAAAAATAGAAAAAGAGAGGACAAGTGTCCCCTCCTATCAGTTCATTCGGCCTTTAAACTCAACGGGTACGATCATTGTAAAGCAAGGTCCATCTGGATCGTTGCGGGCATCGATCGTTCCTTTATGTGCTTCCAAGACGGCACGGGCAATAGCGAGTCCAAGCCCATGCTTGCCCGACTTTCCTTTACGGAAACGCTGGAACAAATTCGGCAACAGCGCCTCCTCAATGAGTGGCCCATCATTGGAAATCGCGATGACGACGCTTTTTCCTGCGTGTCTTCCTGTGATGGTGAGTCGGCTTTTGGCGTAGCGCAGTTGATTTTCCATGATATTAACGAACGCAGTACTCAATTGCTCGCCGTCTCCCTCCACGATCAAGTCAGCTGCTAGATTTAATTCCCACTCGATTTGTGGATTGAGCACGGAGAGCCGCTGCTTCAACAGGTGCATCATCTCTGACAGGTCGACGCGGTCGACTTGCATCATTTGCGAGACAGACTCGATTTTCGTGATATACAAGAGCTGTCCGACGACCTTTTCGAGGCGCTTGCTCTCTTCCATGATGATGGAAAGCCCTTTTTCCGCCTGAGGGCCCTGGAAGACGCCTTCTATGAGTCCTTGCGTGTATCCTTGAATCGCCATGATCGGTGTTTTGAGCTCATGGGAAATATTTTGGACAAAATGCTGCTGCGACTCGTCGTATTCCTTCAGTTGGTTTTTCATCATATCGAATGATCGGGCGAGCTGTCCGATCTCATCTCCGCGATCCATTGCAAGCGGGATATCGAACTGACGACGAGCGATTTTTTTACACAGCTCTTCAAGTGTGCGCAGCGGTCTGCTCAAATACCCGCTAAACCACACGGCCAACAACCAGCTTACGAGCAGCAGCAGACCAAAAATGAACAAAAACTGACGTGTCAAAATCGAGTTGATCTGGTTGAGCTCCTGTTCCTTGGAGAAGAGCACCATGTAGTAGGGAAAGCCATGGTAATCCATTTTTTTGCTGACGAACAAATAGCTCTCTGCTCCACGGTCCAACGAACCATGCTGGAGCTTGTTGCTTGGATACGAGGCGGCTTGTTGGAACAACTCCTTGGCATCCTCGTACGGAATGCGGCCATTGCTTCGGCTGCCCAGCTCTCGTCCGTTTTCAGCATAGACGATCATATCAAATGAGTACTCATAACGTTGGAGCAAGAGCTGTAAAAAGTAAGGGGCCGCAGCCGGAACAGGCAGCAGCTCATTATGCTCATTGAAGGAGATATGCTGAGATAATGTGTAAAACTCATCTTCCAAGAGCGAGTAAGTGTTGGATACCAGATACTGTTTGACAGCCAGTGGATACCCGACGCCAAGGCCAACCCCGAGGACGCTTGTCAGGATCATGAACAAAATGAGGATTTGCCTGGATATCGGCAGGTTTTTCAGCCGGAATTTGCTCATATACGCGTCATTCGGTAGCCGAAGCCATAGACCGTCTCCAATGGAAACTTGGGCATTTTCTTGCGGATGCGCTTCACCAAGTCATCGACAGCTCTGTCTGAGCCGATGTAGTCTTCTCCCCAGATGGAGGTCAGAATCTGCTCGCGATTCAAGGCCAGTCCTTGATTGTGCAAAAGGTACACGATGAGCTCGAATTCTTTTGTGGTTAAATCAATGAGTTCGTCGCCTTCTTTTACTTGTCTGCCTTTTTCTGAGATCATATAAGGATCAACCGTTACCCAATCTTGGAAAGTTTGGGTAGAGGAAGCAGTGGCACCGGGCTTCTCATAGGTGCGCTGTAGCAGCTTTTTCGCACGGATGACCAGTTCGCGAGGGAGAAAAGGCTTCGCCAAGTAGTCGTCACTGCCCAGTTCCAGTCCGATGATTTTATCGACATCTTGATCGCGAGCGGAGATGAAGATGATCGGGACATTTGATTTTTCACGAATGAGACGCAAGAGCTCATAGCCGTCGATGTCGGGCATCATGATGTCCAATATCCACAAATGTGGCTGTGCTTCTTCATCAAGTAACGGCAAGACGTCCTTGCCACTAGAAAACGCTTTCACCTGCAATCCGGCACTTTGCAAATACGATTGCAAGAGCTCCAACAGGTTTGTTTCATCGTCCACCAGATAGACGAGGTAGGGAGTATTCATAGATTTCGGCCTCGCTTTGCATCTGTTTTATATCAGTATTGTAGCATAGCCAAAAACGAGATGTGTGGCATGGACGTATGAGAATCGTGGAAAACGTGTGGAAGCAGGATTCCTCTGTATCCTTCTGGAAAAAGAAACAGGGAAAAAAAGACAACGAGAGATGGAAAGGAGCGATTCATATGAAACGAACAGTCAAATCGTCTCTCATGGTACTAGCCTTCATGCTCTTAACGACGGCCTGCGCTCAAAAGCCGGTGGACACCCAACCTAGTCCGCAGATACCTGATCCGATTGTGCAAACGCCACCGGAAACGAATCAGCCCATCGAATATGCGTATAAGGCACCGATGACAGGACTTGGCAGTCACGAAAACCTGGGAAGCAAGCGACCGATCATGGTAATGATCAACAACGCCCCGCCCGCCCGTCCACAAACAGGCGTCAACAAAGCGGACATGATTTATGAGGTATTGTCCGAAGGGGAAATGACCCGCTTTCTTGCGATATTCCAAAGCCAAAAACCGGAAGTAATTGGACCCGTCCGCAGTATCCGTCCTTATTTTATCCAGATCGGGACTGGTTTTGATGCGGTCCTCGTCCACGCGGGAGGCAGTCCGGATGCGCTGGAAACCTTGGCGCGAAAAGACCTCAGCCATCTGGATGAAATCCCGAACGGTCAATACTTTTGGCGAGAAAAATTCCGCAAAATGCCACATAATCTGTACACTAAGCCAGAGCTCTTGGAAAAAGCGATGCAGGATAAAGGGATGCGTCAATCGGCAGAGGTGCCTCACTTCACGTTCCTGCCGGAGGATGCCGAGATCAAGGAAGGCGAGCTTGCTACACAGGTAGATCTGACTTTCCACTCATTGAATAAAGCTGCTTTTACCTATGATGCCGAGCAAAAGAAATACATGCGCTTCACGGCAGGCAAGCCGCATTTGGACTTGAGCGACAAGAAACAGTTGTCCACGACCAATCTGTTGGTCATCTCCGCCAAACACCGCGTGCTGGATAAAGAAGGGCGTCTATCGGTCGATGTAATCGGCCCGGGGGACGGTTATTTATTCCAGCAAGGAAAAACGCGCAAGGTCAAATGGAAGCGCAGCAATGGTGTCATCCGTGCCTATGAGGACGCGGCTTTGACGCAAGAAGCACCGCTTTTGCCAGGAAATACATGGGTGGCTATATTGCCAAACTCACCGGGCCTGTCGAAGTCACTCAAGTTCCAGTAAGGATTAGGGCTTGCGGATGAAGGCGGTTTCTTCTAAGATAATTGTTGAAGCTTTAGTGCTTAAAAATTGTACAGTGAGAAACCGCTCGAAAGACGGACTATATAACAGAGGTGACAGACATGCAATTGGAAAAATTAAAAGGAAAAGGGCTCGAACAGTTATTTGAAGCTGTTCTTTCCCTGGAAACGATGGAAGAGTGCTATCAATTTTTTGACGATCTGTGCACGGTGAACGAAATGCAGTCGCTCGCACAGCGACTGGAAGTAGCGAGAATGCTCCGCAAAGGCTTTACTTACAATCAGATTGAAGCAGAGACTGGCGCAAGTACGGCGACCATTTCTCGTGTCAAACGCTGTTTGAACTATGGAAATGATGGATACCAGATGGCGCTTGAGCGGATTGGAAAATAGCTAGGGGGCAGGCAACGTTGATTGACTATCGTGGCTGGCGCCATACATTTAAACTAGACCCGGATAAAACAATCGATGACGAGGCCTTGGAGACGATTTGCGAGTCCGGAACAGATGGGATCATTGTAGGCGGCACGTACGGTGTGACCTATGACAATACACTCGAATTGATGTCGCGATTGCGTCGTTACGCAGTTCCGGCTGTCTTGGAGATTTCTTCGCTGGATGCAGTTGTGCCGGGATTTGATTCGTACTTGATCCCGCTCGTACTGAACGCTGGCGATCCAGACTGGATTTTTGCTCCGCATGTATCGGGGCTCCAAGCGTTTGGCGCTTATATTCATTGGGATGAGATCATTACAGAAGGATATATAATCGCCAATCCAGACGCGGGCGTAGCACATCTGACGAAAGCACGTCCGATTGCGGATGCCTCGCAGGCCAAAGCGTACGCACAGGTAGCGACGAACATATGTCGTTTGCCGATTGTTTATATGGAGTACAGCGGTACATACGGCGATCCGGCAATCGTGAAGGCTGCCAAAGCAGGCGCGGGCGAAGCCCACCTCTTTTATGGTGGCGGGATTCGCAACCCGGAGCAAGCGGCAGAAATGGCTGCGATTGCAGATACGGTTGTCGTAGGGAATGTCATTTATGACAATCTAGCTGCTGCATTGGCTACTGTGAAGGCCGTTAAGGGAACAAGCAACTAAAAAAACCACCTCCCCAACTTATGATTGGGCGAGGTGGTTTTTCATGTCTGCTTTAGTTTTTCAAGGGAATGGTTGCGCTCCAGTCGCTATCTTTGTTTTCTTTCAATTGCTCCTTGATTACAAGAGTCAGTTCTTTCGGGATAGCTTTCAATTCTTACTCCAAATCGAGAGGACCTTTCATGACAATATAAACTTTTTCCAAAGAGAAGGAATTTTAAGATTTTTTATAGAAAATGGAAGGAAAATCCTATTGCTTACGAAATAAATAGTCGAATATTACCAAAATATATAATTTTTTGCTAATATTTGTAGATTTCTGTAAATTCATGAAATATAATGAACTTGTCTTAATTTTCGATCATAGAGAGGAGGAACTATCCATGAAAATCCAAGCGAAAAAAGTTGAAAGCGTTCGCACTACTGCAGTAGCAGCTTAATTCTCTTAAAAAGAGGGGGAATAGCACACGAGCTATTCCCTTTTTTCATCTAAAATGAGCCGGGTTAGCGAACCCCACTATTGGGAGGTGTTTTGATGGAACGTCGTCCTTTATTTAAACCAGTGCATCCCGTCTATGAAGTGACAGAGCAGATGATCCGCTTGGGAGAGGCTCCTGGCTATACCTTCGAATTGGAAGACGAGAATGGGTCCATCCGCAAGATGATCAAACTGATGGATGGCACTCGTACTGTCGGTGAAATACATACATTATTGGTTGTCGATTACCCCGAAATTACGTATGAAGAAATATCGGAAGCAGTGGAGTCTCTGAGTGGATTGGGCTTCCTGATGGATCAGGCAAAAGAAGAGGCTTCCGTTCTGACTTCGGAACAAAAGGAAAGATATAAAGCGAATATCCGCTATTTCTCCTTGTTTACCGATCTCAATCAAAGTCCAAGCGAGCTACAGGAACAGGTAAGTAGAAAAAAAGTGACGATCTTAGGGATGGGTGCCTTTGGCTCTACGCTACTGGTCAATCTGGTAGGAGCGGGAATCCAGCATATCAAGCTCGTGGATTTTGATAGAGTAGAGCTCAGCAATTTGAACAGACAAATGGTCTTTAACGAGCATGATATTGGTCGCCTGAAGGTGGAAGCGGCACGTGATTTCATCGGAAGGCTTCATTCAGAGGTATTGATTGAAACGGAGACGATGCAAATCAAGTCCAGCGAAGACGTGGAGCGGGTTATCGCGGGAAGTGACCTCGTGATGCTCGCAGCCGATCATCCCTTTTTCTTTTTGCAGAGATGGGTGAATCATGCCTGCACCAAGCTGCAAATCCCGTTTATTGCTGGTGGATTCAATCTGATTGAAGGACAGTTCTTCATGGTAGAACCGGGCAAGACAGGCTGTATCGATTGCATGCATTTGCATCGTTCTACACAGATCGAGGACTATCCGCAGTTGATCCAAAGGCTGCTCGATACCAACTTTATTCTGCCTACCGCCACCATTGCACCCAACACCATGATGATTACGGGAATGATGGCTTCCGATGCAATCAGGTATTTGACAGGAATCGCTCCGGTACAATCAGCGGGCAAATTTATCATTTTCGATTTCAACACTTTGGAAAAGAGCGTGTTTTTTGAGTGGGAGCGAAATGAAGCCGAATGCCCGACTTGCGGAGGCGGCAGCGGAACGGAGCCGATTTTTCATATCAAGAGAAATGAAGTGCTCGCAAAGTAAGGAGTCGTTCCTGTAAGAGAGGAAGGTGTCTGTCAAGTGAATATCTCGGGAGATAGCATTCTCAAGATGCACCCGCTTGCGCGTCGGGCGGAAAACGAGGAAGAGATCCTCATTGGACGAACGGATATCAGCAATTTCATTGTGCTTCCGGCCATTGGTGTCGAGATCATCGATATGTTGGATGAAGGGAAGAGCATCAATGAAGTCGCGACGATCATGGAAGAACGATTGGGCGAACCAGTGGATGTGCTTGACTTTGCGCAGGATTTAATTGCTTCCTATCAATTTGTGTTCATGGTAGATGGAGAAGTTGTCAACGAGCCAGTACCGGTTGTGGATCACTTCTCTTGGATCAAGCAGGGTACGGGTCAGTTTTTCTTTAATCGTGTTGCCTTTGGATTTTACGGTATCTTATTTTTCACAGGTCTTTTGATTTGTGTATTTACGGGCAAGTATATCCCGGTCTATTCCGATATTTTTGTTTCTTCTTCCGTGACGGTTTCGGTTGTGGTTTCTTTCGTGGCCACTTGGGTTTTTCTATTTTTCCATGAGATGGCCCACTTAATGGCGGCGCGATCATTGGGAATCGGCAGTCGTATTGGACTGGGGCATCGACTTGTTTTTGCCGTAGCAGAGACGAATATGTCCAATATTGTTCTCGTCGAGCCACAGCGCAGATACAGGGCGTTTTTGGCGGGAATGTCCTGGGATGCGATGTTTATGGGAATCGGTGTGATTCTGTTGTTTGCCAATGATCAAGGCTGGCTGACGCTTGTGCCCTTCATGGAAGCATTCATTCGTATGCTGAATGTGATCCTGTTCATGGCTTTGGCCTTTCAGTTCATGGTTTTCATGCAAACCGACTTGTATTACGTGTTGGCAACCAAGTTCCAATGCTCCAATCTGATGGTGAATACACGCCTGTTTCTAAAAGCGAAATTCCGTTCCTTGACGCAGGATGAGCAGGAGGAATGGGAGTACGTAGCCGACCATGAGAAAAGTGTCATCCGCTGGTATAGCTGGGTCTACTTGATTGGATCGGTGTGGGGAATCTGGTTCTTTGTCCAGTATCAGCTACGCATGGCGCTTGATTTTATCTGGATCATCGCCGACGACATGAAAAATGCTTCGCTTCACTCGTGGGAGTTTTGGGACGGCATCCTGTTGATCCTGTTGGTTCTGGTTCCGTTTCTCATTTTGGGCTGGTCGTGGATGAGAGCGTACCGACAAAGGAGAAGCGAAAGAGAGCGGGCAAAATCCTTGCAGGGCACATAATTTGCGTCTTCACCTTGCCAAGCTGCCCTGTTACGCTAGGGGGAAGAGAGATACTCAGGCAAAGGAAGTGCTCACATGAACCCGATGATCCAAAATATCATTCATCTGCGAAAAGAAGGGCATCTGGACGAAGCGATCCAGCTTGCCCTTCAGCTCGTCAGCCAATCCCCGAATGATCCTGTCGCCCATTATCAATGTGCTTGGTGCCACGACGCAGCCGGATTGGAGAAGGAAGCTGTTCCCTTTTACGAAAAAGCGATTGAGCTCGGACTGTCTGTCGAAGACGACCTGCAAGGGGCATTACTGGGTCTGGGCAGTACGTATCGCACGCTGGGACAATACGAGCAGGCAGCAGCTACGCTCGCGAAGGGGATGCAACAATTCCCCTGCGACCGTTCCTTTCCGATTTTTCTTTCCATGGCGTATTACAATCTCGGGAAGCACCACGAAGCCATGAATCTCCTCCTGAAAAACCTCGCAGAAACATCAAGCGATCCTACGATTTTGGCCTATCAAAAAGCGATTCTGTTCTATGCAGATGATCTGAATAAGACTTGGTAGCGCCATACCATTCCATTTGCAGGAAAACAATCGCCTCCCGTTGTACAAGTACAACAGCGGGAGGTGCCTATGTATAAGCTGATATTGGTAGATGACGAAGAAGATGTAAGAGAAGGGGTTAGCCAAGAAATTGACTGGCATAGCCACGGATACGAGGTGGTTGCCAAAGCAGAAAACGGCAGAGAGGCATTGGAACTGGTCGAGAGACTGCGACCGGACGTCGTCGTAACCGACATCAAGATGCCCTTTATGAACGGACTTCAGTTGGCGGAGTCCATCGGGCGCGAGTACCCTGCCATTCGCATCATTATCCTGACTGGATTTGATGAGTTCGAGTACGCGCAAAAGGCCGTGAAGCTGCAAATTGATGAATATGTGCTCAAGCCGTTTTCCGCGAGTGAGCTGATGGAAGCGCTGGACAAGGTCAAGAGACGGATGGACGAAGAGGCGGCTCATCGGGAAAACGTTCAGCTGCTGCGCGATAGCTATCGAAAAAGCTTGCCGGTTTTGCGGGAAGTTTTTTTATCATCTTTGTTGAGTCGTCAGCTCGTACAGAACGATGTTTTTTCAAAAGCCTGCGAATACGGGATAGAGCTCAGGAGTCCCGAATATCTCGTGGCTGTCATCTGTGTAGACCAGCCCAAGCAGGAGGAGCAGCAGCTGTTTCTTTTTGCTGTGAAAAATATCGCAGAAGAGCAGCTGAACGCAGGTAAGCAGGAGGGGATCGTGTTTCTCCATGAAGATCAGGTCGTGGTGCTCATGCGAACAAAGGCAGACGACACGCAGCGAATCGAAGTACGAACACAAAATATCGCAGAAGAAATCAGGCGAACGATTGAAAAATACATGAGCATCACGGTAACAATCGGAATCGGCAACGTCGTGACAGATGTTGCGGCACTCCCTTACTCGTATGAGGACGCCATGCAGGCACTCGATTACAAAAGCATCCTTGGCTGCAACAGGATGATTGTGATCAATGACGTGGAAAAGCAAACGAGTGAGCAGATACGCCTTGATGAGAGAAGTGAGCATGAGTTGGTTCGGTGCATCAAAATGGGGACGAGTGCGGAGCTTCGGACCGTGATTGATGATTTATTTGATAAAGTGGCGCGTGTCTCTGTATCCATTGAGGACTACCGAATTTATTTGTTGGAGATTATGACGACCATTTTAAAGACGGCCCATCGTGCTGAAGTTGACATGGATCAACTGTTTGGCGGTCAACGCTATCTGTTGCAGGTCATGACGACTTTTACCAGTAGGGAGGATGCCCGAGAACAGATCACAGAAATCTGTGAGCGCATCATGGCGAATATCGCAAGCGGACGGCAAACGACGTACAGGAGATTGATCACCCAAGCATTGGACTACACCCACGCGCATTATCATTCTCCCGACATATCCATCCACAAGGTGTGCGATCATCTGCACATCAGCCTCGGTTATTTTAGCGGTATTTTCAAGAAAGAGACGAAAACCACCTTTGTGTCCTATCTCCTGTCATTGCGCATGGAAAAGGCCAAAGAGCTTTTGCGGACGACCGATTTGAAGTCCTTTGAAATCGCGGAAAAAGTAGGATATACCGATCCCAATTACTTTAGTTTCAGCTTTCGCAAGTATGCAGGCATGTCCGCTAAAGAGTATCGAAGTCAGAGCGAGCAGGAAGGTTAACGGATGAAACGATTGCTCACGGTGATCAAGGTCAAAAGGATTCAATTTATCATTACCACTTCCTTTACACTCGTGACAGTACTCGTCATGCTGTTTGTCGGGGTGATGCTGTACGGAAAATTTGCGCAGACGGCAGAGCAAAACGCCTATCTGCACACGCAGCAAATCCTGGAGCAGGTGAAATACAATCTGGACAGCTATTTGAATGGGATGACGCAAATTTTCGAACTCGTCGATGACAAGATCAGAAGAAGCAAGGGGCTCACGGCAGACAAGCTGAGCGAACAGCTTGAGACAGTCGTAGAAACGAGAAAGGACATCGTCTCCATCGCGGTTTTTACACGAGACGGAACGTTATTGGCCACAACTCCTTCCAAAGTACTGAGGAAAAACACTCGTTTGACCGAACAGAGCTGGTTTCAAAAGGCGATCGAGGACCCGACAAACCTGTCCTTTTCGCTCCCGCATATCCAGAACTTGTTTAAAGGGGAGTACACTTGGGTCGTCTCGATGAGTCGGGAAATTCTTCTTCACGGACCAGACGGAGAAATTCCTGCGGTACTTTTAGTCGATGTGAATTTCAAGGAGATCGATGAGTTGTGCCAGAGAGTGGGCTTGGGGAAAAAGGGGTACGTCTACATCATCGATTTGGTCGGGAACATCGTCTACCATCCGCAGCAGCAGTTGATTTACGCCGGATTGAAAAATGAAAACCGTTCCTTGCCGCTGAAGCATTCCTACGGCAGCTATGTAGAAGAGACACAGGACGAAACGCGTTTGATCACCATCAAGACCATCGATCAGCTAGGCTGGAAAATCATTGGGGTTTCCTACATGGATGAGATTGTGACAACCAAAAAAGAAATCAGTCGCTTCATTTTTTGGCTGCTCATCTTTGTGATTGTCATTGTGTTGTTCGTGCTGCACTATCTCTCTGCAAAAATATCACGACCGATCAAGCTACTGGAGCGATCCATGGAAAAGGTGGAGCAGGGAGACTTTTCAGAGAGTGAACCGATCCGGGGAAGCCATGAGGTCGAACAGCTTTCCTTGCGTTTTCATCTGATGGTCGCGAAGGTCAAAGAATTGATGCACCAGATCATTCGAGAACAGGAAGCTAAACGAAAAAGCGAGCTGGAGGTGCTACAGGCACAGATCAATCCGCATTTTCTGTACAACACGTTGAACTCTGTGGTCAGAATGGTGGGCAACGGAAAAAACGAGGATGTCATCACCACGATTACTTCGTTGTCAAAGCTGTTTCGGATCAGCCTGAGCAGAGGCAAGAACATTATCACGGTGCGGGAAGAGCTGGAGCATGTGCGACATTATCTCATTATTCAAAAAATGAGGTACAAGCAAAAATTTGAGTATGAGATCGTGGTCGAGGATGAAGATGAGGTGCTCAACTGTCTGACGCTGAAGTTACTTCTCCAGCCGATTGTGGAAAACGCCATCTACCACGGGATTGAGCATTTGGCTGATCCGGGCCGGATTCGCATATATGCAGCACTCATCGACGGTAAGGTGTTACTTCAGGTAAGTGACAATGGCTTGGGCATGTCCCCTGATGTTCTTGCACAAGTAAAAGCTGGCTTTTACAAAAGCGAAGAAGGCTCGGGCGTTGGGATTCAAAACGTACAAGAGCGCATCCGCTTGACCTTCGGCGAAGAGTACGGTTTGGAAATCGCGAGCGAACTGGAAGAGGGGACCGTTGTGCGTGTATGGATTCCGCGCCAGGTTGCAGAGGAGCGAGATCATTTATGAGGACAGCAGCGGTGAAACGATTTAGCGTATACGGACTGTTCGTTTTGGTAGCGGTGACGCTTCTTTACTCGTGTAGTGCTCCGCTTACGGATGGGGAAGTAGACAAGAAAAAGACAGTGGCGCTGATCGTCCGTATGAAGCACGGCGATTATTGGCGAACGGTCAAGCTCGGGGCGGAGATGGCTGCCAAGGAATATGAGCGAAACCTGAATTTTTACGCGCCGGACTATGAGGAGGATGCCCAGAGGCAAATGGAGCTGGTGCAGCAGGCAATCGCAGATGGCTCCGAGACAATTGTGGTGGCACCTAGTGACGAGCAAGTTTTGCGAGAAGCCATCAAGCTGACGAGGGAGCGGGCCATTCCGATCCTTGTACTCGACACAGTCGGAAAAGATTCAGCCGTCAAAAGCTACATTGGGACAGATAACTACGATATGGGCATGAAGGCATTCGAAAAAATGGTGTACCTGATCGAAAAAAAGGGGCAAATCGCATTGCTCGGCACAGATCGGGTAAAGGCAAATGCCAAACGAAGAGAACAGGGCGTCCTCGATTTGCTCCCACGGGAAACGCAGGTTGAGCTGGTTGCCAACGAAAATGTCCCCTTGGATAAAAGGCAGATCGGTGAGTGGACGCGCGAACTGATCCGCAAGCATCCGCAGTTGAAAGGAGTGATTGCACTCGATGCCAGTACAGCGATCGGTGTGGCCGAGGAAATGGAAAACAGTGGACTGCGGGACAAAGTCAAAATCGTAGCAATCGACAGTCCGCCGGAAGTGCTGGAGTATTTGCAGGAAGGAATCATTTCCGCGACGATCATCCAGAAGCCGCTATCGATGGGATATCTAGGCGTCAAGTACGCAGTCGACGCGAGCAACAAAGAAGCAGTGCCCAATCTGGTCGACACCGGAACAAAAGTAATCGATCGGGAGAATATGTTCTGGTCGGAGAATCAAAAGCTCCTCTTCCCCTTCGTTAAATAGGCCACCGAAAAACAGATGAGTATTTTGATAAAAATGCGCAGGATTTTCGATGGAACACGATATGGAAAACGCTTACATTTGGTGTATATCAGATGTAAACATAGGGGATAAAGGGGGATTTTCGAATGAGAAAGCTGATTGCCACTACACTGGTAGCCGCAGTAACACTCTCGGTGGTTGGATGCTCACAATCTGGCGGTTCGCAGCCGGCAGCGTCCGGGGGAGGCTCGACTCCTGCGGGGAATCCCAAAATCGGAGTCGCCATCTACAAGTTCGATGATACGTTCATGACAGGAGTACGCAATGCGATTTCGAAAGCCGCGGAGGGTAAAGCGGAAGTGGACATTGTAGACAGCCAAAATGCCCAGCCTACGCAAAATGACAAAGTGGATTTGTTCATTAACAAAAAGGTAAATGCCCTCGCCATCAATCCGGTGGATCGCACAGCTGCTGGCGTCCTTATCGACAAGGCGAAGCAAGTCAATATTCCCGTCGTCTTCTTCAACCGTGAGCCGATGCCAGAGGATATGCAGAAGTGGGATAAGGTCTACTACGTGGGAGCAAAAGCGGAGGAATCCGGCACGATCTCTGGGCAGTTGATCGTCGATTACTGGAAGGCAAATCCGGAGGCAGATAAAAACAAGAATGGTGTCCTCCAATACGTCATGTTAAAAGGCGAACCAGGGCATCAGGATGCTGAGCTGCGGACGAAGTTTTCGGTGAAGGCGATTGAAGATGCAGGGATTAAGGTAGAGAAGGTCGCGGAAGATACGGCCATGTGGGATCGCGTAAAAGGGCAGGAAAAGATGGCAGCCTTCCTCGCAGCTTCCGGTGACAAGATCGAAGCCGTTCTTGCCAACAATGACGATATGGCACTGGGGGCAATCGAAGCGCTGAAGGCATCTGGCTATTTTGCGAATGGCAAGTACATGCCCGTTGTTGGCGTGGATGCCACAGCGCCTGCACTGAAGGAGCTGGAGGTGGGAACCTTGCTAGGAACGGTCCTCAACGATGCGAATAACCAAGGAAAGGCAACGCTTAGCATCGCGGCGTCTTTAGCGAAGGGTGAAACGCCAACAAAAGATTCCACAGGTTTTGACATTACGGACGGCAAGTACGTGTGGGTGCCCTACAAAAAAATCACCAAAGAGAACATGAACGAAGCGAAATAGAAAGCAGGAGAGTCGGTGAAGAGACGAATCCGACTCTCCTTTTTCGGTGATGGGGATGATTTTGCAAAAAGGAGGGCATTCGCATGGGCCAGCATGCGTTTTTGTTGGAAATGAACCACATTCATAAAGAATTTCCAGGGGTCAAGGCACTCGATGATGTCACGCTAAAAGTCCGTCCCGGAACAGTCCATGCACTGATGGGAGAGAATGGAGCAGGCAAATCGACCCTGATGAAGTGTCTCTTCGGAATTTATCGACCAGATGCGGGAGAAATCGTGTTAAACAATGAGCAGGTGACGATGAGCAGCTCAAAGGACGCGCTGTCTCATGGCATTTCCATGATTCATCAAGAGCTGCATCCGGTGCCCTTTCGTAATGTCATGGAAAACATATGGCTAGGACGTTTTCCGGTCAAAAGATTCGGTCCTTTTCCGTTTGTGGATGAGAAAAAAATGCTTGCGGATACAGAGAAGCTGTTTGCTGATCTGGGTATGGACCTGAATCCGCACGCTGTTGTCCGTGACCTATCTGTATCCAAGGTACAGTCGCTTGAAATTGCTAAAGCTGTCTCCTACCAATCCAAAGTGATCATTATGGACGAACCGACGTCTTCACTGACGGGAAACGAGGTGGAGCAGCTATTTGCGATCATCCGTGAACTGAAGAGCAGAGGTGTTGCCATCATCTATATTTCACACAAGATGGAAGAAATTTTACGGATTGCGGATGACGTGACGATCATGCGCGATGGCAAGCTCATTGGAACCTGGCGGGCCGCTGAGCTGACGACAGACCTGATCATCTCCAAAATGGTCGGACGGGACCTGACGCAGCGTTTCCCGAGTCGATCCAATACGCCCGGGGAACCGATTTTGAAGGTAGAGGGACTGAGCTCCCCATTTTCCCAATCATTTCAGCACGTGTCGTTTGAATTATGCAAAGGAGAAATCTTGGGCATAGGCGGCCTCGTGGGGGCACAACGAACAGAGCTAATTGAGGCATTGTTTGGACTGCGCGCGGTGTCAGCAGGAAAAGTGTCGATCAACGGTCAGGAGGTACGGATCAAATCACCGAAGGATGCGAAGAAGTACAAAATGGCGCTACTGACGGAGGAGCGGCGAGTCACCGGCATCATTCCTGTCTTATCGATTCTGGAAAATACGGTAATCGCGAATTTGGCCAGTTACCAAACACCTTTTCTGCTCCTCAATGAGCGCAAGCGAAGAGCGGATGTCAGCCAAAGCATCGAGATGCTCCGCGTCAAGACACCCTCTATGAAAGCCTTGATCAAAAACCTGTCAGGAGGCAATCAGCAAAAGGTTCTGTTGGCGCGGTGGCTTTTGACTGATCCGGATATTTTATTGCTGGACGAACCTACGCGTGGAGTCGATGTCGGCGCCAAATTCGAAATCTATACCATCATCGCGGAGCTGGCGAGTCAGGGAAAAGGCATCATCATGATTTCCTCGGAAATGCCGGAGTTACTTGGAATGTCAGATCGAATCATGGTCATGTGCGAGGGTAAGCTCTCCGGTTTTTTGTCAGGCCCAGCGGCAACCGAAGAAGAGATCATGCGGCTGGCTACCAAACATCTTGCATGAGAAAGGAGGGGAACAGGCATGTCTCAGTTGTCTGCTAAACAGGTGCAAGGCTTTGTTACGCAAAATGCCATCTATATCGTTCTGGTTTTGTTGATAGCGGGAATAGCGATTTATGATCCCAATTTTCTTTCCATTACAACGCTTCGGGATATTTTGATGCAATCCTCAACTCGCGCCATTATTGCCTTGGGTGCTGCGTTTGTTCTTATTACAGGCGGAACGGATCTTTCAGCGGGGCGAGTCGTCGGATTGACGGCTGTCATCTCCGCCTCGATGCTGCAAAGCCAAGACTATCCGCGGAGATTTTTCCCGGATTTACCCGATTTGCCGTTGCTTATCCCTATTCTCATTGCAATTGCTGCGGGCTTGTTAGTTGGCCTGATCAACGGCATTATTGTGTCTCGTTTTAGTGTGCCCCCTTTTATCGCCACGTTGGGCATGATGGTCATCGTGTACGGGTTCAATTCCATCTATTTTGATATGGAGCCCAATCAATCTCAGCCAATAGCTGGACTACGCAGTGACTTCAATCATCTTGGGACAGGGTACATCGGCCCTAGTGGCCCGTATTCGATTCCGTATATCGTCATCATTGCGATCATGGTTGCGTTCATCGTTTGGGTGATCTTCAACAAAACACGGCTTGGTAAAAACATGTACGCCATTGGAGGCAACATGCAGGCCGCAACTGTTTCCGGGATCAACGTCGCTTTCAACCTCATGATTATTTATGCCATTGCTGGTGCCCTGTATGGACTCGGCGGTGTTCTGGAGGCAGCTCGTACAGGTGGCGCGACGAACAACTACGGCAACATGTACGAGCTGGACGCCATTGCAGCCTGTGTGGTAGGTGGAGTCTCGACGTCTGGCGGAATTGGTACTGTTCCAGGTGTGCTTGCGGGTGTCCTTATTTTTGGCGTCATCAACTACGGTCTTACGTTTATCGGAGTCAGCCCGTATTGGCAGCTCATCATCAAAGGACTCATCATTGTGGCAGCCGTTGCTTTTGACATTCGCAAATACTTGGCGAAAAAATAAAAAGAGACCCCAACCAGCTGCCAGCCAGCTTTTCTGGGGTCTTTGATTGTTTATTTTCGCAACGGTGTGATTTTCATATACGTAAATAATCGCCATACCCACTCAAGTGGCCCCATGCGGAAGACAGACAGCCAGAGTACGCTAAATACCATTTGCACTACGTAGATACCGAGGCAGATCAGTGTCGTTTGCAGGTAGCCGAGATTGCCAAACCAATCGAATAAATAGCTTCCCACAAGGATCAATACGGTTTGTCCGACGTAGTTTGTCAAAGCCATACGCCCATAGCTGGTCAGTGGAGAGAGGATGGTCTGGACGGTTTTATTTTGCAGCAGTCGAATCAAGGTCGTCGTGTAAAAGGCAGCCATGACAAGACCAGTGGAGGTCAAGGCAACCGTGTAGTTCATCAACTGCTGAAGGGTTTCTTCTGACACGGTATCGTCTACAACCAGATTCGCTCCACTCATTGCCGGATCAGTCGGAGTCAGTCGGTATTGGATGAACAAACCAATTAACGAAAGGACGAAGGTCACGCCCTGTACTTTTTTAATCACTGGCAAAAATCTCGGAATGTCCTGAAAGACCCCGTACTGCCCGACGGCAAGTCCCAAAATAAACAATGGAAGCACCAAAAGCGGCTTGAAGCCGGTAGCACAGACAGCAATCGAAAGAATAAGGCCGATGATTAGATTGGTTCGCGCCTTCAATCGATTAAAAGGCAGTAAGATGAATCCGAAGATGGCATAGATGAAGAGTGCTTCGCCAGGGTGAAACATTTTATGCACATAGCCAAGAGCGAGTAGCGCAATCAGACGTCGAATGAATAAAACCGTGCTGTTGGCCCCTTTTGCTTTTGCTCGACTGATGAAAATATAGAAGCCCACCCCAAACAAGAAGGAAAAGATCACGAAGAAGCGAGATTCCACAAAGAAATTGAAAAACTGGAACAGCCAGTGGTCCACACTTCCGATCTCAGGTGTTTGTGCATACAGCAATGCCACGATGTTGACGAGGAGAATGCCCATTAAGGCGAAGCCCCGTACGGTATCTAATGTATCAATTCGTTGGTTCATAGTAGGTGCGTTTTCTTTCAATCCCATCACTTCCTTCTCTCGTTGTTAGTCGTCCGATCGCGCACTTTTCCTATCCTAGCTCATCCGGGGATGGAGGAGAAATGGCATTTGCTTACGTCTCGCTTACAAAAGTGTAAGAAGTGAGGGGATCTTCCGTATTCGACCGCAACTTCATCCCAAATTCCTGCGTCTATTGTAATAATCAGGAAGTCGGGGTGCACAATGAAACCGATCGCACGGGGAAAGTGGCGTCTGGCTGCAGGCATGGCATATTTTCGTTGGAAAAGGTATGTACAATGGACATTTGGTCAAACGAGATTCGCTCATGAGAAAAGAAGCGATTTGTTGCGTTATGTCCATTATTCTCATCAAACGATTTTGTTACGCCCATTGCAGAACGTGGAAATGTGGATGCAGTACAACAAAGTGATCAATTTGCGTCTGGCGATTGCACGACTGAACGGATTGCTCATCCATCCTGGGGAAACCTTTTCGTACTGGAAGCAGATTGGCAAGCCGACCCGTAGCAAAGGCTATGTAGAGGGCATGCTGCTCTCACAGGGACACGTTACAGCTGGAGTTGGCGGAGGGCTTTGTCAGCTCTCGAATCTGTTGTACTGGATGACCCTGCATACGCCATTGACAGTGACGGAACGACATCGTCATAGCTACGATGTTTTTCCCGATTCGAATCGGACACAGCCGTTCGGAAGTGGAGCGACTTGTTTCTATAACTATCTGGATTTGCAAATCGCTAACCGTACGAGTCAGCCCTTTCAACTGCATGTCTACTTGACCGATACACATTTGGTAGGGGAATGGCGTTCAGACATGCCACCGACACGGACGTATGTCATTATCGAGAAAGAACATGAGATTCATCCTTCGATTTGGGGAGGGTATGAACGGAAAAATGAATTGTATCGTGATGTTTACATGCTTGCAGGAGAATGGGTGGAGCAAGAATGGCTGACGCAGAATCGGGCTTATTTGATGTACGAGCCATTGCTGCCGAAAGGATGATGTTTCCTGTTCCGGATACGAACTGGAACTCCACTGCGATCTGTGCGAAAATAGGAACATATGCTTTCGTCTAGGGAACGTGGAAAGGTGGATTTATACATATGTCTTTTGCAGATCGTATCACAGCAGGCCTGAACCCGGAGCAGCGGGAAGCAGTCCTTACAACAGAAGGCCCCGTCTTGATTTTGGCCGGTGCGGGTAGCGGCAAGACCAAAGTACTGACACAGCGAATCGCATACCTGATCAGTGCCAAACAGGTAGCGCCTTGGAGCATTTTGGCGATTACCTTCACCAACAAAGCAGCGCGGGAGATGCAAAACCGTGTGGCTGCCATTATTGGCGGAGCGGCAGCGCAGGATGCATGGCTGTCGACGTTTCACTCCTTGTGTGTGCGGATTTTGCGCAGGGATATCGACCGACTCGGCATCAATCGCAGCTTTTCCATTTTGGATGCCGGTGACCAGTTGTCTGTCGTCAAGCAATGTTTAAAAGAATTGAATATCGATCCGAAGCAGTATGAGCCGCGTTCGATTTTGGCAGCGATCAGCGGAGCGAAAAACGAGCTGACCGATCCAGAAACCTATACGCGTCTTGCAGGCGATCCGTTTGCACAAGTGGCAGCCAAGGTTTACACGGCTTATCAGAAAAAGCTGAGAAACAACCAATCGCTGGACTTCGACGATCTGATCATGACGACAGTTCGTCTGTTTAAAGAAGTGCCGGAAGTATTGGAGTTTTATCAAAAGAAATTCCGTTACATACACGTTGACGAGTATCAGGATACAAACCGGGCGCAATACCTTTTAATTTCTATGCTGGCAGACAAGTCTCGAAATGTATGCTGCGTGGGGGATGCTGACCAAAGTATTTATAAATGGCGCGGTGCCGACATCTCGATCATTTTAAACTTTGAAAAAGACTATCCCGAAGCGAAGCTTATTAAGCTCGAGCAAAACTATCGCTCTACCAAAACGATTTTGCAGGCGGCGAACCAGGTTATTGCCAACAACAAGCTGCGCAAAGAAAAGAAGCTCTGGACAGAGAATCCGGGCGGCGACAAGATCATGTGCTTCCAGGGTGATTCCGAGCACGACGAGGCGTATTTTATCGTCGATACGATTCGCAAGCAGATGGCACAGTACAAGAGCTACGACAAATTCGCGATCCTGTATCGGACGAATGCACAGTCTCGCGTGGTCGAGGAAGTTTTCATCAAATCGAACATGCCGTACACCATCGTCGGCGGAACCAAGTTCTACGATCGCAAAGAGATCAAGGACATCTTGGCTTATTTGCGTCTCATCTCCAATCCGGATGACGATATCAGCTTGCAGCGCATCATCAACGTACCGAAGCGTAATATCGGGGATACGACGGTAGATAAGCTACAAGCGTATGCGAACGCAAATGGTCAGTCCCTTTTCCAAGCGATTCAGGAGACGGCTTACATGGGACTGCCTTCACGCACGACGAATGCGATCCTGTCCTTTAATGATCTCATCTCGAATTTAATGCAAATGACCGATTACTTGAGTGTGACTGAGCTGGTGGAAGAAGTGCTGAAGCGCTCTGGATACCGTGATTCTTTAAAAGAAGAAAAGACACTGGAAGCACAGGCTCGTCTGGAGAATATCGAGGAGTTCCTGTCTGTAACCCAGGAGTTCGAGCGCAAAAATGAAGACAAGAGCTTGCTAGCCTTCCTGACGGACCTCGCGCTGGTGGCAGACATCGATTCCTTGGGAGATGATGGTGCCCAGGAGGAAGTATCAGCAGAGGGGCAGGTTGTATTAATGACCCTGCACAGCGCCAAAGGGCTGGAGTTCCCTGTCGTGTTCCTGGTTGGTTGCGAGGAAGGTGTCTTCCCGCATAGCCGCTCTTTGTTTGACGATGCCGAGATGGAGGAAGAGCGCCGACTGGCTTATGTAGGAATTACACGGGCAGAGGAACGTCTGTACATGACATGTGCCCGTATGCGGACGTTGTTTGGACGGACCAATGTGAATGCGCCGTCTCGCTTCCTGCAAGAAATTCCAGCTGAGCTGTTGGAAGGAAATCCAGCGACAGCGGACCGAAGCTTTGGCGGTGGACGCAGCAGTGCATTTGGACAGCGTGATAGCAGTGCATTCGGACGTGACACGGGAGCGAGACCGTTTGGAGCGTCCTCTTCACAAGCAGGCTCTGCTCCGAAAATTGGCATGGGTCAGAGAACCCCAAGCAGCACACCTGCTACGTTTACTCGTCCGGCGGGTGAAAAACTGCCGGGACATGGTCAAGGAGCAAGCGTTGATTGGAAGGTTGGCGACAGAGTGGCGCATGGTAAATGGGGCAACGGTACGGTCGTCAAAGTAAAAGGAACAGGCGACGACATGGAGCTCGACATTGCTTTCCCAAGCCCGACTGGCATTAAAAAGCTATTAGCGAAGTTCGCCCCTATTCAAAAAGGATAGTGTGCAAATACAGGCCAATCGCAAAAGTAAAGGATGAACGAAATGGATCGATTGACGGCGGAAACAAAAATTAAAGAATTAGCGAAACGAATTGAGCGGCATAATCGTCTTTACCATGAAGAGGATCGACCTGAGATTTCTGACCAGGAATACGATCAATTGATGCGGGAGCTAAAGGAGCTTGAAACGAGCTTCCCTGATTTGCAGTCACCGGACTCTCCTTCCTTGCGTGTAGGGGGAGAACCGCTGCCCTTCTTTGAAAAGGTCGTTCATAAGACACCGATGCTCAGTCTCGGCAATGCCTTTAATGAGGAGGACATCAGGGATTTTGACCGCCGGGTGCGTCAGGCCGTTGGCAGTCAGGCTGTTCGCTATGTAGCTGAACTGAAAATTGATGGTCTGGCCGTGTCGCTTCATTATGAAAATGGGCTGTTCGTCCGCGGGGCTACCCGTGGAGACGGAACAACAGGCGAAGACATCACACAAAACCTGAAAACGATTCGTTCCATACCTTTGCGGCTGACGAAGCCGGTAACCCTTGAGGTTCGCGGTGAAGCTTACATGTCCAAAGGAGCATTTGAAAAGCTGAACAAAGAGCGCGAGGAGCGTGGAGAAGCGTTATTTGCCAATCCGCGCAATTCCGCAGCGGGCTCGCTGCGACAGCTCGATCCGAAGATTGCCGCATCCCGTCAACTGGATACGTTTATTTACGGCATTGGAGATTTGCAAGGGGAGACAGTAGAATCCCACAGTGAAGGGCTTGATTTGCTAGAGACGCTCGGCTTCATGGTGAATCAGGAGCGACGTGTATTTGACGACGTCGATGAACTGCTCGCTTTTATTGCGGGCTGGACAGAAAAGCGTCCTCATTTGCCTTATGAAATCGATGGCATGGTGATCAAGGTCGACAGCTACGCTCAGCAGGAGGAGCTCGGATTTACTGCGAAAAGTCCGCGTTGGGCCACCGCATACAAGTTCCCTGCCGAAGAAGCGGTTACGATTCTCGAAGGTATTGAAGTATCTGTGGGGCGTACTGGGAATGTTACCCCGACTGCTTTATTGAAGCCAGTCAGTCTGGCAGGTACGACCGTAAAGCGTGCTTCCTTGCACAACGAAGATATTATTCGGGAAAAAGGTCTCCTTATCGGCGATCATGTTGTCGTCAAAAAAGCAGGGGACATTATCCCGGAGATTATCGCAGTCTTGCCTGAGCGTCGTACTGGAAATGAAGTACCGTTTGCCATGCCAACGCATTGCCCCGAATGTGGGAGTGAGCTGGTACGCTTGGAGGAAGAAGTGGCTCTGCGCTGCATCAATCCAATGTGTCCGGCCCTAATCCGTGAAGGCATGATTCATTTCGTGTCCCGTACGGCCATGAACATTGACGGCTTGGGAGAAAAGGTTGTGGCCCAGCTCTATCATGACGGTATTATCCACAGTGTCGCTGACCTGTATTATTTGCACCAGCAGCGCGATGTTCTACTGGGCATGGAGCGCATGGGTGAAAAGTCCGTAGATAATTTGCTCGCGGCTGTTGAAGCGAGCAAGGAGAACTCGCTAGAGCGCGTCTTGTTTGGTCTTGGTATTCGCTTGGTCGGAGCCAAGGCGGCACGTGTTCTCGCGGAGCATTTTGGCAATATCGATGCCATTATGCAGGCATCCGAAGAAGAGATTACGCAAATCGATGAGATCGGGCCGAAAATGGCTGCGAGTCTCGTGAACTACTTCGCACAGCCGCAGGCTCAGGCAGTTATTGAGAGACTGCGAGCGGCTGGAGTGAATATGGAGTACAAAGGAATCCGCATTGAAAGTGGCGCAGACCTCCCATTCTCAGGAAAAACAATCGTTTTGACCGGCACCTTGACGCAAATGTCGCGACAAGAAGCAGAGGAAGCGATTGCGCGCTTGGGTGGCAAGGTAACAGGCAGCGTCAGCAAGAAGACAGACCTGGTGATTGCAGGCGAAAAAGCCGGCTCCAAGCTGGAGAAGGCAGAAAAACTAGGCGTGGCTGTTATGGACGAAGCAGGCTTCCTGCAAGTATTGGAGAGCAACGCCTAAGAAAACGGTGGCGACAACGGATGAGTAAGGGAAGGGACGTGAAGAGCATGAATAGCTTCCTGAAATGGGGAATCGGTGCAATAGCCATGCTGCAATTGGTTGGCTGTGGAAGTAACAGCAGTACTGGCAGTGAACAACCCAATACGAATCCTCCAACAGTTACAGCTGCTGCTCTACAAGGGAACTTGACCTATCAGGACGTATTGGAGCAGGGAGCAACCATTCACAATCTGATGATGACAGATGATGCTAAGCAAATATGGGTGGGTACCAATTCGGGGCTGTATAGCTCGGTTGGGGGTGGATCGTGGGGATCTCTCTCGACAGATTTAGAGGATTATACGATTGAAGGTTGGTTTGTGGACCCGGATGATCCGAAGCAAATATTTGTCGGCGGGATTGAGGGGGTTCTTCATTCGTCAGATGGCGGTAAAAAGTGGGCTTCTGTCAACAAGGGGTTGCCAGAGCCTGCGAATATCAACAGCTTTGTGGGGAGTCGACAAGGAGACGAAGTACGTCTGTTTGCCTTTGTCTCGGGTGAAGGCATTTATCAATCGACGGACGAGGCCCAATCTTGGAGCCTGTGGCAGCCGATGGATCAGGAAGTATTTGCCATGGACTTTGATCCTGAACAAGACCGACTCTATGTAGCGGCCCAATTCAGCTTGCTCTATAATGAAGAGGGGCAGTGGAAGACAGAGGAGATTCCCGGAGCACAGCAGATCTATTCGCTCGCCATTAACAGACGAACTGGCACTCTCGCTGTCGCAACCGAAAAAGGTATCTATGAGAAAACCAAGGGCGAATGGCGTTTGCTTGATGCTCGCTCACCAGAAAAGCTGATTGTCATTGCTTCAGGTGGCGAGGATACAAAATGGGTGGGAATTGGCGAATCGGCATTGATCTACAAGCTCGAAGGCAATCGATGGATCAAGTGGAACGAATGATTTGTACATCGCCCACTTTTGGATACGAAAAGGAGTAATCTATGAAAGTGAAGTTTTTGACAGGATGCAGGTTCTTGACAGCTGTACTTCTTGTGATGGCATTGACTGGCTGCTCGTTGATACCTGGGGGCAAGGACAAAGCTCCTGAGCCTACTACACCGTCCTTGTCGGAGGTAGTGGAAGTATCCGAGGATTACTACGGCAGCATTACCCCGTACCAGCCAAACCAGACACGAGGAATGCTTGCTGATACGAAATATCGCATCGATTTCAGTCACCTTGAATTAGGCCTGATGGAGTTTGCTCGGGAGACATTCCCGACATCCGATTATTATTTCCAAGAAGGTCAAGTGATCAAGAAGGAGCAAGTCACCCAGTGGATCGCACAGGAAAAGACGGCTGGGGCAAACGGGAAAAAGAAAAACGGAATTCTCGTGCACGTGTTGGAGCATGATTACCTGAACAAAAAGGATAAGAGCTTGGCTGGCATGGTGCTGGGCTTGTCGCTTTCGCCGAACTATCAGGATGCAACCGGTCAGGACAAGGTGTACACGACACAAGAACTGCAAGCAAAAGGCCAGCAGGTTGCAGCACGTATCGTGCAATCTGTACGTGGCACCAGTCCGGAAGTTCCGATCCTGGTTTTGATGTATCAAGTACCGGAGGTGAATTCTACTCTGGTGCCGGGGCACTTCATCATGTCAGGAACAGTAGGGGCGAATGAAGCAACGATATCCAAGTGGCTGCCGATCGAAGAGGAGTATTTTCTGTTCCCGAGTCCAGAGGTTGAGCAGAAATACCCAGAGCAGTCGTTGCAGTACGACAAGCTCATGCGCCAATCCAAGGGCTATTTCCCTGAATATATCGGGATGACGGGTCTGGGACGGTTCATGGACGGCAGGCTCACGGAAATTACGATCACGGCCACGGCAGAGTATGACTCCAGAACAGAGGTTTTGCAGTTTACGCAATTTGCAGCAGGAAGCATTAATCAGCTCTTCGACAAAAGCGTTCACGTCAACCTATACGTACAGTCGATGAACAAACCATTGTCGCTCTACATTCGACCGACAAGTGGAGAACCGTATATGCATATTTACAGACAATAAGGAAAAGCATAAAACACCCGAATGATCGCCTGAGAAGGTGAGGAGGTCGGGTGTTTTTTTGTACACAAAAGATAGTAGGTTGAACAAATGTGTGAAAAGTTGAACGGTGTGTGTACAGAAGTGTTCGAAATACTTCTTGAATCTTGTCGGTGATTTTTCTGCAAAAATGCAAACACTAATAGAGTCGAGCTTTTAATTGTTTTGTTGGTATGATCCTTGCATATGTTTTATGAGTGATCCGAACATGGAAGATATCGATAAGGAGGCGTCACAGATGCAAGTGGAATTCAAAAACGAGGCGTTTACCAATTTTAGTCTGCCAGAAAATAAAAAGGCATTTGAAGAAGCGCTCGCTAAGGTAGAAAGTGAGCTTGGCCGTGAGTATCCGCTTATCATCGGCGGAGAACGCATCACAACTGAAAAGAAATCCAACTCCTTCAACCCTTCTAATAAAGAACAAGTAGTGGGCGTTGTTTCCCAGGCTGATCAAGCACTGGCTGAGAAAGCGATCCAAACAGCTGCTAGCACTTTCGAAACTTGGAAAAAGGTGCCTGCACAAGCACGTTCCCGCTATCTGTATAAAGCATCAGCAATCCTGCGTCGCCGCAAGCATGAGTTCTCTGCTTGGCTCGTAAAAGAAGCAGGAAAAAGCTGGGCAGAGGCTGATGCTGACACAGCAGAAGCAATCGACTTCATGGAATACTATGGTCGTCAAATGGATAAGCTGTCCCAGCGCCATGACCTGCCTCGTATCCCTGATGAGGACAACGAATTGTACTACGTTCCACTCGGCGTAGGTATCGTTATCCCGCCTTGGAACTTCCCGTTGGCGATCATGGTTGGTATGACGACAGCTGCTCTCGTAGCGGGTAACACTGTCGTATTGAAGCCTGCTTCTACGACTCCAGTTATCGCTGCGAAATTCATGGAAATCCTCGAAGACGCTGGTGTACCAGCTGGTGTTGTGAACTTTGTACCAGGTTCCGGTAGCCAAATCGGAGATTACCTCGTAGAGCACAACCTGACTCGTTTCATCAGCTTCACTGGTTCCCGTGACGTAGGTCTGCGTATCAACGAACTGGCTGCGAAACATCGTCCAGGTCAAAAATGGATGAAGCGTCTGGTTGCCGAAATGGGCGGTAAAGACTCCATCGTGGTTGACAACGACTGCGACATCGAGTTGGCTGCACAGTCTATCGTGGCTTCTGCATTCGGCTTCTCCGGTCAAAAATGTTCCGCTTGCTCCCGTGCTATCGTTCACCAAGACGTGTACGACCAAGTACTGGGTCGCGTAGTAGAGCTGACCAAACAACTGACTGTGGGCGACATCAGAACTAACGAATTCTACACAGGTCCTGTGGTTGACGAGAAAGCTTACAACAAAATCCTCGAGTACATCGAGATTGGTAAAGCAGAAGGCAAACTGGTTGCAGGTGGCGAAAAAGGTCCAGAATCCGGCTACTTCATCATGCCAACTGTATTTGCAGATGTAGATCCACAAGCTCGCATCATGCAAGAAGAAATCTTCGGTCCAGTGGTAGCGTTCGCGAAAGCCAATGATTTCGATCATGCAATGGAAATTGCGAACAACACTGAGTACGGTTTGACTGGCGCTGTCATCAGCCGCAACCGTGAGAACTTGGAGCGCGCTCGCGAAGAGTTCCACGTAGGTAACCTGTACTTCAACCGCAAGTGCACAGGCGCTTTGGTAGGTGTACATCCATTCGGAGGCTTCAACATGTCCGGTACAGACTCCAAAGCGGGTGGACCAGACTACCTCTTGCTCTTCACACAAGCAAAAATGGTTTCTGAGAAACTGTAAGCTTCGCAATAAAAAAGGCCGCCTCTTTTACAGGGGCGGCTTTTTTGTTCCCATTTTGTCCACACTAAAGACAAAATGAAGGGCAAAGCAGGTGAGGGTAACTGTTTACTTATATCGTGTCAGGACTCTCCTCGTTTTTTGTTGTGTATTTGTTAATGCCAGTAGCAAATTGGCTGGCTTGGAAAACAAAGCTGCTGGATATGCCAAAGGGGAGAAAGGAACACAGCAGACCGATCCCATTATCTGGTGGTTTGGCCATGTTCGTTGGTCTCTTGTTGGTGTCAACTTTTTTTGCAGGGGCGCAAAAAACCGTTGCAGTTTTGGCAGTTGGAGGGGCTATGTTGGTGGCCATTGGATGGGTAGACGATACGTACAAGTCGAAGAAAAGAGAATTTCCAGCAATGCCAAAGCTGATGGTGCAGTTATTGGTAGCGACGCTGACATTCCTCATGGATATTCGCTTTCGGGGAATCAATTTCATGTGGCTGGGGGGAGAGGAAGGGATGTATGTCTCATTTCCAATCCTGGTTTCCCTGCTGATGACCGTGCTGTGGATCGTCGGCTTAATCAATATGGTGAATTTTTTGGATGGGGTGGACGGACTCGCTGCAGGTGCTACCGTGATCTCAGCGGTGACCTTATTCTTTTTGTCGATGCTCAAGGGTCAAGAATTAACGGCATTATTGGCAGTTGCACTGGCAGGTGCTGCACTCGCTTTTCTACGTTTTAATTTCTATCCTGCGAAAATTTTTATGGGTGATGCGGGATCGATGTTTTTGGGATTCGCTCTCGGCGTGATTTCGTTGGAAGGAACGATGAAAGGGGCTACGCTCATTTCATTAGTCGTGACTGTGCTGGCAGTAGGCTTGCCCATCATAGACACTGTACAGGTCATGATTAGTCGGCTTTTGGCAGGCTCCCCCATGTACCAAGCGGATCGTCGACATGTTCATCATCGGCTCATGTCCCGGGGGTTGTCTACGAAGCAGACGGTCATCATTCTGTATGTGGTGAGTTTGCTGTTCTCCGTCTTAGCAGTGTTTTTGTTTTACAGTCAATAATCAAATGGGGTCAAAGAAAAAGAAACGATTGCGCCCTGTATTTTTGGCTTGATAAAGTGCTTTGTCTGCATTGCTCAACAGTTGTTCGGCTTCGCTTGCAGATGCCGGGTAGAGGGCAATGCCTATGCTCGTCGAAAACGGTATGGCCCGGTCCTCGATCATCCACGGCTCTTGAGTCGCAAGCAGGATACGGTTCGCAATTTTTTCAACCTGACGTTCGGAGTGAATGCCGGTCAGGACGATGACAAACTCGTCTCCACCCAGACGTGCGACGATATCTCCATCTCGAACGGATGACTTGAGGCGTGTAGCCAGCATTTGCAAAAACAAATCTCCGGTGTCATGACCCCATGTATCGTTGATTTCTTTAAAGCGGTCACAGTCCAGATAGAGGGCAGCGACCATCTCCTCTTTTGATTGGGCTGCACGAAGAGCTTGCTGGAGCTTTTCGGAGAGTAGGCGTCTGTTCGGCAATCCTGTGAGCACATCATGATACGCCATATAGGCCAGCTGTGACTCCAGGTTTGTGCGCTCGGTAACATCGCGGGTAATGGAAAAGACATGCGTGCATACGCCATTACTATCGTAGACAGGAGAAAGAATGGATTCGCCAATGATGTCACCATTTGCTGTAAAGTGGATCGGACTCCCGCTTTCTACTGCTTGTGTGTACATGTGTTGTAATAAGCTGGCTTTTTCATGAGGATACACATCCTCAAACGTTTTTCCGTATGCTTCCTCGCACAATTGGCCAACGTGCATAGCGGATGGATTCATCAAGACATAGCGAAACTGATACTCCCCGTCCGCATCTTGTTCGACAGCCATGAGAAAGAACATGTCCGACATATGATCGAATAGACAGGTTAGGATATCACCATGTTGACTGATAAGTGTAGTAATATCGAGCTTCTTCACCATAACCGATATCTCCTGATAAGTGGCTTCTTGGAATGATTATAGTATAGCAAGACCGTCGATGAAAATGATGAACCTCTGGTAATAGTGCGGGGTTTACTGGCTGTTAGCGGAAGTGGTAAAGTAAGGGTATTGTTGTTTTACGAAGGAGCATTTCTTATGGGCAAAAAGCTGCTCCCAGGTCTCATTCATCGCTTGCCACAAAACGCGATGTCAAGGACTATGGGCAAAATTACCGCTACTCCCTTTAGTCGATTAGCCATTCAACGATACATAAAGCACTATCAGATTGATACGTCGATCATAGAAAAGCCGGCTTCGGAATACCGCACGCTGAAGGAGTTTTTTTCCCGACGCCTGAAGCCCGCAGCGAGACCGATTGCACCTGGCCCAGATACCATCGTCAGCCCGGTAGATGGAACTGTTTCGCAGTTGGGGGATATTTGCGAAGGTACCTTGATTCAAGCAAAGGGAAAAGATTTCAGTGTGACTGAGCTGTTGGGCGGTTCGGAGGAAGAGGCCAAGCGTTACTACGGTGGTAAATTTATCACAATTTATTTGAGTCCAAGGGACTATCACCGGATTCATATGCCGGTAACGGGCGATTTGAGCTGTTACTGCTATTTACCTGGCAGACTCTATCCAGTCAACCAGCTCGGGATTGAAAACGTAGACCGTTTGTTTGCCCGCAATGAACGCTTGGTAACTCACATCAAAACAGATAGCCTGGGCGATATGGCCATGGTTAAAGTAGGAGCCTTGTTTGTAGGCAGCGTGAAGGTCTGCTACAACACAGCTACGACGAATATCAAGCACGGTCGCCAAACCCACGAGAAGATTGCTGGGACACCTCGTTATGAAAAAGGTTCGGAGCTGGGCTGGTTCGAATTTGGATCCACCGTCATTTTGTTATTGGAGTCCAACGAGCTCGAATGGGCAACAGGCGTTGAAAAAGGGAAGTCTCTCTTGATGGGGCAGGCCTTGGCGAATAAGAAGGCGGAATAGCAAGAGATAGAAGACGCACAGTCCAGGGCAAATGCCCTGGGCTTATTTTTTCTTAGGAGATGAAGTTTTCTAGTAGATGTGGCTGTGGTGGGGAGAAGAATATTTCCAGTCTAGGCTCAGTGCTCCGTCCCGCGGGGAAACATGGACTGCACGCTCCGAAGGGCTTAGCGGGGAAACGCAAAAGTGGTAGCCGCTTCGTAGCTCGGGCACGTTGCGTTTCTATTTCCCGCTAATCCCTTCTCCGCTCGGTAGGACTCCACAAGTCGCTACGTCTGGAAATATTCTTCTCTAGCGTTACTTCTTACATTCTTCAATCTTTTAAGTCGTTAAAAGATCGGTAAACACGGAAAGCTCGTAGAGGAAACAGGAGAAATAAGCGAAGATCTTAGGGACATCGACCGAGGCGCAATGAAAAAAAGAGAAACAAGCCCTTAGCGTCCACCTCTGAGATACCCCCTGAATGGACGACTTTGGACGCGGGTTTCGCTTTTTTTCATGGAGACGGGCAGTCAATCCCACAGCGGGTGGACCTAGAAGCTGAGCGTTTTCTCCTGTTTCCTCCCCACCACAACAGCGAGACAAAGTTTTTATTAGCGAATAATCGATCAACTTTTTTTGGTCGAGAACATTATTTGTTTTCCCTGGGGAAATCCCTGTGAAAATTGACTGAACCTGCTCTTTTCAAGTAAGATCAAAGTTATGTGATACGATTCGGAGGTGGAAAGAATGAGTGCCATTACTCGCAAAGAAGTAGAACACGTAGCTAATTTGGCCCGCTTGCAACTCACTGAGGAAGAAGCGGAGCGATATACGAAAGACCTGAATGCGATTCTTGATTTTGCAGCCAAGCTGAATGAGCTCGATACGTCCAATATTGAGCCAACCAGCCACGCTACAGACGTGAAAAACGTGATGCGCGAAGACGTAAACAGACCGTCCCTGCCGCGTGAGGACGTGCTGAAAAACGCACCGGATCACGAAGACGGACAGTTTAAAGTACCGGCTGTATTCGAATAACCCACTGGATAACGAGAAGGGAGGAACCCACTGTGTCGCTGTTTGACAAGCGATTGTCTGAGATACATAGCGCCCTGCGCGCAAAAGAGATTTCGGTAACGGATCTGGTGCAGGCTTCCATCGCTAGCATCAAGGAGCATGACGGAGAAATCAAATCCGTCCTGCATGTAGATGAAGAGGGAGCCTTGGCTCATGCCCGTCAATTGGACGAGCGTCTGGTCAAGGGAAATGAGGAGCTGGGTCTTCTCTACGGCTTGCCTGCCGGATTGAAGGACAACCTGGTTACAAAAGACGTTCGCACGACTTGCGCGAGCAAATTTTTGGTGAACTACGATCCTGTCCATGACGGGACTGTTTCCAAAAAGGTGAAGGATGCCGATGCGGTCATCGTTGCGAAGCTGAACATGGACGAGTTTGCGATGGGCGGCTCCAACGAAAATTCCGGCTTTTTCCCAGCGAAAAACCCGTGGAACACCGACTACGTTCCGGGAGGCTCTTCCGGTGGCTCTGCAGCGGCAATGGCTGCCCGTCATTTTTACTTTACACTTGGCTCTGATACAGGTGGCTCCATCCGTCAGCCTGCTGCTTTTTGTGGCGTTGTCGGCTTGAAGCCTACATATGGACGCGTATCCCGTTTCGGGCTGGTTGCGTTCGCGTCCTCGCTGGATCAGATCGGACCTGTGACGAAAAACGTTGAGGATTCCGCCTACGTGCTGCAAGCGATTGCGGGACATGATGAATTCGACTCTACCTCTGCCAATGTGGACGTACCGGATTACTTGTCCGCATTGACTGGAGATGTAAAAGGACTGCGTATCGGAGTACCGAAAGAGTTGATCGGAGAAGGGATTGACCCTGAGGTTCGCGATGCTGTTCTGGCAGCATTGAAGCAGTTGGAGAGCATGGGTGCTACATGGAGCGAGGTTTCCATGCCGCACACGGAATATGCAGTGCCAGCTTACTACCTCTTGTCTTCGTCTGAAGCTTCTTCCAACCTGGCTCGTTTTGACGGCGTACGTTATGGTGTGCGTGCAGACAATGCGGCAAACCTGATCGAGCTGTACAAGGAATCCCGTAGTCAAGGATTTGGCCCAGAAGTGAAGCGCCGCATCATGCTCGGAACCTACGCGCTCTCGTCTGGTTATTACGATGCTTACTACAAAAAGGCGCAGCAGGTACGTACCCTGATCATTCAGGACTTCAACAGCATTTTTGCTGACTACGATGTCATCCTGCACCCAACGACGCCTTCTACGGCTTTCAAAGTAGGCGAAAACGTAGATGATCCGGTGAAAATGTATCTGGAAGATATTTGTACCGTTCCTGTAAACCTGGCTGGACTGCCAGCAATCAGCGTGCCGTGCGGATTCTCCAAAAACGGTCTGCCGATCGGTTTGCAGATCGTAGGTCGTGCATTTGACGAATCCACCGTATTGCGCGTAGCCCATGCGTATGAGCAAACCGCAGGCTTCTACGGTCGCAAACCGGAATGGGTGAGGGGGTAAGAGCATGAGCAAGTACGAAACCGTCATTGGCTTGGAGGTTCACGCCGAGCTATCGACCAACAGTAAAATCTTTTGCGGCTGCCCGACTGAATTTGGTGCACCGCCGAATACACATACATGCCCGATCTGCTTGGGACATCCAGGTGTACTGCCTGTAACGAACAAGCAAGCGGTAGAATTCGCGATGAAAGCGGCACTCGCCCTCAACTGCGAGATTTCCCGCGAGACCAAGTTCGACCGCAAGAACTATTTTTATCCAGACTCGCCAAAAGCGTACCAAATCTCGCAGTTTGACCAGCCGATCGGCTACAATGGCTGGATCGACATTGAGGTAAACGGTGAGACGAAGCGCATTGGGATCACTCGTCTGCATCTAGAAGAGGATGCGGGGAAGCTGACGCACAGCGATTTTGGCGGAGAGTCTCTCGTAGACTTCAACCGCGTCGGGGTACCGCTCGTGGAGATCGTTTCTGAGCCAGACATCCGCACACCGGAAGAAGCACGTGCGTATCTGGAAAAGCTGAAAGCGATCATTCAGTACACGGAAGTATCTGACGTTCGCATGGAACAAGGCTCCCTGCGTTGCGACGCTAACGTTTCCATCCGCCCGTATGGTCAAGAAGAATTCGGAACCAAGGCCGAGCTGAAAAACATGAACTCCTTCCGCAACGTGCAAATGGGCTTGGAGTACGAGGTACTGCGTCAGACGGAGGTAGTTTCTTCCGGTGGCAAGGTCGTTCAGGAAACACGCCGTTGGGATGAAGCGAACAAGAAGACGTTGACGATGCGTTCGAAAGAAGAAGCGCACGACTATCGTTACTTCCCAGACCCGGATCTGGTTCGCATGCAGATTTCCGAGGAGTGGATTGAAGCGGTTCGCGCAACCATTCCAGAGCTGCCAGATGCTCGTCAGGCACGCTATGTGAACGAGTTTGGCTTGTCTCGGGATGATGCCGGAGTCATTACGATCTCCAAGGAGACGGCTGATTTCTTTGATGAGACTGTGAAAACAGGAGCAGAACCGAAGTCCGTAGCGAACTGGCTGATGGTTGACCTGTTGGCTCACCTCAACGCCAACAATCTGGTGTTTGTTGATGTGAAAATGACACCAAAAGGCTTGGGTGAGATGATCAAGCTGATTGAGGACGGAACCATTTCCTCCAAAATCGCCAAAACCGTCTTCAAAGAGATGGTCGAGACCGGCAAAGAGCCGAAGCAGATCGTCGAAGAAAAAGGACTCGTCCAAATCAGCGATGAAGGCGCTCTGCGTCAAGTCGTCGTCGATGCGGTCAATTCCAACCCGCAAGCCGTGGCAGACTTCAAGGCCGGAAACGAAAAAGCAGCTGCTTTCTTTGTTGGTCAGGTCATGAAGCAAACCAAAGGTAAGGCAAACCCGGGAATGGTAAACAAGTTGATTCAGGAAGTATTGAACAGCCTGTAGGGCAAAACATACGACAGCACTTTCTCTGTAAGGGGAGAGTGCTGTTTTTTTGTACGGCTATCTATGCTAAATAGTGGAAAAAAAGTAAGATAGAATGCGTAGCTATCATCATAATTGATTAGGAGAAATGTTCATGACACATAATTGGAAAAGTGCGACGGCTGCTTTTGCAGTGACAACCATGCTGCTGGGTACAGGTGCCCAGGCATTTGCTGTAAGTCCCGAAATGATCTTGAAAAATGCTGAAAACCCATCTGAAGAACAAGTCAAGCTGCCTACTCGTGCGGTAGAGATTGTCGCTGCGCTGGAGAAGCTGGAGCCTGCTTTGAAAACTTTGACGGTGCGGGAAGTCTTCATTTCCGAGCAAGATGAAAATCAAGTGGTCTTGACTATGCATCATCCAGACAACATACACGAGGATGCGTATATCCTTTTTGATCGCAATAGCGGTGAGATGGTTGGTTTCGAGGCTGCCACCATCATCTGGGATCAGAAAGAAAAAGCAACAGATGAGGCCATTTTGAAAAAAGCCGATAAAGCCGTTGAGGAGTTGCTTGGGTCGAAGAAGCGGAGCATGACGGATGCCCCACAATTGTCAACATTCGTGGATGATGAGGAAGAGTCAATTGAATTCCGAAATGTCTATTATCCGATTCTGTTGAACGGTCTGGAAATAGAAGGAACGCGTTTTGGAATAGATGTAGACATGGATTTCGCCGGTCATTTAATCGGGGTCTCGTTTGAACCGCTCGATTTGAAGGGAGTTCAGGTTGCTGACCCGAAAAATGCTGTCGCAAAAGAGGCGATCCAGAAGCAGATTTTTACACCTGAACGAATCCAGCATGGTTATGTATGGGAAGGCAGTGAAGGTAGTGAAGGCAAGCCTGGATTAGCGTATAAGCTAAGAACATCTCCAATATTTGATGCACTGACAGGCAAGCAGATCGTTGATGGATGGGGGGAAGAAAACGGGGAGGGCAAGCTAAAAGCTGCCGATCTGAAAAATATTTCCTTGAAGCCCCAAGCAAAGCCATTCATTGAGAAAAATGCAACGGATACACAAATTTTAGAGCGTTTGTTTGGAATTGATACGAAGAAGACGTATTCGACCTATCGAAAGGAGGAGCAGGACGGCCTAATCAATCATTATTGGGCGAACTATGTTGAAGTGAATTACGCTTCGGTAGTGGAGGACAAAATGACAGGAGAGATTGGCGGTTATCTATTTTGGACGCATATCCCAAATCTTCCTGCTCCGCTCACCAAAGAACAGTCGTTACAAAAAGCGATTGCTTTCTTGGAGCCTTATGCTAAAACAGCCGAATGGCAAGTCGAAATGTACGAACAGATCAAACCAGAAGATCCACTGGCTATGAAGATTCTATCGAATAAGGATAACAAGCAAGAGTCAGAAGAAAAGAAATCTATCGAGCAGTATGGCTTTTTATTTTTTGAGAAACAAAACGGTATACCAGTCATGGAGTATTCCTATGGAGTAGTTATTGATCCAATGAAAGGACAAGTCGCAGAGTTCCTCGCCTCAGTTCCCGCAGAGGATCGCAAATATCCTGTGCTCAAACCATCCGTAACAGACCAGCAGGTTGCTGAAATTTTCGCCAAAAACGTACCGGTAAAGCTGACTTACATTTGGCCGACATCCAGTGATCATGATGCTCCGATTCTTGCCTACAAACTCGATACCAACGAAGGTTGGCCAACCGTAGATGCCGTAAACGGATCGTTTACGTGGGACGAGATAGAGGATTAAGAAAGAAGGAGGGGATTTAATGAAACGAAATGGAAAACGAACAGCAATCGCATTGACAATAGCAATGATGCTGCCAGGAACAAGTGGAACAGCCTTGGCTGCAAGTCCTGAAATCCATCCTAGCCACATTGCATCTGCAACAAAAAGCGAGGAAAAGCTCCCGGAGCGGGCCACTCAAATCGTAGCTGCTTTAGAAAAGCTGGAGCCTGCATTGAAAGCATTGACGAAACGAACGATTGTGAAAAGTGAGATGGATGAAAAACTGTTGAACCTCTATCTGGAAAGTCCCGAATCCAATGAGATGGGTGCCACTGTTGTCTTTGACAGCAAAACAGGGGAGTTGTTCACGTACAACGCTAGTCTGTATATTTGGAAGCAAGGGGAAATTGCGACAGACGAGGTTATTTTGCAACGGGCAGAAAAAGCAGTGCTTGAGTTATTAGGGGCAGACAAAAGAAAACAAGCAGGCTCTCCTCAATTATCCAAAGCTGTTGAAGAGGTAGACCCTGAAGAATTGACTGATCCCTTAGCAATATACCGTACCATTTATTATCCAGTTGTACTAAATGGGCTGGAGATATTGGGGAATAGGACGGGCATATACGTGACGACGGATTATGCTGGTCATATCTTGGGTGTATCCACTGAGCTACTTGATTTGAAAGAGACCAAGGTCCCAGATCCGAAAACGGCACTGACACCAGAAGCTGTCAAAAAGCAGTATTTCACTCCTGAGCGTCTTGATTTCGGCTATGTGCTGGAAGGGAAAGATGCCAAGCCGGGCATGCAATACGTATGGATGAATTCCCTTTACATCGATGCCGTGACAGGAAAGCAGATTGACTTCATTCAGGGAACAGAGATTGCGGGGGATGGAAAAAGAAATCCTGCCAATCTGAAGAAGCTTACGCTATCGTCAAAAGGAGAGCCGCTTATTGTCAAAAGCAGGGCAGATGGAGAAAAAGTCGTGGCGAGCCTGTTTGACGTAGATACGAAGGTGATGTTCACAGAATACAACACAGGAGAAGTTGATGGTGAGTTCATACATTCCTGGAGCGATGAGTTTGGGCATGAAGAAGTATCCATTTCGGTGGATGCTTCTACGGGAGAGGTCACTGGTGCGAATATTTCGATGGAAACAAAAAGCTTGCCTGTTCCCTTATCGAAAGAAGAAGCCTTGAAAAAAGCAATTTCCGTCATCGAGCCATATGTAGCTAAATCCTCTACTGAATGGCAGGTTGAGATATTTGATCCATATAAACAGCCGAAATTGGCCGATTGGATGATCGAGTTGAATGAAGGAGAGGGAGAAGAGGAGGAGGACACAGGAACGTATACCTTCCTGTTTCATGAACTGCACGATGGTTTGCCTGTGTTCAACCGTTACTATTGGATGGTGGTCGATATAGAGAGTGGACAAGTATTGACTATCATTGTGAATTTGCCGGAAAAAGAGGGTACTCTTCCCATCCTGAAGCCATCTGTAACGGAGCAACAAGCTGCTGAAATCGTAGCAAAAAATCTCCCTGTAAAGCTGTCCTACTTCTGGCCAACCTACAAAGGAAAACAAGCTCCTTTTCTCACCCTTGTCTATACGGTTGACAAGAGCAAGGGCTGGCCTTACCTAGATGCCGTAAATGGCACACTTGAATGGGACGAATACGAGGAATAATCCGCATAAAAAAGAACGCAGCTTGTT
>NZ_CATKQT010000003.1:0-162263 GCF_949767855.1 Brevibacillus sp. IT-7CA2
TTTTATTGAAACAATTATTAAGGAAATCGGGCGTTTTCGATGTAATGATTGGGTTATTCAAGAGAGCAATATGAAAGAAATCAATGCATTATATATTTGCTATGATTGACATGAACCAAAACAACGCAGCAAACAAAATCGCAACGCAAGTAGGTGAACGCGAGATGGTGATCACCCCTATGAAACCGGGCGATACATGGTAGTTTATCATGTAAATGAAAAAAGTTGGATTTGACGCAATTATTCAATGTACAGTTACGATTAATACTAATACCGAAATCCATTTTTCAAACTAGCCAATTTCAAACAAAACAGATGCGAGAGACCAAGAATCCGCTTCGTGTCAGAACATGAAAAAGATCGCCACACACCTGGCCAAGCTGGCGTAGGTTGTGCGGAGATCTTTTTTTATTCTTTACCAGACTAGTTTTTCCATAGATTTATGAAACTTTCTAACTATTTCACAATTACAATCAAACCGTTTACAGCCTCCCTTCGTTTCCTTTGATAGTACCGTTAAAAAACATGTGTGAAATTGGAGGAAGAATCATGAAGAAGACCGTGTTCCTAACAACTCTACTGCTCTTTGTCTTTACGGCTACCGGAATGTCAGCCTATGCACAAATGGACGGTAAGCCTGCGTCCCAGGCGACACCAAATTCCAGCCAAAGTGATCAAGTCATCCGGGTTTACGGACCAGGTGGACCACTTGGACCGATTAAGGAAGCTGCTGAACATTTTTCAGCTGAAACAGGAATGAAAGTGGAAGTAACAGCGGGACCAGAGGGCAATTGGATCGGCCAAGCAAAGCGAGATGCAGATATTATTTTCGGTGGCTCCGAGTATATGCTGCAGGACTTCATCTTTAACCACCCCGAAATGATCGACACTAAATCACGTACGGAGCTTTACCCGCGTGCTGCAGGAATATTGGTGAGGAAAGGAAATCCTAAGAAGATTGAAAGCCTGGAGGATTTAACGAAAAAGGGAGTAAAAATAATCGATGTGAATGGGGCAGGCCAGCTTGGCCTGTGGGAAGACTTGGCAGGAAGAAAAGGGTTGATCGAAGGCATTTCCTCAAATATTAACCTTTCTGTAAAGTCGAGTGCCGAAGCCATTGAACGATGGAAATCGAATTCGAGCCTGGACGCCTGGATTACCTATGAATCGTGGCATTACCGGCTCCAGGATGTGACTGACCTGGTCGAACTGCCCGAAGAAGAAAAGCTCTATCGTGGAACGCCGATCGCCCTGACGAAAATCACTGATCAGAAAAAAGAGGCCCAGCAATTTATTGATTATTTAAGAACGGAAGAATCTCACCAAATCTTTCAAAAATGGGGCTGGAAGTAAGGACGAGTCTTACATCTAAAAAACTGGGAGGAACATACATGAAAAAAGCAGTTTTTACCCTTGCGATACTTTCGGTTATTTTTGTTTTGGCGGCCTGCGGAAAAAGCACGGAGGTAAAAACAGAGACGGTTCAACCCGATCAAGCCCCGGCTGACAGCCTCCAGCTTTTGGAGAATGAGAAAGCTGGAGGTTACCTGGCGGATCCACAGGGAAGGGCCCTGTATTACTTTAAAAAGGATGAAGCAGGAAAAAGCAATTGTAGCGGAGACTGCCTGGCAAACTGGCCGGCATTTACCCAGGAGAATTTCGCTGTCCCGGAAGGTTTTGACAAAAAGGATTTCGATACGATCACAAGAGAAGACAACGGGAAGAAGCAGGTTACGTACAAAGGCTTTCCTCTCTATTATTTTGCAAAAGACCAGCAAGAAGGGGATGTAAACGGACAAGGAGTAAAAGATGTATGGTTTGTCGTAAACAGCGAAACAGCATTTGAATAAGCCTGCCCAGGGAACGATCAGTCTCGGTCGTTCCCATCTTTACTTTTAAAATAGTGTTATGGCAATATATTTTTATCCAAGAGCAGGGAGTGCCACATGAAAGAAAATTACGATGCGGAATTAATGCGATTGGTAAACGAAAAAAATGGTCACGCATTAGAGGAACTCTATGATCGATATATAAAGCTTGTTTACGGCTTTGTTATGAAGTTTTGCAATGGGAATGAGGATAAGACGAAAGAGATTATTCAGTTGGTCTTTTTAAGACTATGGACAACAAACAGCTATTACGATCCTGCTCAAGGCAGCTTTGTAAATTGGCTCCTCACGATTACCCGCAATATTTGCATTGACTACCTCCGCAAAGAGAAGAGACATACGCAACACCATCAAGAGGAACTTGAAGAGATCGCCGACCCTGCTAATACAGTCGAGCAACGAGTAAATACAAATGATATTGCGATGGCGAAAAACAAATTGCCAACGGCGCAAAGAAAATTAATCGATTTGCTTTATTGGAAAGGGTATTCTCTTTCAGAGATCGCCAAGCTGGAACAAGAGCCGCTCGGCACGATTAAAAGCAGGCTTCACCAGGCTCTTAAAGGATTGAGGAAGCATCTGGAACTGGAGGATTTAAAATGAGAAGGGTTTGTGATCATTTAATTCCATATATAGCAAATGAGCTCAAGGAGAGCGAACACATGGCCTTTGCTGAACATTTAAAGAATTGTACGGAGTGTAAGAAAGAATATCAGGAATTATCCCAGGCCTGGCATGCTTTGCCTTTCGATTATACCGAGATCGAGGTGCCTGAATCGCTAAAAGGCGAGGTGCTGGGGTTTGTTTTTGAGGACAAAAGGAAAAGCGGTACGGAAACATTCATGACTAAGATGAGTAAGCTCTCTATGACACTCAAAAGCCAGTTCACTCCAGTTTCAACCAGTATCGTGTGCGTCTTGTTGCTCGCGTTTATTGGCCTTGGAATAGCGAATGTACAGGTGAAAAATCGCCATGCCGAAAATATACCCATTGAAATTTTAACGGCGATTCCCTTAAAAGCAGCCAATCAAAGCCACCCGGGAACAAACGGCATCGCCTATATTGTCCAGCAGGGATCAGAGAAAAATTTGGTGGTGCAGGTTCACGAATTGCCCGGCGTCGAAGGTTCACAGGTTTACCAGGTTTGGCTGCTGAAAAACAGCACGAGGGAAAATGGTGGCATATTCAAGCCAGACGAAAACGGATCCGGAATACTGACCTACCAGCTCGCCGAAGGGCAGACTTTTGATCAAATCGGCATCACTGTCGAACCTGACGCCAACAGCAGACAACCAAGGGGAGAAAAAATAGCCGGTTCATAGATGGTAACTGGTATTATCCCCTTATGGTAGACAGTAAATAAAGAGTTCATGATACGATGTACTCAATACTGTTGACCGGAGGGGGTTTTTTCATGCCACCCAAAAAAGGACAAGTCTTTTTACGTTATAGCGATGAACTCAAGAAAGAAGCTGTTCGATTACGACTTGAAGAGCGGCTGACCTATGCGCAAATTAAAGGAAGATTAGGGATTAAGGGTGATGCCCAAATCATCGAATGGGTTCGTTGACATCAAAACGGAGAGTCGTTTGAGGATTACCGGGGGAGCTGGGGAAGGAAGAAATTTAGCAGTCTTGAAGAAGAAAATGCCTACTTGAAAGCTCATTTAGAATATCTAAAAAAGCTCAATCCGAATCTACATGGGGAGGGAAGTTGGATAAGCAAGCCCGGTTTTCGGCTATAAACGTATGCGTACAGCTCTTCATAAAGAAGGATTTACGATGAACCACAAAAAAGTGCGTAGGCTCATGCGGGAACTTGGGATTCGCTCTGTCATTCGGAAGAAGCGCCCCTTTGCGGGGTGCAAACCATCAGTTGTTTTTCAAAATGTTCTCAACCGTGAGTTTGCAGCTGAAGAAATATTGAAGAAATTGGTAACAGATATTACCTTTATTCGGATTGGACATCAATTTGTATATTTATCAGTCGTTTTAGATTTGTGCAACAACGAAGTTGTGGCCTGGGAGATGTCTTCTTGTAACGATTTACAACTCGTTATACGTACTGTAGAACATGTAAACGCCAAAGGTGCTATTCTTCATTCCGATCAAGGGTATCAATACACAACGAAAACGTACAAGAAGTTACTAGATGATAAAGAACTGATTGGAAGTCATTCAAGAAGGGGAAATTGTTACGATAACGCCTGCATCGAATCGTTCTTTTCCCACTTAAAAGCAGAGAAGCTATACCTTGAAAAACCAGTAAATGAAGTGGAAGCTCGGAGAATGGTAATGGAATACATCAACTACTATAACGAAGAGCGCTTCCAGAAAAAACTCGGCGACCTCTCCCCTATAGAATACAGAGAAGCGATCGCCGCCTAAAAAATTTCTCTTTTTAGTGTCTACTTGACGGGGCTATGACCAAACAGAAAAGGACAGGTACATTTTAAATATCTGGCTAACCGTATAGTACGAACGGGTGCTAATGTTCAAGAAACTTGCCCAAAAACGATCAAACTTATTCGTGAAAATTCCTATCTGTATTCTAAACGGTAGAATCGATTTTGATTGATCTTTTTTCAAAATGGATTCTTTGAACTTGCCACAATAAGAGGGCTTCGGCTGGATTCCGCCATGATTCGTGAGTTGATCGAAAAAGAAACACCCTTTAAGTACCTCAATATAGAATGAACGGAAGTAGTAGGAACGATGAGGCAGACTCCTCAGAAAAAAATAAGGAGGACATCCTCCTATTCTTTTTTAAGAGAAAAGGCCCCACTTGAGAGAGAAGAGCTCCCAGGCAAGGCCTTTTCGTCCGTTCAGCGTTTTGCACTCGAACAACCAACCAATTTGGCGCGATAGTCATCTTTTATTCGATGCTCCATTTTTTCCTGTAGGTGGTCGTAGTACTGGATTCATTGCTAGTGAGACTGAAAACGATGAGTTCTCCGTAATAGAAGGCGGGGCATGTAGGGTTTGTTACAAAGGAAGTCAGAACTATATATCCGCAAAATTTGGCGTGCTACTATAATAGAAATAGTCAGGATGAGGGGGAACCCAGTAATGACAGATTTTAATTAGCCAGTTCTCGATGCATTGCCGCCCAAAGGGAGTAGCAGAGAGAAGGCTATCTCGGAGCTCGGAGTTAACGAGGCACCTGAGCTGTTGCATCTGGCCAGTACAGAGCGCGGGAAGAGTAAGCTTGCCGCCCAGAGGGCACTGGCTAAGATTGATTATGAACCGGCTGCAGCTTATTGGAAAAAGCTATTAAAGTCGCCTCAAAAATGCGAAAAAATAGTAAACCACACATTCTCGAATACAGTGTCGGATATGCTTGCTGATCGATTACTAGCTTTTTTGCAGACGTTTCTGGAGAAGAAGCCTGGCAGCAAGATCAGCTGGGAAGAGCATGAAACACTGCTTGCCTTACTTGGCATGATGCCGGGCAAAGCAAGTGAGAAGATGTGCGAAGTGTATGAGCTTGCAGCAGAGCATATCCAGAAGATTTCATCATTAAAGCGCGACAGCGAGGTGCTAAAGTTAGCCTACAGAGATACTTCTATCTTTCATATAAGTAATACTTTGGAAGGGGTGACTTTAGAGCAAGCCTTTCCTATGATTTTGGTTGGCTCTGTTTTAATGGATGGAGATAGTAGGCTGCAAGCGCTGGCTTGCAAGTTATATGAACAATATGGGGGAGCCTGGCTGTCTCCTGTCTTCGCTTCTGCGCTTCTAACCAAGCCTGCTGGCGATGTTTTCGAGGCGTTTTCACCGTATTACAAAGATCCGGTAGCGCAGCGTTTTATTTTGAACGTGCTAGGTACGGTGAAGTTTGATACTAAGCAAAATCGACATACGTTTATGTTTGGCTGGGGTCATATGCTTAGGGATGATACATATTTTTCACTTACACCGCTGCTGTTTGAGGATTTGGATGTGCGCTGGATAGAACTATTGGCAGCTGATCCGGAGGAGAAAAAGCTAAGCGGTCTTATTAAAACGAGCTATATGTAGGAAAAGTAACTGGAGAATTTGATGACGTGCTGGGTGATCTGCTTCCGCTAAATAATGAAATTTGCTGCCAAAAGGTGCAAGCGTATTTTCTAAAAAGAGCAATTCTGGATGATGGAATTGGCGCGACATATGTTGGTATTTTGTATCGCATAGGTTATGAGGACGTTGAATCGATTCTTATGAAAAAATGGTCCCAAAAGGAAAATGCAACCTCTATTTGGAATGTGTCCAGTGATTTGCAGTCCTTTACCCATTGGCCAGCCCAGAAGAGAGCAGTGCTTTTTGAACTGGTTGGACAATTGGTTCAGGAGAAGAAATTACAAATAAGTTATTGGAAGCCGGACACGGCTGAGGAGCTGAAGAACAAGCTGCTCAAGTAGCAATAGAATGAGCGGAACGGGGGGCATCAAATACAGATAAATTTGCATACTCATTGAAAATAATGCTATTAAAAATGGATTTGGGATAGATAATGGTTTCTAACTTTGATGAACCACGGAAAGGAGTAATGTAAATTGGTGAGCTTTGGTACTTTTCTTGCCTTTGTATTTGTTTCGCTTGGTATGGTTTGTTCTCCTGGCCCTAACATGATTTACCTAATTTCGCGAACGATTTCGCAAGGTCGCACAGCTGGAGTCATCTCACTTCTTGGTGTCATACTTGGGTTCGTGATTTACATGATCGCAACCATGTTCGGTCTCTCGGCTCTTTTTATAACGGTTCCGTTCGTTTACGAATCAGTCAAGTGGGCCGGGGCTATTTACCTGCTCTGGCTTGCTTGGAACGCGGTCAAACCAGGTGCTGCTTCCATTCTAAAGCCTGATACTCTCTCTATTGAACCGCCGAAAAAGTTATTTTTGATGGGATTGATAACAAATCTACTGAACCCCAAAATTGCTATTTTGTATGTATCACTCTTACCTCAATTTGTAGATCCTGCGCGGGGATCGGTGCTCCTGCAAGGTGCTACTTTGGGTCTAACACAAATTGCTGTCAGCTTTACCATTAACCTGCTTATTGTTCTTTTAGCGAGCAGAGTTGCTGAGTGGTTTGGTACACGCCCAGCCTGGCTACGGGTGCAGCGTTGGCTAATGGCAAGTGTCTTGACAGGTCTTGCTGCGAGTCTTGCTTTTGATCGCAGATAGTCATACATGTACTTTGTCGGCCGCAAACTTTTATTGAGCTACCTAATGCGGAAGGAGTTGCCCTGATGGATTTCGATTTTCCTTTGCTGAAGCAAGAGATTAAAACGGCGGCAATGCAGGCCTTTGACGAGATGAATAACACGTGCCAGGATGATAGGGTAATCGCCTTTGCGTTGTACAGCGACGAAGGCGCCATGACCGTTTGCCCTGCTGTCAATACGGAAGCGCATCTTGATGGAATTGTCGAGAGCGATCCGGAACATGCGTTGTATTACAAATTCGAGCCTGCGGAATGGCGGTTCGAAGGTCAAGGAGCTGAGGAGGCCTTCGGCGCGATTTGCGCGAAGTTGCGAAGTTTCATCCTGACTGAAGAGCCCTCGGCAAGACATGAAAGCGGCCGTTTCGTGGCGTTTCGGGAGGCGTTGTACGAAACGTGTATCGAGGCGCTGGAAGAACTAATACGCTCGGGCTTCTTTTCCGGTGTTGTTGGTCGCGACATCATCGTCTTGTTCGCAGTTTCCGACTATGAGTTCGAGACAGATGCGTATATGCGGATGATTCGAAGGTTGAATGCCGACGACACCATTCGAAAGGAATGCGCGGCTTATGTGAATGAATGGAGCGATTAGCCCCGAAAGACCTGCTTCCATTGATTTTGAGGCACTTGTTAAACTAAAGGGATCGATCGTTCAATAAAACAGCGGGAGCCTAGGACTTTATTTTCAGATCCATGGCTACCGCTGTTTTGATTGGTAGCGTCAGTCTATCCGTTTGTACTAAGCGCCAACAAGCGTCTTAGGTTGTCATCAATAAATTTATTATCGGCACTGTTGATTCCGCGACCTGCAAAATGGCCCCAGATCGACTCGATAGGATGAAAAACAGCATTAGGTATAAACTTAGCCTCGTATTTGTTATCGTCCGCCGTGCAGAAGAGATCCGTGCTCCCTGGCATGACGCAGGTAAGCGCTTTAATGCTTTTGAGCGCTTTATGGAAATCTCCGTTATAGGCAGGGTTTGCACTAATATCTGCAAATTGACCTGTCCATAACATGGCTAGGAAATTGTGCGGATCCATCTTCATAAAGCTATCTTCCCAGACGCCAGTCACAAAATCTGCCAATGAGTCATATCCCAGCTCTCGATAAAGCTCCTCCCTGTAAAACGCCTGCGATAAGCCCCATCCAGCGTAGACACGGCCAACGGCGCGCATGTCTGCCGAAGTCAACTGGTTTCGTTTACTTGAATCGAATCCAACTGCAGCCATGAGCGAAGCTTTCATTCCGTCCAGGACCAAAAACGTTTGGGGCCAAGTCTTGGCAACTCCGGCGAAAGGTGCAATTCGTTCCACCATGTCTGGATAACTTGCCCCCCATTGGAACGATTGAATGCCTCCCATTGACCATCCAACTACAAGAGCGATCTTTTGAATACCGAATTTTTCAGTCACCAGCCGATACTGTAATGCAACGTTGTCATAGATGGTTACCTGCGGAAAATTAGCCTGGTCGAATGGGGGAGGCGTGTTACTGGGAGACGAAGATAAGCCGTTGCCCAACAGATTTGGAACGATAATGAAATATTTCTGCGGATCTAGAGCCATGCCGCTTCCAATCAACCATTCATTCTGATAATGCTGGTCGCCAAAAGCAGTTGGATAGACGATGACATTATCTTTCTTTTCATTCAATGTTCCATAAGTCTTATAAGCAAGAAAAGCGCTCGGTAACGATACTCCTGATTGCAAGGTTACGTCACCCAAATCAAAAATCTCATAATCCATCGTATTGTTGCTCCTCTCAAATTGAAACCACACATGTAGAATGTTCTTGTACATAGTATAGACCTGTGCTATTTTCAATAAAAGTGAATAGATTTCAATCTGGTATTCAATATTATTGAAAGTGATTTGGGGGTAATATGATGGAATTGCGTCAATTGAATACGTTCCGAACGGTTGCTTCAACTTTAAATTTCAGCCGAGCTGCGGAAGTTCTGGGCTACGTCCCCTCCAACGTCACGATGCAAATGAAAGCATTGGAGGATGAGCTTGGTGTTCGTCTCTTCGACCGCTTGGGCAAGCAACTCGTTCTCACAACTGCGGGTAAACGCTTTCTAACTCATATCCAAGACGTTCTTAACAAATTGGACGAAGCTCGCAGTGTCGTTCATGACAATGAAAATCTAAGCGGCACCCTAACGATAAGTGCCAACGAGGTTCTTTGCGCCTATCGGCTTCCAGTTGTCTTTCACCTATTTCGTTCGCGCCATCCGGGAGTGCGTCTTATCTTCCGCTCCATTCCAAATCAACAGCTCAAGCAAACGCTCTTTGAGGGAACCGCGGATGTCGTCTTTATGTTGGACGAATCCATTCGCTCGAGCGCACTTGCAGTGGAGTCGTTGGTAGAAGAAACTTTCCGCTTTTTCGCCGCTCCAGACCATCCACTCACGAAACTAACTGTACTGCAGCTGGAAGATTTTCACGGACAAGTGTTCCTGACGAATGAAAAGGGTTGTCCCTATCGAACCATGTTTGACCGGCAATTTGAGAAAAAGGGAATTGATAGTATTACGTATTTAGAATTTCAAAATGCCGAAGCCATTAAACAATGTGCAATTACGGGAATCGGTATTGCCTTTCTTCCTGAAATGACAACGAAAGCGGAAGTTGAACGGGGTGAACTAGTTGCTCTTCCATGGCAAATTCCGGACTTGCACGTGTATACACAGATGTTATGGCATAAAGACAAGTGGCTTTCACCAATCATATTATCTTTCATAGAAGCAGCAAGGGAGGTTATAGCTATAGAACATTAAATAACGAGCGGGCAGCAGGATATGTTGCCTTACGAAAAATAGATGAACAAGTTTGCGAAATGAAAAGATTGTACGTATAGCTTGAATGGAAGGGAAGAGGCGTAGGGAAAAAAATAGCGTTGGCGATCAGTTCGTTGGAATTTTATCCAATTGAGCCCTATCGTTTCAATCCGATTGAAGGCACGCTGTATATGGAGAAAAAGCAAAAAAAAACATTTGCAAAGGGACCTCCCAACGATACGAACCTAGAATCATTAGGTCGAGGGGAGGCTTTTTTCTGTTCTTTACACTCACCTTTATGTAAGTAACTGAACAAAATGTGCATACTTACAAATTTGCAGCAAGCATTTTATACTCATAAAACAACAAACCTTCAAGGAGGATCCTACATTGAAAACTCTTGTAATCGTCACACATCCAAGCATCGAAACATCCGTCATCAATAAGCGATGGGTAGAAGAACTCAAAAAATATCCAGAAAAGTATACCGTACACGAATTGCATAAGGTTTATCCAGATGGAAACATTGATGTGGAAAAAGAACAGCAATTGATTGAATCGCATGGGAATCTTGTTTTACAGTTCCCGGTTTACTGGTTTAATTGTCCACCTCTCCTGAAAAAATGGCTTGACGATGTGTTTGCATATGGGTGGGCGTACGGTTCAAAGGGAGGCGATAAATTAAAGAATCGCAAAGCTGCATTAGCCGTGTCTGCCGGAATTAGGAAAGAAGATTATCAGGAAGAGGGAAGATATCGGTATACACTTGAGCAAATATTGACCCCTTTTGAAACAACCTTCCGCTACTGCCACGCGGATTATCGTTCATTCTTTGCGTATTATGGTGCAGAGACTGAGTCAGGGGAAAATGTACCTGGTCAAGAACTTGAGCCGATTGGTAGCGCATTGGATAAGAACGCGCAAGATTATTTGAAATTCGTTGATAGCCTGTAAGAATTCCCATGAAAAAAGAAGTATTTCCTCGTTTGGGAGATACTTCTTTTCCTGTTAATAACAATCGTTATGCCTGCTGCTTTACAGCCTTCTGAGAGGGTAAGCTGTTTGTCTCTCCCCAGTCGCACATCATATTTAACAACGGTATGAGAGATAGGCCACGCTCTGAAAGGGAATATTCCACTTTGGGAGGGACTTGGGGAAATTCCTTGCGGATGATCAAGTCATCTGCCTCCAGCTCTTTTAACATCAAGCTCAGCGTTTTAAAGGAAATGGTACCGATACTTCGCTTCAGCTCATTATGCCGCATCACCTTATTTTCAGCTAGCCAATACAAAATGATCATTTTATATTTCCCGCCTATTAAAGACAACGTATATCCAAAGCCAGTGTCTTTCAGCTCCACGCCAGTCGGAACACAGGTTTCACGCACAAGTACACTCTCCTTTGGGAAGTATAGGTTATGAATGCACATACTTCACCATACAACATTATGCAACTTTTTTGAATGTGATGTAAAGGAAGAAAACAGTGAGCCTTTCTGAGTTATTGCCAAAATTTCAAGCATAACGTGTGCTGCTTCCCTTATTCGAAACGTAAAAAAACGAAAAGGATTGAAACGATGCTAACGATGTATATGCATAGGTACTTCTTTATTAGCTTTTATACTTGCAGTTGACTTTGCCCTTAGGGGAAGGGGTATAAGTAGAATAGCGATACGGAATGAACAATGGAGGTGAACCTGTGCTATCAATCGGAGAATTCTCAAAGATATGTGGAGTGTCTACCAAAACGCTTCGCTATTATGCCGAAATAGGACTAATGAACCCGGACGAGATTAATCCTGAAAATGGCTATCGGTATTATTCCATCAAGCAACTGAAAAAGATGCTCTTCATCAACCGTTTGAAATCGTATCATTTTTCGCTGGACGAAATAAAAGCTATTTTGGAATGGGAAGAAGATCAGGCGGAGGAGAAGCTTGTTTCCGCTCTTCTTCGTAACCAAAGGGAGATGTATGAAAAACGAAACGCTTTGGACTATACCATAAAACAACTGAACCATGATCTATCCAAAATGGAGCAGGGTATCCCCATGATGTCATACCTTGACAACATAGAAGTACAGCTTGTGGAGACCCAGCCAATCCATATTCTTTCTTTACGCCAGATGATGACGAGTGATGATTATGCAACCGGGTATGGTAAGTATTTTAGTAAGCTGTATGAAAGGATTGCGGCTGAAAAGCTCACCTTGCTCGGTACGCCGATGACGATTTATCACAGCCCTGAATTCAATCCTGCCGGAAACGATACCGAGTTTGCCCTCCCGATTGCAGAGGCTGTAAAGGGAACAAGAGATCTACTTGGGGGACTTTGTGCAATGTCTGTATGTAAGGGTCCTTACTCAGAGTTGACAGCGGTATATGCGAGGCAGAGGGAGTGGGTAGAAAATGAAGGCTATGAATTGGTGAGATCACCTTACGAAGTCTATGTAACCACACCCGATCATGCCAGCGTTCCTGAGGAACTTGTTACGGAGGTGTATTTTCCAGTCAGAAAAAAATGACATTCTCGTGTAGAGGAGGGAATTATCATGCAAAGAACGACAGAATGGCAAGCAGTAGACCCGGCCCTCTTGAACATAGACGCTGAAAAACTAGCAGAGCTAGACCCTATCATAAAATCCGCGTACAGCAACATAAACGGGATCATCATTGTGAGAAATGGTTATATCGCCCATGAAAGCTACTATCATGGCTATGGACCGACAGATAGGCACCATGTAGCGTCTGTAACGAAAAGTATTCTATCTGCTCTCATTGGTATTGCCATAGAGGAACGGTTTATCAAGAATGTCGACCAAAAGGTACTAGAATTTTTCCCAGACTACGCAGCCGACCATACTGATACACAAAAACAAGAAATCACCATACGCCATCTCCTCACGATGACAGCACCCTATCCTTTTGAGGACTGGCACGAACCACTGGATCAAATGTGTATGCAGTCCGATTGGGTAACATATACCCTGGATATGCTCGGGCAAAAGGGAGAGATTGGAGCGTTTAAGTATTCAACCGCTGGGGCGCACCTGCTTTCAGCCATCCTCACACGCAGCACAGGCAAAAGTGCCCGAGAATTCGCCAACGAACGCTTGTTTACACCCATTTGCATGGAAGAAATCCCTGATTATGAAATGAAGGCGTTTGCGTTTGAAGATTTATTCGGGAAAGATGTGAGAGGATGGGTGAAGGATCCAAACAACAACTCCACAGGAGGGTGGGGGCTCACATTAACTCCCCGTGACATGGCACGAATTGGTTTGCTCTATCTGAATCGTGGATGTTGGGGCAATCATCAGATCATTCCAGAGGTTTGGATAGATGAAACAACCGAGATGAATCCCAATCAATACGGGTACCTATGGTGGTTGCGTGAAGAGGACGGTGTTTTTGCATACGCTGCTCTGGGCGATGGCGGTCATGTTATCTGTTGCATCCCAGAAAAAAAACTCGTCGTAGCCATTGCATCGGAATTCATGCCGAATTCTCGTGATCGATGGACGCTAATCAAGGAGCATATAATCGGGGCGGTAATCTAAGGTATCGAGCAGGAATTGAAACAAGGAACCGGGGAGTTGCGGCTCACCCGGTTTAACTGTTAAACGCTCGTTTAACTACACTTTACTTGGAAGCGTAATTTTCGGCAGCAATGCAAATGTAGTAGCTTAATCCCGTTTGCTGTTCTTCCAACATAGCGCGGTGGAACTCATCTGATAGGAAAAACCTTGACTGCTCGGCAAAAGCTCTCGCATCAATCGGATGGTCTTTTTGTAAAAAAGCAAGATGGTTTTCGATCGCAGAAACAACTATTTCATCATAGATACTTTTGTTGTTTTTCAACGCTTCTGCCATAGACGTCATGAAAGCAGTCGCTTCGGCAGCTTTTTCATTCATGGAAGCCACGTCCAGATTCTCTGTATCCAATTGAAAATCGTACGCTTCCTGCAAATGCTCATTTTGTTGAGTGAATGCCTGCTTCCATTCTTCTTCGTTTAATCCATCAAACATTTTCTCCGTGGACATATTTCCTCTCTTCCTTTCGTGTCGAATCGTTTCTTCTAATGTAAGCAAGATGCGCTCCAATCGAAGCTGGCGTGCCTTTAACATTGCTTGCTGCTCACTTAAACAACGAAGTCTGTCTGGTTCGTGATCAAGTGCATCCTTAATGCTGTCCAACGAAAAATCAAGCTCACGATAAAACAAGATTTGTTGTAACCGCTTGAGTTCATTCTCACCATAATATCTGTAACCATTTTCTGTAACGACTTCGGGCATCAGCAAACCAATCTTTTGATAATGGTACAGTGTCTTGATTGTGGTACCAGACAGTTTGGCTACCTCGTTCACGGTATACAACATGGTGATTCACCTCCTGAAATTGAGTTTGCAGTCTGACCTTAGGTTGGAGTCAAGCGAAAAAAAGAAAAGAGGAGTATGGCGGAAATCAAACGAATGTGAGCATATGAACCATATATTGGATGGGGGATTCGCATGACGAGGTTAATTCAGTTGGATTCTGAAGATGACATCGAGAAGGTAGTGGCTCAGTTGCAGCAAATCGCACAAAAGGCGATGCACGAATACGACTTGGATGGGGAACAGATTCGTTTCAACCAACTATCCGATACATGCACGTTTGTGATAGAAACAGAGAAGGATGGTACCTATTTACTTCGCATTCACGGAAACAAGAACAGAAACGAAATTGATTCCGAGCTTGCTTGGCTCAGCTCTTTGCATGAAAAAATAGAGGTAGCGATTCCAACGGGAATAGAGTGCCGCAATGGTTCCAAGACAGTGAGCATCGATCTTGCGAATGGTGACTGTGTCTTCGTATCCGTCATGCGTTGGGTCGAAGGGGAGCATGCAGATGAAGAACTTACGGTAGACCAAGTTTACAAAGAGGGCGTCCTGTTAGCAAAGCTTCATACAGTATCCCAGGATTTCCAATTGACTCCTGAATTTGTGCGTCCGATCTGGGGAGAAGATAGCTTCAAGGAGTCCATGGATCGTTTGACGGAGCATTACCAACGGTTTCTGACAGACGAAGAGTTCGAGCTATATGAATTGGCGGCGGATAAAATACTCACTTGTCTTGCCAAATTGGACAAGAATAGCGGGAACTATGGAATCATTCACGGCGATCTGCACCAAGGTAACATCGTTTTTCAAAACGGAGATCCTCGTCCGATTGATTTTGGAAGATGTGGGCTTGGTTACTATCTTTATGATATCGCCCATACTATTTTGGGTTTATATCCGGCACAAAGAGAGCTAGTCATAAAAGGCTATGAGAGTTTGCGGAAACTAGAAGGGGACTGGCTCCCCACATTAGAGAGCTTCGCGGTGATGGTCATGATTGAAAATTATAGTCATCATGCTCCTGATCCTAGGGAAACCGAGGGGCTAAAAGAAGAACAGCCCTATGCAATACCTATGATCAAAAACTACTTGAACGGCAAGCCATTTCTTTTTCATTCAAAGGCGGAGAAGTAGAGGGAAAATGGATGAGCTCAGCAAAAAGCCGCCGATAAAACGGCGGCCGTTTCCATTATAGTACTGATTCAGCAAGAATACGAGCGATCTGATCGCTGTCCTGTTCTCTGTACACATAATCATGATAATGCGGGTGGTGAATACTTACCCAGCCATGTTCGATAGCCTTTTTGTAGTAATGCTTTGAACGGTCCTCTTCACCACTCAGATAGAACAAGCAAGCAGCATTCCAATACAAGGCCGGATCGCCATCCCAATCCCAGCCTTTATCAAGTGCTTGGGCATAACTCCATGCGGCGCGGGCGTAGTCTTTTTCCACGCCATATTTCAGATCACCACGCATATAGTGGTTGCCGTTGACAAGGAAATTGTTTAAAGGAAGGTTCCATCCGAACAGAACCGGGAAATCCGCGAACAGCTCGAAACCGACAGACAAGGCTGTTCGCTGTGAACCTATATTATTTGACCAGCACTGCCATCCCACTCTTTTGATTCCGCGTTGTTTGGCGAGTGAGAGAGCACCCAATGCTGTCTTTCGAGCCCATCCGTTACCCCGATAGTCTTCATCGGTTTCTATACCCAATTCACATTCGTCTTCTACTACCCAATCAGTCATGCACCAACTAATAATGGTAGGCCCCTCATCGGTATCTTGAATCGCGGCACAACCAAAGCCTTTGTTTTCATAGGCTTCTAAAGATGGCCAGTTTTCTGCTATTTCATCGAGAACATCCTCAAGACCTACTAATTCTTTACGCTTCAACAAGGTGCTGTCTATCGGGACAATATGATCGACAGCAGGAGGGGACAGATCCTGTAAATGGTGAGTAAAGATCATTCGACCGCTTCTCATAGGTAATATATCTTTCATCACGATATCGAGAATGTCATTCCACTTCTCATCCGTTGGATAAAACAGGACGTAGTCAAGCTGTTCATCAACAGCAAGCTGCGGTAATAGCTCCTCTTTGAGCAATGCATTCACTTCTTCAAAGAAGAGGGGATTTTCAACACTGCCACCTAGAAAAATACCTTGGGGGCTTGTCAACAAGGCTGACCTTGCGTCAGTTGACAGGAATATTCTACCGGGAATAACACCTGCAATGACCCCTTTGATGGATACATGATGCTTCAACGCTTCGAACAGATTGGTCGCGCAATGGAAGCAATCGGTTGTGAGTTCCGTTCCTTGAACCATTTTTTGAGCAAACATTTCGTTCATTTCCTCCCATAGCATATGAGAGAAGGGATGAAATTATCGTTTGGAACCTCTCATATGCTTTTCCATTTGTTTTTGCGAATCCAAAACATCATCACTCCTTTACCTGTAGTAGGGCGCGAATCTCTGGGGTGTTTGGTGCCTGATGCCCCCATGTTCATTATGGATGTTTATCCAAATATTACAAGAAGAAAAAACACATCTGTTTTTTCACGATTTACATGAGGAAGTAATTTACATAACTTAATTATGGTAAACAAATCATCAAGCACTCGTAAAAAGACTTTGCATACAAAAAAGGCAGCGGTAGTCTAGGACTTTTTCACGTCCAAAGCTACTCCTGCCTTTTTCGATTTATCCTTCCTGGCGCAAATGACAAGCGAGCTGTAATTTAAGCAAGTCTTCTGGATTTCGCAAATCGATATGAAGAAGCTCCTCGACTTTGCGCAATCGCTGATACAACGTATTGACGTGAATGTGAAGCTCTTTGGCGGTGAGTTGAGGGGATTGACTGCATTTCATATAAGTCATGATCGTCTGTTCCCATTCCTGATATTTTTCCGGGTCTTGCCAGAAAGGGGCAAAGACATCTTGAATGAATGCATCAATATCGGCCTGACTCTGGTTCAGCATGAGGCGATTGACACCCAGGTCTTTATAGTGCACCACACCATAACGGCTGCGGTTGGTCAAATAGTGTGCGGCTTTCTTAGCTTCTTCATAGCTTTTGCTGATTTGCTCAATCCCGCTTGCCATACTTCCCACGCCAATGGATAAAGATGCTTCCTTGCCAAGTTCCCACTCATAAGACGCCTGTTGCAGCCTCTCCCGGATGTCCTTGCCATCTCGGGAGCCGAGAGACCGGATGAGAAGCGTGACATGGTTATGGAATCCGTAGACAAACATCTGTGTTTTACTGAACTCCCATTTCCAACGGGTAATGAGCCGGTGAATGTTTGCTTCTAGTAAAGCCAGATCGTGGCATTGCGTCAGATGGGCATAAACTACGTAGTATTTTGCTTGCGGCTGTAACCCCATCGAACGGGCGCGGTCAAACAGCTCATTGCCTTTGCTTGCGATTAGCTCTTGAAAAAGATCGTGTGCTCGCTTGTACAGCACGGAGCTGATCGATTGTTTTTTCACCAAATCGAGTATGAGCACAGCACTCCCTTGCTCAACCGTCATTCGAGCGAGATCAGATAGCCCGTGTTCGTCTAAGGGAATCATGAGACATCCGAGAAAGATGCTCCCATTGATTAGTGGATACAAACAGAACAGTTGATCGTCACCAGAAGCGGGAGAGAACAGATTGACGGAAACAGGCTGTCTTCTTTTGTTCAGCAATGTATACAGTTCATCCCAGCTAAAAAATAAAACACTCTTTTCAGGATACATTTTCTGCTCAAGCCAATCGGCAAAATAGATGGAATGGCCTGTCATTTTGCTGAGGGTTTTTACGATTGTTTCCGCCCCTTTATTTTGCAAGGACAACTGTTTGATGGATTCATGGAGATCGTTGCGTTGTATCAAATCATCGTGCTTGGCTTGCAGTTGGGCGCTAATGGCAGCCATATGTTCATATGCTTGTTTGACTTCAGCATAGAGCTCGGCATTTTGCAGGGCGATGGAAGTTTGGTCTGCGAAGCCTTGGAGGAGATCCAGATCGTACTCCGTAAACACATTTTCTTGATGAAACTGATGCAGGACCAGTACGCCGATACGCTTTTCTTCACGTGATATTGGTAAGCATAGCAACCCATTCAAGTCTCGCAATGTTTTCGCGTGGTTCAGGGAATGAAAGTTGTCAGCGGAGATGTCCTTCATCGCGTGAGTTGTTTCTTGGCTGGTTTTGTACATGCGTGGGATTCCGTCTGCAAACACTTTGCCCGCGATGGATTCGCCAACCCGCATTTTGAGATCCTTGAACACCGTATCATGAAAACCGACGGTGGCTTTTGGAATCAATCGGTCGATAGTGGGATCATACAAGTGCAAGAGACCTGCGTCAGCAGCCGGGATAACAGCCAGAGCATTACCAATGATGCCACGGATGATTTGGTGTACATCGAGAGTAGCAGATATCGAGCGAATCCCTTCAAAGAGCTTCTTGCTTTCCTCCGCTTTGGCAGTCATTTTTTCTTCAGCCAACAACAGGCGAATCCCGAACCACAGTAGTTCCCATTGGTCAGAAGTAAGGATGACCGGTTGGTTTGCTTTATGTGCAAGGCAAATAACAGCTTGTCCTTCCTTTTCGTAGAAAAAACGGTACATCTGTTGGGTATATGTATATCGCATGTGGCTAGCATCGTTGTCACAGCGAGGTACTGTCATAGGGGGAATATTCGTGGTAGCGTTTTCATGAAAAGAAGAGAAAATAAGCCGAAATTGTCGATCACGCGATAATTGGAACCAGATCGAGAAAGGCTGTTCGCCAAACCATTCGTGCAGCTTTTCAAGCAGGAGCGAAAATGAATTCATCCACGTGTCCTCCATGTAGAGAAATACACATTACTAGTTGGAAATAAGTATCTGTATATACATTGTATTCATAATCTTTGCTATATACAATACTCCTATAAGATGCGGAAGGTGGGAGACGATTTGACAGCAACCTACAATAACTACATCGATGGAGCTTGGGTGACGAGCCATACGGGACAGGTTTTCCCTAGTACGAACCCTGCCAATACGAATGAGGTTCTCGGTTATTTTCAAAAATCGGACGGGCTGGATGCGCGTTCTGCCATTGAAGCTGCTGCCAATGCTTTTGGTGCATGGTCGCAAAAATCGGCTCCCACACGTGGAGAATTCTTATTTTCCCTCATTCACTTATTGGAAAAACACAAAGAAGACCTCGCAGAAACGATCACCCGTGAAGTCGGAAAAACATTGCGGGAAGCGAGAGGCGAGGTTGCCAAGACAATCACCTCCATGAAGCAGTTGACTGGGGAAGCCACTCGCTTGACAGGTCAAACGGTGCCTTCCTTTGATGAACGGGTAATTGGTTACACGGTGCGAGAGCCAATCGGGGTTTTCGCGATTATTGCTCCATGGAATTTCCCGCTGGGGATTGGCTTGTGGAAGATCGTCCCGGCTATCCTCGCAGGCAATACAGTTGTGTTCAAGCCGGCGAGCAACACCTCCTTGATTAGCGTAAAGCTGGTAGAGCTCCTGATTGAGAGCGGCGTTCCGAGTGGCGTAGTGAACTTGGTAACAGGACCGGGTGCGGTAATCGGTGACGAATTGGCGAATCATCCACTGGTCAAGGGCATTTCCTTTACGGGTTCTTCTGAAGTGGGACTTGCCTTGGGGAGAGCAGTAGGTGCTAGAGGAGGCAAGATTCAGGCGGAGATGGGCGGGAAAAATCCAGCGATCATTCTTGCGGATGCCGATATTGACCTCGCTATCGATTCTATCGTACTGAGTGGATTCTTCGATAATGGGCAACGTTGTACGGGGACCAGTCGCGTATTGGTCGTTCCCGAAGTAGCCGAACAGGTAAAAGCAAAACTAATCGAGCGAGCGAAAGGCTTGAAAATCGGGAATGGTTTCGATCCAGACAATCATAACGGTCCAGTAGTGGACGAGCATCAGCTCAATTTGTATCTTCATTATGTACAAAAGGGTATCGAAGAAGGTGGCGTACTGGAATGTGGGGGTAAGCGCCTGGTAGAAGGTGATCTCGCCCAGGGATACTTCGTCGCGCCAACGGTATTTACCGGTATCACGCAGGAGATGACGATTGCCAATGAAGAAATTTTTGGCCCTGTGATCGCCGTGATCGATGTGGATTCTTTCGAACATGCAATGCAAGTGGCTAACCAGGTAGAATTTGGCTTGTCCTCCACGATTTTTACGAACGATTTGCAAAAAGCTTTCCAATTTGTCAAAGGCATTCAGTCAGGTGTCACGCATGTCAATATGCCGTCGACTCATTTTGAATCACAGTTTCCGTTTGGTGGCAAAAAGATATCTGGGTTGGGTCCGAGAGAGCAAGGGGAGTCAGCGCTCGATTTTTACGTCGAGACCAAAACGGTTTATATTCGGCCATAAGTATAGGGAAAGCAGGAGGAGCGAAGATGGAAGCGATTGGAGTTATCGGCATTGGTGCAATGGGTAAAGGAATGGTCTGCAATCTATTGCAAAAAGGCTACCACGTGTATGCCTATGATCCAAGTCCGGCAGCAAAAGCCTGGGCGAAGGAAAAAGGAGCGATAGTCGTCGAGTCTCCACAGGCAGTGGGTAGCGTAGCACGTGTCGTTTTCACTTCGCTTCCAGGTCCTGCGATTGTTGAGGAAGTCATGCTGGGTACGGACGGACTTTTCTTATCATTAGGGGCTGGCAGTTTCGTATTTGATACAAGTACGATCGATCCTGCTACAGCAAAACGTCTGAATCAGCACGGCGTAGAAAAAGGGATCTACTACTACGATTGTCCGGTGAGTGGAGGACCTGCGGGTTCTGTGGCCGGAACGTTGACCATTATGGTCGGCGGAGATGAGACAAAGCTTCCAGAAATCATGGACTATCTCAGGGCAATTGGAAAGGAAATTTTTTATCTGGGGGAATCTGGCTCTGCACAAGTGGCGAAGCTTTGCCACAACTCTGTCGTTGCCGTCATCACAGCAGCGTTGGGCGAGGCGTTCAGTGTCGGTGCAAAAGCAGGTGTCGATCCACACAAGCTGGCAGCCGTCATGGACAAAGGCTCTGCCCACAATCGTGTGCTCTCCGTTTTTGGGCCTAACATCTTGTACGGTACGTATGAAAATACGGTCTTTTCATTGGATCATATGCACAAAGATTTGCAGCTCTATGCGCAAACCGCACGTGAACAACAAGTGCCTGTTCTCGTTGGTGGTACGGTTGCGCAAATGTATGAGGCAGCAAAAGCACAAGGCAAGGGTAGCTGGGATTCGAGTGCCGTTTGTACCGTGACGGAGGAGTTGGCTCATACAACGATTGCGCGTTAAGAGTTGAATCTGAAAGAGAAAGTAGACTACAGCAACTATTGCTTGTAGTCTACTTTTTTTCTTCGTAGGCTTCTCTTCCCCAAATAAAAGATGAAAAACTCAGTAGAGGTGGCTCTCCAAGAATCTTCAGTAGCCGAATGACAGCTATTGTGGGGCAAGTGGCGCTGGAAAGCCCTTATATAGGTACCATCAGCTATTTGAGAAATTTACTGAATCTATCGCAAGTTCTGAATTTATTTGACAATAATATCCACTTATTGTTAAAATATGTAATATGGATTCGATTTAAAGGTGGTTAGAATTTTAGTTTGCGATGAAGACCGGAGCATTAATATAGTACAAGCTTTATAGATTTGAAAAATAATAGTCACGACATTTCATCTAAATTTTGGAAGGAGGTGAATGATAATGAATCAAGTACTGAATTTACAAAAACTTCCTCAAAACGAGGCAAGTGAAGTAGCTGCTAGGTGGTCATTGTATAGTAACATTTGCCCTTGGCCATGGGGGTAATGGTTGTAAAGTGCTTCTTCAGAGAAGACCTAGTTGAAGGGTAACTTCAACTAGGTCCTTTTGAATGAGACGAATACATAAGATGTAGCTTACAAATTATTGGGAGAGGTACATAAATCATTTATGAGAGGAGAGTATATCATGAAGGCAAACATGGTTTATTATGATTATTTAAATGAAAACTCGAAATATTTCACTCCTAACAAATCAATCGTTACTGAGAGAGAATTTAATGTGACAAATTTATCAGATGATTGTGTAGTTAGCAGGGAAGAAAATTCTGTATGGAAAATGTACAAGTTTAAAGAACGATCCTTGCAAGCTCAAGGTTGGAAAATCCATATTAGTGCAACACTTGATAATGCAGAACAGATTTTACAGAAGGTCAGTCATATATTGGTTGAACGTAAAGTCCATTTCAAACATCTTGCAAGCGAATGGGATTATTTTACTACAAACTCAAAGATCGCAAATAGAGCAAGTTCGGGAAAGTTTATTGCGATCTATCCTCCTAGTGATGATGATTTTTTAAATTTATTAGATCTACTATATACCACCCTTCATTCTTTTGAGAGTGGTCCATACATTCTGAGTGACAAGTGTTGGAAAAACAGCAATGTTTACTATAGGTATGGTGGATTTGCAATGATATTCAACGAACAAGGCGAATTGTGCATGAAAGATGAGAATGATGAATTGCTTGTAGACGAAAGAGTTCCTTACTATCAAGTACCTTCTTTTGTTAAAGAATTTGATCAGTATTTAGATTCTTTAAATACCACATCTATTGAGGATGAAGTAGAAAATAATAAATTTGAAGAATACGAATTTCAAAGTGCACTTCGCTTTACGAATGGTGGAGGAATCTATGTGACAGAAAGGAAGAAAGATAAAAAGAAAGTCATTATTAAAGAAGCAAGGCCAAAATCAGGTTTGGATGGTCAAAAAGTTGATGCATTAGAAAGACAAAAAATCGAACTTGATGCTTTATCAAAGCTATCGAAAGTAGATGGAATTGTAAATATACTAGATTACTTTACACATTGGAAACATAGTTTTCTTGTGGAAGAGTATGTGGATGGAATTGATTTAGATTCCTGGATTGTAGCGAACTACCCTTTTATAAATAATGGTGATATCAAAGTCTACAAAGACAATATACATAATATTCTTACTAAACTAGTGTCTATTGTTGAAGAAATGCATAAAAATGGTGTAGGAATGGGAGATTTACAACCAGTAAATATCATCATATCCCAAGATTTAAACGTGACTCTGATTGACTTTGAAACAGCACGACCTAAGGATTTTGAAGGAAAGCCTGCACTGCAAACATACGGATTCTCTCATCCACGGAATAAAAATAACGGAGAGAGGGATTGGTATGCAATAAAGAAAATCCTTCGACATTGCTTATTGCCAATTGGACCAATCGAGGATATTGATTCTGATATGTATGATTATCAAGATCAATGGATTGAAAAAGTTTATGGAGAGGATTTTCTACTATTTGTAAAAATGATAAGGGAAAAATGTGATCAGCATTTATCATTTAGAGAAGAAGAGAATAGGTCGCATGCCATAAATAAAAATGCGATGAAAAAGGATATTTCCTCCATTATAGAAGGTCTCAGAAATGGTATTGAGAAAAATTTTGTTCCTAGCGAAAAATTAATTCATGGTGATGTCAGGCAATATGAAAGCAAAGCTGGGAAATACAATGTACAAAATGGAGGCACTGGAGCTGCGCTAGCATTTTTTAGATCTGGTACTGTGAGTAAGAATATAAACCATTGGATTGAAAATGAATTAATGAAAAACATCGATTCTATTGAACAAGGTGGATTATTAACAGGTAAAGCAGGCATAGGGACAACATTATATGAAATCGGTTATAAAAAAGAAGCAATGAACATCTTTGCAAACATGAATCTTAATTCGTCTGATATATCTTTAAGGTCAGGATTGTCAGGTATAGGTCTTGGGTTCGTTAGTCTTTATTTAGAAGAAAAAGATGAACGTGTTCTGGAAAAAGCAATATTTGTAGCTAGTATCATTGATACTTTTATGAGCGAGAAGAGAGAGTTAAAAGTTCAGGATTGGGCCGGGATTCCAATCGGTATAATGGATGGTTGGTCTGGAGTCTCGTTGTTTTACTCGGCTTTGTATGCAGTCACCAAAAAGGAAAATTATTACTTGAAGTCTATCGAATGCATTGATAAAGATTTAGTAAAAACAAAAGAAGACAAAAGCACATTGCAAACGATTGATGACTCCAATCGTTTATTACCTTACCTTTCAGGGGGATCGTTAGGTATAGGAATAGCAATCGTATACCTAAATCATGTTAGTGATAAAAAACGTTACCAAAGAGAATGGAGCTTAATTACTAATTTATATCGTGTTAGATGTAGCTTAAGCGGGGGGCTTTACGATGGCGCTGGAAGCTTTTTGATAATACCGCCTTTACTAGGAAAAAGCGATTCTGAGTACACAAACAAAAAAGATTGTGTAATAGAATTGTTACGATTATTTTTAATTCCTAAGGAAAATCATATTTTATTTCCAGGGCAGTTTTGTTATCGTTTGTCTGATGACTTTCAAACAGGGAGCTCTGGTATTATACTAGCTTTAGAGGGGATATTGAAAGATAACCCATTATATTGGCTTCCATTAATAAATATCGATGATTTTTATAAAAATACAAAATATAGCCACGATGTAGGATGTGTAAATGCCGCCCCAACTACAATAAAGCAATGAGGCGCAGAGGAATGGCTGGCTTTGTTCCATAATTGTATAAGGGTACCAAATGGACAGTGCTACCTTATGGTTGGTTGCTGTCGTTTTTTGTTTACAGAAAAAGGTTGTTTAGATCCTGCATCATGTCCAATGTGTAGAAAGGAGAGATACGACTTGCAAGAACTAACCTCAACACAACTGATCCAATACCTGCAAGAAAAGGAGTCGGTCGCTCTTTTTGTCTATACACCGATGTGCGGGACCTGCAAGCTCGCAGCACGTATGCTCGGCATCATGCAAGAAACATTGCCTACCGTTCCTCTGTATCAGATCAACATTAATACGGCGCCTGCATTGGCAGAACAATGGCAAGTGACCAGCGTACCCGCCTTGCTCATTTTTCACAGAAATGAATTGTTGGAACGCCATTATGCGATCCAGTCCGTTGGATTTTTATACGATGTACTGAAACCTCTGGCCTAGACATACACCTATTTCCTTCGCCATGAATATGACAAAGAGAGAAGAAATGCGAAGGAGGAGGCGTATGCAAATCCACGTGGTGGAAGAAGGACAAACCTTAGCGAGCATCGCTGAGACGTACGGCACGACGCCGGAAGCGATCAATAAGGCTAATGAATTGCCAGATCCCAATAAGCTGGCAACCGGACAGGCGATGGTGATCCCGATTGTAGGAAGCTACTATTGGGTCAAACAAGGAGATACGTTGTATACCATCGGTCAGCGAAATCAGATCAGCGCAGCAGAGCTTGCTCGCGTCAATGGGATTTCTCCCTATAAACCGCTACAAATCGGGCAAAAGCTTTACATCCCGCCTCGCCCTAGACGAGCGGCTGATTTCAATGCGTATGTGGAACCGCGCCGCACTGTCCCACCAGCGATGGAAGCGGATGTTCGAACGGCTGCCCCTCATCTTACGTATTTGGCACCGTTCAGCTTTCGCATCAAACGGGATGGAACCCTCCAACGACCAACGCTGAACCATTTTCCGGCGATCGCAAAAGAAAACCAAGTCCTACTTATGATGGTCCTGACGAATTTGGAAAAAGGTCAGTTCAGTACGGAATTGGGCGCACTCATCCTGAACGATCAAGAGCTCCAGAACAAATTGTTGGATAATATTCTCGCGACCGCCCGTGAGCTGGGAATGGGGGATATCCATTTTGATCTGGAAGCATTGCCCACAACAGGGGCAGAAGCGTACGCAAACTTCTTGCGAAAAGCAAGAGACCGTATACATGCAGCTGGGTTGATGATGTCTGTTGCACTCGCACCGAAGACGAGTGCCGAGCAAGCAGGCAAATGGTATTCCGCCCATGATTACAAGGCGATAGGAGCGCTTGCCGATTTTGTCGTGATCATGACGTATGAATGGGGCTATAGTGGTGGCCCTCCCATGGCGGTTTCTCCGATCGGACCGGTGCGGCGTGTCTTGCAGTACGCCATTACAGAAATACCAGCCGAGAAAATTTTGATGGGCCAAAATCTGTACGGATACGACTGGACCTTACCATACGAGCGAGGGACGACAGCGAAAGCTCTGAGTCCACAAGCGGCAATTGCTTTGGCTGCACAGCATAATGCAGTGATCCGGTATGACTATCGCGCGCAGGCTCCGTTTTTTACGTACACCGATGATCAAGGCAAGCAACATCAGGTGTGGTTTGAGGATGCGCGGTCGATCCAAGCTAAGTTCAATCTGGTTAAACAGCTTGGCTTGAGAGGCGTCAGCTACTGGAAACTCGGTTTGCCATTTCCGCAAAATTGGCTGTTGATCGAGGAGAACTTTCGCGTCCGTAAGCGTGCATAGTCATCTGGCGTACATTCCATCGTGGGTTGTACGCCTTTTTTTTGGATGAAAATTCGTGGTATGATGAAGATGACAGTAAGGAAAAGGGGAGAAATCATGGGAGAATGCAAATTGGATCACAGCCATGAGGACGTACTAAAAAAACTGGCAGAACAAGCTCCACATCTGTCGGAGTTGCGTGTGAGTCAATTCAAAAATCAATTGAATGGCGAACTCAGCCAAGAGCGTCTAAACGAGCTGTTTCATTTATTGAAAAAGTATGACCTGGCAAGCCCAGAGGAGCGCCAAGAGCGCGAGAAACAAATGGATCACTTGTTTGGCTAAGCTTGATACATACATTTCTCGTTTTGCCCCCTAGTGGGAGAATCAGGCTGGAACCATGGTTCCATGCAGTGAGGAGTAACGATGAACGACAGACTCTATTATCAGGATGCCTATACAAGAACGTTTTCGGCCCAGGTGACGAGAACTGGTGTTGAGCAAGATGGGACACCTTACGTGGTACTGAATCAAACGGCATTTTACCCTACTGGAGGCGGACAGCCTTCCGATCTGGGCGTATTGGAAGAGATTCGTGTGGTAGATGTGGAAGAGCTAGATGGCGAAATTCGTCACCGACTGGAAGCTCCCTTGTCCGAAAGCATAGTGGAAGTAACGGGTCACATCGATTGGGACCGCCGCTTCGATCATATGCAGCAGCATGCTGGTCAACACATTTTATCTGCGTCCTTCCTGGAAGTCGTGCAAGCGGAGACCGTTGCCTTTCACTTGGGCAAAGAACGTGTCACCATTGATGTACGACTGGATGAGTTGACAACAGATGTATGGGAGGAGGTAGAAAAGCGAGCGAATCAGATTGTACTGGAAAACCATCCCATCATTGCGCGGTTCGTTGATGACGAGGAGTTGGCAACGCTGCCCTTGAAAAAAAAGCCGACCGTTACTGAAAATATTCGCGTCGTGATGATACCTGATTTTGATTACAACCCATGCGGAGGCACACATCCAGCGCGTACGGGCGAAGTCGGGATGATCAAGATCTTGGGCTGGGAGCGACACCGCGGAAACATTCGTCTGGAATTCATCTGTGGCTGGCGAGCTTTGCGGGACTACAACCAAAAGCAGGCTGTCGTTCGTGATACGGCGAAGCTGCTCGCCACCAATGAAGGGGAACTGATCGCACAGACGGAACGCCTCCTTGCAGAACGCGACGCCTTGAAGGCAAAATTGGCAGAAGTGGATAAGCAGCTCGTAGAAGTGGAAGTCGATCAACAACTATCTGCTGCTAGCCAACTCGGTCATTCTCGCCTCATTATGCGTACCTTTACAGACAAAACCATTCAACAGCTTCAGCAGTTCGCACAGCTGGCTACTGCTGTGGCGCCAGATGCGATTTGCCTTTTGGCTGCTACTACCGAAGACAAAATGCAAGTCGTGTTTGCTCGTGGGCAAGAAGTCAACGTAGCCATCAATCAAGTGTTGAAAGAAACCTTGCCGGTCATAAACGGAAAAGGTGGGGGAAATCCTGCCATGGCACAGGGTGGCGGTCAGTCAGTAGTGGATGCGGAAGAAGTATTGCTGCATGCTCGCAAACTGCTGGAAGCCTTACTTATGTAGATGAACTCGATTCAATAAAAGGAGGAATCCGCGATGAACTGGAATCCGGGAGATATCGTTCGCGTTACACAGCGAACGGGTGAATATATTACAGAAGTATTGGAAATCCACGATTCGAAGCTGCTGGTAAAAGTGTTGGCAGTTACCAAATACCCCACCCAAGGCGATTTGCATTCTTCCTACGAAGTAGAGGTGCCGCTGTTTCACCAGCGTCCAGCACTCTCTTACATGGAAAAATTCATGACGCCTGTCCAAGGGGTCATTCGCTATAATGGCGCGATTCCAGACTATAAGGAATCTGTGCGTCAGGCGATGGAGAGAGAAATGGAAAAGCTTGCGAAAATGGCAGCTTGGGCAGAGCGTTGTCTTTTTGAGCTGGAAAAGATGCACAAGGAAGCCTTTACAAACACGAAATAGAGTGGTACTGTAGTACTCGAATGTACGACAATTGCATAGCTTTACTACCAAACGGGAGCCAAGCAACGTTGGCTGAGATTGTAACGAGTGTGTTACTGACCGTTGAACCTGACCTGGGTCATGCCAGCGGAGGAAGAGGTATTTGGAATCAGTATCACGTGTCGCATCCGAGCGGAACTATGCTTGTTTGCGTGCATGCATGATAAGATCTCACTCAACCATCCGAGGCGGATGGTTTTTTTATGCCATTCGTCCCGTGAGATGGGATGGGTATACGGCTTCTTCTGTTTGTCTGAATCGACTCAGGCAGGCGGGAGAAGCCGTTTTTTTTTCCAGTAGAAGGAGGTAATCAATGATTGTTCAGCTGAATGGGAAAAAAGTAGAGTTGGCGGAAGAGATCACGACAGTGCGGGCCTTGCTCGCTTCTTATTCCCTGCAAGAGAAGATTGTCGTCGTAGAGCGAAATGGTGAAATTATTGACCGCTCAGCGTACGAACAAACACCGATTGCAGACGGAGATCGCATAGAAATCGTTCATTTTGTCGGAGGAGGATGATCATGATGATGGATACATTGAAAATTGGACCTTACGAGTTTCGTTCCCGTTTGCTTCTCGGGACAGGTAAATTCGCTGACTTGGATACACAAGGGAAAGCAGTAGAGGTGTCGGAAGCAGAAATTTTGACATTTGCGATTCGTCGCTTGAATTTGGAAAATCCGCAAGAACCGAACTTTTTGGAACAACTCGATTTGAAAAAATTCACCCTGCTCCCAAATACAGCAGGTGCCTATACAGCAGAAGAAGCAGTGCGCATTGCCCGTTTGGCTAAAGCATCTGGCCTGTGTGACATGATCAAGGTCGAAGTCATTGGAGACCCGAAAACACTTCTCCCTGACCCGATTGGCACGCTCGAGGCTTCGAAAATCTTGGTGGAAGAAGGCTTTATCGTACTGACCTACACCAATGACGACCCGATTCTTGCTAGACGTCTGCAAGAGGTTGGCGTACATGCGGTTATGCCAGGTGCGTCACCAATTGGTTCCGGACAAGGGATTGTCAACGAAAACAACCTCCGCTTTATTATCGAGGATGCCAAAGTCCCGATAATTGTGGATGCAGGAATTGGCTCGCCAGCCGACTGCGCGAAAGCGATGGAGCTGGGTGCTGACGGTGTCTTGTTGAATACAGCAGTCGCCCTCGCTGACAATCCTGTCCTGATGGCAGAAGCGATGAGGCTCGGAGTAGAAGCAGGTCGCAAAGGCTTCCTGGCAGGCCGTATCGCGAAAAAGCGTTACGCGTCCGCAAGCAGCCCGATTGAAGGGATGATTGAGTAGCGTGGATCGACTGACAGAAGCGGTAGAATCGATTGCCAGCCGCAAAGAAGAGCTGTTCGCATTATTGGCAGAGCTCGTTTCTCATCCGACTGTAAGTCCTCCCGCGCGAAACAGCGATGCCGCACAAGGAGTAATCGCCAACAGACTGCAAGCGATGGGATTCGAGGTCGATCGCTGGGCGGTATATCCAGGAGACGACAATATCGTCGGTCGGTTATCAGGGAGTGCCTCTTCACAGGCAAACAGCTTGATTGTCAACGGGCATATCGATGTGGCTGAAGTCGGAGATGACACGGGGTGGACCTATCCACCTTTTGCTCTGACACATGGCAAGGATGGACGCCTGTACGGCCGTGGAGTTGCGGATATGAAAGGCGGACTCGCAGCGAGCTTGTTTGCGATCCAAATGCTACACGAACACGGAATCGAGCTCCAAGGTGATCTGCTCTTTCAATCCGTCATCGGAGAAGAAGCAGGTGAAGCGGGGACATTGGTCGCTATTGAGCGTGGCTATCAGGCTGACTACGCCGTTGTAGTGGATACGAGCAATCTCCAAATGCAAGGGCAGGGTGGGGTCATTACAGGCTGGATCACGATTGAGAGTCCGACGACGCTGCATGACGGAATGCGCGCACAGACGATTCATGCAGGCGGACGCGTCCGGGGGGCTTCTGCCATAGAAAAAATGATGAAGGTGATCACCGCACTACAGGAGCTGGAGCGGGACTGGGCTGTCATGAAGTCCTACCCCGGCTTTCCGGCAGGCAGCAATACGATCAATCCCGCAGTCATCGAGGGAGGTCGTCACGCTGCGTTCATCGCAGACCGTTGCGCTCTATGGATTACCGTTCATTTTTATCCGAACGAATCCCACGAAGAGATTATTCGAGAGATCGAGGACCACGTTGGGCGTGCAGCAGCAGCTGATCTTTGGCTGAGAGACAATCCTCCAACATTCCGCTGGGGTGGACGTTCGATGATTGAGGAACGCGGTGAAATCTTCCCTTCACTGGAGTTGGATACGAAACATCCGGGGTTGGCAACGCTGCAATCCGCATATGAAAGTCACATGCATCAAGCGCCTATCGTTAATATGTCGCCTACGGTGACCGATGCAGGCTGGTTTGCGCATGGAGGCATTCCGGCTGTACTATTCGGACCCGGTGAGTTAACGCATGCACATGCCGTTGATGAATCGATTGATCCTGACCAGCTCGTTCATTTTGCCCAAATCATGGCCCGATTTATGGCCACCTGGTGCAATACCCCAAAGGAAGCGAAGGAGTGAATATCGCATGACAACCTTTACTGAGCGTTTGAGAAAAAGTGTAGCCCCGATCTGGGAGCGTGTTCATCAACATCCATTCGTCACCGGACTTGGCGATGGCAGCCTGCCCGTTGGTGCATTCAAATATTATATGAAACAAGACTACATCTATCTGATTGATTACGCGAAAATGTTCGCGATTGCGAGTGTGAAGGCGTACGATCTGGAAACAAGCTCTCGCTTCGCTGCTTTGCAAGAATCGACGCTGAATACCGAGATGGAGCTGCATCGTCAGTATGCCGAGCGCTTTGGTATCTCTCGCGCGGAGCTGGAAGCGACAGAGCCTTCGTTTGTGATGCTTGGGTACACCAGTTACATGCTGCGTGTCGCTCATCAAGGGTCGTTGGCGGAATTGGTGAGTGCCCTACTCCCATGCACATGGAGTTATTGGGAGATCGGCAAGCGCTTGGCTCAAGTAGAAGGGGCGCTGGATCACGAACTGTACGGTGAATGGGTACGCATGTACAGCTCCGATGAGTTTGGGCAGCTGGCGATCTGGCTGATTGATATCATGAACCAATTGGCGGAAGGAAAGAGCGAGCAAGAGCTGGCCAAACTGGAAGAGTATTTTGTGAATACCTCCAAAATGGAGTACATGTTCTGGGACATGTCCTACAGAGAGGAAATGTGGCCGTGGGAGAACAACTAGCTTTCGCCGACGTCAGCTTTTCGTATGGCGACAAGCAGATTCTTGATCATTTTGATCTGCGTGTGGAAAAAGGGGAGTTTGTCAGCTTGATCGGTCCGAGCGGGATCGGGAAAAGCACCTTGTTTCAACTCATCGCAGGTCTTCTTGAGCCGGGACAAGGCGAAATCAGGCTCGGCAGTGTACCGGTAGCAAATCGTTTGGGGCAGGTCGGCTATATGCCCCAACGCGATTTGCTCATGCCATGGCGTACGATTGTCGAAAATGCAGCTTTGCCGCTCGAAATCAAAGGTATGACGAAAAAAGAAGCGCATGAGCGTGTCAGACAGCAATTGCCTAGGTACGGGCTTCAGGATTGGGCTGACAGCTATCCAGCTCAGCTTTCTGGTGGAATGCGTCAGCGAGTTTCCTTTTTGCGCGCGTTGTTTTCTGGTGCAGAGATGATGCTATTGGATGAGCCGTTTAGTGCATTGGATGGAATTACGAGAATGGACATGCAAGAGTGGCTGATGGAAAAGTGGCAGGAAACAGGCAGTACGATGCTGATGATTACACATGACATCGACGAAGCCATTTTACTTGCAGATCGTATTATTGTGCTTTCAGGTAGTCCGATCACTAAGCCGATCGAATTAACCGTTCCGGTAAGCAGACCACGAACGGTGAGCAGTCGCAACCAAGCTGGATTTTTGGCATTGCGTGAACAAATTTGGGAACTGCTTCGACAGGATCGCCAAGCAGCAATGAAGCCGTTGAGGAGAGAAGCATGATGGGGAGAGGCATTTGGTTTGGCATCTCCATCGCCATTTTTCTCTTGGCGTGGGAAGCTGGTTGTCGCTTCTTCGGAGTGCCGCCATTCATTTTACCGCCGCCTAGCGCTGTGGTCGTATCGTTGTGGGATTTACGTACCTCTTTAGTAGGCATACATCTTTGGGCGACGTTAAAGGAAGTGTTACTGGGGCTATCGATCTCGATTGTCTTTGGAATCTCCCTTGCATTTGCGATGATTCGCAGTCGGATGGTGGAGCGCTTGGTCTATCCGTATATCGTCATCTCCCAAACGATCCCCCTTATAGCATTATCACCCGTATTCATTTTGTGGTTCGGGTATGATTTATCTGGAAAAATCGCTGTTACGATTCTGTTTACTTTCTTTCCGATCGTCGTCAACACGTATGATGGACTTCGCTCAACAAACAAGGAAATGCTCCAGCTGTTAAAAACGATGGGGGCAACGAACGGACAAATTTTCACGAAGCTGCAACTCCCGTCGAGCTTACCCCATTTCTTCAGTGGTCTCAAAGTGGCAGCTACCTACAGTGTGGCTGGGGCGACGATTGGGGAATGGCTGGGAGCGAGCGAGGGACTCGGGTACTTTGGCAGACGGGCATCCGGCAATTTTCAGGCTCCCGCGTTGTTTGCTTCGGTCCTGTTGCTCTCGATTCTAGGCATGCTGCTGTTTTGGCTGGCTGGACGAGTCGAACGTCATTTTTCCCCGCATATGAAAATCAAAGGAGAACAACAATGAAACCTTTCAACAAATGGACGAAAGCATTTATGGCACTCACATTGGCAACAGGTCTTGCTGCTTGCGGCAATCAGGCGAGCACCGATGCTGGTCAGACGCAAGCCCCTGCTGATAAAGGAGCGGAGCCAACTGAGCTTAAGATTGCGCTCGATTGGTATCCGAATGCTGTACATTCCTTCTTGTATGTCGCAGAGGAGCAAGGCTATTTCAAAGACGAGAACCTCAAGGTGACCATGCAAATGCCTTCAGACAGCAATGATCCGTTGAAGATGGCGGCTGCGGGCAAAGTAGATCTGGCAATCAGTTATCAACCACAGCTCATCCAAGCTCGTGCCGAAGGAGTTCCTGTCGTATCTGTAGGTGCACTTGTTCGTCATCCGTTAAACGTGATCATGACGCGCCAAGACAGTGGAATCGATACTCCGCAGAAGTTGGCTGGAAAAAATATCGGTTATCCATCACTTCCACTTGATGAATCTATCGTACGTCAAGTTGTGAAGCATGGTGGTGGCGATGATTCCGGACTGACCTTCACGGATATCGGCTTTGACATCGTCCCAGCGTTGACGGCCAAAAAAGTCGATGCAGTGGTAGGTGGCTATATCAACCATGAGCAACCGATATTGGAGAAACACGGCGTTCCAGTCAATGTGTTCAAGCCTTTTGAGTTTGGTGTTCCAGACTACTATGAGCTCGTATTGGCGACAAGTGACGAGACTTTGGGCAAAAAGCAGAAAGCTGTGGAAGGTTTCCTGCGTGCGATTGGCAAGGGACAGGACTATGTGAAAAATAATAAGGAAAAGGCACTCGATTTGTTGCTTACCAAACAGGCTACGGATTTCCCGCTGGAAAAAGACATTGAGACCAAGAGCTTGGATATCCTCATTCCGTTGATGGATGCGGGAGAAAAGCCTTTTGGATACCAGACGGCCGAATCTTGGCAAACACTGATTGATTGGATGAAAAAAGAGAAGCTGATAACAACTGACATCAAAGCAGAAGATATCATGCGCGATCTCGTGAAGTAATCAGTAAAAAGCACCCCCTTTGCACGCTCTTGGGAGTCTACTCTCCATTAGCGAGACAGAGGAGGTGCTTTCTCTATGATGTCTTCCTTTTAGGAGCAGAGGGGGAAACAAAGTTCTGCTGTCATCCCTTTTCCTGTATCGCTTGTTAACAGCAGGTGTCCATGATGAGCGGCAGCAATACGTGCAACCATAGGCAAACCGAGACCATGACCATTGTGTAAGGGAGATTTTCTTTTTGACGAATAAGGCAATTCCACCAAGTCAGGCAGCATGCTTTGCTCAATGCCTTTTCCGTTGTCGGTGATAATCAGAAGAGCATTGCGCTGGTTGGGTGACAGGGTCGTTTGCACGTGGATGTGACAGCCTGATGGGTTATGCGCGATGCTGTTTTGGACCAGATTCGTGATGGCGCGGACAAGAAGTTTTTCATCGCCCATCACGAAGCATTGCTCAGTCGTGACATCCAGCTCGATGGTAAACGTCTCTGCCAAATCATTGTTCAAAAAGTCAGTGACAATTTGCCGCGCAAGTGTCGATAGCCGAATTGGTTTGGTGTGAATGGGCTGCATTTCGTATTCCAGCATGGAAACGAGATTCAAGTCGCTGACCAAAGACCGGAGCTTTTCCCCTTGCTTTCGAATAATGCTTGCTTTTTGCTGCTGCTCGTAAGGAACCGCGGCGCTCTCTTCCAATTCACTCGCATACCCGAGCACCATCGATAAAGGCGTGCGTATATCATGGGAAATTCCTGCGATCCAGTTCGAGCGTGCTTCGTCTCTGGCTTTTAGCAAAGCGTTTTTCTCTTGCAGAAGCGACGATGCATGATTAATGCTTTTAGCAATCCCGCTGAACATTCCCTTTGCCTCGACATGTGTATGCTGATCTTCTGACAGGGCGTGAATTCCGCTAATCAGTGGGCGGATTGCCCGAATGAGTCGAGAGCCGATGAATAGCGAGAGAAGAGCGGCGAGTAGGATATTTCCGAAAAGCAAAGCCAGTAATCGATACGGCAAATCGCTTATCCAACTGATCGGGAAATGAAACTGGTACTTGCTGAGACTGTCCTTCGGGTAGCCCACGACGACCAGCCCCATCTCATGCTCCCAAACAAAAACAGGATAGTCCTGTAAGTAATTTCGTGAGAACTGCGCCACTTCTGCCAGAGAATAGGTGCGGGGCAATTGGTCCGGTATGGCGTAGTCCCAGATGACCTTCCCATCGTTCGCGATCAACATGGCCCAAGCATGGCTTTTTTGCAACCATTCTTGTGCATTTGGTTCCAACGTATAGTGGGAACCGTTCTTGTGGAGACCTTCTGCGACAGCTTGTGTGACGTGAATGGGAGGAGATCCTTCGTTCATGCCTTTGAAAACAAATGTGCCGAGAATGATGTAATTGACGATGAGCAAAAAGACGGCGATCAGGATAGAAGCACCTGTATAACGACGTAAAATTCGTGCGGCTCCATCCATCTACAACTCTTCCTTTACAAGTAATTTGTATCCGAGTCCTCTTACCGTCAGCAAATATTCTGGGGTGGACGGACTTGGCTCTATCTTTTCGCGAATGCGCCGCATATGAACCATCAACGTGTTTTCATACCCGTAGTAATCGTCTCCCCATACGGATTGGCACAGGGCATCGCTCGTGACGATTCGTCCCCGATTTTCATAGAGTTTTCGCAAGAGTGCGTGTTCCTTGGCGGTCAAAGCGTACACGTGGTGATCTCTCGTCACGATTGCCGCCTCCAAATCGATTGTACTGTCACCAAGCTGGAAAACGGGCAGACGATCGATTTGGGGAGGAGCGTAAACGCGTCGTAAAATGACCAAGAGACGAAGAACGAGCTCGCGCGGCAAAAATGGCTTCACGATATAGTCGTCAGCGCCTAGGCCAAGTCCGAGCAATCGATCTTCATCTTCGCCTCTCGCTGACAGAAAAATGACAGGGATTTGCGAGAAACGACGGATCGAAGTCAAAAGTCCAAATCCATCTCCATCAGGCAGCATGACATCCAGGATCGCGACATCTGGCTTGTCCGAAGCGCATATCCCTAACGCCTCTTTACAACTACCTGCATGAAAAATACGAGAGAATCCTTCCTTACGCAAAAATCCATCGATCATATTTCTGATTTCAAGCTCATCTTCCACGATGAGCACTTTTTTCTGTTTCCACTCTTCCATATTGAATCACCCGTATTCATTATACTCGTACGATTTGTGTGTTCTACCCACTCGGAGTCGATTTAAGGTTGTTGTAAGATTCTTGTCAGCTTATCGACGGGTTGGGACTCTATGATTTCGTAGGAGAGACCAACAGATAGGAGCGAAAAAGATGAATACGGTGATTCGAACGGAAAACCTTTCAAAACGCTATGGAGGAGCCTATTCCGTCCAGAGGGTGAATCTTGCGGTAGGAGAAGGCGAGGTGTATGGCTTCCTCGGTCCAAATGGTGCAGGAAAATCGACGACTCTTAAAATGCTGCTAGGATTAGTCAAGCCGACTGAAGGGAGTGTGTCCATATTCGGGAAGGATTTTAGCAGGAACCGAATTGAGATTTTGAGTCAGACGGGTTCCTTGATCGAGGCTCCTTCCTATTACGGTCATCTTACCGGTCTGGAAAATATGCGCGTTATGCAGCGGTTGCGAGATGTCCCCAACAAACATGTAGAGAAGGCTTTACAAATCGTCCGTCTGGAAAAACAACAGAACAAAAAGGTAGATCAGTATTCTCTCGGGATGAAGCAGCGCTTGGGAATTGCCATGGCTTTGCTGCATTTTCCAAAGCTCGTCATCCTCGATGAACCGACAAACGGTCTGGACCCGGCAGGAATCGGTGAAATTCGGGAATTGATTCAATCGTTGCCACACCAGTATGGAATGACCGTCTTGCTTTCCAGCCATCTGCTCTCGGAAATCGAGCAAGTGGCCACATCCATCGGCATTATTCACGGGGGGAAACTGCTGTTCCAAGGGAGTATGGCGCAACTGCAAAGGAATAGTCAGCCTCATGTTTGGATGAAAACGCAGGACAATGAAAAAGCGAGAAAAGTTCTTCAAGATATGGAGTTTTCTCCAAGTCTCCAAGATGGCTACCTGGTCATGGAAGGCATGGGGGAGAGGGAGGTAGCGCAGACAAACCGGGCGCTAATTATGGCGGGCCTTGATGTTTATCGCATTGAAGAGCACAAAAAAAGCCTGGAGAGCATTTTCCTCTCCCTTACAGGCAAGGAGGGGAGCTTGTAATGAGGACGCTTTGGCTTGAGTTTTATAAAATTCGACATAAGCGCTTGTTTCTCATGCTTGTCATTCTTTTGAGCATCGAACTAGCATGGGGGTTTATGGCTGTCAGTATCTCCATGACAAAAAATCCGGATGCCGCAACATGGAGCGCCATTCTGGTCACGATTACAGCCATGAACGGATTGTTTTTGCCGATCGGTTCGGCTGTCATTGTTTCACGGATTTGTGATATGGAGCATAAAGGGCGTACATGGAAGCTGCTGATGGCTGCCTCTGTCAGCCGGAAAGCGGTTTATGCGGCAAAATTCGTCTCTGCGGCTGTTTTGATGGGGAGTGCCGTCATTCTACAGACATTGGCGATCGTTGCATTTGGCATTGGCTATGGTTTAGAAGAGCCAGTTTCTATTGGCATATTACTCCGCTTTGTAGCAGGGACTACGCTGACGAATCTCGTGGTGATTGCTCTGCAACAATGGATCTCTCTCGCCATCAAAAATCAGGCATTTAGCCTATGCCTCGGGATGATCGGGGGATTCATTGGCATGACAGCGAGCTTGTTTCCGCCACAAGTCGGACGCCTTTTCATCTGGTCGTACTATGTAGACTTTTCGCCCGTTACGTATCAGTACGCGAACGAAACCATGCTGTTTACTACACGCGAAGTCGGCGTTCATGTGCCGTTCATCGTCGTACTCATGGGCATCGCATTCTACCTTGCTGGGAGCATTCACGTATCCCGGCAAGACGTATAGGGAGGACCTTGTATGCTAATCAAATGTTTGGGAGCAGAATGGGTAAAACTGCGTCGTTCTCGTATATGGCTCGTTTTGCTTGTCCTTCCTGTATTCAGTACGCTGATCGGTTTCGCCAACTACCGGATGAACCAAGCGATCCTGCAAAATGGCTGGTACAGCCTGTGGACGCAGGTGAGCTTGTTCTACGGAGAATTTTTCTTGCCCATTCTCATCGCGATCTGCTGCTCGTTCGTGTGCCGACTGGAGCATGCAAACCGTAACTGGAACGTGATACTGACAGCGCCTGTATCGACTCCAACGATTTTTCTCGCGAAGCTGGTGGTGGTTGGCGTTCTCCTTTTTGTTGTGCAGCTTTTCTTCCTCGTGCTGTATATTTCCGCGGGTTTCATCGCTGGACTACACGCACATTTTTCGTTTCCACCTGAAGTGTTCGGATGGATCATGCGAGGCTGGCTGGCTTCGCACGCTATCATCGCCTTCCAACTGTGGCTTTCCACGCGGATACAGAGCTTTGCTGTACCAGTCGGAATTAGTGTTTGCACTGTTTTTGTAGGGTTGGGCTTGTATGTGTCTGGGCTGGGGATGTTTTTTCCTCTGTCGCTTTTAACGATTGGCATGGGTGTGCTCAGTCAAGAGAGTTTGTCGTTAGGTGAGCTGGGGACGTTTGTGGTCATGTGTGTATTGTTCGTGACGAGTGGCTGTGTACTTGGGATTCGTCGTCTTACGAGAGCAAGTTTTTAACAGTTTTCGCCACATTAACGGTTTCCCTTTCTTGTCAAACAACCTTATAATAGAAGGTGAATGCTTGAATGAGGAGAAGTTTCCATGGACGACAAACAAATAAACAAGACGAATAGCAAATGGGTGATCTGGGGGTTTATTCTCAGCGTACTCGCTTGTGCTGTGTCTATGGTGATTTTCATCTACGTGATGCGCAACTGACAGCACACGATGGCAACGTCAAAAAACCGCTCGTTTACTAGAGCGGTTTTTTGCTGTAGCGTTAGCGGGAAATCGCTGTTATTTTTCGGACGACTTCGTCTTGTGACAGCTGGTTCAGCTCCGTAAAGCCAAGATTGGACAGGGCAATCGTTTTTCCTTGATAGATCGGGTAAACGCCCTGCCACAGACCTGCTGTACTGTACAGCTGTGATCCTCTCACTTTTCGCAAAAACAATAAATAATTCCCTTCCGACAGCGGTCCAGGATATTGCAGGTTGAGCGGACTGGAGGCATCGGGGAGCGGCTCTACACCAGTGCTAACCACAGTTAATCGTCTGGACGACGTGCCTTTTATCGTTGTTTTTACTTGGAGGCTTTGTGTGTAATTCACGATCTTGCCTTGGGGAATGGCGCGTCCCGTTGGATAAAGCTGATGAGCACCGCTTACCGATGCGATGACGATCAAGTCTGACCTTTTTGCAAGCTCCGCAAGAGAAGGATACGGTGAGGGATCTACTTGTACACGCCCGATGTCAGTTTGGGCAAGTGCGGGGAATGAAAAAGCGAAGAGAAGGGACAAACTGAGCAGCAATCGATAGAACATGAAACCATTTCCTCCAAACAAAAGAAGTCTTGAAGGTAGTATGAACGGAATGGGTATCGTTCATGCCTGTAGAGTTTTAGTATAATGGTAATATTCCGAATAAATAGAATACGTGCTATCATGATGGCGTACTGTGATTTGTTGGTTGAAATCGCCCAGACTATGACAAGGAGGTTATCATGAATCATTTGTTTGCTTTTCGACGTGTCGGTACGTGGTTTTTTGTGTTGGCTCTCTTGTTGCAGGTAGCAGCTTCGCCTGCGCTAGCCAAGGAAGAGGTCACTTCTTCTAGTCCTCTTGCACTCAGCATAGAAAAATTCCTCGCCGATTTGAAAAACGATGAGAATAGCAAGGGGATTTACGCTGGAGTCGCGGTCTACGATCTAACCGACAAAAAGTACGTATATAAGCACAATGCCGAACGTAATTTTATCCCGGCTTCCAACATGAAGCTGTTTACGACAATAGCGGGTCTGGATAAGCTGGGGCCGGATTATCAGTGGAAGACTGAGGTATTTGTTTCAGGAAAGGTAAATAACGGTGGCATTTTGCAAGGAGATTTGATTTTAAAAGGCTATGGGGACCCTAGCCTGACCCCAGAGGATTTGCAGCAAATGGCAAAAGCCATCAAAGATTTGGGGATCAAACGAATCAATGGAAACCTGCTTCTCGATGACAGCTATTTCGATGAGACCAGATTGGGCACGAGCTGGATGTGGGATGACGAACCGTATGGGTACAGTGCTCAGGTAAGTGGATTAGCCGTAAATAAAAACTTTACGACGCTAACTGCAACCCCTGGTAAAACGGTGAATGATGCCCCTGTCCTGACCATGAATCCGGCTACCACATACATAACAGTCACAAACCAGTTGAAAACGACAGAGGGCAAGGAGAGCAACGTGCTCGTCGAGCGCCCGCGCGGAAAAAATGAAATCATCGTATCCGGTACGATCGGGATACAAGCAGCGCCTTATGATGAAGATGTCACGATGGAAGACCCGGCTTTTTATGTGGGCGATCTATGGAAGGATCAGTTGCTGAAACAAGGGATTGCCTTACATCCAAAGACAGAAATGAAAAAGACAGTGCTTCAAAGCGGAGTACCGCTTTATACCCACTTGTCCAAACCGTTGGCTGAGATCACGGTGGAGCTCAATAAGGATAGTGACAACTTCTATGCCGAGATGCTTGTAAAGACGCTGGGCGTTACCCAGAAAAGCGAGGGCAGCTTTGAGGCAGGCAGTGAAGCTGTGGCGGACGTGATGAAGCGCGCTGGCATTGAGTCAGGCTATCGCCAGGTAGATGGCTCGGGGTTATCGAGATTTAATATGATCACCCCAGAGCAGATGATCGAAACCCTCATCTTTTTGCAGGAGCAAGAATATCGAACGGAACTGGAAAAATCACTCCCAATCGCAGGAGTGGACGGCACCTTGAAAAACCGCATGAAAGGAACAAGTGCGGAAAAGAATTTGTTTGCGAAGACAGGTTCGTTAAGCGGTGTCAATACCATGTCGGGTTATGTAACGGCAAAAAATGGTCATAAGCTGGCCTTTTCGATTTTGATCAACGGCATCTATAAATCGAAGTATGCGAGGGAGCTACAGGATCGAATCGGAATTTTGTTAACAACCTACCCGGATATCGCAGTTCCGGAAGGATTCAGCCCTCCAGAGAAAAAGACGTACCCACTCTCTGCTTTGATCGATCCCGTCCTTGATACGCCAGAAGCAGCAGGTATAACGGCAGGAATCATGGTCAAATCGTTGGATTCATCAGGTGACCCTGTTTTATACGAACGGGATGCGGACGCATTGCTTACCCCAGCATCGAATCTGAAGCTGCTGACGACTGCCACAGCATTGAACCAGCTAGGTTCGGATTACGTATTCAAAACGGAAGTGTATGGAGACGCATCGATCACCTCTACGGGCGTACAACAAGGCAATCTGTATGTGAAAGGATACGGTGACCCTACTTTGCACACAGAGAATGCGCTACAAGTGCAGGAAGGTGTGTCGATTGAAAAAATAGCAGGGTGGCTCAAGCAACAAGGAATCACGCGTATCAACGGGAATCTCGTGATGGATGACAGCTACTTTGACCAACAACGGCTTGGCCTCGGCTGGGCATGGGATGACGAGAGCTACTATTACAACCCGACCATTGGGGCTCTAGCACTGAACCGTGGAACGGTCATGATCGAATTCAAGCCCGCTAACGATGCTGGCGAACCAGTGGAAATCAACGTGCGTCCCAAAACAGCTTATGTGCAAGTGATCAATGAAGCCAAGACCGTACAAAAAGAGGAAGAAAATACGTTTGCTATCCTGCGTGATCGTGGCACAAATACAATCAGACTGTCAGGAAACCTCCCGCTTGATCACGAAGGGGATTACGAGCGCGTACCCGTGGAAGAGCCAGCCAAGTACGTGGGGACCGTGCTGAAGGAAACGTTGGAGCAAGAAGGAATCGCGTTTGCTCCGAAAAGCGAAGTGTTGATCCAGCCAGTTCCTGCAACAGCAGTGAAATGGACACAATTTGAGTCACTGCCACTGAAGGAAATCGTTCAGTACCTCAACAAGCGAAGTGATAATTACTACGCCGAAATGCTTCTCAAGACACTCGGAGCTGCAAAGAAAGGGAAAGGAAGCGCAGCCGCTGGGGCAGAGGTCGTCCTGGAAACCGTATCTTCGCTCGGCGGGAATACCACCTTCGACATGATGGATGGATCAGGATTGACGCGCTACAATCTTATTTCTGCTCGGCAGATCGCATCCGTACTTGAGGGAATGACAAAGGAATCGACATTTGCCACTTATGATGAATCTTTACCCATAGCGGGAATCGATGGCACACTGAAAAACCGCTTGAAGGAAACGCCTGCCGCTAATAATCTTCATGCGAAAACAGGTTCGATGACGGGCGTGAACACACTGTCGGGCTATCTCACGACCAAAGGCGGGGAGAAGCTCATCGTATCGATTATGTTTAATGGTTATGTCGAGGATGAAGAGCTGTTTACCAAGATGCAGGACCAGATCATCACGATACTGGCTAGTTACGAATAGGAGTATCGCAAAAAAGGAGCCCCAATATCGGGAGCTCCTTTTTCTGTTGGTGTCGTCGACTGAACTGGGTCAATGCCTGTAGCGGTCAATCAGCGCGTGACATATCTATATTCAGATTAGGAAGCAGGCGAAGCACAGAACAGCGATGAAGGAGGGGAAAAAGAGAAGATGCACCCTGCACTCTTTCATTGGAAGCGTTTGGAGCAAGTCGTAACAGAAGTGCTTTTACAGGCAGGTGCAAGACGCGAGCATGCAAGGCTAGTCGCAGAATCTCTCGTCCATGCTGATTTGCGCGGCATAGAGTCCCATGGGCTGGCGAGGCTGCCGATTTACATCCAACGAATCGAAGCAGGCTTGATCGAATTGAAAGATGAGCCAGTGGTATGGAAACAGGAGGGAGCAACAGCACTGGTGGACGGCAAAAACCAGTTGGGTGCGGTAGTCGGGGTTGCGGCACTGGAGGAAGCGATCAATTTGTCACGGCAGATGGGAATCGGGGTAGTTGGTGTTCGTCATTCCAACCACTTTGGCTCCTGTTCGTACTATGCAGAACGAGCGATCGCAGAAGGAAGGATTCTTCTTGTCCTTTCCAATGCCCCCGAAGCAATGGCACCTACAGGAGGGATTCGCCCTTTTTTCGGCACGAATCCAATTGCGGTGGGAATACCAGCAGGGGAAGAACCATCCTTTTTGTTAGATATGGCTACGAGTGTCGCTGCTAGAGGAAAAATCGCCTTAGCCGTTAAAAAAGGGGAAACGATTCCTGCGGATTGGGCCATCGATCCGAATGGGAAGGAAACGACTGATCCCACACAAGCCTTGCTAGGCTCACTTTTGCCGATCGGAGGAGCAAAGGGTTATGGATTGGCGATGTTCATCGATATCTTGTGTGGGCTGCTAACGGGTGCAGCAACGGGACCACATGTAAAAAGCCTGTATGACAATTGGAACGATCCACAAAACGTTGGACATCTATTCTTGACGGTGGATATTGAACGATTTATGCCACTACGGGATTTTTGCACCAATATGGATGCATACATTCGTGAGGTGAAAAGTGTACCTACGAAAGAAGGAGTATCCGAAATTTTCATACCTGGCGAGATCGAAGGCCGAAAAAAGCAAGAACACATGGAAAACGGTATTCCATTCGATCCGAATCTGACGAAAGAACTAAGCCAATTATGCCGCACCTATGGAGTCGATTTGCAGGCTGCGTATCATATCCCCTAATCAGATTTCCTATCGCAGGAGGTTTCATGGACAATACATCGCACATAGACTAATGTCATCGGTTTGGAAAGGAGTGAACGGCTTTGCAACGACACATGTGTAAAGGCAAAATTCACAGGGCGACAGTTACGCAGGCCGAACTGGATTACGTGGGGAGTATCACAATTGACGTTGCTCTCATGGATGCGGCAGATATCAAGCCATATGAAATCGTGCAAATAACCAGTTTGCGTAATGCCACGCGCTGGAAAACATACGCGTTACCCGGAGTATCGCGAAGCGGAGTCATCTGTCTGAACGGTCCACCTGCCCACCTATTTTCGCCAGGAGATTTAGTCATCATTTTGAGTATGGGCATGTACGATGAATCCGAGATCGAACAGCTCGTTCCCAAGGTCGTGTTTGTGGACGAACAGAATCGTATCACGAAAATAGAGGAGCATCATCTGATAAAGAATGGAGAGACACTGCCATAAAACCGCCAAACGTAGGAAAATGGGGCAAGCATAAGCACATGGTCAAAGACGAACTTTTGCAGGAGTTTTTGCCCAAAACCCGCGTGTACTCTCCTGAAGAGCTATGGGAGTATGCAGATGCGTTTACACACGTGATGCTGAAGCCTTCGGGAGGCGGCGGTGGGGTAGGAATTATTCAAGTAACGGCGCGAGGAGAAGAGCAGTATTTGGTTCATAGTGGGAGTCGTCGTCGTCTTGTGGATGGGAAAGAGGCCACGATCCGATACGTGGAATCGTTGTTTCGACCAAAAACATACCTACTCCAGCCACGTATCCCACTCGGTAGAATCAACGGCAAGCCTTTTGATGTACGTGTCATGATCCAGCGAAGGAGCAACAAGGAGCCCTGGGTCATAACGGGGTGGTGTGCAAAGCTTGCAGGACCGGGCTATGTCGTGACAAATGTAGCTCGCAGCCGTGGAAAAGTTTTACCCGTCCGCACGGCAATCAAGCTGTCGAATATAGAAGCGGGACCGCATCTCTTGAGTGATATCCGCATGGTTGCTGCGGCGGTAGCTAATCGATTGGGAAGAGCCTATCCGACACTCCGGGAGATCGGTTTGGACCTAGGGATTGATGTGGATGGCAAACCGTGGATTATTGAAGCCAACTTCCGACCTGCTCTTTCTCTCTTTCAAAAGCTGGAGGATCAGTCCTTTTACAAACGAATTGTCTCCATGCGAAAATGATAAGAGGAAAACCACTTGTCGATGTTCAAAAGGTAAGATATGGGCAGGTGGTTTCCTCCGTTTTTTTACTTCTAAGTAAAGTAAGAAAAATGATAATGATCTTGCAATTACAACTATGGCGTTGCTACTAGCTAAGGGACGCAAAAGTTGATAGAATGCCTCTCAATAAGGTGGGAGGTAATATACACATCGATGATAACTTTGTCTAAGAAAGAAATGTTGCTGGTCAGTTTTATGCTGTTTTCGATGTTTTTTGGTGCAGGGAACCTTATTTTTCCACCCTATCTGGGTCAAGAGGCTGGTTCCTATGTTTGGCTGTCGATTGCGGGCTTTGTCTTATCGGCTGTCGGTCTTCCTATCCTTGGGGTGATTGCCATCGCAAAAGCAGGGAGCTTTTACCAATTGGCGAGTCGTGTTCATCCAAGCTTTGCTCTTATTTTTCCTATTTTGATTTATGTGTCGATTGGACCCGCACTTGCTATCCCGCGTGCAGGCAGTCTCGCGTACGAGATGGGAATGGCGCCGTTTTTGCCGGCACAAGCCGCTGATTCCACATGGAGTCTTTTCCTCTATACAATCGTATTTTTTGGTATTGTCTTTTGGTTTAGTCTGACTCCTTCCAAATTGATTGATCGCTTTGGAAAAATACTGACTCCGGCACTGCTGACCATGATTGCATTAATCTACATCAAGAGCTTATTTACACCACTGGGTCCAACAGGGGTACCAGCAGGAAAATATGCCACCAATCCAGTTGTGCAAGGTTTTCTGGACGGGTATTTAACCATGGATGCTTTGGCTGCACTCGTATTTGGTATCGTGATCGCTAATACGCTACGGAGCAAGGGAATCGAGGACAAAAAGCAACTGTCTGCGAATATGATCAAAGCAGGTCTCGGAGCAGGTATGTTGCTGACATTCATCTATGTCATTTTGGGATTGCTCGGTTCATCCGGAGCCTCTTTAGGTAGGCCTGAGAATGGAGGGCTGCTCCTGACGGCTATCATGAGGCAGCTATTTGGGACAAGCGGTACGCTGATTCTTGGTGTCATCTTTACCGTTGCCTGCCTCTGTGTATCGATTGGACTCGTAACTTCTTGCAGCCAATACTTTCATGGACGATTCAAAGGTTTGTCCTATAGAGGATGGGCAGTGATTCTCTGTGTCCTGAGCATGGGAGTCGCAAACTTGGGCCTATCGGAGATTTTGAGTGTATCAGTCCCAATCCTGGGCGCTATTTACCCAATTGCTATCGTGCTCATTTTGTTGGCGTTGCTAGAGCGCTGGATACCTGCGCATTCGTCTGTTTATATGACGACTGTCGCAGTTGTGACGGTTTTTGGTGTCGTGGATTTGATAAATCTTACGTTTTTTAATCAGAGCTGGAACGATATCTTGGGTGTTCTTCCTTTTTATAAGGAAGGGGCCGGTTGGATCATGCCAGCGTTATTTGCTGGTTTTGTCGGTGTTCTGCTCGATTTTCGGAAAAGGACAAACCGCACAGGAACAGGAACAACAACTTCCCCATCAAAATAAGGCAGCACGTAAGAGAGGGCTTCGTTTTTGCGAAGCTCTCTTGTTGTGGAAGAAGCATTTTGTAACTTTATTCGAGGTTCAATCGTATTAAAAGTGTTAAAGCCTAAAGCCTAAAGCCTAAAGCCTAAAGCGTAGTTGAGGAGGTTCATTACGTGAAAGTAGCACCTGTTGCGGAAGGTGAGCGAATTCGGCAGCTAGATGGGATTAGAGGCTTTGCTCTCTTGGGGATCTTGCTAGTGAATATGCCGTCATTTTTGTATCCCATCATGTTCTTACCAGATGCAGGGATGGTCAATACCCATACGGTAATCGATGGTTGGATACGGCTTTTGTTTAACATGTTTGTTCAGACGAAGTTTTACACCATCTTCTCGTTTTTGTTTGGGGTAGGCTTTTTTCTGTTTATGCATCGCGCCGAGAGCAAACAGTTGCCTTATCAGAGCCTGTTTACTCGCAGATTATTGGTGCTGCTGATTGTGGGGATGGCACATCTTGTTTTCCTCTGGTATGGAGACATTCTCCATACGTACGCCCTAGCTGGTTTTCTTCTGTTGCTGTTTTACCACAGGCAAGAAAAGACGATCAAAAGATGGGCGTGGACGCTCTTGATTGGTATGCAGGCACTGGCCGCTCTGATGCTGACTGTTCCTGAGGAACTCGTTCCTATGCCAGATCAATCACCGCTCATTCAAAAAGCAATCGATGCTTATACCAATGGATCGATTATCGAGTGGTTGCAATTCCGGGTTGCTTACGAAATTCCAGTCGTTTTCTCCCTTGAGTTTATAGTTATCCTATCTGTTCTGCCGCTCTTTTTATTCGGATTTCTTGCAGCCAAGCGGGGAGTATTTGAGAGGACGGAAGAATTTATTCCGGCCATTCGCCGTGTATGGTGGATTGCGCTGGGCTTAAGTGCTGTGCTTGTACCGATGATTCCGCTTGTTCAATTTGGCATCGTAAAATTCCCAGCCTCAATCTCGATCGCTGTTCAGACATTTGTTACCTGGAGCGGTCTTAGTCTGTGCGCTTTTTACATCACGTCACTGCTGCTTCTTTATCGGAAAGAGAGCGGCAAGCGCATGCTGAAGCATTTGGAACCAGTCGGCAGAATGGCGTTAAGCAACTATTTGAGCCAAACCATCATCGCTGTCTTGGTCGTGCGTGTTGGACATTTGTACGGAACGCATGGGCTGGCTCTCGGATTGGTGTTCAGCTTGGTGATTTTCACTGCGCAAATCTTCGTTAGTCGCTGGTGGCTCGCCAACTATCAGTTTGGTCCTGCAGAATGGCTTTGGCGCTGTTTGACATACGGCAAATTTGTACCAATGAAACGAAAAGGAGGATCTCATGCGATTTGACACTATCATGACAATTGCTGCCGTGCTTGTGCTGACGTCCTGTTATTTTTATTTGTGGAGAAGGCTTCGCTCGAAAACGTCCAGTTAATCTGGGCGTTTTTCTACCTTCAACGGTCAGGAAAAGCGTAGGATAAAAGTGGCATGATTGGGGCAAAATTTTCCTATCTCACATACCTAGTAACAAGCAGCAGCGCTCTGACAGTAGGAAGGAGAAAAAGGATGGCTGGCAACTGGATTTCGTTTTTGATCGGCTCCTTTGTAGGATCGATAGCTGCACTCATCGTAGTGGGACTGCTTTTGATCTGTCTTTTTCGACCTCTTACCCAGTGGCTGCTCGCCAAGTTCATGAAGCGCCTCATGTCAGACCGTTATCCGGAAAATATTTTTGAGATGGTCTCCGCAATGACCAAAGTCAGTCCACGCTACGTCCTGGAGAACAGCTTGCGAGCAGCTACTGGACAAGCCATCGAACGTCCTTTCGGAAGTCCGCGCAAGTTCTTGAACTTCGATAGCTTGATATTTTCTCCTGCCCAGCTGGCCAAGATGCCTTCGAGTGAGGATACAGAAGTGGATATGCAAATCACGATTGGACCCATGGCAAAAAAGCCGTTAACCTTGGACATTCCGCTCATGGCAGGGGCAATGGGATACGGTATCGGTGTAAGTGAGGATGTGAAAATCGCGATTGCAAAAGGAACGGCCGCAGTGGGGAGTTTGACGAATACGGGGGAAGGTCCGTTACTGCCAGAAGAAAGGAAATTCGCCAAACATCTAATTCTCCAATACAACTCGGGAAAGTGGGCAAAGGAGCCGGAAATTTTGCGACAGGCGGACGCCATCGAGATCCATTTTGGACAGGGGGCGACTGCAGCTGCCGCGAGCTTTATCCCCGCGCAATATATCCAGGGAAGAGCTGCTGAAATCATGGGGGTTAAGGACGAAGAAATGATCGTCATCCCTTCGCGGCATCCGGAAGTATCGAAGCCGGAGGATCTCAAGCAGCTCGTAGACAAGCTGCGCGCCATAACAGACGGCGTCCCGATTGGCGTCAAAATCTGTGCCAGTGCCATTCTTGAAAAAGACCTGGAAATTGTCATCCAAGCCGGTGTAGATTTTATCAGCATTGATGGCGGACAAGCGGGGACAAAAGGAGGACCTCCAATCCTGGAGGATGATTTCGGTTTGCCGACGATTTATGCGCTGACCCGGGCCGTGCGCTATTTGAAGAAAAAAGGTGTGAAAGAACGCATTACCTTATTGTCTGGGGGCGGATATAATACCCCGGGTGAGTGCTTGAAAGCGATTGCTTTGGGAGCAGACGGTATATTTATGGGGACGGCTGTTTTGTGGGCGATGACCCATGATCAGGTGACAAAAGCAATACCGTGGGAACCACCGACAGAGCTGACCACCTATCCAGGGAGCTTGAAAAACAAATTCGACCCAGAATCAGCCGCGAAATACTTGACTAATTTTTTTCTTTCGTTTGTGGATGAGATGGAAATTGCCATTCTCGCGCTGGGGAAGACGTCTCTTCGTGAAGTGACCGCTGCGGATCTCGTCTCACTCGATGAGATGACGAGCGAAGTGACGAAAGTACCCCTTGCCTATCATTCATCCTCTTCCAGTTAAAATCGCTTGCTCGACCGTACGAATGGGAGGGATTCGTATCGAACAGAGGATCATCCAAATCAAGTCGCCTGCCCAGTATAACGGATGGACCATGACGCAGACGTGGGAGCATCTTCTTTTTTTACATTGGGCAATTTCCCCAGCGTCTATCAAAGCGCTAATTCCAGCAGGGCTTGAGCTCGATACTTACGATGGCAAGGCATGGATCAGTATTATCCCGTTTTTACTGAGTGGCGTGCGTTTGCGGCGGATGCCATCCGTACCATTCACGACGACTTTCCCGGAAATTAATGTGCGGACGTATGTGAAGGCGAAAGGGAAGGTTGGCGTGTATTTTCTTTCGCTGGATACGTCGAATCCTCTCGTGATCAAGATTGCGAAATTTTGGTATCGACTGCCGTATTATCGGGCCCAGATGGCTTTTCATTGCCAAGGGGATCGGATCGATTTTACCTCTCGACGTCTATCTGGTCTACCTCAGTCTCCCTCGTTCGAAGGCAGCTACCAGCCTCTCGCTGACAGATTTTTCGCCAAAGAGGGAACGCTGATGCATTGGCTGACGGAGCGATACACACTCTTTTGCAGGTGTAACAGAAAGAAGCAAATGATGTATGCGGATGTGGTGCACGAGCCGTGGCAGCTACAGGAGACAGCCTTTCATATTCGTGAAAACGCGATGACCGAAAACCTGTCAATCCCACTAACGGATTCACCACATCTAGCACTGTATTCACGTGGGGTACAAAGTCTAATTTGGCCGATTCGAAGTCTGGCTGATCTATCTTCGGATCAAGGTGGATAGTAGTGACTGATATCAGTACAAAAGGGTATCAGTCTTTTTGATTTGAGGCTTGCCAGACTGACTTTTGGTCGGTAAGATGGGAGATAGCACTTTTTTTCGTAAAAACAGGAAGGATCTGGTATTTGGTTATGGCTCGAAAAGAACGAATTGGTGAGTTGGATCTGATCCGGGCCTTTGCATTCTTGGCTGTGGTTTATCAGCATGTCATTGGTGTGTATATCCGTGAGCCGGGACTGGCAGAGCAGGTGTCGATCGTCTACGGAATGTTGTTTCATTTGCTGAAATTCGCTGTACCAGCATTCATTTTCATCACGGGTCTTGTTTTGTTTTACAACTACTCCGAAAAAGTGAACTATATTTCCTTCACGCGTAAACGGATAACGGAGATTTTGGTTCCGTATGGAATATGGTCGGTGGTCTATCTTTACTTGATGGAGAAGCCTTTGGGTGAGGGAGCATCGTTCGTCTGGAATGTAAGCAAAAATTTCCTGACAGGGACATCCTCGTATCATCTATGGTTCGTCGTGATGATTTTTCAGTTCTATCTTTTATATCCGTTTTGGCAAAGCGTATTTGAACTTTTCCGCAGATTCGTGACCAGCCGCTTCCGTCTCGTTGTCGCCCTTGGGTTCTCCGGATTGATTTATGGGGGCCTCATGTGGTTCTCAGCGCGGTACATCCCGGCGCACGGTTTTCGATTCGATATGAATTGGCTTGATACGTATTTCATCAAATACCGCGATCGAAATGCGTTCTATTATTTCTATTACTTTTTGTTCGGTGGCTTGGTCGCCTTCACACTGCCTGCATTTCGTGCAATCCTGAAAAGATACTGGCAATGGATCATTGTTTCGGTCGGTGTCCTGTACGCAGTTATTGGCTATGAACTTTTGCGTGATTCAGGGCAAGGCCAGATCAATTTAAACGTAGCGACATCCTTGAAACCGTCCATGTTCCTCTATACGATGGCTTGCTTACTGGCTGTGTACGCTCTCTGCCTATGGATGAGCAAAAAGCAGTCCAAATGGACACATTGGCTAGGACTCCTCGGGAAATATTCGTACGGAGCTTATTTGATTCATGCGCTGATCTTGACGTACTTGATGAAGATTTTGCGCGAGCTTCAGCTTTTTCACACGGGCGTGTGGGGAAGTATGGTAGCATTCGTTTTGTGCTCCATTCTTTCTTTTGCCATATCATATGGGCTGGGAAAACTGCCGTTTGGTACTTGGCTGGTGGGGGCAGCAGAGAAAAAGACAAAGAAAATCCCGTCATCTCAAAAAGAATGGCAAAACGCAGGTTAATCGCAAGTAGTTTGGCCAGATGTAGAGAATTGTAGGAGGTTGAAGGGAGAAGCGAGTCGTCATGCTGTTAGCTTACATTCAGTTAGCCTTGGCTATGGCTTTAGTCGGAAGCAACATCTCCATCGGTAAAGAAATTGTTTCCCATGTTCCTGTGTTTTTGTTTTCGGAGCTGCGCTTTTTGCTCGCGATCGTTATCCTATTGCCGCTGCTGGCTATGCGCGGGGAATGGAAAACGTCTTGGAGCCGTGAGGAAGGCAAGGTGTTATTCTGGCAGTCGTTTTTCGGCGTGTTTCTGTTTAGTATTTGCATGCTGTATGGCGTTCAGTGGACGACTGCTACTGCAGCCGGTATCATTACGAGTACCGTACCTGCCTGCATCGCTTTGTTTTCATTCTGGATTCTCAAGGAAAAATTACACGCCAACAGCTTAGTGGCGATCGGTCTTTCAGTGGGCGGCATCGGCTTCATTACATTCACAGGAAGCGGCGGGGAGCAAAACTGGATAAGCATGCTGGGCAATCTGCTCGTATTTTTTGCGGTCGTCAGCGAAGCTCTCTTCACGATTTTCGCTAAAAGACTTTCTGGGAAAATTACGCCTTTCCAAATGACGGCTGCGATAAATGTCATCAGCTTTGTCTTGTTTCTTCCGTTTGCGATCTGGGAAAGCTTGCGGTTTGATTGGAGTGTCGTACCTGCAAATGTATGGTGGCTTCTTGTGTACTATGCGTTTACGGCAAGCATCTTATCCTTCATTCTCTGGTACAAAGGAGTGGAGAAGGTGGAGGCTTCGAAAGCTGGCTTGTTCACCGGAATGATGCCGATAAGTGCTGCTCTTGTGGCTGTCTTTTTCTTGAACGAAGCATTTACTTTGATGCATGGAGTGGGGATGATCCTGGTGCTCGCCTCCATTTTTATCGGTACACAGCAGCCACGGCGTATGCGTTCGTCGATTGAAAGCTAATGGAAAGCTAATAGAAATAGCATGATAGAAAGGTCTCGGAAACCCTCGCATTTACACTTTGTGAGTATCCGGGGCTTTTTTTTGTAAGAAAACAAAAAGCGCCTTGACTCGAGGCCAAGACGCTTTTGCAATAGTAGTAGTTACATTTATTTGGTTAATGCATTTTCCAAATCTTTTACACCGCTGTAGACCAATTCGAACAAGTCAGCAATGTTTTCTTCTTCAATGCAAGAGAAAGCAATGCGCAAATCGGTTTGACCGAGAGCGATCGTACCGACGCCATACTGTTCCAGCAAGTGCTGGCGCAATGTTTCCGCTTCGACAGTCTTTAGCTTGAGGCACATGAAGTAGCCGGAGTTGAATGGATAGTAAGTCCACACGTCATTGTATTTTTCGCGGTCGAGCACTTCCTTGACGCGGTTGGCACGGCCTTTCATGATATCGAATTTCTCCTGCTTCTGTGCTTTGTACTCCGGAGCTGTGATTGCGTGCAGTACGAACGTTTGGGAAGGATGCGATCCGCTGGAAAGAGTCGCGCGGATGATTCCCATTGTCTTTTGCTCCAAAGCGCTGAGCAAGTCGCTGGATGGGGATGCATACGTAATGAAGCCAACACGGAAGCCCCATACGTAATCTTCTTTGGTAGCCCCATCTACTTTTACAGGCAGAATGCGAGGGTGAACGTCGCACAGGCTAGCGAAGAGAGATTCGTGCATCGAATCCTCGAAGAACAAGCCGAAGTACGCATCATCTGTCACCGCGACAATGTTGATGCCAGCTTCAGCGCCTTCTTTGAGTGCAGCGACGATTTGTTTTCCTTCCTCTGGACCTGGTGTATAGCCAGTTGGGTTATTCGGGAAGTTGAGTACGACGATGGCTTTGCCTTTGTCTTTTTGTGCGAGAATGGCATCACGCAAAGCAGAAGCATTAAATTTCATCTCGTCGTTATACAATGGGTAGTAGACCATTTCCGCACCACGGCGGATCGAAAACGTAAGCTCGTAGTTTTCCCAGTTTTTATCTGGGATGATGACACTGTCGCCGCTGTCAGCGAACAAGTCAGATACGATGCTCAGGCCATGCGTCAATGCGTTTGTAACGATGGGGTTACTAAAGGTATGGTTAGCCAGTGAAGGCTGTTCCTCGATCATTTTTTTACGCCATGCTGCACGCAGCTCAGGCTTTCCTGCTGGGGGAGCATATTCGTAAATATCTTTTGGCTGGTAAGCAGACAGATTATCCTGGATGACCTTAAGATGCATCGGTTGACCGTTTTCCAGTGCAATCCCGATGGTTGCGTTGTACTTTTTCGCTTTTGCTTTCGCTTCTGCCGACTGGCTAAGAATCCCCTCTTTTGGGAAATAAATCAGCTTAGCGATATTGGACAGCATTTCATATACGTGTGGGTTTTCGCGTTGAATCGTTTCGTTCAGCGTTGATGCTAATGAATGCATGGTAGCCTCCCTTTTCATATACAAACATCTATCTTTACCAATAAAGATAGCGTATCTACATGCATTTGTCACCCTTGCCCAGCGGGATATTTCAGATTTTGCAAGGTTCCTTTTGACAGCGGCGACCTGATTTGCTACTTTGAAATCGAAAACTGAGTAATGCGGGAGGGAGAAGGAAATGGCTGAACGCATGATCGTTCGCCTGGGGGACCCTATCTTGCGTGAAACTTCAAAAAGAGTACCATCCATTACTCCACAGGTTGAAAAGATTTTGGATGATATGGCCCAAACGATTTACGCTGCGAAAGGTCGAGCAGGCTTGTCTGCGATCCAGATTGGCATCCCGAAGCGTTTAGTGGTGATGGATTGCGGCAGCGGCTTGATTGAACTGATCAATCCGGTGTTGATGGAAAAATCAGGTGAGCAGGTAGGGCAAGAAGCTTGTCTTTCGATACCAGGTGTTTTTGGAATCGTTCGTCGGGCGAATTATGTCAAAGTTCAGACGCTGAACCGCCAAGGAGAAACAAAGACAATCGAAGCCGAAGATTTTCTTGCTCGGTGTATTCAGCACGAGATGGACCATTTGGAAGGAATTTTGTTTATTGATCATACGGAAGAGCTCTACTCGGCAAAAACAGGAAAGAAACTGAATCGCAAGGATTTGCACCGGATACAGGATAAAAGTAGAAAAAAATGGTGGAAATAAACGGAGCATAGACAACAAGGAGATAGACTCATGAAACATTGGAATATTATGTTAACCGGCTTTGGAACAGTAGGACAGCACGTAGCCAGACTGCTGGAGCAGCGACGGGAGCGGTACCGCGAGCTTTATCAAGCGGATGTCAGACTCGTGGGAGTCGTTCGTTCGTCTTCCGGTCTCTACGATGAGAACGGAATCGACTCAGGAAAATGGGAAGACTATGCTCATACAAAACAAGCAAGGAACCCATCATGGAACGCGCTGGAATTTATCAAATCGGTTCAAGCGGATGTGCTCATTGAGGCTGGTCCATCCGAAAAAGAGGGAGGACCCGGTCTTACTTTTATTCGTTATGCATTGGAAAATGCTATACACGCAATCGCGATTTCAAAAGGTGCGCTTGTTGTCGATTATGCTGGTTTAGCGGCTCTAGCCAAAAAACATGGCGTCGCGTTGAAAGTGAGTGGAGCAACAGCAGCAGCCCTGCCAACGATCGATCTATTGCAGTATAACTTGGCAGGCTGTGAAGTGAAACGAGTCGAGGGCATTTTTACGGGAACAACTAACTTCGTGCTCACAAAAATGATGGAAGAGGGGCTTACCTGTGCGGAAGCAGTCGAGCTCGCTCAGAAGATGGGGATTGCCGAACCGGATCCTTCTTACGATGTCGATGGTTGGGATACAGCTTCGAAGATCACGATCTTGGCAAACGCCGCTTTTGACGCGCAAGTAAATCTGACCGATATCGCACGCGCAAGTATTCGCGAAATAACCGCGTTACAAATCGAGACGTGGAAGAAGCATACGAAGATTCCCAAGTTGATCGGAAGCATCCAAAAGGAAGTGAATGGTACGGTTTCTGTAGCAGTGGAGCTGTGTGCAGTAGATCTTACCCATCCATTTGCATCTGTATCAGGTACGACAAAAGCCATACGGGTAGAAACAGATGTCATGGGGGATTTATTGGTCGTTGGAGGAAAATCAGATCCTGTCGCAGCAGCAGCGGCTGCCTTAAAAGACCTTGAACATATCATTAGCAGATAGGCTCATTTGCATGTGCTTCCAGTGTTCCTTAGGAATGAGTCATTTACAACCGCGAGCATACTAGGGATGCACCACAAAAAAAGGCAAGGGGGCCATACGGATGAACCAATCGTCTGATGTCAATGCCGAGCTGCAGCAAGTATCTGCTTACCCAACCAAGCAAAAAATGCATCAAAAGGACGTCGCTTTGGTAAATGAGCAGGATAGCTGCTGTTGTACCCCCAAAAAGCAGGCATCCGAAGCACAGCAGGAATAATGCCTACACGAAAAAGCCGGGTCTCGATTAAGAGACACCGGCTTTTCGTTTCATGCAATGCGTTCTATCCGATAAATTCTTGTACCCAGTAGCCATTTGTGAAGCCTACACCAATTTTTGTGAACGCAGGGTTCATGATGTTTTGGCGGTGACCTTCACTATTCATCCATTGTTGCATAACTTCTTGTGGACTCTGTTGACCCATGGCGATATTCTCACCGGCAGTCGAGTACTGAATGCCATACTGCTTCATCATGTCAAATGGGGAACCGTACGTTGGGCTGTTGTGGTCAAAATAGTTGTTAGCAGACATATCTTGTGCTTTTGCCAACGCTACTTTGGACAGTGCTGCATCCATTTGAACAGGCTTGAGACCTGCTTTTGCACGTTCTTGGTTCACCAAATCCGCGACTTGTTTCGCAAAATCACCAGTTTTTCCTTGCTCCGCTTGATTTACTGGAGCGGCAGGTTGAGTGACGTTATTGCTAGGTTGCGCTGGTGCAGCTTGAACTGGAGCTGGTTGTACCGGCTTTGCAGGTTGCATCGGTGTCATTGGCTGTTGTACTGGCATTGGTTGTCCAGGGGCAAAGCCTTGTTTTTGTTGAAAGAAGTTCCAAAATTGCTGGGAATTTGGAGCTTTTTGGAATTGTGGCATATAATATTGGAATTGTCCGCCAGGAACAGGGCAATTAGAAGCAGCCGAAGCAGAAGTAGCAAAGCCTGTTAGAGCCAAGCCCAGACCAAGAGTCATCGCGATTGTAACAGAACCAAAACGTTTCATTAAACAAATCTCTCCTTTTTTTTGCCTACGAGGTTAGTTGTCGGATTCGGATTGAGGAAACAACCCTACGCCAGTTCGGCGATTCACCCCAATGTGGAATATCTCATCCACAAAAAAGTCCCCCGCACTTCCTTTCAAGAGGAAGTCTCGGCTTATTTCGTTTGGCATGAACAACGATATCAGACAATCCCAATCGAAATAAAGGAGTAATATATGGCAAATAGCTAAAAGGGTTGATAAATTAGGCTCATTTCGATTCGTTTGATTGTTCCTTCCATGCGGTTAAGCCGCCTTCCAATGCATTTGCTTGAAAACCATGCTCACGAAGAAGAGCGGCAGCTTTTTGCGCTTTGTTACCAGTTGTACATACAGTAACAATCTGCACATTTTGCGCAAGTTTTTCGGTTTCCTCATCGAACGGCTTGTCCTGTTCTTTCATTAGAAGATAGGGGACGTTACGTGTCGAAGCGTTTTCATGAACAAGGCTGCCGGTGATAAATTTTTCGGCGTCGCGTACGTCCATTAATAGTACAGGCACTTTCTTTTCAAGCATTTCGGATAATTGAATCGTTGTCAAAGTATGATTTTGCAATGAAATCCCTCCCATTGTTATTGTAACAGAGTACCGCCTTCTCCAGTATAGGGTGAACGGTTGCTTTTATTGGACATCCATGGTAGAATGAGATTGCTACTTGAAAAATTGATACCTAATCATTCATCGAGGTGTATGCTGATGGATAACATTTTTGAATCCCCGATTCACACTGGCGCGGTCATCGGAGCCGCAAGGATGGAAGAGAGGATGGGCTTTCATTGTTTTAGGTTTTCAAAAGGTTTAGTTTTTAATTTTGCAGTTCCGTCCTATGACAATCGTATATTCGCGGAGTAAATAATATTCACATATCATGAAGGCGTATCATATTTGAAGATCTGGTATTTCTTCATGATATGTGAGCTTTATTTGCTTCGGTAAATATGACTAGCATATTCAAATTGAATTTTTGGAGGTTTTTTTAAATGCAAACGAACGGAACAGTAAAATGGTTTAACGCAGAAAAAGGTTTCGGTTTCATTCAAGTAGAAGGCGGAGACGATGTATTCGTACACTTCAGCGCAATCCAAGGTGACGGTTTCAAAACTTTGGACGAAGGTCAAAAAGTTCAATTCAACATCGTTCAAGGCAACCGTGGCCCACAAGCTGAGAACGTAGTAAAACTGTAAGTCTCCTTTTAAAAGAAACTGTCCTTTCGAGGGCAGTTTTTTTGTCGTGGTCGTAAAAGTAAAAAGGCGTTGGGATAGTCCCCAGCGCCTTTTCCCGCATGCGAATGGATTAAAAAAGGAACTATGGCGTCTCACCATAATTCCTCATTTTCTTCCTACAAAATAGTTAAATACAAGTTTCGATTTCGACAGTTTGGAATTGACTGTCAAGAACTGAAAGACCGACCACTTGACCGCCGCCGATGGAAGTACGGCCATAAGTGGTGAGAAGGACATTTCTGTTGTTTTCTGCTACGGTAAGGCGCACTTCATAGTGGAAAGAAGCGGGGACCAGCGCATTGAAAGCAGTGCGAGTATTCGCAGGGATAAATTGCGTGATGTCAAGCAAGGTGCTAACTGGATTCGTTTGCGTAACTGCGTTACCCCAGTTCAATACTTGCACACGTACTTCAACCTCTTCTGTGTTCAGATTTACCAAGTCGAGGTGAGCGGTGAGAGCCCGGGCGAGGTTGTTTTGCAAAATACCAGTCGTTCTCACAGTATTTCTTCTTGGGCGTCTGTGATTTCTTTTTTCCGTATTACCTTGATCGTCGTCGTATTCGATTTCAGACATCCATATTCACTCCATTCTTGTGTAATCTAGTGGGACAATAATACGATATTGTTTCTTGCCTTGATTTGTAACGGCGAACGTAAGGGGACGAGTAACTATTTTTGATAGAGGATGGTGGAGGTTTTTGGGAGAAATGCCTGTATGCAAACAACTAGACTATACGGCACGATTTGATTGGGGATACGAAGGGGTGGAACAGGTCGGGGCAGCATCGGATATGATCGTCATTATCGATGTGCTCTCCTTCAGTACGTGTGTCGATATCGTAACGGGACGTGGAGGTATCGTCTATCCTTATCAGGTAAAGGATGAGTCAGCCGTAGCATTCGCTAATCAAAAAGCAGCGCTGCTCGCTGGAAAACGCGGAGAACCAATCTCCCTTTCACCCGCCTGTCTGAAAACAATTCCGGTGGGAAGTAGAATGGTGTTACCCTCGCCAAACGGATCCACCTGTACCGTGCTGGCAAAGAAAACAGGTGCGAAGGTAATCGCTGCATGCTTGCGAAATGCACCATCCGTCGCCAGATACATACAGCAGCAGAAAGGAATCGTAACGGTCATCGCTTGCGGTGAACGGTGGGGAAATGGAGCATTGCGACCCGCTATTGAGGATATGATTGCGGCAGGTGCGCTGCTTCACGGATTGGAGGGATATCGATTGTCACCAGAGGCCGAATTGGCGGTGGCAGCCTTCCGATCGGCCCAAGATCATCTACCCGCTTACTTGCAGAAATGTGCTTCCGGCCAAGAACTGATCAGCATGGGGTACCCGGAAGATGTCGCACTTGCTGCGGAATGGAATCAGAGTTGCACGGTTCCAGTGCTTAACGATGATTTTGCTTACGAAGCTATTTAGTCTTTTCGCATAAAGAATCCCTCATTCGGTAACCATGGTTATGAACCACACATGAGAAAAACTGGACAGGGAGGATTCATATGGATGACAACAGCAAGTCCATCAACCAGTCAGAAGAAAATATCCTGACGAATCGCCAAGGCCATCCGATTACAGACAACCAGAACTTGCGGACCGTTGGAAATCGCGGGCCAACCGTTCTGGAGAATTACGATTTCCTGGAAAAAATCACACATTTTGATCGGGAGAAAACACCTGAGCGTGTCGTGCATAGCCGAGGTGCAGGAGCACATGGCTATTTTGAAGCGTATGGAACCGTAGGAGATGAGCCCATTTCTACGTACACGAGGGCAAAGCTGTTTTCGGAGCGGGGGCAAAAAACGCCTGTGTTTGTACGGTTTTCTACGGTTATTCATGGCACACATTCACCCGAGACATTGCGCGATCCCCGTGGGTTTGCGGTAAAGTTTTATACAGAGGACGGGAACTGGGATCTGGTTGGCAATAACCTCAAAGTTTTTTTCATTCGGGATGCCATGAAGTTTCCTGATCTTGTACATGCGTTCAAGCCTGATCCTGTCACAAACATTCAAGACGTGGAACGGATCTTTGACTTTATCTCGAACACGCCTGAGGCCATGCATATGATCACGTTTTTGTTCTCCCCGTGGGGAATACCGGCGAACTATCGGCAAATGCAAGGCTCTGGCGTAAACACGTACAAGTGGGTAAACCACGAAGGAAATGCGGTCCTGGTCAAATATCATTGGCAGCCATTAACGCAAGGGATTAAAAATTTGACACAAAAACAGGCGGAAGAGATCCAAGGGAAAAACTTTAATCATGCCACACAAGACTTGTACGAAGCGATTGAACGAGGAGAATATCCGGAGTGGGAAATGTGCGTTCAGATCATGAGTGATGACGATCACCCAGAGCTCGATTTTGATCCGCTTGATCCAACGAAAATATGGCCCGAAGATCAATTCCCGTTCCTTCCTGTAGGCAAAATGGTACTGAACAAAAACCCGGATAACTATTTTGCAGAGGTCGAGCAAGCAGCTTTTGGGACAGGTGTTTTAGTGGATGGACTTGATTTTTCTGATGACAAGCTACTGCAAGGAAGGACCTTCTCCTACTCCGACACGCAACGTTATCGGGTTGGCGCCAACTATTTGCAGCTTCCGGTCAACGCTCCCAAAAACCATGTCGCTACCAACCAGGAAGGCGGTCAAATGCTGTACCGTGTAGATCGGACGCAGCGGCATATTAACTATGAGCCATCGACAATTGGTGGATTGCAGGAAGCCAAGCAAGCAGCTCCTGATCATCAGCCAGAAGTGGAAGGGAAGGTCGTACGTCAAAAGATTGATCGCACCAACGATTTCAAACAGGCGGGAGAACGTTATCGCCTCTTGGAAGACTGGGAAAGAGAAGACCTCATAGTCAATTTGACGGATGCACTCCTCTCCTGTGATCGTCGCATTCAAGAGAAAATGCTTGGCTACTTCTCGCAATGTGACGAAGAGTACGGACAGCGTTTGAAAGCTGGAATCGCTCAGGGCAATGGAGGAAACAGCAAAGAGATGGGTGGACCGATGGGCGCAACGAATCCCGGAGCGGCTGTCAAGGAAGCCGAACAGAAGTCCCGTCCGTCTAAGCCATACTGATGACCCGAGTCAACAACAAGACTGAAAGAACAGCGGAGCTTTGCCGAATCCACGGTAAAGCTCTTTTTTTGTATCCGGTTGCAATTTAACTTAACAATCAGAAGGCTAAAACGTATGGGATCGATTTGCCAAAGGAGACGTCATTCATGTCAAAAGATAATAAAACACATCAACGTATTGTAGATGTAGCCTTTCAATTATTCGCGGAGCATGGGATTGAAAAGACGAGCCTAACAATGATTGCTACAGAGGTAGGGATCACGAAGCCGGCGATCTATTACCACTTTGCATTTCGCGGAACTTCATATCGAAACTGGGTTGAAGCTATTGCCGAGCGAGGGATAGAGTTTGGTGTCGTCACGCCAGATCGTGTCGTAGCAAATGCTCATATTCTAGCGCTTGTCGTTGATAATATCAGTAATTACATGCTGATGGGGATTGAGCTAGATCAGAGGGATATCTGGACTGAAACAGTGAGAAGCGTACGAAAGTAATCGCAAAAAAGAGTAACGCAATTCGAGTTTCCAGCGTCTTACAATTGTTTACATTAGACGATGGTGAGGAGATTCATGATGGTACGAAGAGAGAAATGGGTAGCATTATTGAGCTGTACCGCGGTACTCTCCTTATTGACGACAAGTGGGATTGTTGCTGCATCCCCTGTGAAGGCCGTTTCCCAAAAAGTAGAAGCTTCGGCTAGTACGAAGGGCAATACCGAGTTGAAGCTACAGGCTTGCAGTAAAGATGATGCGAAAGCGGATGTTTCGGACAGTACGATGAAGTCCTGGAAACCATTGGAGAATAGGCCGGTACTGGAAGGGATTACTGCCATTGCAACAGGCGTAATTTTTGATGAAGCAGGCTATGGGTGGAGGCCAGGCATTTCGTATGCCTTTACAGGGGATGGGCAAGTTTGGAAATGGGGCTATCAATCAGACAAGAAGTATGAACCGCACAAGCTAGCAGGGATCAAAGATGCCAAGCAAGTTATGACGGATTATGTTCTCACGGGCTCCGGTGAAGTATGGCAGATCGATGAGAAGAAAGCACCAGAAAAACTGGCCGGTCTGGATAAAATCCAGAACATTCAGCAGCTCGACCTTCATGAAGGCGTGCTCTTTTTACTAAAAGAAGATGGTACTGTACTGAAATGGGAAGAAGGAGCGAAAGCAGCAGAAAAGGTGACGAAGCTCTCGAATATCCGTGACATGTATAGCTCAGCCTTTTCCTTGTTTCTAGTAGATGACCAAGGGAAGCTTCTTTATCTCGATGGAAAATCGGGAGAGCTGAACACAGAAAATCTGCAAGTAATGGATATCCCAGGGAAAGTCAAACAGGTAGCGGTCGATTACACGGATCGCGCCTTGATCCAAACAGAAAAGGGCGAAGTGTATAGCTACAATACAAAAGAAAACGAAAAAGTAGTACGTGCCGCTCATGCAGATGGTTCCAAGCGGATGGCAGTTGGCGGAGAAGGATTGTACTTGGTCGTAAAAGCGGACGGAACTGTTTGGGGCTGGGGACATAATACACTTGGAATGCTCGGTGCGAATCTGGAAAATGAGCTCGAGGAGCCTGTCAAAATAGCAGGTCTTTCTGATATTACAGACGTACAAGCGGGTACCGACCATGTGATTGCTCTCGATAAAAAAGGAAACGTCTATTCATTTGGCAGCAATATGACAGGACAGCTGGGACGAATCCCTGTTACGTTTGACAAATGGACAGAATTGGGCGAATTACGTGATGTAAAACAGGTAGTAACTGAGCTGGATCGACCATACTTCGTTCGTAAGGATGGTTATGTGTGGAGTTTTGGCGCGGATCGAGTGCCATATGAAGTGAAAGGACCTACGAAAGTAAAAACAATGGATAGCATCCTGGATTCTCCGGTTACCTTGAATGAGAACGGACAAATCCAGTTGTGGAGCAGTGGATTTAGCAGCTGCGAAACATTGGTGTTGCCTTCTCGCATCAAGGATTTCGTTGGTGGGGAGAAGCATCTCTTGTTGCGTACGGAAGATGACCAATACCTGACTGTGGAATTTAGCTATGATTCCGCCGAACGCGGAGGGGTATATGTCATCACAAACTTGCGCCCACAAAAAGTGGAAACTCTCAAGATAGATTCAGAATTGGCAGCGGATGTGACCAATCTTTATGCCAATCTTTATACGTTTTTTGCTGTGACGAAAAATGGTCAGGTATTGTACGCAGAACGGAAGAATGATGAGCCGTTCACTTCATTTGCGCCAATAGCTGGTTTGGAAGGAATTCGTGAGCTTGCACCTGAGTATTTTGTCCGTTATACAAAGGATATCGCATCAGTTTGGGCAATCAACGAAGCAGGCAAGGTTCAGGAAATTCAGGCTTACCCTGAGAGCGAAGGAAATGACGCAGGAGCTATCAAAGTGAAGCTGGAATCCAAAACGGAAGAAGGCATTGCCATGATGAGCGGACGTTTGCGGATTACCAAGGATGGGCAAATTTTCGAACATGAATGGGAACCGCTTAAAAAGCAAAAAGTGGCTGCACCTGTTAAACTAATTTCCTCTTCGTACGACTATGCGATCGAAGGACTAGGCTCGCACTACCATGTGCTGGTCACCGAAAATGATAAGATCGTATTGATTGGGGATAATCCATACGGAAAAGGTGAGCTTCAACCAGATATGGTCAGACAATAAAAGACTGGGAGAATCGGCACAGTGGGAGCATTCATTTCAACTGTGCTTCTTTTTTTGCCGTTTTTTGAATGGATGGAAAAAGATGGTTGACAGTTTAGGTTTACAATTGTAATATCTTAACAAAAGTTGAATTTACATTTGTAAATCTAAGAGGTGATGATGTGATGAGCAACATTCCGAAAATATCGGAGGCCGAGTGGGAGATCATGAAGGTGATCTGGCGAGATCATCCAGCGACAGCGGAGCAAATCATTGAGCGTTTACCAGCTGATATCGAATGGACAGAGCAAACGGTACGCACGTTTTTGAACCGGCTGCTCAAAAAGAAGGCAATCAGCTATGAAAAATCTGGCCGCAGCTATCGATATTTCCCCCTGGTCCAAGAAGCTGAATGCAAACGGGCGGAAAGCAAATCCTTTTTGAAACGAGTATTTAACGGGGCAGTAGGCACGATGATGACCAATTTTCTCGAAGATGTACAACTATCCAACGAAGAAATTGACAAGCTGCAAAAAATACTGACGGAAAAACAAAAGAAAAAGCAATGATGAGGGACCTGTAAATGGATATTCTAGGGAATATTTTTTTGTGGATGTGCTACGCCTCGCTGGAGGCAAGCCTGGTAGCTATTTTGTTGGTAGCCATAAAAAAAGGGGTTCGCCAAGCGATTAGCTGGCGCATGCATCATTTGTTATGGTTCATCGTTTTAGCACGCCTAATGATTCCCGTGCTACCGGAGAGTTCATTTAGCCTCTTCACCTGGATTTCCTTGGCAAGTAACGGGATATCGGTCACCCCGCCGCTCTCTTCCTCTATCGAACCAGAAGGGACACAAACGGAACCTCGTGACATTCCTGCTAACACTGACTTGGCTGTAGAAGGAGAGAATGGTGGGGTCATGCAAGTCGAAGCTGTTGAGGATGATAAAATGAGCGCTGCATCCACTCATGGTGCCTATATTCAGATTTTGGCGGTAGTGTGGCTTATCGGCGTAGTCATTTTGCTGGCGAGACTATTCGCTTACCTGTATAACATGCACACCAAGGAACGCTTTTTGATGCGAGTGACAGATGAAAGAGTATTGACCATCATGAATGCATGTAGAGAGAAGTTCGGTGTGAAAAGGCAGATGCCCGTTTACACAGGAACACTGGCGAAGGGGCCGCTAATCTCGGGGATCTTTTCACCATGGGTTTATTGTCCGCGTGATGTATACCAATCGTTGTCAGATGCCGAGCTGTATCACGTCTTCGCACATGAGATCGCTCACCACAAGCGCAAAGATTTGCTGTGGAGCTTCCTCGGCTCCATCGCACTCGCAATCCATTGGATGAATCCGCTTGTATGGGTATGGATTCGAAAAATGAAGGCAGATATGGAACTTGCGTGTGATGAATATGTTTTGGAGATTCTGGGGGAGAAAGAAGCGATTCCCTATGGCATGACACTACTTTCATTTGCGAGACAGATTTCAGAGAAAAGACCCATGCCGTATCCGCTCTATTTTCACCATTCTCACCATTTAGATCAAATGAAGAGGAGAATTCAAATGATTTCCACGTTCAAAAAAGGCTCCGCAAAGTTGTCAGCTGTAGCCATTGCATGCGGGCTAGTTATTAGTGCAGTCACACTTACAAACGCAGCAGAGCCGTCAACACTTCAGATGCCTGCAAAACAGGATGAAAAAATGCGCCCCTTGTTTGGGGGATCACCTGTCAAGGGGACGAATCGGCTGGAAAAATCTGAGAAACTTGCTGGTTTTCCTTTCAAAGTTCCGTCTTATTTGCCACGAGAAGTTACCTATCAAAATAGCAATATCTATCACTCTGAGGAATCTGAACCTTCAGAAAACAGCGTGTTCCATTTTTTCCGAAGTCCCGACGCCAGGCTGCTCAAAATAGAAACGAGCACAGTCGAAAGGACCCAGGAATCTTTACAAGTGAGATCGGAAGACGGTAGTATCATCTCCACACTCTCAGCAGAAGAAGACCTATCCGCGAATGGAAAAACCGTAAAAGTTATCAAAAGAAAGACAACTTCTGGTGATGGTTCGGTTCATCAAGACCTACTTTATTTCTGGAGTGATGAAGGTCTCTATTACTTTATCGAAGGATATGGCCTCTTAGAAAATGAGGAGATCGTAAAAATCATTGAATCGTTTCAAGCTCCAAATGAAGAACTGAGAAAAAGGTACGTCAATTACGACTTAGTGTATAACAACAACAGCATCAATGATTTTGAGGATCTGGAGTATTTCTCAGAAATGATCGGTTTTGCACCAGTCTTTCCGTTGGAGCTGCCTAGCGGATACAAGGCAACAGAATCATATGTTAGCAAAAAGCTCAATCTTAGTTACCCTGAAAACGAAGAGGATAAACGCAAGCGCACCATTCATATCACGTTTGAAAATCCTGAGAAAGCAAATACGATTGTGTTGTTTGCCCAAATCAAGGACAAATCCATTGTGGAAAACATGAGAAAAACAAAAAAGACCCCTTTCGAGAGAATAGACGGGGTAAAATTTGAAGTTCCTGTCACTTCTTTAAACATCAATGGCCAAGAAGTATTCCGCACAGCGCCGTATAAAATCGATGATACACTGAGTAGCCCAACGGAGAAGGACAACCACACTTATTTTTGGTTAAAAGAAGATGTCTGCTATAAAGTAACGTTCAAAGAAGTGGAAGCGGAGGTGCAACAGCAATTGGTAGCCGCTCTGGTAAAAGAAAAGCCGATTGATTTGAAAAAGTAGCGGGAACATTTAGAGTCTGTACGTAAATCGTGCAGACTCTAAATGTTCCCAGAGAGGTAGTATTCATCATTGTCATGGATAAACATGGAGGACAATGTAGAATTTTGTCGAATGTATATTTATGAATAAGCATGAGCCTATATGTACGATGGTTCTGTGGAAAAGGAGAATCTATGTAAATGCAGAAGTCATCAAATTCGTCTAAGGAAAACAACGCTGCATGCTGCCAACCGTCAATTTTGCCGGCAGACGATTCTGCACGGATTTTAATAGAAGGAAACACCGAAGTTATCGCACAAATGAACATGATTAACTTGACGGAAGAGGATTTGCAGTTAATCGCAGCGTTTCGCCCTGTCATTGAGACTGAAATTGAACAGATTACTTCTTCTTTTTATGAATCGATTCTCCACGTGGACTCTTTGAAACAAATTGTAATGGAGCACACAACCGTTGAACGTTTACGTCAAACCTTAAAGAACCATTTAATCGAGATGTTTGACGGCCGGATCGATCCTGCCTTCATTGAAAAACGCTTGAAGATTGCGATGGTTCATCAAAAAATCGGGCTTCCTCCCAAGTGGTACATGGGTTCTTTTCAAAACCTATTAGGCACACTCATGCGAATTATAGATGATCGGAAAGAAGTTTATCCTGAATCAAAAAAGCTGGCACAAGCTATTACGAAGCTGCTCAGCTTTGAGCAGCAATTGGTCCTGGAGGCTTACGAAGACCAGACACGTATGCTGGAGCAGCGCGCCAAGTCGATGATTGAATATCAGGCGTTTCACGATGAATTAACCGGCTTGCCGAACAGAAGGAAGCTCCATCAAGCCTTGCAGGAGGCGATTGTTAACAATAGCGAACAGGGTACGCGATTTGCGGTGCTGGTACTGGACATCGATCGTTTTAAATTGATCAATGACTCTCTGGGCCATACGTACGGGGATCGTTTTTTGCAAGAAGTGAGCGATCGGATCAAAAAAAGCGCGGAAGGATTCGATGTGACGATTGCCCGTATGGGTGGTGATGAGTTCACACTGATTTGTCAAAATGTTGAAGGCGATCACAAGTTTTCGACGTTGGCTGATCGAGTGGTCAAGGAAATCGAGATCCCCTATCTCTTGCAAGGCAAAGATTATTACGTCTCGGCGAGTATTGGCGTAGCGGTGTATCCCGATCACGGATGTAGTGAGGAGCAATTGCTCAAAAATGCTGATGCTGCCATGTACGAAGTGAAGAAAAACGGGAAAAACGGATTTCAGTTTTTTACCAATGAGCTCGATGACCAAGTGTTGATGCGTATTGAACTGGAGAGGGATTTGAGAAAAGCGGTAAAGAATGACGAGCTGGTTTTGTACTACCAGCCACAGATTCAAACGGGGATCAATCAGCTCATTGGCGTGGAAGCACTCGTTCGGTGGAATCATCCGATAAAAGGAATCCTGTCACCTGGTGTGTTCATCCCGATTGCGGAGGAAACGGGCTTGATCTTTGAGATTGGCACGTGGACTTTGAAGGAAGCCTGCAAGCAAATGAAGAAATGGCATGATGCGGGTGGACCATTGATTCCCGTATCAGTCAATCTGTCCTCTCGTCAGTTCCACCAACCTAATCTCGTAGGCTACATCCGACAAATTCTGGTAGAGAGCGGACTAGCACCACAGTACTTGGAATTGGAAATAACGGAAAGCATGATGATGGACCCAGAACTTTCCACAGAAATTTTAAAGGAATTGAATGAATATGGCGTAAAAATTAGCCTGGACGACTTCGGAACGGGTTACAGCTCGCTCAGCTATCTCAAGCTGCTGCCCATTCATAAGCTAAAAATTGATCGTTCGTTCATTACGGATATCACGATGAATCCGAGTGATCAAGCGATTGTCGCAACAATCATTTCCATGGCGAAGCATTTAAACATGAACGTCATTGCGGAAGGGATCGAGACGCAGGGACAGTTAGACTTTCTCACGGAGAATGCCTGCAAGGAAATCCAAGGGTATTACTTTAGCCGCCCATTACCTGCAACGGAAGTGGAGGAAGCATTTTTTATGCCGGTGCGTGAGCGTCTTGATCATCCTCTGTAAAGCATTTCTAAACAGTCGATGGAATCATTTTGAAATTATTGATACAATGATGAGAGTCCCTTCGGGGGCTATTTTTTTAAGGAGGGTTTTTCCGATGAAGAACATTACGTTCATCAAACATGTCTATGAAAAGCAACTGGGGGGTGAAATCTACTATGAACCCTAGTATTTTGAATGGCACCAGAAATCATCTGATCAACCAGCTTGTCTTTTTTGACGAGCAGTATTCACTCTTTTACGATCAATATGTACGGAACTACGGAAAAGAAAAGCAAGCCATCGATGAGATTGTCGAGCGTTACAAGCAAACACTTGAAAGCATTTTGGCAAAAGAAGACAGTGCACTCTTTCAATCGCTTAAAGGAATTACTTTATTAGGCAGCAGCGTAAAAGTGCTATTTGAAGATGATCAATTTGAGGAGTCATTTACTGTGGTTTATCCCACGGACATTGACCCGGATAACAACAGAATTTCATTCTTATCGCCCATAGGCAGGCAACTGCTGCTAGCGGCTCCACACGATTCTGTTGTGCTGGAAAGTCCGGTTGGCAGGCAACAGGTGCAGGTTCGGGAGATAAGCTTTACATATATGGGGGGATTCTCGTCACCTTAGAAATCTACCCATCGCATCGATCATATGAGAAGACACTAACACGAGGTTAGTGTCTTTTTTTGTCCATTCTAGTAAAATGCAAGAAAAGTAAGCCGTGCGTATAGGAGGAAGACAATATGAAAATAATTGCCTGCCCAACATGTGAGCAAGACGTGCAATGGGATATGAATCGCCTGCAGAAGCTGGAGGTGCGGTGGGTGATGGCTTGTGAAAAATGCGGTGACCAGTTGTTCAGCGTGTCAGAAGAAGAAAAGGAAATGATTCTTGCAGGCATTCGATTGACGGAAGAGTATGTACCGGATATCATCAATGCTTATCACAATGAGGATATAAAGAATCTCCCTTCCAGAGTGGGGTTCGGAGAAATCAAAAAAAGCAATTCAGAGAACTGAATTGAGGACTTTCATCCAATTGCTATTCCATGTAATTAAACTGCCACTCGATACCCAATCTATCAACGACACTTCAATCGATGGAGCCCACGATCGATAAAAGGTCGAGATTTCTGCTGTTTTGCTGTTTAGCATTTGTCTTCAGCTATGTAGGGCGGCTATGCCCTAGTACATTGGAACAGCCTTATCTTCATTCTCGCTTGTACCATCATAGGAGGGATCTACGGTCATTTTGCCCTCTCACAAAAACCGGAGCTAGAGAGAATGGAGCGAATTGCACTGCAAGCAGCTACGAAGAAGGGCGGTGCTTTAGCTGTTTACGAGTTGGCTTACAATGCCAGAATCACCATGGATGAAGCAGCAATGTTATTAGAAAAAATGGGAGCAAACGAACATTGCGAGAAAAGTGTATTCGGACGAAGGCGCGCCAGTGCAGAAGAATATGTGGCTCATGCACTGAACGCTTCCATGGAGCCCGTAGGAAAATAGTCAGACACGCGAGACGATGAGAAAGTTTTCATCGTCTTTTTTGTGTTGCTTGAAGCGGTTCTGGGTGCCCCAGCAAAAAACCTTGACCAACAGGTACCCCAAGTGCCAAAGCGACAGATAAGTCCTCCGGCTCCTCGATTCCTTCCAGTACAAGCTGCGTTTGTTCTTGGCAGTATTGGACGAATAGCGAGACGAGCCTTTGCTTATTCGGCATGGAGGACAATTGCTTGCCGAAGTACCTGTCGAGCTTAACGATATCTGGTTCATACTCCACAATCTTTTTTAATGACGCGGCACCCGAGCCGACATCATCTAATGCGATTAGGAATCCATGCTGACGCAGCTCACGTATTTTTTGCCCCAACAATCTTATCTCCCACATCTTGTCTTCTTCATTGGCCTCGTTGATTTCCAAGACAATTCGACTGTTCCACGATCCAAACAAGCCCTCGGTAATAAACGATAGGAAAGCAGGGTTCAACAATGTAGAAGGAAACACATTGATGAACAAGAGCGGGACATGATCGTGAAAAGGCACACTCGTAAAGTATGATTCAATTGCTTTTATCATCGACAATGTATCCAATTCATATAAGTGTCCTTCTGCACGAGCCTTTCGAAAAAGGAATTCTGGTGAGTGGTGTGTAGAGGAGCGAAGAAGTGCTTCGTACCCGAAAAATTGTCCTGTCGTCAAATGCACCAGAGGCTGAAAAACAGGATATGGCGGTTCCTTTGCCAATACGACGTTCATGGAATCATATTCCTTCCTGCACCAAAGATTTGAATTCAGGAAAAATTGTTTCCTTAAGGAAAGATGGGTTGTCGATATTTTACAACATAGCGGTATTGTTTGCAATGCAAGCTTCATGCGTGATTAAATTTTGCATCAAGGAAACAAAGTTGGATATGTACAAAATATTTTTCATCTTGTAAACTAGGCTTGTAACCGTCAATCAAGATTGGAGGAGATAGGAAATGGAAGCCTTTACGTTACCGGTACTGCCATATCGCTATGATGAGCTGGAACCTTACCTGGATGCGAGAACGATGGAAATTCATCACGGAAAGCATCATGCAACGTATGTGGCCAACTTAAACAAGGCCTTAGAAAACGACGCGCAGTTCAGGAATGCTTCGGTCGAAGAACTAATCAGTAACTTGAATGATATCCCGGAAGACATTCGCATGGCAGTTCGAAATCATGGGGGCGGGCATTATGGACACAGCTTGTATTGGTCGATCATGAGTCCGACTGGCGGCGGGAAACCAACAGGGGATATTGCGAAAGGAATCGACAAGTATTTCGGAAGTTTTGAGGAAATGAAGGATTCATTGACAAAAGCAGCTGTCAGTCGTTTCGGATCAGGATGGGGATGGCTTGTAGTCAACGGAGACAAGTTGGAAGTGACGAGCACGCCCAATCAGGATACTCCTTTTATGGAGAAGAAAACGCCCATATTGGTCGTAGATGTGTGGGAGCATGCGTATTACTTGCAGTACCAAAATAAACGCCCAGATTTTGTCTCGTCGTGGTGGAATGTGGTCAACTGGGAGGAAGTCAATCGTTTGTATAACGAAGCAATTCGCTAAGGCAGGTCCATCAATGAACAGACACGCGGTCTATTATCAAGAACAGGAGAAACGTCGAGAAATTTTGGTGTTGCTTAAGAAGCGTCGTTCGGTCGATGTCCAGGAACTGTCAAAGCATCTCGGTATAACCAAAGTCGCGGTGCGTAAGCATTTAGATGTTTTGCATAGGGAACGGTATATCGAATCTCGAATCGTTCGCCAACGAACAGGCAGACCAGCCTATGTGTATCATCTAACGAATACTGCTGAACAATTATTTCCGCGTCACTACAGCGATTTGGCTACAGAGATGGTGGCGGGCATTCAGGATTTATACGGGGAAGCTTTCGTCGATCAATTATTTGAGAAGCGGATGGCACGGATGTTACAACACTATCGAGAGGTAATGAGAGGACAAGGTTTTGACCAGCGAGTGAAAACGTTGGCGAGCATACAAAATAAAGAAGGATACATGCCTCACTTAGAAAAAATTAGGGATGGTTTGTATGCGCTTGAAGAAGCAAATTGTCCCCTCTTACAAGTAGCCGTTCGCTATCGCCAAGCATGTCAATGCGAGCTCTCCTTGTTTGAGTCGCTAGTAGACGCGCATGTAGAACGTACGTCGTGTATGACGGAAGGAAAAGTGAAATGCTGTTACCTGATAAAAGAAAAGCTGAGCCATGAATAATCGTAGTGAGCAAGACATCCGTTACAAGGGCGGATGTCTTTTTGTTTGAAGCAAAGGGGTGGTCGGTCGGTGATTCATAATTTTTGCAAGGCGGGACAACGGCTTTCTCGGGTTTTTCGGGAGAGGGTTGTTCTTTTTTGTTATAGGAAGACGAATTGTTTACCGAAAGGGCAAGTGTCTATACAACCAGACGGGCGATCACGTATGGATAAAGGGAGGAGTATTTTGATGGAAAGGAGTGAGGACATGCCGAACGACAAGAAAAATCCTAAGAAAAGAAAGCCAATGCTTAACCATCGAGACTCCTTGAAAAAGTCGAGTGCATCACTCCCGCTCCTCTTTGTCGCACCGAAGGAACAGATGCGGCCTCAGGAAGGTACCATGGATAAGCAGAAAGTGTTTCGCTCCAAGAAACCTAAGGGAAAAAGAAACCATGCGCCTCCGCCTCCGGTCAATCAGACAGCTACTGAACAAGTCACACCGCAGTCGACTTCTTCCACTCCTCCCGCCGCCATGGATGCCAAGGATCTTACGCAAGAAAACAGCAGTGCTCAGCAAGAACTGATTCAAGCAAAAGTAGTCTACGTGGAACGTACGGGTCAATCGTTCATGCAGGTTGCTTTTCTAGAAGAAATTTGGGACGTAGAGTGGGCCCATTCCTTACGTGTGCCTTGGAAGCTTGATTGGAAAGAGGTTGAATGCCAAAGTAAGATCGATGTCCAACACGTTCGCCACGATGATAGCAAAAAGATTGTCTGGCTGTCAGGTGAGTTGGAAATCAAGGGTTTGGGGGTCACTGTCCATTCGGAAAAAGTAGAGCATGAAACGATTCGCATTCCATTTAACTCGACAGTATTACGACCATCCTTACCGCAAGCAAATGTAGGAACAAGCGCAATTCTCCTCACAGCACCAGCTTGTCCGACGAATAGATGGGTAGAGACGGGTGAATGGCAAATCACAGTTATGGCAGATCCGCTCACCCATTCGCAATCAGATTGGAAGGAGTTCAGCGGCTTGGCAACCATTAGCGGTCGAGTATGGTGGTATCGGAAGCAGCTGGTTCCCGTTCCGCCTCCATACATAACGAAAAAGGTAAACAGTCTTTTCTAGAAAAAAGGGCAGATAACGCTTGGCATCAGCCAAATCCATATTGAATCTAGTCCATATAATATAAAGAGAGTAGGTTGGTGATAAAGGAGAGAGTAAAAATGGGTATACATGGCGATGGCTGTAAATGTGGCCAAACTCAAGTTACGCAAAATAGCTGCACGGTGGAAAACGCCCGTGTGTTCGGAATGGCTTCAACCGAAACCATTTTTCCTAAAACGATTAAAGTACCTGTAACATTGGCAGAAACAGCTGTTGTCGTATGTGTGGAGGCTAATGTCCATTTGGAGAGGCCTGCACTTGAGATTATTCGGGTATTAAAGAGTGTCATTCTGGAGCAATGTGAGCTGGTTCCCACATTCAACCCGTTGTCTGCAAAGTTGTTCGTCAGTGGTTTTATTCGCAAAAATATCGAGTACACCACAGTCGATCAAGTAACGGGAACTGCTGTATGCGGTGATGTACGACATACAACGGCGCTGATACCATTCGATTTCTGTACGGATTTGACCTTTCCGGCTACAGGACCGACTTTGCAACTGGCACCAGATTTCGAGTCACACGGAGAATATTTGAATAAATTGGGTCATGCGGCAAAGATTAACGTAGGTTTGTTCGGCAACCGAAAAGTTTACAACGAGAGACCGTATTGTGAGCTGGTATTCACGGAATTCACCGAATTAGACATCGGTTTGGAAAATAAGCGGTGCAAAGACACAACCAAAACATTCTCGACCGTCCGTGAAAAAATCGTCCTGCGTCTTGGGCTGAAGGTTTTGCAAGATCAACAAGTTCCAATTCCAACAACACCACCACCGACACCACCACCAAAACCGACATTTCCGCCACCTTGCAAACCGATATGTCCACCTAAGAAAAAATGGTAGTACTGCTGTAGAAAAAAGAAACATAGAAGAAGTGCCGATGAGACTTCGTGGAGCATTATTACATGCTGACTGGAAGTCTCATTTTGTTACATAATTTGGTATGATGATGACCGCCTAGCTTGTACCTTCGAACAATGGGTGTCAGAAATCAGGCAGTACTTTATTCAACCGTTTTTCTGATTGACTCTGTACCTAACTACAGCCTTTATCATAACGATTGAGGAGGAAAATATGGATGGGTTGACCAGAAGCCAAGTGGCGAGTGAAGCCAATGTGCATATGGAAACAGTCAGATACTACGAAAAAAGGGGACTTATCGCCGCAGCTCCCCGCAATAAATCCGGCTACCGCATGTTCCCTCACCAGACCGTTACGGACATTCTATTTATTAAACGTGCACAGGAAATTGGCTTTACCTTAGAAGAGATCAAAAACCTCTTGAGTCTGTACAAAAATGACGAAGTGCTGCCGACCCAGGAAATGCACCAGATGGCCCTTGCAAAAGTAGAAGAAATCAACAAAAAAATAAGCCAGCTACAACATTTCAAAACATTATTAGAGGAAGTCACGAATCGTCCTCCATCGATGTGGTCCCACTCAAAGGAGCAATGCCCAATCATGCAAAAATGTGCGAAAGGAGAGGAGTAGACATGGGAGCAAAAATCGAGATATTTGTAGATGGTAGTCATTCCAGTCCTGCCTTTGTGGAAAAGGTCAAAGCGTTATGCTGTTCCAAATGCGAGGTCGTCGTGCTTAACAAGCTGGAACAGAGTGTCGAAGGCGAATTTGAAGAGAAAACGAAGGCGTATGGGATTGAAGCATTGCCAGCGGTGACGATGGATGGGAAAGTAGTCGATATGGCAAAAGTGAATGCGGTAAAGAAAGAACATGAACGGCAAATTTTCAAGGATGCGGATACGCTGTAATAGGAATGCGGAAGAAAAAGTAATATGCATTAATGACAGCAACGGTTCAAAACATAAAAAAGATAGCCCTACACCTTGTAAAAGTAAGTTAGGTGAAGGCCATCTTTTTTTCTGAACTTCGTGCTGGATGTCGCTCAGTAGGAAGTAGCATAAGACGGACAAGCAAAACTCGAAGCTCATACTGAAAAACTGTGGTCGCTCCATGAAATGGAGAGAACTACCAGTAATTTTATGACCTTTAACCTTGTAAATTTAATTATATAATTACACAAAAACCAAATGTTTCCAGGAGGGACTTTATGAAAAAACTCTCATTTTTTCTTCTTATTATCTTATTTTTTACTTCTATCTTTATAACTCCAGATCTTACCTATGCCAAACAATTGCCTATATCTCAAAACAATATAACAAAATTGGTTATTCATTCTTCCATCAACAAACTTACGATTCGAGGCACTCCTAATGCTAGTTCTATAGATGCTAATTTAACAACTATAAATAATCTGGATAATATAGACTTTAACTTAACTCAGGATAAGGATATAGCATATTTATCAATAAATCGAAAGGTTGAAAAAAGAGAAATAATAGATCTATTAATTACTTTGCCGCCTAGCTTAACTATCGAAATTATCGATAAAAAAAGCATCCTTGAATTATATGATCTTTCTGGAGAAATATCTATTACTGATAATGAAGAAGACATTTATGTTGAAAATACAAGTAATTTTTCAATAAAAGACAAATCAGGGAATATAAAAGTCAATAATAGTAATCTTTTGGATGCTCCAAGCTCAAATCAAACATTAGAAATAGAGGATGGCTCTGGTAGTATTGACTTAAGAAATATTAATAGTTCCATAAAAATAGTAGATAGATCCGGTGATGTTCATGTTAGCAGAGTCCATGGTAATGTTGATATTACAAATGATGCTGGTAATATAACTGTTAATAATGTTAAACAAAAAGTCATTATTGATGATGGATCCGGCGATATAAATGTAGAAAGAGTTGGGGACTTAATTCTTAAAGAAACTGGATCTGGAAACATAACCTATGATAAAGAACTACTTATCCCTTCCCCCTCCCTTAGACTTAGTTCAATGATTAATATGTATGAGGGCATTTATATACAAAAAGATGGTGGTGATAAAACTCCATTTAATTCACCATCACCAATTGATATAGAACCAAATTCAAACATTGTAATTTCTATTTCAAACTATAAAAATTCAACATTTGATAATTTTCATTTTGATACAGACTCAAGTTCACTTATCCCTAGTTTAATTAGAAATATAGGGGAAGGCGCCTCAGTTACTATAAATATTGATAATAGCGCCAATGTAGAACTTTTAAATACTCTTATTGTAGGAGAAAAAAACTACGATGAAAATGATAATATTATTGAAGATACATCTTCTATAGAGCCAGCTTTGATTAAAGATTTAATAATTGGGACGATTGTTTCTAAAAGTAGTGTAAACGTAAATATCAATAATTCAGCAAATGTTACTTTAGCTAATAAAGACTCTACATTACATATCGGGGGTGGAAGTTTGATTGAAAGTGTTATAAACGTACTTTCTGATTCAGGTTCCACAACTATTAACTCTGAAGAGATTAATGTGAATATTACGAATAGCGCTAACATCGAATCAAAATCAGGTGCAAATGAGGGAATAGTTAGAATCTATAAAGGGCAATTAATTAATGAAATTATAGATGGTAGAGTAATTGCAAATAGCAAAATAAATCTTAATATTGAAAAATCCAGTAACGTATCATCAAAATCAATTACCATTATGGATGGTGAATTAATCGATGAATTAATTGACTCTGAAGACATTAAATCTAGTGAAATTGAAGTGAAATTTGTTGATACTGGAAACGTTAATGTACTGACTAAGGTAGAAGTAAAAGATGGTGAACTTATTGATGAAATACTTGATATGGAGAATATTTACACTTCAACTATACGTGTTAATTTATTAAGGACTTCAAATGTTACTAGTCCCATATTATCTGTTTATGAAGGTGAGTTAATTGATGAAACCTTAGATGGTGAGGGATATTATACTTCAAATATTCAAATAGATTTTAATGATTCTTCAAATTTTTATGGAAAACAGTTGTTTATTGAAGAAGGTGAATTAGTTGACGAGGTAATCGATAGTGAAATTTCTAATGCTTCTACAATAAAAATAAATCTGAACAATACTAGTAATATAGATTGTGAAGAATTAAAAATTATCGAAGGTGAACTTATTGATGAAGCTGTGGATATTGAGGATGATTTTACCAATACAGTTATGGATCTTACCATGACCTCATCAGCTAAAGTTTCTGGAAATAAACTTGAAATTATTGGTGGTGAATTAGTTGATGAGATAGTAGATGCAGCTAATGGTATACGAAGTAGCGTTAATATTTCTATAAATGATACAGGAAATTTCGACAAAAAGGGGTCTCAACTTAGCGAGGTTCTCATAACAGATGGTGAATTAATTGATGAAATTTTAGATGTAAGTGAATCTATTTCTGTGTCAAGTGGAAATGTAAATATTGAATCAACAGGAAATGTCACTTCTGATAAAGTTATCCTTACAGACAGCCAATTAATGGATGAAATAGTTGATGGACCTTATGTCGGGGGAAGTACACTGAATGTAAATGCTACCAATTCAGCTAACGCAAAAACACCTTCGTTAACCCTTCTAGGTGATAGTATTTTACTACCTCCTATTGATATTGACTCTATAGAACGATCAAATATTATTTATCATGTAAAAAGTTCTGGAGTTCACCTATAATCCTCTCCTATCAAGGCACTCGATTTATTATTCATTTGCTTAATTGATCAAGTGGAGCGACAAACAAAATCCGTTTCGGGGCATAAACTCTCCGTTCTTAGGTAGTAGCGTTCACGCATTTCTTTTACGATTTTTATAAAAAGCGTGCGCTTTGGAAGGAGAAGGATGTGCGATGTTTCGAATCCGTTTCAGTATATTTTTGAGTGTATTTGTCGCGATGGTGGGGTTGATGATTATTGCCCCCGTAATGCCGCCGCTTATCCGTGAATTAGGACTCAGTGAAATTCACTCTGGCATCATTATTTCACTCGGTTCTATTGCAATGGCTGTGATGGCACCTGTCTGGGGGCGGTTAAGCGATCTGAAAGGAAGGAAAGCGGTTATTGTCATTGGTTTCCTTGGCATGTTTGTGAGTTATGTCCTGTTCACAGCGACCATGTATGCAGGATTATCGCAAATAATAAGTGGCTGGCTTCTCGTTGTATTGCTCATTGTGGCACGCGGATTGATCGGTATGTTTATCCCGGCAGTTCCATCTGCCGCGCAGGCGTATATAGCGGATGTAACGAGCGAAAATGGTAGAGCGGCAGGAATGGCCTTAATCGGTGCAGCCAATGGGATGGGTCTCGTTCTTGGTCCAGCGATTGCTGCAGCCTTTGCGCTGATCGGTCTGATTTGGCCGTTATACATTGGTGCACTGTTGCCGCTAGTCGCATTAGCCATTGTATGCTTCTTGATTCCGGCTCAAAAACCCATTATTCACGAAAAACCTCCCAAGGTGAATCCTTTTCAAAAAGGTCTCCTCCTATATTTGTTTGCCGGTTTGGCAACGATGCTCAGCATTATCACCTTACAAGTCGTTGGAGGGTTTTATTTTCAGGATCAGCTGTCTTTGACAACAAAGGAAACCGCCAGAATGTTATCAGTAGGCCTTATGATTTCTGGCGTAGCGATGATCGTCACACAAGGACTGCAAATGAAAAATCCAAAATGGCAACCTAGATCGCTCATTCTTTTTGGGGCGGTGCTTTTAATAATCAGCTTGTCTCTCTTTCTTTTCTTCATCAATGTGATCGTCTATTACGTGGCATTTTTCTTGTTTGGTGTCGGAGCTGGGCTCACGATGCCAGGATTTATGGCAGGGGCTTCCCTTGCCGTTTCGCGTGAACAGCAAGGAGGCGTTGCGGGACTTGTGGCATCGGTCCAAGGAATTTCCGCTGTAATCGCACCGATTCTCAGCACAAGTCTTTACCAGCTGAATAAATATCTGCCTTTTGCTGTAGTAGCATTAATTGTGATGCTGATGGGGGCGACATTGCTTTTCGTCAAAAGCAGGTCAAAAATCAACGAAAATACAATCATAGATTCGTAATCAAAAACGATATGGATACCCTGACATTCTGGCATATAATTGGGATAGCATTCTCATACAGGGAGGTCCTTTGCTGCGTGAAAATAAGCGAATTATCCCAATTAACCAATGTCAGTACCCGGTCGATCCGCCATTATGAAGAAAAGGGCTTGCTACAGGCAGAACGACTGGAAAATGATTACCGTCATTTCAATGAATCGGCAGTCAAGCGTGTCAAGATGATTCAACTGTACTTGAAGCTGGGGTTAACAGCGGATGAAATCAGAACGTTGTTCAGAGGGGAAGTGGCATCTCCCGACGATTACGAATATTGCGAGGAAATGCTGGCGACTTACGAACAAAAGCTCAGCAGGGTGAACGAACAGATTGAGGCACTTCAGGAGTGGAAGAAAACGCTGGAGAGGCAAATATTAATTACACGTGGAAAAAAGGTTACGAGCTAGTTCACAGTCACGGCCCCGAAGCGATCAGCTGCTCCGGGGCCGTCTTTTTACAATGAATGCAAGTTTTGACCGATGCCACCATCCACAGTTAGCCGCGCACCAGTCGTAAAGGTAGCGTCAAAGGCGAGGAAAAGCACCGCTTTCGCCACTTCTTCTGATGAACCATGACGTTTCATTGGTGTAACCTTATCGCCAAGCTCTTGGAAGGTAGCGCGTTCTGCATCCGTGAAACCGGCAACTCCCATGGAAGGCGTATCAATGAAACCGGGACTCACGACATTGACGCGAATACCCTTGTCTAGCAGCTCCACTGCAAACCCGGAGGCCAAGGAACGCAATGCCGCTTTGGATGCACTGTATACGCTCATGCCGGGGTAGCCGCCTTCATCTGCTACGGAAGATGTAAATACGATCGAACCCCCTTCATGAATAAGCGGCGCCAATCGCTGAACGGTGAAAAATGCCCCTTTCGTATTTATCTCAAAAATCCGATCGTAGGTCTCCTCAGTGACTTCCAAAAACGGTTCCAGAATGGAAGTGCCTGCATTCACATGGAGAAAATCGATCTTGCCAAAATGCTTTTCAACATAATCTCCGAATGCCTGCACATCCTTCATGTTCGATACATCAGACACCACAACATGTGCCCGTTCGCCCAGCTCACGTTTTGCTTCTTCCGCATTTTTCGGATTGCGACCAGAGACGATAACCTCGGCGCCGCCTGCCAGCAATGCTTTTGCCACGGCCAAGCCCATACCATGTGTACCTCCAGTTACGACAGCTTTTTTCCCTGTATAGTTTTTCATTTTTGTTCCTCCTTGAGTGAATGAGTTATCTTTCTGAATGTAGTCTAAACGTTCACGCTAATGTGAAGGTCAAGTGAGATTTGGTATCAGTATTTAGAAGGTAGACATAAAAAGACACTAGGCTCGTCCAACTAGTGTCTTTTTGCGTAGATGGCAAATGCATATCACGATCCCATCAACAATTGGGTTGAAGTCGAATGGCTTGGTTATTTTTGGTATAATGAGTGGGCGTTGCGGCTTGGATTCAAATTTGAAATGGAAGTGGCTGTCGTGCTCATGATCAACCTGGAGGATTTTCCTCACAACAAAGAGAGTCTTCTTCGACTACTTGAAAAATCAAGAACAAGTAAATTTTCCCATGAAGAAATGGCAAAATGGTGTTGGCTGTTTTGGTCTAGATGGCGCTCAGATGAAGAAGATTTATTTGCGAAAACAGACGAGGAGACAATCGATACAGCAATTGAGATCGGAGAATGTTGGGTGGACATACCTCAGAACGGAATCCAAATCATCATTTTCGATGAGGAACAAATAGAAAAATGGATAAGTCAATTACAAGAGGATCGAGATAAAGATAAATAATTTTGGGGGAGAAAGCTTGGACACTCATCTTACACTGAATTTCTTGTCCGCCTATGTCCACCATCATAAGTACTATTTGGAGGCTTGGCGGACAAAAGGACTCTCATGGAATTGGGGAGCAGCACTTTTTGGCGTAGCATGGTTTGCCTATCGGAAGATGTATGGATGGGCGACCGTTATTTATTTGGTGAACCTCTTTGTGGGTTTTGCCTTGGGTGCAATGGCACTCGATGATGCTACCCTTAATGAAGTGTACGTACTCTTTGCATTATTTCAACGCGTGCTGTTTGGACTGATTTGCAATTTTTTATACTATGTTTCGGCTGTTCGGAAAATAAAAAAAGCGCACAGTAAAAATGCCTTGCTTGATTTAGAAGAGACAAGAAAGCTTGGTGGCGTTAGTGTTCGCGGCGTAGTAGTGGTTGTGTTGGTCAATATTGGCTTTAGTCTGCTAGATTTACTACTCACATAGTGAAGAGAAGTTCCTCATTTGGGGAGGGGAAATCATGGGGGTAGCTTATAAGTTGCATTGTGAATGTTGCTCATACAAGCTAATTGTATACGTGGGCGTTGGGTTCAGATATAGTTATTTGAGCGAAATCGAAGAATGGTTCGAAGATCAAGCTGGCAAGGAGCGAATCCGAGAATTTATGAAGGACGATCGTACAAAGTATAACTGCTTCCATGGTCTATATGCTTGCGAAAAATGCAAATACCTGCTAAATGCCCACTATTTGCACTTACAGTCGGACACTGATTCGTATACACAAAGCTATGATTGTCCACGATGTTCAGAGAAAATGCCATCTATACCGATTGACAAGGAGCTGGATCACGGGTATTCGCCGACTTGTCCCGAATGCGGGGAGGAAAAGTTGGCCGTGGAAGGTTTTTTGGATTGGGATTAGGGGGAGAATCATTTGATTTGTTTGGGGCAGCAATTTGCTGCGATGAACCAGATATCTAAATCGTAAAGGTGGATGCAAATGAAAAGTTGGCCAAAGCCTTTCCTACAACCTGAAGTATTAAAACAGCGCATGCTCGTCCTAAGCGCACTGGATATCGTATTGTGTCAGGAGGAATGGCTGCGCAGATATCAGTTCGATCCACAATGGGATGAAAACACAGCATTCGCAAGCATTAACAACGGATCGGGAGACGATCTTTACATCCTGTTCTCCACCGAAGGCGTTATTGTAAAAGGGTTCGATCATGAATCGGAGATGAGTCCGCATGCCAGGGAAGAATACGAGGTTTGGCCTGGCATCTATGAGCAAGTCCCTCCCGCTTTACTTCATCGACTCGATGACGAAGCGTTAACCAAGGAGGACGTTACATTTTGCTTATGGCGAGAATCTACTGATCACGAGTGGAAAACAGGATACGTACAAAATCCGCAAGGGCTAGATGATGGATCAGATTTTTTGCTTGGGATGATATATGACAGTCCAGATGACTATGTAGAGTGGGCAGAGGACTACTACGAGGTGAAGGTCCCACTTGATGTAGTTGGTTTCACGTTTACAAATACTTTTATCACCAAAGAGATGATTATGGTGCTGAATCCGGAAGTTGATCTTGAAGTGGCGATGAAGGAGCTTCAAGAGATCGGATTTACAGTTACGTAAAGTATGCCATGACTCATAAAAATACAATGGAAAGAAGATGACGAGATGCCAAAAGGTATGTATTCTCAAGGAGTTGCCGTTCTGCTGTCAACGGCGGTTCCGATTCACAAAATAGCAGACAAGCTCAAGGATCAATTCGAAATTGCAAACATCGTGGAAACGTTCGACCAATGGGTGTTCAGCGGCCCTAGCTTGCTTATTCCGTACCGTCCAGAAGTAAACGGATATATTCAGGTCGATGTCGTCGATAAGCCTTGGCCGGATAGTATGGGAGACCCGGCAGAAGATACGATGCTGTTTGGCGCTTGGTCGATGGGCTTTTTCGGACCGTTTACGTTTTCGAATAGCCTTGAGCGGGCAGCTCAGCAGTCGTGGGGATATCCCGAAGGGCGGCACGCCGCATCTGAGCACGGAGCGTTTATCCGTATACGTTCTTCTTTCGTGTTGGGGGAATCGGACGATCAGGCTCCAGTACTGCCTGAGGATTACGAAGCGCTTCCGGAGTTGATGACTGTCACTGCCATTGCTGAGTCGCTGTTGAAAATGCCAGAAGCCCTTTGCTTTTTTAATCCGAATGGGGAGTGCGTCGCGTCTGCCGAGCTGATGCAAGAGCTGAATCAACGTTATGAGCAAATACAGCTCCTTCCGCTGGAGCTGTGGTCCAATGTCCGGTTGTTCAATCTTCCGGAAGGATGGCTCTTGATGGATACCGTCGGCATGCAGCAGTTGGATGTGATCGATCATGAGGCGGTATTTAATGGGGATGCCTACGATCCGAATGAGGTCGCGAGTTTCCTGCGTAATATTTCGAACTATGTATACGAGAATGGTCCTGTTATTAATGACGGCGATACAACCGATGGGCCGGGTGAAGAAATTTGGAAGTGTGTCTTGCTGGAGGAAGGGTTGGCAAGCCCTCCGCGTGATGTGCTCCGCTGGTATCCGTTGGATGGAAGGGAAAAGCCTGCGGGATTGGAATAAATGAAGGCTAAGAGTGAAGGACATGGTCCGATCACTCTTTTTTTCTTTCTATAAAATCGAATTGCGCACACATCCAACAGTAGTCTGATACAAAGTAGTGACAGTGCCGGAAGATTTGCGTACGTTATGTGAGGGATTTTTGTTTTCGTTCGTGTTTATTGGCAGTATCTTGCTTTTTGTTAAAAAATTCTCGGGGGTAATACTTTTGGCAAGAGTGTGTCACTCTCTCAAAACCGAACGATAAGTATCAGACTATCTTATCCGAATGACAAGCACACGTTTAAAATCTATGCCGAGGAATAGTCCCGGGAACCGAAATCCGACAGAGCGTAGACAACCCCAAATACCCAAACAACGGATACAAAAACATGAGCAACTGACTATACCCAATCAGGCACAATACGAAAGAAGTAGAGAATAAATACAAGTAAAGACGCGATTCCGGAACGTCCAATAATTCACGCAGCTGCTGACCAATCCCGAACACGTTGGAAATGAGTGTAGTAAAAATCTCGGAATAGAGCACGAAAACAAAGAATAGCTGGAGCCACTCGTTCCATTGGTCTGTTACAAAAAGTATCGGGATATTCATGAGACGGACGTCGTCCCAGTTGGCCAACATGGCAGTATGGACGACGAGGAGCATAAATCCAAGCACGACTCCGCCAATGACGGCTGCCCGAAACAAAACGACCTTTTCGCGGATCGCATAGCCGATCGGGATGAGAACGGACTGGGCCATAGCCAGATTAAAAGATACGTATAAGACTGTTTTCCATAAGAAGGAATAATCGGATGGGGGTGAAAGAGGCATGGGGGATTCTGCGGTGCCATCCAGCAAAATGAGCAAAGCGAACAATAACATGGACGGAACGACAATCGCATTCACGACGAGTAGTTGCTCCAACCCTTTACGCAGAAGCAACAGAGCGAACAAAACGGTGGCTGTGGTCCCGACCAAATATGGAATATCAAACTGCTCCTCCAAGACCGAACCCGCTCCTGCCAACATGACAGTCGTTACGCCAAAAAGGGTGAGAAAGACCAAAATATTCATCGCACGACCAATCAGCGGTCCAAACAGTTTTTGATTAAAGGATTCATAGGAGGGTGTGCGCAAATGATGAGCGATTAGCATCATCTTGTAGCCCAGCCAGACAAAAAGAGAGGTGGCGAGCAGGATGCCGATTGTTCCGGCATGACCGTAAGCGGTGAAAAACGCGAGAATTTCTTGACCGCTCGCAAACCCGGCGCCTACGACTGTTCCAATGTACGTTGCTGCGACCTGGATACTTTTTCCCCACAACTTCATACTGGTTTTTTCCTTTCCCATCCAAATAGATGCTAGTACAAGTGTATGAGTCTCGGAGAAAAACAGAATGAGAAAACTCGTCTCTCTCATAACCTAACCTAGAAAAAAGCGAATGGCACGTGACCATTCGCTTTTTCGTATAGATACCGACATTTTACAGAAGAAACATCGCCACGATTGTCGTCACCAAAAGTCCGATCGCCACGGGATACAGATTGCGTCTCGCCAGCTCAAATGGGTCTACTCCGCAAATCGCCGCAGCAGGAATCAATGCCCAAGGAATGATCGTTCCACCGCCGACCCAGATGGCGGCAATTTGTCCTAGCGCTGTTAATGTAGCCGCCCCAGCACCCAAAGCAGTTGCGAATAGTTGAGCCAAAGAGCCAGCCAGTGTAATACCCGAGAACCCTGAGCCATCCAGCCCTGTAATGACTCCTACTGCTGATACAGTAAGAGCAGCTACTTCCTTGTTAATGGGTATCGTCTGTGCAAGCGCCACGCCGAGGTCGTTCACGATTCCGTGTGAACCCTGCGGCAGGACCTCCCCAAACACCTTGATAAACCCACTGTCGCCCATATAAAAGAAAGCAGCAATCGGGATGACCGGACCAAATACTTTAAAGCCGAACTGAAAGCCTTGAATGAGATGTGTGGTTACTTGTTCGAGACCACTTTGTTTGTGCGCGAGCATCGTTGCGATAATGAGAATGAGCAAGGCGGTTCCGCCCACAAGCGCCGTTGCATCGCCTCCGCGTAAATCAAAAGCAAACATGGCCACGACATCGAGGATAAATAATACCGGTACGAGTCCAGCTAACGTACGACGCACGCCATCTGACAAAGGGACTCGTGCGGAAGTAAAAACATCATCGGGTACGACTGTCTCTTTGGGAGACGCAAGCACGCCGAGCTTCATGTCCTTTTTCAAATACCAGAATGCGATTGCAGTCGTCACGACGCCCATAATGATAACGAGAGGGACACTGGCCGAAATCACGTCCGAGACAGGAATTCCTGCGGCTTTGGCCGTTAAAGTGGGAGCCCCTTGAATAATATAATCGCCAGACAGTGCAATCCCGTGTCCAAATAAGTTCATCGAAACGGCGACACCCATCGCCGGCAGGCCAGCGCGCAATGCCACGGGCAACATGACAGCACCGATCAGTGCGACAGCTGGAGAAGGCCAGAAAAACCAGGAAATGACCATCATGACAATCCCGATCACCCAATAAGCCAATGTAGGATTTCGAACCAAATGGGTCATCGGCCGAATCATCGTTTCATTTACGCCCGTATCCGTCAAAACGTGACTCATGGCAACGATGATACAGATAACTAAAATGGTCGGCAATAGCTCGGTAATCGCGTAGATGAAGCTACCGAATATTCCGCCGACGGCTGTTGTCACAGAACCTGTCGCGACGAACCCGAGGATCGCTATGCCTACGATACTAATCAGACTTGTATCTTTTCGCAAAACCATTACGAGAATAATGCCGATCACGAACAAGACATACACACCATGTATCCACAAAAGCTCGATTCCCATGTCGCACCCTCCTTTTTCGTTACTCCGATGAAAGTACCTTGATGTGACAATATATGCGAAAAATAGGCCATGGGTGAACGCACACCGTAGAGCGGACGAGTGAATCAACTGGGAAACTGGCATTTTTGTCCATGATATGCCACTATTAATGTATGACGAATACTTGGGTTCCAAGCAAGAGAGGGGGATCGGCACATCGACGTCCTTAACCAGTCCGTCGTGCAGCCAACTACGATGAATTCGACTACACCCATCCAACGTAAAATGGACCAGGCAATTGAGCTTTTGGAACGTCGTTTCCTGGAAAGAAGTGAATTGATTCGCCTTTTAATGCTTGGCATCATGAGCGGGGAAAATGCTTTGTTAATCGGTCCGCCGGGAACAGCCAAGTCTCAGCTAGCACGATCTGTTTCTCAGCTTTTCGGATCGGAACATTGGTTCGAGTATTTGCTTACCCGTTTTACGACTCCCGATGAGATATTCGGTCCAGTCTCTCTTCAACAATTGAAGCTGGATCAATACGTACGAAAAACAGCAGGCTATTTGCCCAACGCTCAGTTTGCGTTTTTGGACGAAATTTTCAAAGCGAACAGCGCGATTCTGAATGCGCTGCTTTCTATATTGAATGAACGAATTTATTTCAATGGCAGAGAAAAAGAGGAGGTTCCGTTGCAGTTCTTAATCGCTGCATCGAATGAACTTCCCGATGACGATGATCAATTGACCGCTCTTTATGACCGTTTCCTGTTCCGCTATGAGGTTCACTATTTGAAGCATGCTTCCAGTTATGAGCGCATGTTTTCATTGCCAACGACGCCTCTTCCTGTTGTGTTCTCTCTGTATGACGTGAAGGATATTCAAGCGGCAGCGAAGCAAGTGGTCATTCCAGAAACCATCATTTATTTTCTATACCGTCTAAAACAAGACCTGGAAGCAAAAGAGTATGTGCTCTCCGACCGTCGTTGGAGCAAAATTGCGCATGTATGGCGTACTTCTGCTGCCTTGCATGGACGTGACCAGGTGACAATCTGGGACACGGTTTTCACTCCGCATATGCTGTGGAATGTTCCTGAGGACTTGACGGTCATGCAAGAAGCGTTTGAACAACAATTTACGGAAATGCTGAAGAATGATATGGAGAACGAATTGCCACTCCAGCGCTTCGGACAAATTGCAGATAAATGGAAGGAAAAAGAATCGGAGCTGCATGCCTTCCAGTTTAAAAAGGAAGTGGGTGCAAAGCTGGGCAAGGAAGCGATGGAGCGCAATGTCCGGTTGTTGGAGGAGAGTCGCGATGAGGTAGAAGAGACGGCGCGAGACTTGCGTAATCGTCTCATTCAGTGGGAGAAGCGGGAGCACGATCTGCATGCCTATGTCCTGGAAAAAAACCGCTTGATTCCGCATGTAGAAAAATACGCGGTCAAATATTCGTACCTGCGAATTGAAGGCGAACGGATTTTGCAGCAGCTACAGCGCACGTATCGGACGATTTTTGACAAGGAAATCCCCGGGGCGGATTATGATTTTACGTTGTAGGGGGTAGTTCGTATGATCATTCGCGCTAGCGGTGTTGATCGCTATGTATTGGAAACGTACCTCGCCTCTTCGCGCACCGCTCAGGAATGGGTTGATGAGGCGCGGGCACGAGCAGCATGGTTTGATTTGGAGCTATTGGCTGATTTTTTCCTCGTCTTTTATTTGGAAAAGCCGGAGATCGATCTGACGCAAGAATCTACTCCTTTTCATCATTGGATGATTCGTACGCTCATGAAGCAGTATTTTACACGCATGATTCATCCTCGTACAGTCGGGCAGGAAAGCGCGTCGTTCAAAACCGCAATCAAGGCCTTGCTGTGGCTGACAGAGACGTTTTCTGAGGAAGTGAAGCAGCGGGAGAAGGATCAACGGCTTTCTCCGCTCTTATCTGGCTTGAAAGACCAGCAAGGCCAGGAAGGAAGTCAACAAGCACAGCTTTCCGAGCTACTGACAGAAAAACAAAAGGCCAAGCTCGAGTTAGTTGGTTATACGCTTCAACAGGGGAAGCGGGTCGTGGAAGACAAGCAAGAGGCCATGGACACCAAGCCGTTAGTGCGGGCAGAGGTATTGTCTTTGCAAAATCGTATTACTGAGCTGCAAGAAGAAATGAAAGTCCAGTTCACGAAACGAACCAAGCTTCTGCAAAAGGTGAAAAAATTGGAGGATGAGCTCGCCCAACGCGAAAAGCAACTGGATCGACTCCAAAAGCAAGAGAAGGAAGCGATCGCCGCTTTTGAAAAAGAGCTGGGACAATGGCTGGAGCAATCATTAAAGGCGACGCTTTCCGCTGAAGAACTCGATACGCTTTTTGTTGAAGAGGTGTTTACAGCCAGTCAGCGTTTTGCCAACCGAAGCTGGGGGCATGAGCTTGGCAAGCTGCGCAGGCAAAGCTTTGAGCAGTATTTGAAATGGATTGAGAAATTGAAGCGACATCCTGATCTGGTCGCTTTTCTGAACGAGGTAGGCAGACAAGTCCATCGCTTTCGTGTGAAGCGCAAGGAAATTCGCTCCAGACATTTTCCTGAGGAATACTATGATTTGCGGCAATCGGGCGATATTGCACACATGCTGCCTGGTGAAGCTGTGCTTCTCGCTGATCCGGACTTCGAGAGCTACTTCATGCTCAAATGGCTGGAACAAAAGCTCATGACCTACGATACCTCGGGATGGGTAGAAGAACCGCCAAAAGGTCCGGTGATCTGCATGCTGGACACATCCCATTCGATGCGCGGAAGTAAGCTGCGGCTTGCACAAATTTTCATCATGACGTTTGCCGCACTCTCAATGCTGGAAAAACGTGATTTTATCCTCCTGTTGTTCGGGGCAAAAGGCGAGATTAGAGAGCAACCGCTCTATCACAAGAAGCCAGATTGGCCTGCCTTTTACGGTCTGGCGCAAATGGTGTTTGGCGGTGGGACTCACTTTGACGCCCCGATGAAACGAGCCATCGAGCTGGTTGAAAAGGAACAAGCGTGGCGTGGAGCAGATTTTGTCATGGTAACGGATGGAATAGGGGGCATTTCTCCTTATGTCCAAGAAAAACTCATCTCTTTGGGCCAGCATAAACAAGTTCGCTTGCACAGTTTGATTGTGGGTTCTGCGAGGCAGCATCTCGTACAAGCGTATGATTTGCTGGGCGTTTCTCACCGTGTCAAATTTGCGACGAGCTGGGAAGCGGATAGGGAAGAGAACACGGGACTGCTCCTGGATGTATTTCAAACAGCCAAATAAGTGATTCGACATCACTTCCAAATCTCGTCTCCTCATGTGGGACGGGATTTTCTTTATGAAGCTTAAGAAAAAATTTAACTCTTACCCACTTTTTTCTTTAATAGTTTCGCCTATGCTGAGCGTAGCTAGCAAAAGGAAAATGGTAAAAGGAGGACACCATGAAGGAACTGATCAAGCTGGCCAAGCTCATACGGGGAGCCAATGTCTTGTTTTCAAATATTGCACAAAAAGAGCTAGAGACAAATGAACTCAATTGGCAGCAAATATTGATTCTCGAATTTCTTGGAAACGGGCCAAAAACAATGGGGGACATCAGTAAGGCTGTTGATTTGTCAAACAGCACAACTTCAGGCTTAATTAGTAGGCTGGAGGAGGAAAATTTGGTACGAAGATTCCGAGACAGAACCGATCGCCGAATCGTGTGGGTTTCACTGACGGAGCGATTATGCAGTGCATAAAGTAATCGGCTGAAAAAAAGTGGATAGACCGCTTTTTCTCAGCCGATGATCATGACCCAATTAGCCGACTCTTGCTGCCATCGTACGACCGAATTCAAGCTCATCGAATTTGCTCTGAACCACTTGACGATCGTATTCCCACACGGCATCCTCTAGCGCATACTCCACCGGAACATCCCGGATAATCGTAGCCAGCTTTCTGCTCAAGTACACCTGATCGCGATTCTCTTCCAGCTTGCTACGCATTTTAGGCGTACAGCTTGCCAGATTTACATATAGGTTGTCCAGATCACCATGTTCGGTAATCAGTTTTGTCGCTGTTTTCTCGCCAATTCCTGGACAGCCTGGAATACAGTCAGATGCATCTCCCATTAAAGCTTTGACGTCAACGACTTGTTCAGCTGAAATTCCACGCAATGCCAAAAGGCTCGCTGGATTATAATGTTCGTGTTTGCCACCATTTTTCAGGATTTTTACACTAACTCGCTCAGATACGAGCTGCAAGCTATCGTAATCACCTGTCGCAATGATAACCTCGTGTCCTTCTTCGGAAAGACGTGTGGAGAGCGTACCCAATACATCATCGCCTTCAAAGCCTGGGCAACCTATGTTCGGAACCGAGAACGCATCCGTTACTTCTTTCACCAAATCGAATTGTGGAATGAGCTCATCCGGTGCCGCTTGACGATTGGATTTATAGCCGTCATACCATTGACTGCGCACCAAAGACTCGCGTGAAGCGACATCCCAACCCACCACAAGATGAGTAGGCCGTGTTAACTCTACATAATCAAGCATCATTTTGGTAAATCCATAAACCGCATTTGTGTACACACCTGTTGAAGTCTGGCGATAGGCTCCACCCCAAGCAGAACCATAAAAGGCGCGAAATAAAAAGCTCATGCCATCGATGAGCAGTACTTTTCCTGAATCACTCACAAAACCTTGCCCCTCTCACTACCAAACTATACGCACCATTATAGCATAAAGGAGCGGGACAACCTTGTCAGATTTTACAACTGAAATATCGTAAGGAAACGTGCATGTACTTTTATTACGGTGGGATGATAGTACCACAAGAGGTCAACAACCACCTCTTGAAATCAACTTCCGGTCTCAAGGCGAGAAGCAAAACGCTGACGGTTCAAACCCGTCCCGGGAGAAAAAACGCGTCGGGAGGAATCAATCATGGCTAACAACCAAGGTGGCACCAACAATCTGGTAGTTCCTCAAGCGAACCAAGCTTTGGATCAACTGAAGTATGAGATTGCATCTGAATTCGGTGTAAATCTCGGACCAGACACTACTTCTCGCCAAAACGGTTCTGTTGGTGGCGAAATTACCAAGCGTCTGGTGAGCTTTGCTGAGCAACAAATGGCAGGCCGTCAATTCTAACGAACTGACAAGTAAATAGCTGGATGAAGAGAGGTCCCTTTTTAGGGGCCTTTCTATGTTTACCATGAAAAGCCCTTTTCTTTCCTGTGTGGTGCAAACACACAAGCACAATCGCGGACTAGTCATATGGTGTAACGAACAGTTAACTATCCTCGTTTGTCCAGTGGAAAGGAGCGACGTCCGGCTATGAAGAAAAAAGAAGTAAAGCAGCTTTTAAAAAAGCATCCCGAATTTGAAGCGTGGGTTCTCGAAGATTCCATGCGGATTAGAGCGGTCAAAAGCAACCCCGATATGGCGGAAGAATTGTTTAAAAGATGGAACGATCGAAAAAAAGGGATGCTTGATTTTGATGGCATCTCGCAAAAAACCAAACGTGCAAGCGAAATGCTGACAGGCGTGCAATCCATCATGGAAATGATGTCGGATTATTCGAAGAAACAATAAGATTACATTTGGTATGATTGGAGAAGGCTAGCTCATTAGCCTTCTTTTTCTTTTTCATTTCGGGGTGTGTTTTGTTATACTAGAAAATGGGAGGGAGCATGTCTATGTTCAAATCAATGGTTAGTCTCATGTTGGTCACAGCATTGACGCTCGTCTCTGGGACAAGCATATTCAGCCAGACAGCAGAAGGGGTTTACGCCCAAACAACGAAACAACAACCAGCGATCAGCGTAACACCAGCCAAAACATATCCTGGGGACGTTATTTTTGTACGCAGTAAAGAGCCACAAACCGTAACGGTATTCTCTCAGAACTATCGTTTGCAAAAGACACAGGATGAATATGCCCGTTTTATCCCGATTCCTTTTAACACGAAAGAAGGCACCTATAAAGTTACATCTGCTGACAAAAAACTTTCCGTATCTGTGACAATCGCACCGAAAAAATTTGAAGTAGACAAGCTAACGGTAAGTAAACAACTCAACAAAATGCGACAGGATACGAATCGAATCAATGCAGATCAAAAAAAGATCAATGCAGCCAGGTCCAACTCGAGAGCGATTCCGTATTTCTCGGAGCCGTTTAAACAGCCAGCAGTCGGAAAATTAACGACTCCATTCGGCTATCAACGCGTAGTAAATGGTGTAGCAGCCAACAGGCATTCGGCGATTGACATCGCAAACAAAACAGGAACGCCAATTTGGGCGAGCAACCATGGGAAAGTGGTTCTGGCCGACTCTTTATACTTAACAGGCAATACCATCATCATCGATCACGGGTTAAATATTTTTTCCATATATGCTCACTTGTCCAAGCTAGATGTCAAGACAGGGCAAGAAGTGAAACAGGGACAGGTGATTGGACAAATGGGTAGCACCGGTTTTTCTACAGGTCCTCACCTTCATTACGGCATGTTAGTGGGTAATACTTATGTAAATCCGCAGCCGTTTTTTGATGCATCACCTTTCCTCTGGAAGTAATTGGAGGTGTCTTCATGAGAGTCACAAATGTGCCAAGCAAAGTGCTCAACAACATGGTTCATTTCTTGGCGCCGTATGAACAGGCAGTTGAAGAGCTAAAGTTAAAATTAAAAGGAATTAAATACGGCTTTCAAAAAAGCGGCCGTTATTCTCCTATTGAATTTGTTGTCGGACGAGTGAAAAAAGTCGACAGTTTAGTAAAAAAGGCGAACGAAAAAGGAATCGACTTTTTGGGAGATCATTGGCAAAGTGACGTCGCCAAGGAAGTCCAGGATATCGCGGGCCTTCGAGTCGTATGCCGCTATGTAGACGACGTGCGCGAGGTGCTGCAGTTGTTGCAGGAGCGGGAGGATATCGTCATTCACGATGTCAAAGACTACATCGCAGCTCCAAAGGATTCCGGCTACAGAAGTATTCACATGATTGTTTCTTATACGGTCTACCACGGCAGCGAAAAGAAAACACTCTTTTGTGAGATCCAAATCCGTACATTGGGAATGAACTTCTGGGCGACGAATGAACACGAACTGCGCTACAAGTATGCGGGCAACATTCCGACAGATGTGTTGGAGCAGCTTCATGAAGCGTCCGTGATTACACATCAGCTCGACGTGTTGATGAACAATTTGCGTCAAGAAATTCTCACACCAGCAGAAGTTGATACGACACTGGAAGAAAAATTGGAAGAAATATTTTCCCTGTACGTCAAGCAAGATTTGGATTCTGCTGCAGCCTTGTACAGAGAACATGTCAGTGGCTTCGAAGAGGCTTTTGCGGACAATCCTAAGTTTAAAATGATTCACGATTTGTTGGGGATCCGGTTGAAATAACGTCTTTTGTTGTCTACAGACCAAATGTAACCTGAAAGAACGCGACAAAGTAGGAAAGGATATTGACTAACATGCGCTTTTTGCTAACGAACCTACTCGTTGTGGTGATGGTTTTGTTCAACCTTGGCATGCTTTCCGCTTTTGCCGAGGAGTCATCAAGCCTGGAGCCTAGCACTCTCATTGGACAATCGGCCATTCTGATTGATGCTACAACGGGACAAGTCTTGTTTGAAAAGAACCCTCATGAGAAGTTGTACCCTGCTAGTATTACAAAAATCGCAACAGGTATTTACGCGATAGAAAAAGGGAATCTGGATGACACTGTCACTGTCTCAAAAAAAGCACGCCGTGAAGAAGGAACACGTGTCTATTTGGAAGAGGGAGAACAGATTTCCCTACGCAATTTGTTGTACGGTCTGCTCATGAATTCAGGTAACGACGCTGGTACTGCGATTGCTGAGCATATGAGCCAGACGACAGAGCGTTTTGCAGTGGATTTGAACGCCTATTTGAAAGAAAAAGTAGGTGTCACTGAAACGAATTTTACCAATCCACACGGACTGCATGATCCGAATCATTACACGACTGTTGCTGACATGGCCAAAATTTCGCAGTACGCGATGAAAAACCCTGTTTTCAGGGAAATTGTCGGTACGAAGCGGCTGCCTTGGCATGGACAAACGTGGGAAACGGTATTGGTGAATCACAACAAGCTGCTGCGTGATTACGAAGGTGCGACGGGAATCAAGAACGGTTTTACTGATCAGGCGATGCATACGCTGGTAGGCTCCGCCAAGCGTGGAGAAATGGAGCTCATTGCTGTCACGATGAAGGCCTCTACAAGTGCAAATGCATACAAAGATGTGAAAAAGCTACTGGACTTTGGCTTTCAAGGATTTGAGACCAAACCAATCGCCAAAAAAGGGGATTCTTTTTCAGAAGTAGCTGTTCCTGGTAACAACTCGGTTGTGACTTTTTCAGCCAAGGAGGACTTGTATGCGACGGTTCCCAAAGGTGTGGAGCCTTTGGTAGAGCTAAAAGCAGATGGGAACCTATCTGTCCGGGCTGGCAACCTGGCCGTCTCTTATCCGTTGCTTCGTCATGATCCGCCTGCTCCTGCTGCTACTGTGTTTGGGGATTTAGAAAGCGACAACACGCATCCAATGGCTCGCTATAGCGTATTAATCGTCTGGTTAGGAATGAACCTTTTCTTAATCGTGTATACGTTTTCCCGTGCACAGAGGAATAAACGAATTCGTGAGCGCAGTCTTCAACGGCGGTTCTATTAATACGAAAATGAGAATCACAACAGGACGTGGCAATATGCGCGTCCTGTTTTTTTGCGAAACGAAGGTGAAAGCGAGTGTTCCAAGCAGGTCATCTCTTGTTGAGTTGTGAGGGATAGATGCCGTGTCCAATCGTGGAAAACGAGCGTACATTAGAGTAATCATTTATTATCTGGTGAGGGGGAGCGAGATGGACAACCGAATCTATGATCACCCTGCCGTGTCCGTCATCATCCCAATAAGTGACAACGCCAGGAATATGAAAAAACTGCTCTCTGTTGTCAAAAGAATAAATCCACACACGGAAGTAATCGTCGTATGCAACGGAGTGAGCTCCCAAGAAGCTATGATGTCCAATGTATGGGGGGCACAAGTCATTTCAATCGGTTTGGATGTAGACAGCCATGAGGCAAGAGCGATCGGGTCTGCTCACGCGAGAGGAGACGTTGTCCTCTTTATCGACGAACGCCTCGCGATGCCTCTTTTATACTTGAAAAAATATGTCACATTGGTCAAAAAGGGATCGGATGTCATTATCACGACATGCTCGGACCGCTCGGTATCCAGAAGAGGTAAACGTTCACCAAGAAGTGCCTATTGCTTGTTGAACCATCTTCTTGGTCAAAAAAGAATGGGCTCCGCTTCCTTTGAAAATATTCCATTTGCCTTGAGCCGAAATGCTCTGGAGGCAATTGGTTCCAGGACTTTATGCAATCCGGCAGTTGCCTTGGTTCAAGCGTCAGTCTTGGGGCTCAAAATAACAACAATTGCCCCGTTTGCCTCGGAAAAACAACCAACAGCCACTCGTGATATCGTGAAAAAAGACATCCGTACGATTTATCGGGAGCATGCGAAGGCAATCCTGTTACTAACGGGTGGAACGAAGCTGCGACACGCAGATCAAGATGGACAACGACACCGCGACTTGGTGCATTCACCAGGTGTTCTACATTTGCGCTCGGTCTTTCATCTGGAATCGCGTGTAAAGGAGGGCGGTGGATGGGGTGGCAAACGCAAAGCGAAATATGCGAGATCCCACAAAAAATCGCAGAGAAGAACACATTAATGGCCAAGAAAAATGCCAGAATTTAAATCGATTAAGTGTCATCCTCTCTGTTCACCACGAGCGGACGATCAAAAAAGTACTCAAACAAATTCAGAAGCTCAGGCCCATGGAAATCGTACTCGTTGTGGATGGCTGCCCGGATCAATCGGTGAAAAAGATACTTACGAATTCCTCTTGTCCACTCACAGCGTTTGTGTACCCGTTTCCTTTAGGGGAAGATGTATGGAGAGTAATTGGTGCCAAGGAGGCCACAGGAGATGTGTGGTTGTTTCTCGATGCAGATCACGTGGTAGCAGCAAATGACATGCAGTCCTTTGTTAGAACGTGTTACCGCGGAGCAGACATCGCCTTGAGAAAGTGCATGACGCCACTTCGACAACCATCTATGGAACCGGATACCGTTTTGCTAGCGAAGACATTTCTCAATACCTTGGTTTCACGATATGAACTCGGAACTTCCTCGATGTACGATTTACCTTTTGCCATGACGCGACAAGCTGCCTCTATCATCGGCGTTCAACATTTGGTCGTACCAGCCGTTGCGCACGCCATTGCTCTACACAATCAATTGCGAGTCGTGCCATCTCATTCCATTGCATCAGCAAAGCTTACGAGAAAAAGAGCGACACAAAGAAAGAATAAACCAAGCGTTAACCAGACGATCCTGGGAGATCATCTGGAAGCAATGGATTACGTGATGTCCCTTAAATGAATGAAACCGTTGACGAGGCGATGCCATCTGCTGGTATCGCTTATTCGTTATTTTCAAAAGTCTCGCGCAAACGTGCAATCATAGCCGCTGGAATCATTTGATCTCTTGACTTTGCATTGTTCGGTTTTTGTAGTACGATAGGCAAGTAGATCATTTTTTCTTGATAAAGGGGCAAACAGATTATGAGTATTCATATTGGAGCAAAGCAAGGTCAAATTGCTGAAACCATCCTACTGCCGGGCGATCCGCTACGGGCCAAATACATTGCTGAAACTTTCCTCGAAGGAGCAGAGTGCTACAACAATGTGCGTGGCATGCTCGGCTTCACAGGTACATACAAAGGTAAGCGAGTTTCTGTACAAGGAACGGGCATGGGAGTTCCTTCTATCTCGATCTACGTCAATGAGCTCATGGAATCTTATGGTGTTCAAAACCTGATCCGCGTAGGCACTTGCGGCGCGATCCAGGAAGACATCAAAGTTCGTGACGTGATTATCGCGATGAGCGCATCCTCCGAATCCCAAACGAATCGTCTCCTGTTCAACCAGATTGATTTTGCTCCTACTGCTAACTTTGATTTGCTGCACAAAGCATATCAAGTAGCGACTGAGCGCAATCTGCCTGTCAAAGTAGGGAATATCTTTACGAGCGACAGCTTCTATCGCGAAAGCTTGGATTTGTACAAAAAATTGGCATCCTATCAAGTGCTTGGCATTGAAATGGAATCTTCCGCGCTGTACACATTGGCTGCAAAATACAAGCGCAACGCATTGTCTATCCTCACTGTGAGTGATCACATTCTAACCGGTGAAGAAACTTCCGCTGATGAGCGCCAAACGACTTTCAATGAAATGATTGAAGTGGCGCTGGACGCAGCTCTGATCAAGTAAATTAGCATGCAGACGACATCCCACTGGCAAACTATCGTCAGTGGGATTTTATGTAGAGGATAGAAAAAGGGGATGGAATCATGAAACATAATTGCCCTGCCTTTTTTGAAACGGCATTTGACGAAGGGTATACGATAGAGCAGGATGGCTATTTATATCGGTTGTTCCGCCAAGATATAGGCAAGCTTCAGGTGAATACAGGAAAAATCGTGGCGAATGATCCGTTTGTCATGTTTGAGACGGAACCGTTTGTGGAAGTTTTCCCAAAGGGAAGCTTCTCCGTACAGCTCGCTATCGCGCAAGTTCAATCCCTGTCAAAAGAAGAGCAAACGGATGACTCTCTGGAGCCAGATGAACGGGTAGCATTAGCGCGGATTGTCTTCTCAGAGAAACCTGTCGTATCTTGGAAAATGGCTGTTTGGCCGGAGTCAGATGTGTCACAGCTTGGTGAAGGTGAATTTTTTGGCTACGGTGTGGATGCGGGGACAGGCTCGTTCATGGATGTAGAAGCTTGCGCACTCTTGGAACGAGAAATGGAGAAGGACGAGATGTTTTATGAGACGTTGACGAAGAAAATGGACCAAACGTATAAACACACGCGTAGTTGGGGTCTGATCGATATAGGGGAAGGCTGTAATGTTGCCATGTTTTCAACAGGATGGGGAGACGGCAGCTACGCGAGCTATATCGGTTATGATGCCGAGGGACAAATCGTACGTTTGGTAACAGATTTTTACTTGTTGGATTGGATGGGAACGGCTGAAGAATAGAAGTTGGGGGAAACAGGGAAGGAAGAGAGAAGAAAAGCTTATAGACGCCAAAGTAGAGTGCCTCCGGTGGCACTCTTTTTATTGGTTATTTTTTCTTATTTCGTTCGAGGTATTGCGCCAGGTTATTCAAGGTATTTTCGTACGATCTTTTTATCGGTGAAGTGGTGATCGTTTTCGATTTTGGGATTACTTTGGTCATTTGGGGACCTCCGGGCGTTTTTAGTTATAGTGATCTTGATTATACTATAATTGAATTTACAATAAATGTAAATAGTGTTTTTTAATTTAAATGAATTTTTTTATTCTGATGAATTTTATTTGATTTATGTAGATAGATGATAAACGACTGAGTGGTCTTGTTAGATGATCAGCAGTTTGCTTGCTGCTGTTAATGTCTTATTGTGAAGCTGATAAACATACTGGAAAAGCTCCTTATTACGAGTTAGGTTTTTATGAGAGCAAGTTTCGGTAATACATTACATGTATGTCATATGGCATCAATAGATGGGAAAAAGCTATTTATCTGGCATCATCTTTCAATTAGATCCATGTACGAATGAGTTTGTGACACGTAGTTTATAAAAACAGGTGAGTACCCCTTTCAGAAATTATGCATTTCGTATTGAGTCCGATAATATATATTATGTAAACTGATAAAAAGAGCAGAAATCGGCTAGGTGTAAATGTAATGGGATTTTGTAGTTGAATGGCATTAGTTGATACAGTTCACAGCATGCTAATCATCGGATGATCATGAATACGCTACGAATAACTAGATTATCGTGAATTGTTTCTGATATCATTTTATGATCATCACGAACGATCAAAGCAAAGTCATATTATAGGCATAGTTGATCATAATATCGTGGATAATAATGAATAACTGGTCGCTTATCAGGGAAAACATGCCTACCTGACTATCCGATGAGTTGGTTTACATTTATTTGGTGGATTTTTGATTTCAGTTCATAAAAGAGCCATTTCATGAACTGAATTAGAACCCTCTTATCGAAAGCTGCTCATAAGTCAATAAAATGATAAAACTGAATTGTCAACTAAATCTTCCACACCTTATTCTTCAAGTTACTTATATTGATTTAACATGTCTCGCTTGCGTTGATAATCCTCCACTCTACTTTTCCTTATTAGTAATTGGATAAAGACCTCCGATCCGAATTCCGCTCATGCGAAACGGAATGATACCAACCACCTCTGAACTTCAAACGTATCGATTTCCAACAATTCGGGATCAGATGGCGAATGGAATCAGGAGAATTGGCAAATATCAGGTGTTTCCGTCATCACCTACTTGTTTTGTCAGAGAGGCGCTTCTTTACGTATTAATTTTTGGATAACAAATCCTCCCAACTACGTTGAATCTGATCTGGTCTGAGATGTTTTCAAGCGTTTTTTATGTTTTGAGAAAAACTGCTTCTTCTTGTTTTCATTACTCTGTTCGGAGGGATCAGGCATCGATCGATCACTGTCATCCTCGCTCGGAACCAATAGCGATTCCATAAACTCTTTTGTCGGGATATACGGTTCATAGGCAAGAGGAACTTTTGTTACCTTGCTCGTCAATTCATCAAGGGCTGCAAGATCATCAACGCCAACTTGATGAACAGATGTTTTTCCCAATGCAAGAATCGCGACCTTCATTTCTTCCACAAACGACGTAAGGAAGTTCTCTAAATACTTTGCTGCTTCTTGCTCATCAAATTGAGCCGTTAAACTTCCTGGATAAAAAACAAGTTGAGTAGGAGGTTCCCAAGGAACTGCTTTTGTTACCTGATCATGCGTCATCGCCCACAAGAGTGCCGTCCCCATATAGACACCATCAACACCCAACGCAAATGCTTTCAAGCAATCAGATGGCGTGAAGTATCCTCCTCCGCTTAACAAGGTAATTCTTTCCTTCACCCCGCGTTTTTGCAAGTAACGTACGGCACGTGAAACGGCATAAATGGTGGGAATTCCAAAATCGTCTTCCAGGATGGGAGGTCCGCTCTTAGATCCTGCCTGTCCGCCATCGATGCTTACAAAATCAACCCCTGCAAAAATGGCGACTTCCAAATCGGCTTCAATCTTTGCGCTTGCACATATTTTAACTCCAATGGGGATTCCATCAGTAAGGGCGCGCAGATGATCAACTACTTTGCGAAGATCTTGTGGTTTATTGATATCCTTATGTCTGGAAGGAATGACGACATAATCATCATTCTCCACTTTCAAGATTTTTCTCGCTCTTCCCTGAACGTACTCCGAAGGGATAAAACTCGCCGCACCAGCAGTAGCTCCTTGCCCGATATGAATTTCGATCGCATCGGCCTGTTTGAGAATTTCTGGCTCTTTTGACCACGTGCCGCTGTGGTATTGAATAATCAAATGTTTGGCGTTTTGTCTCTCTTCGGGTAAAAATCCCCCTTCACCCGTATTTGTTAAAGTGCCGACCGCAGCGGTTCCTTTTGCAATCGCTATCTTTGCTTTCTCTGAAACACCAATCCCATATCCCATTCCTCCTGCCATAATGGGTATTTCGAGCGACAAAGGTTTTTTTGCCTGAGGTCCGATGGTAATCCGCATATCTACATCTACATCTTCAGGCGTGACTAACGTGGCCAGTTGTGCCGGTGAAAAGATAAGTCCGTCGTAAGTAAGAAATTTACGCGGACTCCCAAACGGTCTTTCAATAACTGCCCCTTCTGAAGCTCGCAAGCTATTCTCAATCACAATTCTTGGTGGTAGGCGAGTCAAAGCCGTTACCATTTCCCAAATGTTTTCGGGATACCGTTCATTCATGAGCCGCTTCGTGAACCGGCCAATGATCCATTGTAGCAACGACCTGGAAAAAATAAGCGCTAGAGTTCCTGAAAATAGAATGGCTATCATTGTACCCGTAAATGATCCGACGTCAAAAGACATCCATTTACTGCCCATTACACTCTCCCCTTCGATACCGTTAGCAATAGCGTACATGTAGATAAGATTGTTGAGAAGTGTTGGCGACAACACGCAGAAGAATCAGTACACCCACCCCAATTACGGTACTTGAAATGAGGAAAGTACCCTTATTTGCAGTGACTGAGAAGCCCCTGCTCCCTCTTAGTATCATACTCACGGTCGTTCCACTCATCGCCTCAGCTCACCTCGTTGGAAATCTGCAAAGACTACCCAACCATTATTTGGTGTTCGAACCATGCCATCAGTGTTCCCATCTCGAATGTAACTATTCAGCTATCCCCACCCATTGGGTCATTTACATGTGCATCAAACTACTCATGCGGTGAACAAACAAGCATCTTCCTTCCTCCTCTTTGTTTTTCTCCGGTGTCCCGTACACATACGCAGTAAGACTCCCGTTACACTATTTCGTGAATGGTTACTTATTTCGTATTGACTACAAAACTTGTATAGCGTTACATGTTCAAAAAAAACGATGGTATGCATCGAAAAATTGAACTATTTGACAAAAGTGAATTGTGTTACAATCGTTTGTAATTATGACGGAGGTGGAATTTATGAATGATTTGCTTTCTCGTTTATCACAGATAATCGCTGTGGTACCACAGCAACTTAAGGCTTTGCCTGAAACGTCATTATCGACTCGTCCCGCTCCAAATAAGTGGTCTTCAAAGGAAATACTAGGTCATTTGTGCGATTCTGCTGTCAATAATCTATTCCGATTCATCAATTTACAGATAGTGGAAGAGCCTTTTTCAGTTCAAAAATATGATCAGGACCGATGGGTGCGATTGCAAAATTACCAACTTGCATCGACTGTGGACATTGTCCAGTTTTGGATTTATTTGAACAAGTCAATCATTCGAGTTATTTCTACCACTCCTGAAGAGAAATACTCCTGTATGTGTAAACTACCGAATGGCAATACCGTAACGTTTCAATGGCTCGTTAGCGATTATCTATCCCATATGGAGCATCACTTGCGACAAATCCCTGTCAATTCAATTTGAGCTGACCCGAATAGAACTCAAAGTAGCTGGGATAGGTTCGTCTACTTCAGTGCATTTCAAGACCTCAGGTCCACCAAAATTTGACATTTGAATAGCTTTCATCTGTCTTCCTCCGCTTCATTTCCTCACTCTCCTTACATAAAGGCAAACCCTATTTAGGATATTTGCATTTCTTCGGACAGATCTAAGTCGCAACGTTCTTCTATTATCATGGTTCCAGTCCATTCTTCATTTGGTTTTTCATCTGATAATGTAAAGTTGTATTTTTTGTATAGATGACGAGCAGCAACAAGTATATTTACAGTCCAAAAGAAATATAGCCTCGGTCGATCCTTAGTTTTTCTCTAACTTCAGTTGCCGTACAGCCATTTCTTTGATGGATTTCTGTTATAACCCGTGCCTCTGTTAATGAAAATGCTTGGTTATATATTTTCTTGAATTGAAACGATTCCAAATGTAATCCTCCTAATATACTTCCATCTATTTGAAAGTAACTCCTGATTGGGACGTAAAAAGAAGCCGAGTGAATACGGGATAACTCCCTGCATTCTTCTCGGCTTTTCGCCTTTACTGCCTATCCCGTTTTTACCACAAACTCAATGTTTCCAAGGCCACCCCATTTGGCGATTACGACATCCCCTTCCCGTAGCTGGTGGGAACCGGTAATGCCCCCGGACAAAATCAAATCTCCCTTGTGCAGCTTGCGCCCTTCGCGAGCAAGCATGTTCGCCAGCATCGCGACCGCGTGGGCTGGATGACCGAGAACTGCCGCACCAGCCCCCAAGTCTTTGAGCTCGCCATTGATCGAAAGAGTAACACCTACCAAATCGAGTTCAAGTTCATCAGGCTTTCTCCACGTCGATCCGATAAACACACGGGAAGACGAAGTATTGTCGGCAATGACATCCGGCAAGGCAAACTGGAACTGCGCATACCTGCTATCGATAATCTCCAGTGCGGGAACCACATAGTCAGTGGATGCCAGGACATGAGCCTCCGTGATGCCTGGTCCTTCCAAATCCTCACTCAAAACAAAGGCGATTTCCGCTTCCACCTTGGGATGAATCAATTCATTGATCGGCAGAATGCCGTCCTCGATATTCATATAGTCAAAAATGTAGCCCCGAATCGGTTCGTGCACATTCATCTGCTTCATTTTTACCTGACTGGTCAAACCCATTTTAGAGGCAAAGATTCGATGTCCCTGCTCAAGCTTGAGGGAGACCAGCTCATTTTGAATACGATATCCATCTTCCACTGTCAGCTCGGGGTATTCAGCCGTCAGTTTCACGACCACCTCCTTATTCAACTCCGCATCCACCAGTTTCTGAGCCAACCTTTTGTACAATAGTTCCGATTGCACGCTGATCACCCCTTATCTGATTTTGGTAGAGCTGTTTAGTTGGGCGATTTCCGCTGCGACATCCACGATCATGTCTTCTTGTCCCCCCACGGCCTTTCGTCTTCCCAGCTCGATCAAAATATCCCGGGAGTCGATGCCGAATTTCCTGGCTGCACGCTCGGCATGAAGCCGGAAGCTGGAATAGACACCCGCGTATCCGAGAACCAGAGCGTCTCTGGTAATTTCCTGTGGTACTTGAAGAATCGGTGACACGATTTCTTCTGCCAGATCCATCATTTTGTACAGATCGACGCCCGTCTGAATGCCCATTCGATCCATTACAGCAAGGAGAACCTCGGTTTGTGTATTGCCCGCACCTGCACCCAAGCACCGAACACTGCCGTCAATCCAGGTGGCACCCTCTTGAATGGCGACGAGCGTATTGGCCATGGCTAAAGACAAATTATTGTGTGCATGGAAGCCAACAGGAATATGCAGGCATTGCTTCAACGCCCGGACTCGTTCCCCTGCTTGATCAGGTAGCAGAGCGCCAGCAGAATCGACGATATACACGACATCGGCTCCATAGCTTTGCATGAGTCTAGCTTGCTCCGCCAGTTTTTCCGGAGCAGCCATATGCGACATCATCAAAAAGCCAACTGTCGTCAAGCCAAGCTCTTTAGCCCGATAAATATGCTGAGCGGATACGTCCGCCTCGGTCGCATGTGTGGCGATACGTGCCATGCCTACCCCTAGCCCTGCAGCTGTCTTCAACTCTTTGACCGTGCCGATTCCCGGCAGCAAGAGCACGCCCACTTTCGCTTGTTTACAAACGGCAACGGCAGCCTCGATCAGCTCCAGTTCAGGGGTCCTGGACAGCCCGTACTGCAGGGACGATCCGGCCAATCCATCTCCATGGGAGACTTCAATATACGGTACGTTCGCTTCATCTAATGCGCGCGCCACCGCGGTTACTTGCTCAACAGTAAACTGGTGATTGATCGCATGGCTTCCATCTCGAAGTGCTACCTCGGTGATCACAATATCACGACTCATATGCGGTTCCTCCTTTCATTCGTGGCTATATACCCGTGCTGATGCCGACAGCATGCTTGGCATATTCCTCTGATACCTTCACTGCTGTCGCCGTCATGATATCCAGATTGCCTGAATAAGTAGGGAGGTAGTCGCCCGCGCCTTCCACTTCCAAAAAAACGGTGATTTTGTTTTCATCAAAGATCGGTTCTGAACGCAGTCGGTAACCAGGAACGTATGCTTGAATATAGGCAACGTTCTGGTGGATAGCCTTCACGATCGCCTGTCGGTCCGCACCTTCCTCCACTACTGCATAGACCGTATCTCTCATCAGGATCGGCGGCTCCGCCGGATTCAGGATGATGATCGCCTTGCCTTTCTTCGCTCCGCCAATCGCTTCGATACCATGTGCAGTCGTCTCCGTAAATTCGTCGATGTTGGAACGTGTGCCAGGACCCGCGCTTTTACTGGAAATAGTGGCCACGATCTCTGCGTAACTGACCGGACTCACACTCCCTATCGCATGAATGATCGGAATAGTAGCCTGGCCGCCGCATGTGATCAGATTGATGTTCTTTTCATTCAAATGTGCACCGAGATTCACAGAAGGTACTACATAGGGCCCCACAGCAGCAGGCGTCAGATCGATGGCGAACTTTCCTGCCTCCCTGAGCGCCGTGGCATGCCGAATATGTGCATGGGCTGAAGTAGCATCAAAGACGATATCCGCAAGCTCCGCACCGCTTTCCAAAAACGGTTTTAATCCGCCGTCAAATACGTAGAATCCAGCTGCCTTTGCTCTACGCAGACCATCCGAATCAGGATCGATTCCAATCATGGACGTCAGTTCAAGAACTGGCGACCTTCCAAGCTTGGTCATCAGGTCTGTCCCGATGTTACCCGAGCCCAGTATTGCTACTTTTACTTTCTTCATACATGCACTCCTTTCATGTATTTTACTTGCCAAACCTGACTCCTACTGAACCAAGTCCAGCAATCCGTGTGTGAAATACATCGCCAGGCTTAGCTTCAACCGCTGCCGATAACGCACCGGACAAGATGATTTCTCCTGCTTTGAGTGTAATCCCTAATTCGTACAGCTTATTCGCTAACCACGCTACACAAGATGCGGGATTGCCTAATGCGGTGGCACCAACACCGGTATTGACCAGCTCCTGATTTTTATAAAACGCCATTCCTACCAGAGGAAGATCCAGATCTTGCGGTTTCACGGGATGGCCACCCAGCACATAGAAGCCCGAGGATGCATTGTCCGCAATGGTGTCTTCTAGTTTGATTTGCCAGTTGGCTATACGGCTGTCCACGATTTCCAAAGCAGGCACAACATATTCCGTTGCCATCAAGACGTCATAGATGGTTACATGTGGCCCTTCCAGATCGCGTTTCAGCAGGAAGGCAATTTCTGCTTCTACTTTTGGCTGAAGGACATGCTCGAAAGGCAGTTCTCCGTTGTTTTCCACGACCATGTCGTCCAATAGGTGTCCATAATCTGGCTGTTCTACGCCAAGCAGTGTCTGCATGGCACGAGAGGTTAGGCCAATTTTCTTCCCTGTAATCCTCGCGCCTTCTTTCACTTTTCGTTCAATCGTCATCAATTGAACGTGGTATGCCTCTATCTCGCTGATTTGCGGATCCAGTAAAGTGAGTGGCGCTACTCCCACCCCTTCACGACTCGCCGCCGCTAAATGATCGGCGTATCGTGTGATCTTTTCTATGTCCACACGGCTCCCTCCCTGATTCTGACCTTCTCGCTATAATTTCATTGTGACCGTCTTGACCTCGGAGTAGAATTCGAAGCTGTGACGCCCGCCTTCGCGGCCAATCCCGCTGTCCTTGGCACCGCCAAACGGAGTTCGCAAGTCACGCACATACCAGCAATTGATCCATAAAAGACCTGACTTCACTCGATCCGCCACGCGATGCGCGCGCCTCAGGTCGTTGGTCCAAACCACTCCTGCCAGACCGTAAGCCGAATCATTGGCGATCCGAATAGCGTCCTCTTCTGTACGAAATGGAATGATCACGCTGACCGGACCGAAAATCTCTTCCTGCGCCACCCTCATTTTGTTGTCTACATCATAGAGAACGGTTGGCTCTAGGAAATTGCCGTCACCCAGCCCACTGATCCGTTTTGCGCCGTAACCGAGCTTGGCTCCTTCTTCCAGTCCGATCTGGATGTAGTGCTCCACCGTCTCTAAGTGACTACGGGACACCAACGCTCCCATATCCGTCTCTGGTTCCAGAGGATTTCCCACCTTGATCCTTTGAACAGCCGCCACAAATTTGTCCAGAAACTGATCATAAATGCTTTCTTGTACCAACAAACGCGATCCTGCCAGACAAATCTCGCCTTGGTTGCGGAATATCGCCTCAATCGATCCTTTTACCACCTCATCAAGATCGGCATCTTCAAACACGATATTGGCTGATTTGCCTCCCAATTCGAGCGATACTGGAATCAGATGCGAAGCGGCATTCTGCATGACGGTCTTGCCGGTGTTAGATTCTCCCACAAAAGATATCCTGCGCACATGGGGATGCGTCGTCATCGCCGTCCCGACAGTCCCGCCCGGACCAGTGATGATGTTGAGCACGCCAGGAGGTAGACCTGCTTCATTGGCAATCTCTCCGAGCATCACCGCCGAGAGAGGCGTGTACGAGGCTGGCTTTATAACGACGGTATTTCCCGCCGCTAAAGCCGCCGATGCTTTCCAGGTCATCTGCATGAAGGGCAAATTCCATGGAATAATTAGACTGGTCACACCTGCCGGAGCATATTTGGCGTAGGACATAAAATGGCGCATTTCATAATGCTCATGGACCATGTACTTAGCCATTTCGGCAAAAAAGCGCAAATTGGCCGCCGCCCTCGGAATATCGAAGCCCCGACTCTCTTTGATCGGTTTGCCGACATCGAGCGTCTCCACCAAAGCGAGTTCGTCCACACGCTCCATCACCAGGTCAGCCATTTTGCAGAGAATCTTGGCGCGCTCATCTACAGACATCTCACTCCAAACGCCTGACTCAAACGTACGCTGCGCCACGTCGATCGCCCTTTTTACATCCTGCTCACTTGCATTGGCCACAGAAGCCAGCTTGAGATTTGTCGCTGGGTTGATCGTATCGAAGGTTTCACCGGAAAGAGCGTCCACGTAATCTCCATCTATGAATAGCTTAGCGTCTTTTCGTACCTGGTTTTCCTTGGTAGTCTGACTCATGGGAATCCTCCTAATTCTCGATTTCCAAGATCATCTCTACTTCTACGGCGTTATTTAGCGGGAGCTGTGCCATCCCTACAGCGGACCGCCCGTGCCTGCCTTTCTCTCCAAATACCTCCACCAACAAATCGGATGCCCCATTCATGACTTTAGGCTGATCCGTGAAAGCTGGATCGCTGTTAACGAATCCGAGTATTTTGACCACTCGTTTGACTCTCCCCAGTTCGCCTAGCTCATGTTTGGCAATAGCCAGCAGATTGAGCATACACTGCCTGGCAGCCAGGTAGCCTTCCTCTATCGTGACATTCTGTCCCAGCTTCCCTCGATATTCGTTTGTCCCTTGGCCTGCCAGGAACAAGAGATTGCCCGTTTGGACACAACCGACATAATTACCGGCCGGCTGTCTCGGTTCGGGCAGGGCTAGGCCCATAGCCTGTAGACGTTGTTCCGGCGTTTCAGTCTGATGCTTCACAGTCCGTTCATCTCCTTTATGTTCAGGAAGTGAAGCGCGTTTTCACCCAGCAACGCCCGCTTCTGTCCGTCAGTCAGCTCCAAAGTATGATTGATGACTTCCCCGGGAGGTGTTTCACGAAGCAGGAAGGGATAATCCGATCCCATCATGATTTTATTTTCGCCAAAGCGCTTTATCATGTATTGGATGTTCAGTGGGTCGTACGTCAAGGAATCAAAGTAGAATTGTTTCGCGTACACACTAGGCGGTTGATCGGTCAGACGCAGATGTGGCCATACCTTCCAGCCTTGGTCCAGCCTGGGTAGAATATAAGGAAAAGAGCCGCCGCCATGGGCAAAGCAGATTTTCAGGCGCGGAAATTTCTCGATCACGCCTCCCAAGATAAGACTTGCTGCGGCAAGCGCTGTCTCGCTTGGCATCCCGACGGTGTACATCAGGTTGTGCCGCGGCATACGTTCTCTGCCCAGCGTCTCCCATGGATGTACGAAGAGTGGCACATCCCATGTCTGACACATATTAAAAAAAGGAAGCAGTCCCGGGTCGTCGAGATTGTTGCCATTTACGTTGGTACCGATTTCGATCCCCCTCAGGCCGAGCTCGTGCACGCAGCGATCCATTTCCCGAATGGCTGCCTCGGTGTCTTGCAATGGAACTGTACCCAATCCGATGAAATGATTCGGATGTTGGTTGACCGTCTCTGCGATAAAATCGTTTTGAATCCGCGCCATCACTTCCGCTTCGGCCGCCGGTGCCCAGTAGGAAAACGTGACCGGAATGGGTGACAATACCTGCATATCCACGCCTTCTTGCTGCATGTCATGAATCCGTTTTTGGGGATCCCACACCTGATCCGTCACTTCGCGAAATACTTTTCCCCCGACCATGATATTTGCCCCGCATGTGCAAGTGCGGTGCAGAACTGGCCAGCGTTCTCCATGAAAGCGTTCAGCCAGGTTGGGAAGATCCTCTGGAATAATGTGGGTATGGAAGTCTACTCGCATTTCCACTCACTCGCTTCCGGAGACATGATGTGCCCGCATTTTTGGCATGTCCGCAGCTCCAGATTGCTGTTGAATCCTTCGATCGCCTCTTTTACCTGCACCTCTATGTTGGTCAGTTGAATCCGTACGCGGTACATTTCGTGGTCGCAGTTTTCGCAGAACCAAGCAAAGTCCTCCAGTTCTCCCTCAGCTCTGTTGCGCTCAATCACGAGGCCGATCGTATCCGCGATCCGGTGCGGGGAATGCGGGACATTCGCAGGAAGAAGGAACATTTCACCTTCTCTGACCGTAATGATTTCACGCTTCCCATCCTGATTGATGATCTCTACGAAGCAATCACCCTTGAGCTGGTAAAAGACTTCCTCAGATGGATCGATGTGAAAATCCCGCCGCTTATTCGGCCCTCCCACTACCATGACCATTAGTTCTGCATCTTTCCAAATTACCTTGTTATTCACCGGTGGCTTGAGCTGATCGATGTGATCCTCGATAAACTTCCACAAATGGATAGGTGCCAATGTACGCATGCTCTATTCCCTCCCTGTTTTTACTTGTTTAAAGAATCTGCTCCGTCTGCGATGCCGATTTGGCAGCAAAAACGCTGAGCGCGTCATCCACCATCGTGCATGCATGAGACCTCTTATAATTGTTGTAAAAAATCGCTAATTTGCGCACCGGATCACCGGTATAGTACCGCTCGTATTGCAGCAAACGCTGTCCGAAGGCTTCGCCGCACAGGTCCCAAGCGAGCTTAAACAGGCGAACCCGCTCTGTACCGGAGATACCCTCCCGTCCGGCATAAAACTTTTCCATATCCGCCACCAACTCGGGATGCTCCATATCACTGTCAGTCGGGGACATGAGCAATCCGCCTGCTCCAATAATTTGAATGACTTCGATCGCCCGCGGGTACAGCTTCGGAAGCAGTCCGCGAATGGTTTCGAGCTGTACGTAGCCCGGCATGAGCTCGCCCGACGGCAAGGTCTCGTAATCCAGCTCAGCTGTCCTTAGGAGCGCTCTGACCGATTCCAGCGATTGCGCTAGCTCCCCGAGATTGTTTTGGACATTCGGATAGATGTCTACCCCGATGGAGTCTGCCAGCCGCATGGCAACCTCCGTGGCAAATTGGAGCTTCAACAGTCCTCTCACCCCTGTCTGGTGCGCCGGCTGCTGTCCGATGCCTGTCTTTGGATAAAGCAGGTTGGCTGCTTCTACATTGTTGTACAGGAATAAGCGCTCCCAAGGTACGAGTACGTCATGAAAGACAAGAAGAGCATCCATTTCTTCGAAGCGCGATGCCAAAGGATGGTCATAAACGGAACGAATTCCATCCTGCATGGGCTCTCTACAAATGATGCGCAAGCCCGGCGTGTTAATCGGAATGGCAAATGCCAAGGCGTAACGCTCATCTCCTGGCTTGAACCCAGGGAACGAATAAATGATGACTTCATCCGTGATAGGCGCCAGTGTCGCGAGCATTTTCGCTCCTTTGACAATCAGCCCTTCCGGCGTCTCCTCTACTGCCCCCAAATGGGTGTACACATCGTTTTGTTCGTGCGAGGACTTGCTGCGGTCATTTTGTGGATTGATAATCGCATGCGTTAAAAACAGGTCTTGGTCGCGTACATACTTGTAATAATTTTTCGCGTTTTCTGCCCACTGCGGATTGTACCTTTCCAAGAAGGACGCATTGCTGTATAGCGACGTCAAGACGACATTGAGAAAATCCGGCGTTCTTCCCATCAAGCCAAAAGTGGCTTCCGCATAAGCTTCGTACAAGGCTCGTTTCGCCTGCAATTCCTCAGGGGTCTTTGCAACGAGAAAGGCGTTGTTCACACGCTCGCCGGTCTCCTGACAAATATGCGTAATCTTCTCCTGGTACTTCTCGTCATGCTGCATGTCATACAGTTTGGCTATTTCATGAATCGGCTGTCGAAAAACAGCTTCCTCACATACATTAGTCACCTTTCTGCCTTGCAGCCAAATCTCCGGTTGCCGCGATCTCAAGCCCCGAATGTATTGGTCACCTGTACGGATTCCCACCACAATTCCTCCCTGTTGTTTTTGGTTGGTTGACTCGTTTTTTTTCTTAAACCACATTATAATGTCTGTCTTTTCTGAAAAATGTATCCCGCTTAACATCACGGCTGAAAAATATATAATGCCGCTCATCCGATTCATGGGCCACTGAGGATATGTAAACGAATTAACATCCATTCAGTTTTTCTTTCGAATGCACGTCATTTTCACGCTGAAATATTGGTAAGGAGCTTTTTATTTTCATATAATCAAGAGTAGTAAGTTCAGAAAATTAAGACTTAATCTTGGGCGGGTGATTGGAAGAGGCAAGATCATTGATGAGGAAAGGAGCGGTGATGATGGTATCCCCTTTTGAAACTGATTTGAAATGGGAAACCCTTTTAGAATACGGCACCCGTCAATTTGTGAAAGGAAAAACAGCTATCTATAAGCAAGGGACGATGGGAGAAGGTTTTTATTATCTTCATAAGGGATTAGTCAAGATTGTGACCTCTACCTTCAAGGGGAAAGATCGCCTAGTGAACATCGTAGTCCCTGGTCAAATCATGGGACTTCAAACGATGGATCAACAACCTCATTTCACCACGGCTATTGCTGTAAAGAATGCAGTCGTCTACCATTTCTCCTGTTTGCAATTCCTCGAAATGCTGAAGGTACGCCCTGAACTCTTGTCTCTTTTCACCCAAACAATCAATCAAAAAATGCGGATCCTTCTAACCGCCATCAACATGAAGGCACTGACTTCAGAAGAACAAATCGCTCGTCTTCTACTCAACATTTGCGAAGACTTTAAAAACCACGAGGTTCCCCTCACGCAACAAGAGCTTGCTGAATGTGCTGGCCTCACCCGTATCACTGTCTATAAGATCCTGAAGGCATGGAAGGAACATGGCATCATTGAAATCAAAAACCGATCCTTTGTCGTCAAACGCCCAGATATGCTGAAGCCTCCACAACTCACGGCACACACTGCTCGCACAGTGTAAGCCTATCCATGTGAAAGGTGGTCACAATGGTCTGTCTCCGCTATCAGTGGACCCCGTACCTCATGTATGGCAAGAAGATCGAAATGGGAAAACATACAACTATCTACCATCAAGGCGATGTGGGAACTGGATTTTATTATTTAGACAAAGGGAGCGTAAAGATCACTCTCTTATCTGAGAACGGGCATGAGCGGTCTATCGATTACATTCCCACAGGTGGGTTGTTCGGGGAGCACGGCGCCTATAACGGCTCATACCTGACATCAGCCATAACTACTTCTCCTTCCGTCATTTACTTTTTCTCCGACGAGGTCTTATCGCGCGTATGCCAAGACCACCCACAGTCAGCAGTAATCTTCACCAATTCACAAATCTATAAGCTCCGTCTCCTGGCTGAAATCATCGCGTTCACTGACAGTCCGATTGAGCTTGCGATGGCTAATTATTTGCTCAAACTGATAGCTGTGCACGGAAATAATCATATCCCTATCGATCAGAAGTCTTTTGCACGCTATATTGATACGTCTCGCATTACGGTGAACAAGACTTTGCAGAAATGGCGACAGCAAGGCTTGATTGAGCTATCTGAGCGTAGTGCCATTATAGTTGTGGATATAGAGGGATTGCGTGAGATTTATTCTCGCATCCAATGTAAATAGGGCGAAGCCTAATCAGGCTCGCCCCTCTGCATTGAAAATAACCCTTGAAACTCTTGATACAGCATTGTTCGGTTCTGCTTAGAGCAGATGCATCTTGGCTTCTGCCTCGTCCCACGGCACCGAGTAGCCTGCCCCCTTGGCGCAAAAGATCGAGGAGGATGTATAAAGCGGATCTGCATCCTTTTCATAGCTTTTCCTTTCAATCACTTCCTCCGCGTTATGGCAGCGATCGTATCCGCCAAATACACAGCGGATGCTGCCTCGTCCATGCGTGAAAGAAGCGAATTCGGTGCTGTAATTCATGAATGTTGCTACGGGCACCCTTCCCGAAATGACTGCATGCGTATCCGACATCTGCGGTGGCTCGAACGAACCTGAGGCGCGCTGAATATCCGAAAGTACCCTCCCCATCTCGTTCATTCCCACCTTTATTTTGATGTCATAATAGGGTTCTAACAGCAAATTCTCCCCTTTCTCCAGCCCCTGCCGCAGCGCGCGGAAGGTGGCCTCACGAAAGTCGCCCCCATTCGTATGTTCGTTGTGCGCACGGCCTCTTAGGAGCGTAATTTTCATGTCGGTGACTGGCATGCCTGTCAATAGCCCATGATGCTCCCGCTCGTAGAGATGAGACCGAACTAGATTCTGGTAGTTAAAATTTAGTTCATCAGGATGACAAACGCTAGTGAAGTGGATCCCGCTGCCTCGCTCACCCGGTTCAAGCAGCAGGTGCACTTCCGCGTAATGCCTGAGCGGCTCGAAGTGTCCATATCCCGTCACAGCAGACTGTATCGTTTCTTTATACAAGATTTCTGGTTGGCCGAAAGAGACAACGAAACCGAAGCGTTCCTTCACAACCTGCTCCAGCACTTCTAATTGGATCAGACCCATGACGCGAATGTGAATCTCTTGCAAACTCTCTCCCCAAACCACATTCAGAGACGGGTCCTCCGCATTCAGAATGCGAAATGCACCGAGCACTTGCTGCACGTGAAGCGAACCGTCAAACTGTACTTTCGACTGTAGTGTCGGCTCAGTCTCATAAGCAAACTTGTCTGAGTACAGCCCCACCCCTTGTCCAGCTTCGGCCTCGGACAAGCCGACGACCGCGAACAAATCGCCGGCAGCTACTTGTTCAACCGAGTGTGATTTCCTACCATTAAACAGTAAGATTTGTGTAATCTTCTCTTCGTATCGAAGTCCACCGCTTTCATAGCTAAGCAGCTCCCGTACCTTCAGCTTGCCGCTTAGCGCTTTGACGAACGTTAGCCTCAACCCGTTTGCTGCGTGTCGAATTTTATAAATGCGCCCCCCGAACGGAGCCGTCTCGTCATAAGACGCAGACGTCAACAAGGACAGTTGATTCAGGAACTCTACCACGCCATCATCCTGTAGTGCCGAGCCGTAGGTACAAGGGAAAAGATGCCCTTCTCGTATCATTTCCTGCAAGGCATCCAGCCAGAATTCTTGATCGTCCCTTTCCTCTAAAAATGCTTCCAGCAGTGAGTCGTTCCGCTCTGTCATCATTTCTCGTAGCGCTCCACTGACAATACCGTTGGCGAAGTTGTCTCTGATGCAACAAACATCCCTGGTCAACTGACTACGTATCTCGTCTTCCGTCCTGCTGGCATCCGCGCCTATTCGATCTGTTTTATTGATGAAGAAAAATGTCGGTATCCGATGTTTGCGCAACAACTGCCAGACTGTCTCGGTATGACCCTGAACCCCTTCTACCGCACTGACAATCACGATAGCGTAATCCATTACCCCGATCGCCCGCTCCATCTCGGAAGAAAAATCGACGTGTCCAGGCGTGTCGATCAAATAATAAACGTCGCCCTTATGGTGCATAACCGCCTGATCGGCGAACACGGTAATGCCTCTTTTCCTCTCGATATCGTGGCTGTCCAAAAAGGCATCTTGATGATCCACCCGGCCCCGCGACCGGATACTGTTCGTATGGTATAGCAACTGTTCGGCGAAAGTAGTCTTGCCCGCATCGACATGGGCAAACAAGCCGATCGTTAGACGCTTCATGTTATCCCTCTTCCATAGCTACTCGACTGCAATTTCTTTTTTCATTAAAACATAAAAATTGAGAAGAAGAATAGGCTTGCCAGGTTGAACCATGCGTGCGTTCACCTCTGTTTGATTGAATGTCAAGTTAACGTCAAGCTGTTGTTGTTTTTCGAAAAGTGCCTGTAAATTCATTCCTCATCCCTCCAAAATGCTATATCTGCAATCATTTTTGCTGGTCGTCGTTCGTGCTTCTGATCGATCATTTTGCCGCAGTTCATTGCACGACGGACAGAAATCGAATCCACCGATCATTCTTCCGCTTTCGTTCTTCGCGCTAGTACATCAAACGATTCATCATCGCCGTATTGGTTGTAACGTTTGGGGGTGGTCAATTATGTCGGATCCTAGGTGCAACAGATGCGAAAATGAGTGGGCACAATGTTTAACGAATTGCTCACTGTCAGGTGGGTCCAAGGAGTGCTATGACATGTGCAATGATGTCTGGTCGACCGTATGTGGCTATATTTGTAATCCTGAACCGCCTGATCACGATGATAACCATCCCTGAAGTTTAGGACCGGATGAGCTATTCCGGTCCTTTCTCATTACCCAATTTGTTAAACTACTGACTTTTCAAGACCTTATAAACTATTGCCAATACATCACGACTGGTGTCCTTCCTATCGTTGTTTATTTTCGCCCATTTTTGACACTTGCGAACACTCGTCCAGTCGAAAGGTAAATTTTGTTAATACCTTATCTTAGATCGTTATAAAGGAGGAAATACCCCATGAAAAAAAAGAAGTCTAATTCTAAGAAATTCAAGAAAGTAAAAGGTCAATTGGTGCGATATCAACCAGATGAATCATATGGGCAATATCAATCACGTGCTAGACGTTGTTTCCCCTGTTGCTGGGAGGATGGCTGCGGTTATTGTTGCCCCCCTCCCATATATGTGTGACCATCCTCTAAATAGGCGATCCTTGTTAAAACAAAATGCCCAAGTATAGTCTCAACATTAATATTGGACTTCATGGACACTCCTTAATTAATCAAGGAGTGTCTTTTTATTTTCCTATTAATCAAAACAAGTGTTGTGTTAACTAACTTCGGAGCATATTCCCGAAGCATGGTCCATGGTAAAATATCTCAAATGGTAGACTAAATGATTATGAGTGGGAATACTCTATTAAGCTGTTCACAAAGGAAGTAAAAAAGATTGTAGTTGATGGTTCTTTATTCCATTGTGTTATTGACCAAACACCTAGCCGCGATAGCATTAAATTCACAATCTATCCAGCAGGAACCAAAACAGCATATGTTTTAATCTCATTTTCCTGGTCTGTAAATTGGAAAACCAACCTTTGTAAGCCGAGTGCGTGTGCCAGCCTAATAAAATTTGCCCAGCAAAATGGTGGGATTTCACAAAAGAGAAGAACGTAATTACGCTAGAAAATGGAGATTTCCTCGTGGAAAAATTAGGCTTAGATGCATAATATTCAAAAGCGTTTTCCTCTCTAATCTGATGCTACTCTTTCTACAATTACCGATGTGTTAAATCAGGTGCTATTGATACCCTTTCTTTTCGTTTTGCCCATCGTAATAATGGATAATAATACTCTCATTACACCCTCCGTACTCTCTATAAATACTATTAAAATTTCTTGGTTATTCTGAATTTTGAATAACGCTTTCTTGTAAATTGCCGTATCAATTAGCACATTTTCATTTCCTAAAGGCTCGTATCAGTTGCCAAGCTTCCCCCAATTGCATGTTCTATACCATGCAGAGAGAAGCGAGGTGATTAATATGACTGACGTAGTAGTGATCCTATTCAGACGAATCAGAGTGAATGGCGTACGGAGGCGAATTATTCGCGACGTTAGCATCATTGGAAGTGCCGCACCATGCAACCAATTTTTAATGATTGGTAGACGTGTGGGTCCAGCTGCACGTTGTCTTTTGAATAACGGGTTCCAACGTGTGTTATCAAGGGATAATGTTTTGGTGTTTATCCGAGTAAGATAAATGAGTCCGTATGAAAACGTTGGATTATCAAGGACTTCCATTCGTTTGTCAGAAAAAGGACCCACCCTGTTAGAATCAGGGTAGGTCCTTTTATAGTTAAGAGTTGCTTTTACTTGTCGCGCTCTCCCTACTTGGGTCTCTGTGTAGCTACACTCATTTGCATCCCATGTCAAACGGTCATGTTTTTACTTCAGAGCTTCGTCAAACACAGACTCTATTTGATCAACCTCTTTCGACACCGCGAATAAAACAAACTGCCCTTTCGTCTTCAAAACATGCTTTTCGATGAGAAAATACTCCTCTGGGCGATAGTCTTTCAATTTGATTGACTGTGCCTCGATCCGTTGTTGTATGTTCACTTTTACATTTTCGGTATCGCTCGCATCTTTGACTTTGATAACAGCCAGTTCATCCGCTTTCACATTGGAGGAAGCCGTGTATAGGATGAAATCCTCCACTTTTCCTGCCTCGATCTGATACAACTTTTGCAGTTTCTCCAGATCCCCTTGCTTCATATCCTGAAAACTTACCGTTTGTTGAATTCTTTCTCCCACTTCTGCAGCCGAAAGTTCTTCGGAAGTCACGCCGTCATTGGAGCATCCGGCCAACGTTCCCATTCCGATAGCAAACATAAGCAGTACAGACAAAAATCGCTTCATTACATTCACTCCATGATGTTCAGAATAGAGGTGTCTTCAAAAAACGTTTTGACATTATAAAGGAATAGCATGTCGTGAAACTGCCGATCTTGTATGAGCTTTGTTACGGATCCCTCATAATATCGAAGGTCAACGACATCAATCTCTGCGAAGTGTTCGGCTAAAAAGGGAATCAGGCTATTGGCGTACGAATCTTTCACTACCAGCAGCTTCTTCCTGTCCGGATGGTCGGTTGTGATTCGGACCAGTGCATGGTTGCCGTTCAGGAATACCGCATACTTATCCTTTTTGGCCAAATTGTCCATCTGGTACATGGAATCCGCGGTACGGCCTTCGTCCACGTACTCCACCTTCTTTTTGCTTTCCTCTTTTGGCAGATAAAGATTGATACGATCAGGCTGCAGATGACGGAAGCCGCTCTTCGAATAGAGCGATCCGTAGAATGAATCCGTCACCTGCCGGATGTTGAACGCAGCTTCGTCTTTTGGAACAATCCCCATCTGCTTGCACAACACCCGGTATGCATAATAAGCGCCTTTGCTCGTCCAATGATGATCCGTTTTATAAAAAATGGCATCTTTGCGTCCTGCATACAGCGCGGGATAGACATCAACGAAGCGAATATCAGGTGGAAGCGATTGCCGAACTCGATTCAGAGCAGCATGTTCATCGCCAATTGGTGCGTAGGCGGGCAGTTTATCCCGAAGCAACGCTGCTGGGGTCGGTACCAGCATGAAGTACTTGCGAAGGTCGGGCGTTGTCTGGTGAATCGAATGAATGGCCTGAACTCTGTCTTTCACCTCTGCGTCCAGCGGCGTTGAGAAATATTGAATCAGGTACCCATCCTTGCCTAGATAAACACCGTTGCTGTCCTTTTTGCCCATAACACGATCCGCATCCGTTTTTAGCCCGATCCAAACGTCCCGGTAAGTAAATTGATCGGTGATATAGGTCTCGTAATCAGAAGTGAATTTCCCCGCCAACAGTGATCGCATTGAAAAAGGTGGTCTCCTCTCGAGCACCCTGTTTTCCGATTCCGAGAATGCCTGATCAGGTGTCAGTATGTTCAATACGGCCACCATGAGGATAAACAGCAAAAACAACAAGCCCGTCACGGTTCGCGTCCGTTTGTCATATCCGGTCAAACCGCTCCCTCCCCTCAAAACCGAAAATATAAGAATGGATTGTAATCCTCAAAGACCAAATAAGCGGACGACAAAACCAAACTGATGATAGAAAATGCCATAGCAGCGATCATGCCTACCGAATTCCATCGCGCTTTCATCTGCTCCAATACTTTCCGGGGCAGCGGTGTCGAGCACAAGGCCAACAGAACGAGCAATCCCCCATACGTCGTCAGGTCGTAGAGCGCCTGGCGATCCACCCATTCGTGTGCCCCGAAACCAAACATCGCACGGATGAATATCCACGCGGAAGGCAAATGTTCGAATTCAAAAAGAACCCACCCGACAACGACAATCAGCAGCGTGTAGAGATGTCCTGCCCAGTTCGGCCAATGCTTCAGCCATTTCAGCAAAAACAGCTTCTCAAACGCAACGAAACAGCCGAAATACAAGCCCCATACGATAAAGTTCCAGCTCGCCCCATGCCATAGACCAGTTAAGAACCATACGATCAAGAGGTTACGGAACTGCTTGACCAAGCCCATCCGGTTGCCGCCGAGCGGAATATAGACATACTCCCGGAACCAGGAACCGAGGGAAATATGCCATCTGCGCCAAAATTCTGTAACGCTTCGTGAAATATACGGATGCTTGAAGTTTTCTGGGAATTCGAAACCGAACATTTTGCCGAGTCCGCGTGCCATATCCGAATACCCGCTGAAATCGAAATAAATTTGAAACGTAAACGCCAGGATGCCGAGCCACGCGGAAAGGACAGTCAAGTCCTCCATCGGCGTCGACTTCACGTTGGTCCATAGCAGTCCGATATTGTTGGCTAGCAGCACTTTTTTGGCCAATCCCCGGATGAACCATTCCGCTCCTTCTCCGAATCGCTCCAGCGTCACTTTACGAAAGACCAGTTGCTCCGCGATATCTCCATATTTGACGATCGGACCTGCAACCAGTTGGGGAAACATCGTGACATAAGTGCCGAAAGCGACGAAATTTCGTTGTGCTGGCACTTTTCCTAGGTATACATCCACTACATAGGACATCGTTTGGAACGTATAAAAGGAAATACCGACGGGTAGTGGCAGATCAGCCACCTGTATATGCAGACCGAATAGATCATTCACATTCGAAACGACAAACCCAGCATATTTGAAGAAACCGAGAATCGCCAGACTGCCACAGATGGAACCGAACAACACTGCTCTGGCGATCGGCTTGCGGTGACTGTACTTGTCGATCACAAGCCCGTTGATATAATCAAATACCGTTGAAAAAATCATGATGATGATATATACGGGTTCGCCCCATGCATAAAAGATGAGGCTCGCTGCGAACAGAACAGCATTTCTCAGCTTCTTGGGCGACACATAATAAACGAGCAGCACGGCGGGCAAAAATTGAAACAGGAAAATCAGACTGCTGAATACCAACGTTCGTTTCCTCCCGCGCCGTTATTTTGCGCTCATCTTACGCGCCAGCTCATCTTTTACGTAATCGAGCAGGATCGGATAAAATTTGGCCTGGAAATGAATGCCGTCCGCATCGTACATGTCAGGATGATCGGTCACAATGGACGACACATCGATGTATCCGACTTGTACCTTACTTGCCAGCTCCTTCAGTCCCTTATTGTAGTCGTCGATATTTTGATAGCGGGGCTCCGCTTTTTCTGCCTTTTCCGTAACCGGGGTAACGGATAATATCGTGACGGACGCCTCTGGAAGCCTTTCTTTGATGCGATCGATCAATTGGGCGTAGTACGACAACGAATATTCCTTGGGATGATCGGTCGGCCATAAAATGTCGTCCGAACCCAGTTGGATAAAAATATGCTCGGGCTTTCGCTTGACTAATTCATCCACATCTTCTAGCGCGAATTCAGCCGTTTTCCCTGCACCTGCGAGCACGTTCTCCTCTTTCAACACATCATGGTAAGACAATCCCTCCGTAATCGAATCTCCGAGAAAAACACTTGTTTGATACTGTGATGCATATGAGGTTTGCTGCGGAGTGGAGAGGTCCCGGGCCTGCCTAGTAATCTCGGAAGCGGTTGGTTGTCCATTGGTGCCACATGCCGCAACCGATAAGGCGACCATTGCGAACAGTGTAATACCCATCATTTTCCTTTGCACTTTCATCTTTCCCCTTTCTTCTTGAGCAAGGTAAAGAGTAATCGTCGGAGATCAAGATCAGATGCAGATCGTGTGCAGATTGGGTAGAAATGCAATAAAAAAAGTGCAGAACCGAGGTTCTACACTTTCTTTTTCTTCAATTCAAAATAGAACAAGACGCCTTCCTCCGTATTCATTGCCCCATAGAACGCCCCATGAAGTTCTAGTATCTGCTTGGAGATCGCCAAGCCCAATCCGGTTCCTCCGGTCGAACGGTTGCGGGAATGCTCGACGCGGTAGAAACGATCCCATATCTTCTCCAACTGCTCGGCCGGAATATGGACGCCTTTGTTTTCGATGCAAATCTTGACGGTATCCTCCCCTTCAACCGTCGAGATGACAATATCCTCTTGTTCCGGCGTGTAGCGTATGGCGTTTGTCAGGAAATTTACGATCACCTGCTCGATTCTATGCTGATTGGCGATGACTTCGACTGGGGCTAACCGGTTGTGCAACTGCAACTGCTTGTCGGCGAGGTCCGGTGCGAACTTTACGCAGATTTGCTCCAGTAGCACATCAATCCGGAACGAAGCTATCTGCATTCTATACGTACCGGATTCATATTTTGCCAATTCCAGCATATCCGCAACCAGCAGGTTCATCTTCTTCACTTCATCTTCCATCGCAGCAAAATAGTAGTCCCGCTTCGGACTGTCCGCCTTATCCTTCAAAATGTAAAGGCAGCTTTCCATGACGCTGAGCGGAGTTTTCAGCTCATGCGACACGCCAGCTATAAATTCTTTGCGCGTTTGCTCCAGCCGCTTTTCTTTCTCAATATCCTGCTCCAGCCGGACAATATGGGCATGGACCATATCCGAAAGCCGATTAATATTCCGCGAGAGGCTGCCGATCTCATCCTCTGTCTTGATCGGAATTTTTTCAGAGAAGTCCAGCTTGGCCATTTTTTGCGTCATGTCGTCCATGCGGAGCAAAGGAGCTGCTATACTGCGGGAATAATAAAAGGAGGCGAGCAGAACGAGCAGCAAGGTACCCGCAATGATGTAGCCGTAATAACTTCTCATGACCGCCGCAGCTTCGTTTACGGGCTGCAGCGATGTCATGGCGAACAGATAGGCGGGTTTCCCTGTTTGATCGGTCACGCGCTCAACAAATATTTTGTAATCGATATTGTTCTCTTTGTAGTCCGTTATGGTGCTTGTTTTCTCCACATCATCTCCGTATAGAAGATCCGCTTGAAAAGCTTTCACCCGTTCAAGAAATAAGCGGTTCGTGTAGCGGGATACATCCGCGCCTTGCGGTGTCCGGACCTGTGTGATGGTTCCGTTGACCAGAACGCTGGGATAACGCTCATGGTATTCGGTGGGACTCTTGAATCGCGGGACGACCTCATACTCTTTTTTGACGAGTTGCTGATTCTCCAGTCGATTTTCCTCTCTGAGATTGGAGACACTCCTCCCGATCCGTTGCGGAAACCATTGATTATCGATCAGGATCCCTTCCATGGCAATCTGTTGCCCCGCTTTAACAAAGGTATCGATGAAGGGGTTATCGGTGCTTACATCCTCCACATCCATTACCGTGTACAGCGGAACGACAATCGACTTGCCAGAAAGAGCAGGGGTGTCGTCCGAGTGCTCTAGACGGACCTCCATCTCGAAATCGTCCGTGTATTTCAAATGGCCTCTATCATCCAATCGAGCAAACCAGGCATTCGTCTTTTGATAAAACTCCTGTTCCTTCCTGACTTCATCCTGGGAAGCCCCGGCATGAGTCAACTCGTTTTGCTGATATGATTGAAGGGCTTCCTTCACCTTTTCTACCTTTTGATGCACATAATACTGCTCAAAAAATACGGTTTGTCCGATAAAAATGCTCGCGATCACAAACAGGCATAATCCCGTTGTGAGCAGAAACAGCTTGCGTACAATGCTTGTTCTCATGGCCGGTCCTCGAATTTATAACCGGAACGAACAACAGTGACGATATGCTTCGCATGCTCTCCCAGCTTGGAACGTAAATTCCGAACATGGCTGCTGAGCGTACGATCCTCGCCGATAAAGTCGTAACCCCAAATTTTTGTAATGAGCTGTTCTCTGGTGAGAATGATGCCTTTGTTTTTCATCAAGTAGGCCAAAATTTCGAATTCCGTGTGTGTCAGGCTATAATTCTTTCCCTCAATCGAAACGGTTCGGGACGGCAAGTGAATCGTAATCCCGCCGCCGGACAACATATCCCCCGGTTCATGCAGTTGCCGGTTTTCCAGCAACCGTTTGGAGCGTGCCAGCAGGATGGGAGGACTGCACGGTTTCACCACATAATCGTCCGCCCCGAGCTCGAATCCAAGCAACGTATCATCCTCATCCGAACGAGCTGTTAACATCAGTATCGGGACGTTGGAAACTTTGCGAATGCGTCTGCATACTGACCACCCGTCCAATTCTGGCAGCATAACGTCCAGAATGATCAAATGCACTTCATGCTCCTGAAATAACGTCAGCGCCTGACTCCCGTCGCCCGCTTCCAGCACTTCGTATCCTTCGTCCATCAAGTATTCCTTCATAATCTCTCGCAAAACCTGCTGGTCTTCCACAATCAGTATCGTTTTCGTCATGCTAATGACCTCTCGCCCTCTATCTCTCCGAAGATATTTTTTAGAATATTATCATGACTTTGGGGGTCGTCACAATATGGGCAGTATTGCCGAAGGTTGTAGAGGACGCCATTTTCTAATCAGGCAAGTTTACAGACCGTGTGCAATCTCATATGGCTGCACTCACCATTTATCGTGTTAACAGATGAAGACCTTTCCTGCCGGATTGATGATAATCGGATCGCCGGACCCATCACAGCGGGGCGTTATCCATGAATTAGGAAAAGCACTCGGTTAACTTGACCGACTGCCTCCTTTGTTTTTTCAATTAGTTGACGATGAAAAAAATGGAGTGCAAAGAGATGAAGAACATGAATTTAGTAGCGCTTTGTGATTAATATGCTTGATGTAATGTCGTTAAATCCGTGGGGAACCAAATCGGGAATCTGGGTGCCCTCTTGATAAGCATTACCACTAAAACTCAAACTTCTTCCAGTAAAGTCTGCATGTTCGAATATCGTTATATCATAGCCAACCCCGTTCGGGAATTACTCCCTAGAGCTATCGCCCTTGCTGGGCGCACAACAAAAGCCAAATCTTGTCATCTAACAAGATTTGGCTCGTTTCTACTTAATCTACTATCTACATATTTTCCTGCCCACCGAGTTGGACAATCATCCTCATCGCTTATTTTTCAACTTTGTAATAGCGATCCCCGGTCTTCGGATTGAAGTATACACGACGCTTTTCCTGTGTTACCGGATCGATCGTCACTTCATTCGTCGACTCAAATCCGGGCGGGACGATTTCTCCGTGGTCTGCGTGCAGTCGCTTGTCCTTGATTTTGGAAATGATTAGCAAGGTGATGAAAAGCAAGATCTGAAAAACAATGTAATAAAGGATATAAATCATTCATTACACCTTTTCAACGACAACTGCTGTACCGTATGCGACAACTTCTCCCATATTCCCCATATTTCCAGAGTCATACCGACACATTACCACAGCGTTAGCTCCCATGGCAGTTGCGTTTTTAATCATGCGGTCAAGCGCCTGTTTACGCGCGTCTTCTAGGAGCACCGTGTATTCCTTGATTTCTCCGCCAACTACTGAACGAAGACCTGCCATGATGTCTCCCCCAATTCCGCGTGCTCGAACGATCAAACCGAATGTTGTTCCTTTTACATCAACGACACGATATCCTGGAATGTTTTCTGTTGTTACGACGATCATTTGCTTCTCCTACTTTCTGCTTTTATTTTTGAAGATCACATGTAGCACGATGTCAGCACTAAAATGACTAATGATCGCAGCTTCTAAACCATATCGCCAATATAGGAAGCCAAACAAGATGCCCAAGATACCGTTTAGCAACAACGTCCATACAGTAACCACGTTACCTTTTCCGTACGTCATGTAATTAGTTGGGAGATGGGATACAGCGAAAACAATGGCGGCGACACAGATGCCCAGCCAATAGGAGATTCCCATCCATCCAATCTTCTGTGCCAAAAATACGACAACAGTCATAACCCCTAGACGCATGAGCACTTCTTCGCAAATCCCTCCGTAAAAAGACGAGAGAAAGCCGTAGAACCGTGATGAAATCGGTTCTTTACCCATTATTGTGGTCATGTGTTGTTGAAAGAAATAACGGTCCACCCATTTTACCAAAAGACCTAGCGCGATACCTGAACCAATAGATACAGCCCAAAACGACCAGATGGAATAAGGCAGCTCCGCTCCGGACACCCAGTGATCGAGAATCCAGAGTCGAAGACCAGTGGAAGGTATGAGCCATAAGCCTATCGCAGTCGCCAGAGCCAGAAATACACAACTCTGAATGATCATAATCGCAACCATGACGGAAATAGGCGGGACTTTTTTATTAGGGTAGATGGCGGCTTGCAGTTGCATATGTTGGCGAATCGTGTTGGATTGAATAGGTATAGCGCATAGCGCGCACAGTACACTAACCAACCAGATCAGCCAAAAATGTTCCATTTCTACGCCTCCTCTTTAGATTTCTGACCGTTCTAAAAAGTACCAGCCCATGAAGAAAAACACGATGTTGAGTGTAAAGACACCTGCGAGCCCCGGTAAACCTGTGATGAATGCTTGCGACAGAGTTGAGTTTTCTTGAATAATCATCATCGCCGCATTTGACAATCCACCTGGAGATACCATATCCAAAAATTTACCGAGAAATTGTGGAACCGTGAAGATCAGGATATTGAATACCAGCGAGGCTCCACCCGCACCAACAGCATTGTTAAAAAAGCTGGAGGCGCACAGCGTTGTTGTGACGACAAGGAATAGATTCGGTATGTACATCAACGTACCTATCCATACATGCGTCCAATCTAGTTTTCCGAAAAGGATCTCTGTATAGTAGGCGGTTATCCCCATCCCGATCAGCATGCTTGCAATTGTCAAAGTGTAATAGGTAATGGCTTTGGCGAGATAGTATTTGGCTCGACTGATGGGCTTGACGAATACCATGGATGCTACCCCAGAGGCTTTCTCTCCGGCAATGGATCCCATGACGATAAGGATTAGCACAAACGTGCCGAGTGAACTAAATTTGCTAATCGCCGTCGAGAGTACTTCCGGAGCAGACGGGGTTGGAATTTTGATGACTGCCCCTTCCGGCAGCCCAGTGGAATTGGCCAAAATATCAGGGAGCATTTTCATCGTAATCGGCTGTGTAATCATTAAAGCAATAAACACAATCGGGACAATGAGAATCTTGTAGGTTTTGACCAATTCATTAAATTCTTTTCTGATCATTGGGTGGGAAGTCATCAGTTATTCACAACCTTTAGGAAAATATCTTCGAGGGTCGATGCGGACAAGCGATAATACGCGAGTGTCCCGCCAGATTCTAGAAGAATATGAGGCAGGAGTGCCTTGGCCTTTTCCATGTCATCGGTAAGAACTTTGTAAATCTCGCCGTCTAGGTTCCATTCCCTGATCCAGGTTAGCCCATTCAATACATCGGTTAAATCGATGTCCTGTTGATCAAGCTTGAACTCAATCAGTGGCTCCACATGGTTTGCTCGAAGCTGATCCAAACTGGACGCAAGCACCACCGTACCGTCCTTGATGATGACGATATGGTCGGCGATTCTTTCGATGTCATCCAAAATGTGGGTCGACATGAAGACAGTCATATGTTGCTTCAACTTTTCGATTAGCAATAAGACGTCATATCTGCCCATGGGGTCGAGCGCGGAAACGGGCTCGTCCAAGACGAGTAACTTAGGGTTGTGGATGAGCGCCTGGGCAATACCCAGACGCTGTTTCATCCCTCCGCTGTAACCGCTAATTGGGCGGTTCCTCGCCTCATTGATACCGCATAACTCCAAGAGTTCATCTGTCCGCTGCGCAATTGTGCGCTTGTCCAATCCATAAAGTCTACCCACCCAATGCATCCACTCTGTCGCTGTCATGTAGTTGTAAAAGGCTGGGATTTGTGGACAATACCCTACTTCACTTGTGACTTTATTGCGGTCGGTCACGACGTCGTAGCCTACTACTCTCACTTTTCCTCCGGTCGGTGCAGCCAATCCGGTTAGGATGCGGATGGTCGTCGTTTTCCCGGCACCATTCCCCCCAAGAAAACCGACACAACCGATGCCATCGACGGAAAAGGTTACGTTCTTTAACGCTTTATGGTCTTTATATTCCTTTGTGAGGCCTTCACATTCAATAACTCGCAAAGAATGTCAACCCTTTCCTCGGTTCTCTTGAGCTAGTCTTTTCTGCCTACAAAGAAATAGACGATCGGACCCAAGGTGTTTATAAAGATAATGCCGAGAGCCCACGGCCATTTTTTTCCACCTGCAACTCGGTACGCTTCGCGTCGAGCCAAATCAATTAAAGCAATAACTGCTAGTATCAATTGAATAGCAATGATAGGCGCAAGAAGCTGAATGTCGAATGGCATGGATAAAACCTCCAATTTTTATAGTTATTTTAAAGTTTATCATTATTTTGATAATTTTCCCACCCGCCGCCATGAAATGAGGTGACGGATGGGCTTTCATTTTTTTATTGTAAAGCTTGTTCAGGTAATTTGAGTTGGCCGCTTCTGATAAAGTAATCAAGGACTTTACCAAAAACTTCTTCGTCGATTTCCGCGCATTCAATGTCGTTTTGGCGCAGCAAACGAGTCGTTTTATTGCCTACATAGACTACACTTCCTCTGCTAGTGTGGCCGTCTGTGAACAGATTGCCGAGTGGAGCGGCTGAATTGGCCTCATTGCCTTTTTCTTTCGCATCTTCTTGCACCGCTTCAATCCACTCATCCATGGTGACTCGTTCCAATTCAAATCCCCTGTCTTCAATCGCTGAAATCAGGTCTTCGTAATCGGTTGAGTTCGGGTTGAGCAAGTGGAAGTTTTCGCTCAAGCTCTGCTCGGTCATGGAGAGATGAACGATTCCCTTACTTGCAAAATCAACTGGCATCATGTCCAGATCGCCGCTCATGTCAGGAGCTTTGCCCAAATCGATAATCCCGGCTGCAATTCTCCACATCAGGTCGTCCTTCTGGCATGCTCCTGTTTCGCTGTCCCCAGTCATCCGTCCACAACGGTATATCGCCGCTGGAATGCCGCGTTCGCGCGCGAGATTGACGAGATGTTCAGCTACCCACTTGCTCTGTGTATAACCGGAAGTGAGGACGCGACTGTTCTCTGGCATGTCCTCTTCGCGGAAGGCCATGGATTCTTCCGTTTCTTCGGATGCAAACGTGAATATCGTTGAGACGAAATGCACAGGCTTGGTCTTTTTGGCTACAGCAAGGCGGAGGATTTCCTCAGTCCCTTTTACGTTTGCTTTCTTTAGAGCTGCGTACGGATAGACAAAGTTAACGAGAGCACCGTTGTGGTAGAGCACATCCACTTTTTCAGCCAGCTCGGAGAACTGATCTTCGGACAGATTCAGTCGTGGCTTTGCCAAATCACCGATGACAGGGATGATCCGATGCGCCTGCTCCTCATTCCATAACTCGTATAGTTCTAATGTTTGGCGCAGTCTTGCCATTCCTTCCTCTTCGTCAGAAGCTCGAACGAGGCAGTAAATGTCAGCGTCTGTCATCTGTAGCAGGTCACGCAACAAGAAAGCACCAAGGAAACCAGTGGCTCCTGTCAATAATGCCGCTTGGAGCTGACTTGGATCACCCACATACGGATGTTCAGCCTGAATCGCAGGATCGAGTACGACTTCATCCTTGAGTTCCTTTGCGTCGATGTCATGGGAAACAGCAGAAAGACCGTGTTTGAGAATTTCCTCGATGGTCTTGGCCATACCCGCAATGGTCGGGGTCTCGAACAGGATTCGCAGCGGCACCTCAAGCTGTAGCTCTTCGCGAACCTTGAAGATAAGCTGGGTAGCGAGCAATGAGTGACCGCCAATCTCGAAGAAGTTGTCGTGTACTCCGATTTTGTCCATTTCCAGTACGGAAGCCCAGTGCGTATGCAACATAATCTCGACTGGCGTTTGCGGTGCTACGTATTCGACGCCTGATTCCGAGCGGTCGTATTCCGGCTTCGGTAGCGCTTTGCGATCCAGTTTACCGTTAGGCGTCTTCGGTAAGCTCTCCAGGATCATAAAGTGTTGCGGGATCATATAGGCTGGAAGCTTGTCAGTCAGGAAGTGGTTCAGGTCATTAGACGTACTTGTGTGATTCTCTTCGAACACGATGTACGCTACCAGACGTTTGTCTCCTTCTCTGTCTTCACGAGCGACCAGCACGACTTCCTTGACATCAGGGTGGCGTCTCAGGACAGATTCGATTTCGCCCAACTCGATGCGGTAGCCGCGGATTTTGACCTGGAAATCAACACGCCCCATAAACTGAAGATTCCCATCTGGCAAGTAGCGTACGAGATCCCCAGTCCGGTACATTTTCTCCCCTGGCTCACGGAACGGATTTTGCACAAAGCGTTCCATGGTCAGATCGGGGCGGTGGAGATAGCCACGTGCTAAGCCTGATCCACTGAGGTACAATTCTCCCGGCACCCCTACCGGAACTGGTTTGCGATGGCTATCCAATACAAATACTTGCGTATTGAACTGCGGTCGTCCGATCAGTGGTTCGCTGATGGCTCCTTTTTTCACGATGGAGTGTGTTGAGTAAACGGTGTCCTCTGTCGGTCCGTAGAGATTAAAGACTTTTTCTACGTTTTCAAAGGTATACAATTCCTGAGCCAGCTTGTTAGAAAGTGGCTCACCGCATAGGTTCATGACGCGTACCGACGCTGGAATACCATTCATACGCACAAGCTCCATCGCTGCTGACGGTACGGTATTGATCAATGTCACCTGATTAGCTGCTGGCAAGGCTGGCAATTGTAATGCATTTTCCGCCATGATCACTTTGCCACCCATGGTCAGTGTTGCGAACATTTCGTAGACAGACAAGTCAAAGCAGATTGACGTAGAGAACAGTACGCCGCTCATCTCCTCTGGTGTGAATGTGTCGTGTGCCCACGATAGGAAGTAGATGACACTGCGATGTTCGAGTGCTACACCTTTTGGATTACCTGTAGAACCTGACGTGTAGATGACATAGATCAAATTGTCGGAAGTCCCAAGCTTGGTCGGGTTCTCCTCGCTTTCGTCGGCAATTGCTTCCCAATCCCTATCTAGGCAGATCACTTTGGCGTGGTGCTCAGGTAGAATTGGCAGCAGATTTTCTTGCGTTAATAGGACGGGAACCTGTGAGTGTTCGATGATGTAGGCAATGCGGTCTGCCGGATAGCTTGGGTCGATTGGCACATAGGCGCCGCCAGCTTTCATAATGGCCAAAAGTCCAATAATCATCTCGGTTGTCCGCTGTGCGCAGACACCGACGAGCACTTCGGGTCCTACTCCTTGCTTGCGTAAATAATGAGCCAGCTGGTTCGCTTGTCTGTTCAACTCACTGTAGGTAATCGTTTGATCTCCTACGATGAGAGCGATGTTGTCCGGGGCTTTCACCACCATGTCCTCAATCATTTCATAAACGCATTTTTCTTTCGAGTACGGCGCTTCTGTTCGATTCCATTCGGTAATGAGTCGTTGCTCCTCTTCCTCACGCATGAGCGGCAGCAAGGTGATTGACTGATCCGCGTTGGCAACGATTTCTTCCAGAAGCTTGTGGAAATGATCAACCATTCGAACGATCGTACTGTGATCAAACAACGCCTTGTTGTACTCCAAGGTAGCGATGAGACCGTCTGATGTCTCCAACATGGTCACCGTCAAATCGAACTTCGAGGTGACGGCTTCCGCGCCGACGTCAAAGCTGCTTATCTGAATATCATCAACAGGATCTACCTGCATCGGGATGTTTTGCAGAATAAACATCACCTGGAACAGCGGCGAGTAGCTCATGCTACGCTCCAGCTGCAGTTCATCTAACAATTTTTCAAACGGAACATCTTGGTGGGCATAAGCCCCCAGCGCTGTTTCACGTACGCGTGCAAGCAATTCGCGGAAACTTGGTTGACCTGACATATCTGTGCGTAAAACGAGTGTATTGATGAAGTAACCGATCAACTGCTCCGTCTCTTGCTTGTTACGTCCCGCAATCGGAGTCCCGACGAGAATATCTTCTTGATTCGTATAGCGGTACAACAGAGTTTGGAAGGCTGCAACCAATGTCATGAAGAGTGTAGTCGTTTCTTTTCCGCTCAGATTACGCAATTCTTCCAATAGGTCCGCTCCAAACTGAATGGAGAGCTTTTCTCCTTCGTATGTCTGTACAGGTGGCCGCGGGCGATCTGTTGGCAGTTGCAGTAATGGTTCGCTGCCCTTGAGTTTTTCTCTCCAGTACTCGAGCTGTCCATCAAGAACCTCTCCACTTAACCATTCACGCTGCCAGACGGCAAAATCTGCATATTGGATCGGCAATTCCGTAAATGGCGATGCAACTCCTTGACCAAACGCTTTGTAATTGGTCATTAATTCGCTCATCAAAATTCCCATCGACCAACCGTCTGCAGCAATGTGGTGCATCACGAACAGGAACACAAAGTCTTTTTCGTCGAGCTGAACCAGATTGGCACGGAGCAACGGACCTTTGGTCAGGTCGAATGGCTCGAGTGTGGCCTGCTCGGCAAGGCGTTTGACTTTTGCTTCCCGTTCAGCAGGGTCCATAGCCTGCAGATCGGTATGGCTCATGACCCAATCGTCCTGAGGGTGAATCACTTGAACAGGTCGCCCGTCACGAACCTCAAAACGAGTACGCAAGCTCTCGTGACGCTGTATGATGGCTTTCATGCTTTCTTCCCACGCGAATATGTTGAGGTCCCCTTGGATACGTAGGAAGGATGGAATATTGTTGACTGAGCTTCCTTGCGTGAACTGCTCCAGGAACCACAAACGCTGCTGGGTAAATGACAATGGGAGCGGCTCTTTGCGAGATACTTTCACAATCGGTGGAGCCAGCTTGATGGATGTTTGCTTGGTGAGCATAACCAGCTGTTCACTAAGCCCTTCGACTGTCGGGTATTCAAACAACGTACGAATTTGCAACTCCACCCCAAAGATTTCCCGCAGGCGAGAAACTGTCTGCGTTGCGAGCAGGGAGTGTCCACCTAATTCGAAAAAGTTGTCATGTACGCCCACTTTCTCTATGGAGAGGATTTCAGTAAAGACGTTGGCGACCATTTCTTCCACTGGGGTACGTGGAGCGACATATACGGCTGTAAGCTGGCCCCAATCTGGCGTAGGTAATGCTTTGCGGTCAATTTTTCCGTTGACCGTAAGTCGAATTTCCGGAAGCCACATGAAATGCGTCGGGATCATGTACTCGGGAAGTTTCTCTTTGAGCCAGAGCTTGATTTCGTCAATGGACGTCTCCTGCTCTAAAGCATTGGTCAGATACGCTACCAATCGTTTGTCACCAGGCCTAGCTTCTCGCGCAATAACAACTGCTTCTTTGATTGCTTCATGTTGTCTCAATGCCTCTGCAATTTCGCCTAACTCGATACGGAACCCACGGATTTTTACCTGATCGTCGACACGACTGATGTAGTCCACGTTGCCATCTGGCAGATAACGAACGAGGTCGCCTGTTCGATAGAGTCGTTCTCCCGGTTGACCGAATGGATTCGGAATAAAACGCTCTGCTGTAAGCTCTGGACGATTCCAATAACCACGCGAAAGACTCTCGCCACCAATGTACAGCTCTCCCGGAACACCGATAGGGACTGGCTGAAGATTTCGATCTAACACGTACAGCTTGGTATTCGGGAATGGACGACCAATAGTCAGGGCATCATCAGCATCCGTTAAAAGAGCGATGACCGTACCAACTGTTGCTTCCGTCGGTCCGTAGCAGTTATAAAATTTTCGTCCTTTTGCATAGTGCGCAACCAGTTCACGGCTGCATGCGTCTCCTCCGACCTCAAGGCAGACCAGATCCGGGTACTCTTCAACAGGTAGTGACGCGAGTACCGAAGATGCCATCGATACCTTGGTAATGCGACGTTCACGAAGGGTGCGAACGAGGTCTGGGCCTGGTAACAGAGACTCACGATCTTCGATGACTAACGTTCCTCCAGAGAGCAGAGCCTGTAAAATCTCAGAAATGGAAACGTCGAAGCCAAATGACGTAAATTGCAGGACACGGCTGGACTCGTTTATTTCGAAGTAATTCATGTAAGCCTGCACCATATTCATCACACTGCGATGCTCAACTGCTACCCCTTTTGGCAACCCAGTGGTACCGGATGTGTAGATGACATAGGCGAGATTGGTTGCTACGACACCGCTTTGTGCGTTTTCTACGGACATCTTCTCGTAGAGCAGTTCTTCATCCAGGCAGATGACGTGCGCTTTCGTTTTTGTGAATGGCTCAGCAAGTCTCGCTTGTGTCAGCACGACAGCTGCTTGTGAATCTTCCAGCATGAAGGCCATTCTTTCTTCGGGATGAGCTGGATCAACCGGCACATAGGCTGCCCCCGCTTTTAACACACCAAGAATGCCAATGATCATTTCCATGGAGCGCTCCACGCAGATGGCAACAGTCGTATCAGGCTGCACGCCTTGAGCGAGTAGCAGATTCGCCAACTGGTTGGCTCTTTGGTTCAGCGCCGCATACGTCAAGGCTTGTTGTTTATACTCAAGTGCAATGTTTTCAGGAGTTTTCGCGACTTGTTGTTCAAATGCCTTATGGATGCAAAGATCGCGTGGATACTCCTTCTCCGTGCGATTCCAATCGATGAGTACCTGCTCGCGCTCGATATCGTCTATCAACGTCACGTCACTCAGAAGCATCTCCGGAGACTTGCTCATAGTGACCATGAGTTGGGTAATTTGGCTCAAGACCCGGTCGATCATCGCGTCATCAAAACGGTTTTGTTCATACTTGAGTTTGATGGCCACTTGCTTGCCTGGTGCTGCCACCAACGTAAGTGGATAATTCGTTTGTTCGACAGCTGCTACGTCGTGAATTTCCAAAGAAACACTGGGCAAAGCTGAATTGGACTCGTCTGTTTCTTGCTCTGCTGCTTGTACAGCCGGATAGTTCTCAAATACGAGTATTGATTCAAACAGTGCAGATCCACGCGGCAGTTCGCTCCATCCTTGGATGTCGAACAGCGGAGTGTATTCATATTGGCGTATCTCTAGCTGTCTGTGCTGCAAGTCTCTCAGCCACTCTAGCATGGTCGCGTTCGTCTGCAAGGATATCCGTACAGGTAAGGTATTGATGAAGGAGCCTACGATCGTCTCAACATTGGAGAGGTCTGCCGGACGACCTGAACCTGTCGCCCCAAAAATGACTTCCTCTTCCCCGCTGTAGCTTCCCAGAATCCAGCCCCACGCCGCTTGTACCAGGGTATTGAGTGTTAACTGGTGTTCGCGTACGAATTTTTGCAAATGCTCGCTTGTTTCTTCTGATAGGAGGATGCTCTTCTCTTCGTATTGCTTCGGCCCCGCGGTGACTACTGCTTTGCTCATTCCCAAGCTGGTTGGTTCGTGGAAGCCTTTTAGTTGGTTTACCCAGAAGCGCTTCGCTTCCTGCATATCCTGACGTTTCAACCAAGCAATGTACTGGGAAAACGGCTGAGGATGTCCAAGCTTAACATCTTGGCCTTCGCTAATCGCGGCATAATAAGCAAACAGTTCATTCAGTACCAATGGAACGCTCCAACCATCAAGGAGAACGTGATGGAAGCTCCAAACGAAACGATACCTTTCCTCTCCTGTTCGGAAGACAACCCATCGTGACAAAGGTACATGTGTAATATCGAAGCTTCGTCTACGGTCTTCCTCCAGAAAAGTGGTAAACATCTCATCCTGTACATCCGAATGCAGATGGCGCCAATCTTCCTGACGAAGAGAAACTCTAACTTCTTTGCGGACAATTTGGTGTGCTTGATTCAAACCTTCCCAGATGAAGTGAGTTCTTAGAATGGAATGGCGGTCCATCACTTTTTGCCATGCTTGCTCGAATACCGGTACATTCAGGTTCTTGAAATCAATCGCAAATTGGACGACGTAATCCCCGCTGTCGCTTGCATACAGGGAGTGGAACAGCATCCCCTGTTGGAGCGGAGAAAGTGTATAGATATCCTCGATGTATCGGTCAGAACCGATATGTTTGTCGATGCTCTTCTGATCCAATTCAGCCAGAGGAAAATCGGATGGGGAGTAACCGCCAGCTTCCTCAGTTGCACAATGGGCAATAATCTCACGAAGCGCATCCATGAAGTCCTTCGCGACTGCTGTAATCGTGCTCTCTAGATGAATCTTCTCACTGTATCGCCAAGTCATATGCAGTTGTTCCCCTGCAACGACACCATTTACGTCGATCAGGTGGTGTCGCCCAGCCTCTTGGCTCAGGTTGGAACCGCTGGACTCAGGTGCCCCGCCAAATAAGGAATCGCCATCGACAATTTGATCGATTTTGCCCATGTAGTTGAACAGCACTTGTGATTGAATGCGGGAAATTTCATCGACAATATTCTGATCTCCATGGAGGTAACGAAGAACGCCATAACCAAGCCCTTTGTTTGGGATCGCACGCAGTTCTTCTTTGGTCGTCAAAAGTGCTTTTCCTACGGAGAATGTTTCGTCCCATTGAAGGTGCACCGGATACATGCTGGTGAACCAACCGATGGTACGGGACAGATCGATTCTCTCGGACAATTCTTCACGGCCATGCCCTTCTACGTTTACGAAGACAGATCGATTACCCGTCCATCGAGTAAGTGACTTCGCCAAAGCGGTTAGCAGGACGTCGTTGATCTGGGTGCGGTATGCCTGCGGTACGTTTTGCAGGAGTGCTTTGGTTTCTTCGTTAGTCAATGTAGCGCTGACGGACTTTGTCGTTGCTTCTGTATTTTCCCCAGCCTCTGTCACGTCCACAGGTAGTTGTGCTGAATCGACAGAGGATTTGCTCATCCAGTATCTTTTTTCGTTTTCCAAAGCATCTGAATTCGCGTAGCGCTCCAGTTCATCCGCCCATTCTTTGTAGGATGTCGTTTTCGCTGGTAGTTTCACCTCTTGCCCTGCGGCAATTTGTTGGTAGGCGTTTTGCAAGTCCTCGAGAATGATGCGCCACGATACCCCGTCTATGACTAAGTGATGGGCGACGATCAACAGACGATTGGGCTGGTCTTGACCCAAATCGAAATAAATGGACTGAACCACATACCCTTCAAACAAATTCAGACTTGCCTGCGTCTCATCTGCAATCTTTTCGATGGCCTTGAATTGCTCATCTGGTGTAAGGTGGGACAGATTTTCAATCCGGAATGGAATCGTATCACTTGGCGCATCCATCTCTTGCTTCCAGCCGAACTCTGTCTGTGTATAGCGCATGCGTAAAGCATCGTGCTGATAGAGTAAGTGCCCTACCGCCTGTTTCAGTGCTTCCTGATCAATGCCTGCCTGGATGGAGAGCAGCACGGATTGATTCCAGTGATGTCTGTTCTTTAACGGAAGCTGGAAGAACCACTTCTGAATCGGCAAGAGTGGCAATTCGCCGATAATCGGTCCTTGTTCAGCAAGGATCGCTTCTTTTTCCTCTACGACCTCTGCTAATTCAGCGATGGTTTGGTACTCGAATAATTGCTTCGGAGTGAGCCTTAGACCTGATTGATTGGCACGTGACACAATCTGGATACTGAGAATCGAATCACCACCAAGCTCGAAGAAATTATCGTGTATACCTATTTGGTCAATCCCGAGCACTTCTTTCCATATCGCGGCAAGCTGTTGCTCCTTCTCCGTAGTTGGTGAGACAAATTTTCCTTCCAACTCAGGACGATTGAAATCAGGTGCAGGCAAATTTTTACGATCTACCTTTCCGTTTGGTGTGAGCGGCAGATATGCTAACGGGATGAAAAACGCAGGTACCATGTAATCAGGCAGTACTTCCTTTAGTGCTTTGCGGATGTCACTTGTGGCAATCTCCGTGTCCGCTTCTAAAACCAGGTAGGAAGCAAGACGCTTCGTCCCTTGATGATCCGTGCAGACAGTGACCACTGCTTCTTTTACCGCAGGGTGACCGAGAATGGCTGTTTCTACTTCCCCCAGTTCGACGCGGAATCCACGAATACTCGTCTGATCATCTGCACGACCAATGAACTCAATGTTGCTGTCCGTCAGGTAACGCACCAAATCCCCTGTACGGTAGAGACGTGCTCCTTCTCTTTCACTAAAAGGATGGGTGACAAAGCGTTCTTGTGTCAGTTCGGGACGGTTCAGGTAGCCGCGCGCCAAGGAACTTCCACCAATATATAGCTCACCAGTGACTCCTACGGGAACAGGCTGCATACGCGCATCGAGAATATAGACTTGCACGTTGTCAATAGGACGTCCAATGGATGGTGCAAAGCTTTGTCCTGTCCCTATCGGAACGATACCTGCTGTTGCAACGACTGCGTTTTCGGTTGGACCGTATTGGTTCACCAGGGTAAACGGCAGATTCGCACTTGGATAGTGATGGAGCTTGTCTCCTCCTGTCAGCATGTAACGAAGCTTGGTATGGCTTGGCCAATCCAGAGCCAGCAAGCTCTCTGTTAAAGGCGTCGGCAAAAAGCTGATGGTGATCTCAGAATGAATGAGCCAATCACGAAGTTTTTCCGGTACGAGACGGATTTCCTCTTCTGGCAAATAAATTGTGGCTCCTTTTGCTAAATAAGGCCAAATTTCCCATACAGATGCGTCAAATGCCGTCCCGGAGATCTGCGATGCTCGATCTGCGGACGTGACATTATATACTCGTTGATGCCAAGAAATTAGATTGAGAAGCGCGGTGTGCTCGATCTCAACCCCTTTTGGCGTACCTGTCGAACCAGATGTATAGATGACGTAAGCAAGCTGGTTCGTCGTAGTCAAGTTCATTGGAGTCGTCATATTTTCTTGGGAGATCGACTCCCAGTCTGCGTCTAGGCAAATCAATTGGCTCGTACCCGCAGGGAGTTTTTCTGCGAGTCTTGCTTGTGTAAGTACAATCGACATACCTGCATCCTGCATCATGAAGGCGAGACGATCCTTGGGATACGCTGGGTCCATTGGTACGTAGGCACCGCCAGCTTTCATGATTGCCAGTTGACCGATCAGCATCTCGATAGAGCGCTCAACGCAGATCCCAACCAGATTTTCCTGACCGATTCCCTGTTTCTGCAGATAATGCGCCAGTTGATTCGCTTTGGCATTCAATTCCGCATAGGTAATGGATTGGTCGCGTGTGAGAACAGCCGGCTGGTTGGGCATTTCATGAGCGAGCTGATCCACCAGTTCATGTACGCAATGATCCTTGGAGTAGGCAACTACGGTGTTGTTCCATTCAGATACTACCTGCTGCTGTTCCGTCTCCCCCATCAGTTGTAGAGCGGTGATGTCTTGATTTGCGTTGGCAGCAACGGCTTTGAGCAGCTGTGTAAAGTGTTCGATCATTCGTTCTACTGTGTTCTGATTAAATAGTGATGTGTTGTACTCGAATGTAGCGGACAGACCGTCTACCGTCTCTGCCATCGTTAAGGTGAGATCAAACTTGGTTGTCTCTACCTGTTGATTCCCTTTTGGTGGCAAAATGCGAATCCCTTCAAGTGCTTCTACCTGAACCGGAATATTTTGCAGAACGAACATCACTTGAAACAATGGTGAATAGCTGAGACTGCGCTCTAATTGCAGCTCGTCTACGAGCTTTTCAAAGGGTAGATCTTGATGGGAATAGGCTCCCAAGGCTGTTTCTCGCACACGGCTAAGTACCTCTCTAAAGCTAGGGTCGCCTGACAAATCTGTTCGCATCGCCAATGTGTTGATGAAAAATCCAATTAATGCTTCTGTCTCTTGGTGACTGCGTCCTGCTACAGGTGTACCGACGAGGATATCGTCCTGTCCTGTATATCGATACAGAAATACTTGGAATGCGGCGAGCAACGTCATAAACAACGTCGTACCTTCACGTTTACTCAAAGAAAGCAGATTCGTCATCAATTCTTTGTCATACATCAGTGTGATGCTGTTTCCTTCATAGGACTGAACAGCAGGACGGGGACGATCTGTCGGCAAGGCGAGAAGCGGTTCTGCTCCACCCAGCTTTGCACGCCAGTAGGACAGTTGTTTTTCCAAAACGTCTCCTGTAAGCCATTCGCGCTGCCATGCCGCATAATCTGCGTATTGTATAGGCAGATTGGTTAGTTGCGGTACTTTTGATTTGCTAAATGCCTGATAGCAGGTAAATAATTCACTGAGTAAAACACCCGCTGACCAACCATCGGCGATGATATGGTGTACGTTCAGCAGGAAGATGAAATCCTGCTCTCCTGTTTGAATAATCGTCGCACGCATGAGAGGTCCTGTGACGAGGTCAAACGGCTTGTTCGCATCTTCTTTGGTCAAGCGTTGTCCTTCGTCGTCTCGTCTATCTTCTGGCAGCTCTCGTATATCCATTCTACTCAGTTTCCAATCAATCTCTGGATGAATCACCTGAACGGCTTCCCCGTTGATGTCGGAGAACGTTGTACGCAAGCTCTCGTGACGGCAAATAATCATCTGCAAGCTTTGCTCCAGCGCTTCAATGTTAAGCTCTCCTTGCAAGCGAACGGCAGTTGGGATGTTGTAAAGCGCACTGTTTGGCATCAAGCGGTCAAAGAACCATAAGCGCTGCTGTGCAAACGAAAGCGGTAAATGTCGATCACGTGAAACTGGTACGAGCGGAATGCTGGAAAGTCCAGAATTGTCCTCGTTCATGGATACAATCAATTCACTGAGTCTGTTGACTGTTGAATATTCGAATAAGGCACGGAGCGGTAAATCTACGCTAAACGCTTCTTTTAAGCGGGAGATGGTTTGCGTAGCCATAAGAGAATGGCCTCCAAGCTCAAAGAAATCGTCGTAGCTACCGACTCGTTCTACCGAGAGAACCTGCGACCAGATGTTGGCTACCAGTTCCTCTGTAGGAGTACGGGGGGCAACGTAATTACGCTGCGCGGAAAGCTGTCCCCAATCTGGTACTGGTAGTGCTCGTCGATCTACTTTTCCATTAACCGTGAGCGGAATAGTCTCTAGCCATACAAAGCCTGCTGGTATCATGTATTCAGGCAACGATTCTTTCAGGAACAGAGCGAGCTCCTCGGCGGTTGGCTTGTCTCCCGTTGCTACCAGATATGCGGCCAAGCGTTTGCCTCCCGCTTTTTCTTCACGAACCATGACCACAACTTCTTGGACGGCAGGATGCTGTCTGAGCGAATTTTCAATTTCTCCCAATTCAATGCGGTGACCGCGTATTTTGACTTGGTCATCCATACGTCCAAGGAATTCGAGGTTGCCGTCTTGCAGATAGCGAACAAGGTCGCCCGTCCGATAGAGTAGTTCTCCTTCTTTACCGAACGGATGAGTGATAAAGCGCTCTTCTGTTTGTTCAGTCCGATTCCAGTAGCCGCGCGCCAAACCTTTTCCTCCGATATACAGTTCACCTGGTACACCGATAGGCACGGGCTGCCTATTTGCATCCAGAACGTACATCGTCGCGTTGGCAATTGGCCGACCGATAGGCGGATTACTCATTCCAGCCTCACAACGCATCATAGTGGAGCAGACAGTTGCTTCCGTTGGACCGTAGCAGTTGAAGAACTGGCGATTCGCCGCATAGCGTGCCACAAGTTCACGGCTCGGAGCTTCTCCGCCTACAATCAAGGTGCAAAGATCAGGCAGGTCAGCTTCAGGCAGTGCTGCTAGTACGGAAGAAACCATGGATACGGTGGTAATGCGTTGTTCTTGCAAAACTTGGATCAGCTCAGGGCCCGGCAAAAGGGACTCTCGATCCTCGATAACTAGCGTCGCACCAGCGAGTAAGGCCATAACCATCTCGGATACCGATACGTCGAAGCTAAATGAGGTAAATTGCAGAACACGACTGGTTGGCTGAATATCAAAAGCATGGATCAAGGCATGAGCCATGTTTATCACACTGTGGTGCTCTACCATTACCCCTTTTGGCTGTCCTGTTGAACCAGATGTATAGATTACGTAGGCAAGGTTATGTTCTGTGACCTTGCAAACAACGTTGGCGATAGGTTCATTCGTTAAAGGATTGCCGTCTAAACAAATGACATTCGCCTGTGTTGCTGGCAAGATGTCCATGAGAGACTGCTGGGTTAGCAACACATTTGTTTGTGAATCCTCGACCATATAGGCGATGCGCTCTTGCGGGTAAGCCGGGTCTATCGGTACGTAGGCAGCTCCCGATTTTAAAACGCCGAGTATACCGATGATCATCTCAGGGGAGCGATGCACGCATATGCCGACGAGTGTATCCGGTTTGACCCCTTTACTTACGAGCTGATGTGCCAGTTGGTTTGCTCGCTCGTTTAGTTCCTTGTAGGTTAGCTCCACGTTTTTATAGGTAATGGCAATCGCATCTGGTGATTTCTCCACTTGTTGTTCAAACGCCTGATGAACGCACAGGCCGCTCGGATATTCCTCCGCCGTCTGATTCCACTGAACGAGAACCTGTTCACGTTCGTTTTCGCTGATCATCGAAAGGTCGGCAATCCGTTGCTTGGCGTTTTTGGCGATAGAGATCAGTAGTGAATGAAGCTGATCAAGAACTCGCTCAATAGATGAAAGCTCAAACTGACTTTCATCAAATTTGACTTTGATGTCGATTGTTTTGCCTGACGCGGCAACCAAGGTAAATGGATAATTGGTTTGCTCCTCGGAATGTACATCCACTATCGAAAGCTCACTCTCTCCACTACCGCCGCTAGAATTACCGACAGGAGTATTTTCAAAGACGAGAATGCTCTCAAACAGGGATTGTCCACGCGGCAAGTCGCTCCAGCCTTGGATTTCCACCAGTGGGGTATATTCGTACTGGCGGAAGTCGGCTTGCTGTTGTTGCAGAGATTTGAGCCAATTGATAACGCTCTCCTCTGCTTTTACCTGCACCCGGACAGGGAGTGTATTAATAAACAGACCAATCATCGTCTCGACTCCAGGCAAATCGGCAGGACGTCCGGATACAGTGGCACCGAAAATAATGTCGTCCTGTCCACTGTAGCGATTCAACAGCAGTGCCCATGCGCCTTGCACAATCGTGTTGACCGTCAGGCGATGTTGACGAGCCAATGTCTGTAATGATTTGGAGATTGGCTCGGAAACGGTCAGATCTAGCTCCCGATAATTTTTCTGATCAAGGTACGGGTTTTTATAAGCTCGACCGAATGAAAGTGGCGTGGTTTCCGTAAAGCCTTGTAGATACGTGCGCCAAAACGCCTCCGCTTGCTTCAAGTCCTGCTTTTTCAGCCAGACGATGTAGTCACGGTAAGATTTAACCGGAGGAAGTTGCACTGGCTGCCCTTTGCAGAGCATGTTGTACGCCGCAAACACTTCCCCGAAGACTAACGGCATACTCCATCCGTCTATGAGCACGTGGTGCAAAGTCCACGAAAATTGAAAGGTATTACTACTCAAACGGAACAGATTTAATCTCATCAACGGCGCTTCTTCGATATTGAAACCACGTTTGCGATCATCTTTGGTAAAGGTATGAAGAAACGCTTCTTGTTCGGAAGAGGAAAGATGAATAATGTCATGTTCCACCAGGGAAACCTTCAGCTCTTTCAAGACAACCTGGACGTATTCTTTTACTTTCCCGCCAATAAACCTGGTGCGAAAAATAGCGTGTCTGTCTACGAGGCATTGCCATGCCTGTTCGAATAACGGAATGTTCAAGGGACCTTGCAGCTTCAACCCCATCTGTACGATATAGGCTCCGGACTCTGGTTCCAGCAAGCTGTGGAAAATGAGGCCTTGCTGCAAAGGAGTAACGGGATAATACGTTTCAATGTTATTCATCTTCTCCTGCCCACTCCCATAAAAAATTTGCCATAGAGGCGCCGTGTTTGACGCCTCTATGCAGTTTGTATTCATTACTTGTCTTGGATGAGATCAAGTAAGTCGGCAATCTCTTCATCATCCCAACCGAATTCGGACAGATCACTTGTAGTTGGTGTTGCCGCCGTCTCCGTCTGACCTAGCTCGATCAATTGTCGTAGTGCGTTTACATAGTAATCCGCCAAATCTTTGACAGTTTCTTTGAGATAAATCTCTTCACTGAAGGCGATCGTTACAATCAATTGTCCCCCAACGACAGAGCTACCGAAATCTAGCAGGTGCTGACGTTCTGAGTTGCGGTTGAAGTTGTCGCCTCTCGCTTCGTTTGCAAAGCCAAACAGGGATTCTGTGTCATCTACTGACTGATCAAGCTGACCGAGGTAGTTGAAGCTAATCTCTGCTTTTGGCAAGGAGTGGAACGTTTCATTCATTTCCTCGTTCAGGTAACGGAGAACTCCATAGCCGATTCCCTTGTTCGGAATGCTACGCAGCTGTTCTTTGGTCGTTTGTAGCGCTTCTTTGAAAGAGGTCGTTCCACTCGTATCCAAGAGGATGGTATACATGCTCGTGAACCACCCCAAGGTACGGGACAGATCGACATCGTCGAAGAGCTCTTCTCGCCCGTGTCCTTCCAAATGGACGAGGGAGGTTTGATTCCCAGTCCAGACGAAGATCGCTTCTGCCAATGCAGTGAGCAAGACGTCATTGATCTGTGTTTGGTAGATCGAAGGCAATACCTGTAAGAGTACTTTGGTTTCTTCCTGCGTAAGGGCAACAGAAACCATCTTAGCAGTAAGCTCTCGGTTCTTTCCGTTCTCATAATCTTTTGGCAGAGCGTTTACTTCAGTATCGAGGGTGCTTAGCCAATAATCCGCTTCCTCTCGCAGGCTGTCCGATTGAGCGTACTCCGTCAATTTTTCAGCCCAATACTTGTAGGAGCTGGTTTTTGGCGGCAGTTGCACCTGCTTGCCTTGTAGCAGTTGGGTGCTGGCCTTATTCAAGTCTTCCGTGATGATGCGCCAAGACACACCATCGACTGCCAAGTGGTGAATGACAATTAGCAAGCGGCCTTCCTGTTCACTGCCCAAATCGAAGTAGACGGCACGGAGCAACGGACCTTCCGAGAGATGCAAGCTTGCCTGAGCTTCCTCAGAAATTTCCTCGATTCGCTTTACTTGCTGTTCATACGGCAAATGACCCAATTCCTCTACGGTAAATGGAATAATATCTGTCCAATCCTCGTTGATTTGCTTCCATTTTCCATCCTGATGGTAGAAGCGGAGGCGGAGGGCATCATGGTGTCCGAGCAAGTGATAGAAAGCTTGTCTCAAAATTTCTGGATCGATCGGTTTGACAGTTAAAAGTACAGATTGGTTCCAGTGGTTGCGAGCTGCCAATTTTTGCTCGAAGAACCAGCGCTGAATCGGCAGGAGTGGCACTTCCCCTGTGACGATGCCTTGCTCGGCGAAAATGTTAACCGACTCCCCGATCGCATGAGTCAACTCGGCAATCGACTGATTTTCGAACAAGAGCTTTGGTGACAAGCGAATTCCAGATTGGGCTGCGCGAGCCACGATCTGAATACTTAGAATCGAATCACCACCGAGTTCGAAGAAGTTATCGTGAATTCCGACTTGCTCTACTCCTAGAACCTTTTTCCATATTTCGGCCAATACTCTCTCGACAAACGTCTCTGGAGCAACGAATTCTCCGTTCCTCACCATGTACTCCGGTATAGGTAATGCACGACGATCTACTTTGCCATTTGGAGTGAGTGGCAGAGCATCCATGATTACGAATGCGGCTGGTACCATGTACTCCGGCAGTAATTCTTTGAGGTAGCTGTCGAAGTTGCCAGCTTGATCCTCTACACCCTCTTCTAACACGACATACGCGGCCAGTCGTTTCACACCTGGCATGTCTTCACGGGCAAGGACTATCGTTTCTTTGACAGAAGGATGAGTGTACAGGGCGGTTTCAATCTCGCCCAGCTCGACGCGGAAACCACGGATACTCACCTGATCGTCGGCACGACCGATAAACTCGATGTTGCCGTCCGGCAGGTAGCGGACAAGGTCTCCTGTGCGGTACATTTTTGCTCCTCGAATGTGAGCGAACGGATTTTCTACAAAGCGTTCTTGTGTCAGATCAGGACGTTTTAGATACCCGCGACCCAAGCTGTTCCCTGCGATGTATAGTTCGCCTGCAACACCGATAGGCACAGGTTGCAGCTTTGCATCAAGAACGTATACTTGCACGTTGTCGATTGGGCGTCCGATTGTTGGTGCAGCTATCTGACCAGCTTGTACAGGAACGATGCCGGCTGTAGCTACGACGGCATTTTCCGTTGGCCCATACTGATTTACCAATGTAAATGGCAGATGAGCCGATGGATAGTGATGCAGTTTGTCACCGCCAGTCAGCATGTAGCGCAAATCTGAATCGGTCGTCCATTCAACAGACATCAAGCTCTCTGCTAATGGCGTTGGCAGGAAGCTGATCGTGATTCCTGAGTCGACGAGCCAATCACGCAGTTTTTCCGGTACGAGACGAATCTCTTCTTGTGGCAGATACAGGGTGGCTCCTGCCGTCAGATACGGCCAGATTTCCCAGACAGCGGCGTCAAAGGCTGTTCCGGCGATTTGTGATGCTTTATCTTCTGGCGTGACGTTGTAAGCGTGCTGGTGCCAATAGATGAGATTCAATAGAGCGCGTTGCTCGATTTCCACTCCTTTTGGTGTTCCGGTAGAGCCGGAGGTGTAAATGACATAGGCGAGATTGTTCGTTGTCGTCGTGATTTCGGGTGATTCCGTGCTCTCATTGGCAATCAAATCCCAATCGATATCGAGACAAATAAACGCTGCATCCCCAGTTGGCAATGCTTCAAGCAAGCGTTCTTGGGTCAATACGATCGGCATGTTCGTGTCATTCATCATGAAGGCAAGGCGCTCTTTTGGATAAGATGGGTCCATCGGAACAAACGCGCCGCCTGCTTTCAGAATCCCTAATTGGCCGATCAGCATCTCGACGGAGCGTTCGACGCAAATGCCGACGAGAGTCTCTGTCGTAACCCCCTGTTGTTGCAAGTGGTTCGCTAGTTGATTCGCTTTTGAATCCAGCTCTGCGTAGGTGAGCGAGCCTTCCTTGGAGACGACTGCCAGTTGATTCGGCATTTTCCTTGTCATTTCGGCGAATAGCTCGTGCACTGTCGTCTCATACGTGTAATTTGCAGCTGTGTTGTTCCACGCGAGTAGAAGCTTTTCACGTTCATCCGGACGAAGCAGTGGTAACGCCATGATCGATCGATCAGGTTGGGCGACTATTCCATCCAGTAAATGATGGAAATGGTTCACCATCCGCTCCATCGTTGTTTGGTCGAACAAATCTGTATTGTAATCAAAAGTAGCGATCAGGCCGTTTGTCGTTTCTGCCATAGTCAAGCTGATGTCGTATTTGGACATCACTTCTTGGCTCTTGCTTTCAAACGGAGCAATCCGAATGCCCTCAAGTTCATGCGTCTGCATTTGGAAGTTTTGCAGAGCAAACATGACTTGGTAGAGCGGCGAATAGCTTAGGCTACGTTCCAACTCCAGCTCATCTATTAACTTTTCAAAGGGCAGGTCTTGATGGGTATATGCTTCGAGTGCAGACTCGCGCACTCTTGCAAGTAGTTCACGGAAGGTTGGAGCGCCAGACATATCGGTTCTCATCGCCAGCGTGTTGATGAAGAAGCCAATTAATGACTCCGTTTCTTGTCTATTGCGTCCAGCAACCGGACTTCCTACGATAATGTCGTCTTGACCGCTGTAGCGATGAAGCAGGATTTGGAATGCAGCGAGCAAGGTCATAAAGAGCGTGGCGCCTTCTTGTCGGCTGAGCGTGTGTAATTTTTCCACAAGCTCCGTTGGGAAACTCGTCGTGTATAAGGCTCCATTATATGTCTGTACAGGTGGACGCGGACGATCTGTCGGTAAGGCCAATAGCGGCTCACTGCCACCGAGTTTCGCTTTCCAGTATGCGAGTTGTTGCTCCAGCGCCTCTCCTTGTAGCCACTTACGCTGCCAAGCTGCAAAGTCTGCATATTGTAATGGCATGTCGGTGAGTTGCGGCGTTTCTTCCTTGCGAAGCGCTTCGTAAATCGTAACCAGCTCTCGTATGAAAATGTTCATCGACCAGCCGTCGGATACGATATGGTGCATGTTAAGCAGGAAGACGAAATTCTCTTCGCCGATCTGGATGATCGTGGCCCGCAGTAACGGTCCTGTACGTAGGTCAAATGGCTTGGTTGCCTCTTCTCTCTCCAGGCGATGTACCTTGGCTTCGCGCTCCTCTTCTGGTAGATCACGCAAATCAATCTTGCCCAGGCTCCACGCGATTTCTGGGTGAATGACTTGTATCGCTTCCCCGTTGATGTCAGTGAAGGTTGTTCGCAAGCTCTCATGTCGCTCGATGATCATCTGCAGACTGCGTTCCCATGCATGGATGTTGAGGTGTCCTTGCATCCGCATGGCAGACGGGATGTTGTACAAGGCGCTGTTCGGCATTAAACGATCCAAGAACCACAAGCGTTGCTGTGCAAATGAGAGCGGTAGAGGCTGGTCGCGAGAAACCGATGAGAGTGGAATGCTGGCCACTTTCGATTTGGCTTCCAGTAGACCGGTTACCTTTTCGCTCATTTGTGCCACGCTAGGATTTTCGAACAAGGCACGGAGTGGTACTTCCACACCAAATGTTTCTTTCAGCCGGGAAACGGTTTGGGTAGCCAAGAGCGAATGTCCACCCAGATGAAAGAAGTCATCGTGGACTCCAATTCCCTCAACAGAAAGAACCTGCGACCAAATATGGGCAACGATTTCCTCTGTCGGTGTACGCGGTGCCACATATTCCTTCTCTGACTCCCCTTGTCCCCAATCCGGTGCTGGAAGGGCGCGGCGATTTACTTTCCCATTGACCGTTAGTGGAATCTCTGCCATCCATACATAACCTGCTGGAACCATGTATTCCGGTAGGGTCTCTTTCAAGTAGTGGATAAGCTCTGCGTCTCCCGGTTGTTGTTCGTTTGCTGCAACGAGATAAGCTGCCAAACGCTTGTCTCCTTCTCGCTCCTCACGCGCGATAACGACGACATTTTGAACGGTTGGATGCTGTCTGAGTCTATTCTCGATTTCGCCCAGCTCGATTCGATAACCGCGAATTTTGACTTGGTCGTCGATTCGTCCGAGGAATTCGAGCTGTCCGTCTTCCGTATAGCGAACTAGGTCACCAGTCCGGTAGAGGCGTTCTCCTTCCTTGCCGAACGGATGATTGATAAAGCGTTCTTTCGTAAGCTCAGGACGATTCCAGTACCCTCTGGCTATTCCTTTTCCGCCGATGTACAGCTCGCCTGGTACGCCTATGGCCACAGGTTGCCGGTATGCATCCAGTACATACACTTCCACATTGGCGATGGGTCGGCCGATTGATGGATTTTGACCGTTATTTTCACAACGTATGAGCGTAGCAGTGACGGTTGTTTCTGTTGGTCCGTAGCAGTTAAAGAACTGGCGATCCTTGGCGTGACGGGCGACAAGCTCACGGCTTAAAGCTTCCCCGCCGACAATCAGGGTCTTCAGGTCTGGCAAATCCGCTTGTGGCAAGGCAGATGCTACGGAGGCAGCCATTGTCACGATCGTAATGCGTTGTTCCTGCAGGACTTGGATCAACTCCGGACCAGGTAAAAGTAATTCGCGATCCTCAATGACTAGCGTGGCACCAGCGAGCAGGGTCATAGCGATCTCGGAGACAGAAACATCAAAGCTAAATGATGTGAATTGCAAAACCCGGCTGGTCGCATCGATTTGGAACGAATGGATCAGGGCATGTGTCAAATTGATCACGGAGTGGTGCTCGACCATCACCCCTTTGGGCAATCCGGTTGATCCAGAAGTATAGATTACGTAAGCGAGATGATGTTCATTGACGCTGCTATCCACGTTTGTGGTAGGCTCATCTGCCAGTTCATCGCTATCGAGGCAAATAACCTGTTCAGCAAGGACTGGAAGCATGTCTTTCAGCGATACTTGCGTCAACAAAATGTTCGCTTGCGAATCTTCGATCATGTAGGCGATGCGATCTTGCGGATGCGCCGGATCAATAGGCACATAAGCAGCCCCTGCTTTCATCACACCGAGGAAAGCGATGATCATCTCGAAAGAGCGCTCGACGCAAATGCCTACTAGCTTATCCGGTTGCACACCCCATGCAATCAGCCTGTGTGCCAGCTGATTTGCACGTTTGTTTAGCTCAGCATAGGTCAACTCGATCTTCTTGTAGACGAGTGCAATAGCATCAGGTGTCTTTTCCACTTGTTTCTCGAATGCCTGATGGATGCAAAGCTGGGTCGGATAATCCACGCTCGTGTCATTCCATTCGACTAATACCTGCTGGAGCACGCTTTCACTGATCATCGACACCTCTGCGAGGCACTGTTCAGGTTTTGCCATCATGGATTCGAGCAGGTACGACATCTGGTGCAGTATACGTTCGATATTTTCAGACGCGAATCGGTTTTGGTCGTATTTGATCTTAAGGATGAACTCTTTACCCGGACCGCAGACGACGGTGATTGGATAATTCGTTTGTTCCATCGTTTCTACGTCGGATAATTGCAGCTGATAATGCTCATCTTTTACCGATTCACCAATCGGGTAGTTCTCAAAAATGAAGATGCTCTCGAACAGGGCAGCATTACGCGCCATTTCACTCCAGCCTTGGATGTCAACCAACGGCGTATACTCAAACTGGCGAAGCTCCACTTGATGTTCTTGAATCTCGCGTAGCCATTCCCGCACCGATTTGTTCGCATCGATCAAAACACGAATCGGCAGGGTGTTGATGAATAGTCCTACCATGCCCTCTACGGTAGGCAGATCAGCCGGACGACCGGAAACTGTTGCACCGAAGACGACATCATCCGTTGCGCTGTATCGGCTCAGGATGAGAGCCCATGCCCCTTGGACAAGCGTATTCAATGTCAACTGATGTGTACGGACAAAGGCTTGCAAACGTGAAGTCATGTCCGCCGATAAGCGAGTTTCTTTCTCTTCGTACACTTTCGGCATATTTTCCCGGCCGCCAGAGTAGCTACTCATCGCTAATGGTGTAGACTCGTGGAAGCCTTTAAGCTGTTCGCGCCAAAAATGTTCGGCAGCTTTCAAGTCTTGGCGCTGTACCCAATCGATGTACGCAGAGAATGGTTGGACGAAGCTGTACGAAACCTCTCTATCTTCTGCTATGGACACATAAGCACTAAACCAGTCTTTTAGTACAATGGGTACGCTCCAACCATCAAGCAATACATGATGGAAGCTCCAAGTGAAGCGATAAACTCCCTCACGTAAGTGGAACAACGTCCAACGCATGAGTGGTGGAGAAGCAATCTCGAAATTTCGTCTTCGATCAGCTTCTAGATACTGATCCAGTTCCGTTTTTTGCTGCTCCGTCGTCAAATGACAAAGGTCGATTTTCTCTACAGATGCTTTTACTTGTTTGCGTACAATCTGATGAGCTTCTGAACCTTCCCAAACAAAGTAGGTACGTAGAATCGGATGACGATCCACTACCTTTTGCCACGCCTGTTCAAACGCATCGACGTGCAAGCCCTCCATCGTCATGGCAAAGTGAACAATATAGTCTCCCCCCTCTTGCTCGTACAGGGAGTGGAACAGCATGCCACCTTGCAATGGACTGAGTGGATAGACGTTTTCGATCAGGCGATCCTGTCCCAGATGCTTGTCGATAGCACGTTGATCCATTCGCGCTAGTGGGAAGTCAGATGGCGTATAGCCGCCTGCTTCTTCGGATTGGCAGTGCGCAATGATCTCACGCAAAGTTTCCAGATAGTTGAAAGCAAGCTCTTGGATCGTGCTTTCTTCGTGAATGTTTTCGCTATATATCCATGTGACATGGAGTTGTTCTCCGGTTATGACACTGTTTACATCAATCAGGTGCTGACGTATTGTGTCTTTCCCCAGATTGGAGCCTCTTGATTCTTGCGCCATGCCAAATCTCGATTCGGCTTGAACGATTTGATCAAACTGTCCGAGGTAGTTGAAGCTGATTTCTGGCTTCGGCTTTTCATCGAGGAGTTTTTTCAACTCCTCATCCTGACTGAGGTATCGGAATATGCCGTAGCCGACACCTTTCTTTGGAATGCGACGAAGCTGTTCCTTGACCGCTTTCAAAGCGTCACCCCACGGTTTCGAAGGGTCAATCGAAAGCTGTACCGGGTACATGCTCGTAAACCAGCCAACCGTGCGGGATAAGTCTGCTCCTTCGATAATTTCCTCGCGTCCGTGCCCTTCCAGATGAACGGAGACTAGCTTTTCACCTGTCCAACGATTCATTGCTTTGATTAAAGCGGTAAGCAATACATCATTGATTTGCAGACGGTAAGGCGAAAGCGTATCCTGCAACAACGCGCGAGTTTCTTCAATAGATAGCGCAATACTGACTTGTTTGGAGGTTGCATCTGTGTTTTGGCTTGGATCGAAGGCACGGTCAATTGGAAGTGGACTCACTTCATCACTTTGGCCCAGCCAGAACGCTTTTTCCGGCTTGATCGCTTCGGAATTCGCATAGGATTGCAATTGCTCTGCCCATGACTTGAATGAAGTCGTCTTCGCTGGGAATTGCAGGTCCTGATCGTTTACAAGTTGCCCGTAAGCAGTTTGCAGATCCTCTAGCAAAATGCGCCAGGATACACCGTCTATCACCAGATGGTGGGCAACAATCAGCAGACGACCAGGTAGGTCCGCACCAAGATGGAAGTAAACGACTTGGAAAACGGGGCCCTCACTTACATGTAGACTTGATTGCACCTCGTTTGCGATTTGCTCCAGACGATCGGCTTGTTCTTCTTCTCGAACAGCGGACAGGTCCACACTACGGAATGGAATGGTCTTAGGAAGTCCTTCCACATGTTGGGTCCAGCCGTGCTCCGTATGGTTATAACGCATACGTAATGCGTCATGATGAGTGAGCAGACTCTCGATGACACGCTCTAGAACAGTCAGGTCGACGGGTTGTTGAACCGTCAAAAGCAAGGATTGGTTCCAATGATGGATTGACGGTTGTTCAGTCGTGAAGAACCACGATTGAATTGGCGTTAGCGGCACCACTCCCGTCAAGGTACCTTGTTCTGCTTGGATTTTTACTGTTTGTTTGCCGTCAGTCGCTGTCACGACATTTGCCAGTTCCGCGATGGTTTGATTTCTCAAGAGCTGTTTCGGCGTCAAACGAATTCCAGCCTGATTGGCTCGAGAAACAATTTGGATACTCAAGATGGAGTCTCCACCCAACTCGAAAAAGTTGTCATAAATACCAACGTTGTCAATTCTTAGAACATTTTTCCATATATCTGCAAGCGTAGCCTCTATAGCAGTTGTCGGAGCTGCAAAACTGCCTTCTTTTTCAGTGTGTAATAAATCAGGTACAGGCAATGCTTGTCGATCTACCTTCCCGTTTGGTGTCAGCGGCAGGTTACCCATGATGACAAATGAAGCAGGCACCATATACTCAGGCAGCTTTTCCTTTAGGTAGCTACGGAAGTCACTTGCTTGAATTTCTTGTTTTTCTCCAAATACGACGTAGGCAGCGAGTCGTTTTACGCCCGGAATATCCTCACGTACGAGGACGATGGTTTCTTTTACCGCTGGATGAGTGTACAGAGCCGTTTCAATTTCACCCAGTTCGACCCGGAATCCACGAATGCTCACCTGATCGTCTGCACGACCAATGAAATCTATGGTTCCATCTGGCAGGTAACGAACCAGGTCTCCAGTTCGGTACATGCGCGCTCCTGGTTTTTGCGAGTATGGATTGGCTACGAACCTCTCTTTGGTTAGATCAGGGCGCTTCAGATAGCCACGTGCCAAGCTGTCTCCTGCGATATAGAGCTCTCCGGCTACACCAATCGGCACAGGTTGCAGCTTTTCATCAAGGACGTATACCTGAACATTATCTATTGGTCGTCCGATTGATGGTGCGAATACATGAGTAGCTTCTGTTGGAACGGCACCTGCTGTGGCGACAACCGCGTTTTCGGTTGGACCGTATTGGTTCACAAGAGTAAACGGCATTGTTGCTGGTGGGTAATCGTGTAGCTTGTCGCCTCCTGTGAGCATATAGCGCAGCTTCGTATTGATAGGCCATTCCAAGGTAAGCAGCCTTTCCGCCAATGGCGTTGGCAAAAAGCTAATCGTGATACCCGATGCAACAAGCCAATCTCTGAGTTCCTCAGGTACAAGACGAATTTCTTCGGATGGGAGATAAAGCGTTGCTCCCTTTGTTAGGTACGGCCAGATTTCCCAAACAGATGCATCAAAGGCGGTACCGGCGATTTGTGAAGCTCGATCATTTGAATCTACGCTGTACGACCGTTGGTGCCAGAAAATGAGATTTAACAAGGCGGCATGCTCGATCTCTACCCCTTTTGGCGTTCCAGTAGAGCCAGACGTATAGATGACATATGCCAGATTCTCTGTTGTCATTGCCGTGTTTGGTGCCTCGCTGCTCTCATCCGAAATGATATTCCAATCACGATCCAAGCAGATGAATGATGCAGGTCCTTCCGGCAATCGCCCTAACAGTCGTTCTTGGGTTAATACAACTGGCGTATTGGCATCTTTCATCATGAAAGCAAGACGCTCTTGTGGATACGCCGTGTCCATTGGGACATAAGCACCGCCAGCTTTGAGTATTCCCAGTTGACCGATGAGCATATCAATGGAACGTTCTACGCAGATGCCGACAAGGGTTTCGGAGGATACTCCCTGTTTTTGCAGGTAGTTCGCTACCTGATTCGCTTTGGCATCTAGTTCTGCATAGGTGATCTGCCCTTCTTCGGAAACAACTGCTAATTGATTTGGCAACTCCTGTGCAATCCGTGCAACCCTTTCATGCACGCATGTTTCACGTTCAAAAGGTACATTTGTATCATTCCATTGAAGGAGAAGCTGCTCCTTTTCCATATCGCTCAGGAGAGGCATGGCTGTGACCGGTTGCATCGGATTTACCGAAATCGCCTCAAGCAGGTTGGAGAAATGGTTCCCCATGCGCTCGATCGTTGCTGGATCAAAAAGATCGGTGTTGTACTCGAATGTTGCGATAAGTCCATCAGCTGCTTCTACGGTGGTCAAGGTGATGTCAAACTTAGCGCTTACGCCCTCCTGACCTTTGTGGAAAGGCTCGATACGAATCTGGGACAATTCTTGTACTTCCATCGGGATGTTTTGCAGTACGAACATCACTTGGAACAACGGTGAGTAGCTTAGGCTTCTTTCCAGCTGCAGTTCATCTACCAGTTTTTCAAATGGCAGGTCTTGATGCGCATAAGCTTCCAGTGCGGTCTCTCGCACTTTTGCTAGTAAGTCTCGGAAGGTTGGTTCCCCAGACATATCCGTGCGCATTACCAAGGTGTTAATGAAGAAACCAATAAGTGACTCCATTTCCTGTCTATTACGTCCTGCGACCGGACTTCCGACGAGGATGTCTTTTTGACCACTGTAGCGATAGAGCAGGGTCTGAAAGGCAGCTAGCAAGGTCATGAATAAGGTTGATCCCTCTTCACGACTGAGCGCTTTTAGATCGGCCAGCAGTTTTTCAGGGAGCCTAATCGTATGCATCGCCCCTTTATGGCTCTGAACCGCAGGGCGTGGACGATCTGTCGGCAATATCAGAAGTGGTTCTGCATCGCCTAATTGTTTTTTCCAGTACGCCAATTGTTGCTCCAGTACCTCTCCTTGCAACCAATTTCGTTGCCATGTGGCATAGTCTGCATATTGCAGCGGCATTTCGGTATGCTGTGGTGTTTCTCCAGCAGATAACGCTTCGTAGATGGAGACTAACTCACCCATGAATACACTCATGGACCAGCCATCCGCAATGATGTGATGTAAATTGAGCAAAAATACATACGCTTGTTCATCCATGCAAATCAGTTTTGCGCGCAATAACGGCCCTTGATTCAGATGAAACGATTGTTCTGCATCTTCTATGGCGAGACGCAATGCTTCCACTTCTCGCTCCTCTTCGTTCCAGTCTCGTAAGTCGATTCGTCCCAGGTTCCACTCGATCTCCGGATGAATGACTTGAACTGCTTCTCCATTGATATCGGAGAAAGTTGTACGCAAGCTCTCATGACGTTGGATGATCAGCTTAAGACTGCGTTCCCACGCCTCGACGTCTAGCTCACCATGCAGACGAACAGCAGATGGGATGTTGTATACAGAACTGTCTGGCAACAGCTTGTCCAAAAACCACAGACGTTGTTGTGCAAACGAGAGCGGCAAGCCTTCGTCACGCGATACAGGCTCGAGTGGGATGTCAGTGAGACCAGCTTCCCCTTGTAACAATGCCGTAATTTTTTCGCTGATCGTAGCCGTTGTCGGATAATCAAACAACGTACGAAGCGGCATGTCTACGCCAAAAGCTTGACGCATACGGGAAATCGCTTGGGTAGCTAAGAGGGAATGTCCCCCTCGTTCAAAGAAATCGTCGTGAATCCCGACTTGCTCAACGGAAAGCACCTGTGTCCAAATGTTCGCCACTATTTCTTCTGTTGGCGTGCGAGGTGCGACATACTCTTGTTGTGTGGTCAAAAGTCCCCAATCCGGTGTAGGCAGTGCCCGGTGGTCTACTTTTCCGTTGACCGTAAGCGGAATAGCCTCCATCCAGACTATGCCTGCTGGAATCATGTAATCTGGCAATGTCTCTTTCAGATAGAGCACGAGCTCCTCTGTAACCGGCTTCTCTTCACCCATTGCAATCAGATAAGCAGCCAAACGATTTTCTCGTACGGTAATGACAGCTTCCCGAATCGCAGCGTGCTTTCTCAATGCGTTTTCGATTTCGCCTAATTCGATACGGAAGCCGCGAATTTTCACTTGATTATCGATACGTCCGAGGAATTCGAGGTTACCGTCTTGTAGATAGCGCACCTGATCACCTGTGCGATAAAGACGTTCGCCTTCTGCTCCAAACGAATGAATGATAAAGCGTTCTGCTGTAAGCTCTGGACGATTCCAGTAACCGCGTGCCAAGCCTTTTCCACCAATGTACAGCTCACCCGGTACGCCTATAGGGACAGGCTTCAGATTGGCATCTAATACGTAGATGGTCGCATTGGCGATGGGGCGGCCAATTGGCGTGTTCGTCAGATTCGTATCCATCAGCATGAACGTGGTGCCGACGGTTGCCTCCGTTGGTCCGTAGCAATTGAAAAATTGACGATGATTTGCATAGCGAGTGATGAGCTCATAGCTTGGTGCTTCGCCACCGATCACTAATGTTTTCAGATCAGGTAGGTCGGCGTCAGGTAATGCCGCAAGTACAGCGGGCACCGTCATCACAGTCGTGATTTGTTTTTCTTGCAAGACAGAGATGAGTTCAGGACCTGGCAAGAGCATTTCCCGATCCTCAATGACTAGGGTCGCACCCGAAATCAAAGCCATGACGATCTCAGCGACTGATACGTCGAAGCTGAACGAACATAACTGTAAGACGCGGCTAGATGGCTGGACTTGGAACAAATCGATCAGGTAATAAGCCATATTCACCGCACTATGGTGTTCGACCATAACACCTTTCGGCAAGCCAGTGGAACCAGATGTGTAAATGACATAAGCAAGATTTTGTTCTGTAATCCCACTCATCACATCGTGAACAGGTTCATTCTCCATAGCATTACTATCAAGGCAAATTATCTGAGCCTTTGTTGTAAGCAAATGGTTTGCCAGAGATTGCTGGGTCAACACGATGTTTGCCTGCGAATCCTCGATCATGTAGGCAATACGCTCTAGCGGATGTGCAGGGTCGATTGGAACATAGGCGGCACCTGCTTTCATCACACCGAGAATCCCAACGATCATCTCAGGAGAGCGCTCGATGCAAATACCGACGAGCGTATCTGGTTTCACGCCTTGGGCAAGGAGATGATGCGCCAATTGGTTCGCTCGCTGGTTCAGTTCTGCATACGTCAATTCCATCTCTTTGTACATGAGTCCGATGGCATCTGGAGTCTTTTTTACTTGGTGTTCAAATGCTTGATGAATGCAAAGCCCGGTTGGATAATCCACCTTCGTTTCGTTCCACTCGACCAAAACCTGCTCTTGTTCGCTTTCGCTAATCATGCACACATCAGCCAGAGGTTGATCAGGATTTGCTGTCATCGATTGGAGCAGAAGAGTCATTTGCTCTAGGACACGTTCGATCCGTACATGATCGAATCGGTTTTGATCAAAAACGATTTTGAGGACAAATTCTTTACCAGGGCCACATACTACGGTAAGTGGATAGTTTGTTTGCTCCGCAGAGTCTACATCAGAAATCTGAATACTGCTGTCCGCTTCTTTCACAGACTCGTCGATCGGGTAGTTCTCAAAGATAAAAATACTTTCGAACAGAGAGGTGTTGCGCTCGAATTCGCTCCAACTCTGGATGTCAACCAGCGGCGTGTACTCATATTGGCGAATCTCCAATTGCATTTCTTGCAATTCGCGCAGCCATACCCGAACGGTTTTGCTTGGATCGATTGTGATTCGAACCGGGAGCGTATTGATGAACAGACCCACCATATTTTCTACGCCATGCAAATCGGCTGGACGTCCTGAACCAGTTGCCCCGAATACGACATCTGTTTCACCACTGTAAGCTCCGAGGATCATGCCCCACGCACTTTGTATGAATGTATTTAGCGTTACCTGATGCTGACGAGCAAATGATTGCAGATGTTCGGTAAACTCGGGCGAAAATCGGATAAAGCGCTCGTCGTAGGTTTTCGGTTCTCCAATGGATTGGAGAGCTTGTCCGAGATTGATTTGTGTCGGCCCGTATATCCCTTTTAAATGGTTGCGCCAAAAGCGTTCCGCAGCTTGCAAGTCTTGACGCTGAATCCACGCAACATACTGGGAAAAAGGCTGTACAGCCCCAAGCTGAACGTCTCTTCCATCAGCCAGCGCTAGATAAGCGGCAAACCAGTCTTTTAGGACGAGCGGCAAACTCCAACCGTCCAGTAATACGTGGTGGAAGCTCCAGATAAAGCGATACGCTTCGTTGCTAATCCTGAACAAAGTCAAACGCATGAGAGGTGGTTCTGTAATCGAGAAGTTCCGCTTGCGATCCTCTTCCAAAAATGCGTCTAGCGCTGCTTTCTGCCTATCAGTCGGTAAATGTCGCAGATCTCTTTCATCAACTGTCACCTGTACGTGTTTGCGGACAATTTGATGCGGATTGACTACCCCATCCCAGATAAAGGAGGTACGCAGGATAGAATGGCGATCGATGACTTTTTGCCATGCTTGTTGGAGTGCATCGACGTGCAAATGATGGATCGTCATGGAGAATTGAACCACATAGTCTCCGCCCTCTTGTTCGTACAGGGAATGGAAAAGCATTCCTTCCTGCAACGGCGTCAGTGGATATATGTTCTCGATGGAGTGATCTCTACCCACATACGTGTCGATTGTACGCTGATCCAGACGAGATAACGGGAAGTCAGAAGGAGTATAGCCCCCTGCTTCTTCGGAGCGGCAATGAGCCATAATCTCACGCAACGCGTCCATATAATCACGAGCAACTGCTTCCACCGTACTTTTCTCGTGGATGTTTTCGTTGTAGAACCAAGTGACATGCAGTTGTTCTCCAGAAATGACGCTGTTTACATCGATTAAATGCCCGCGAATGGAATCAGGTGCAAGATTCGAGCCTCTCGATTCAGCAGCCATGCCAAATTTTGCGTTAGACGAAACTACCTGATCAAACTGGCCGAGGTAGTTGAAGCTGATCTCTGGCTTCATTCGAGACTTCAACTGCTCTTTCAGCTCGTCATCCTGACTTAAGTAGTGCAGGATACCATAGCCAACTCCATTTTGCGGAATGGCTCGAAGCTGTTCTTTGACCGCTTTCAGCAGTTCGCTCCACGGTTTCGTCTGGTCAAGCGTCAGCTGTACAGGATACATACTCGTAAACCAGCCAACGGTGCGGGATATATCTGCTCCTTCCAAAATATCCTCGCGTCCATGCCCCTCGAGATGGAAAGTTAACGTCTGTTTCCCTGTCCAACGGTGCATCGCTTTTGTTAAGGCAGCGAGTAATACATCGTTTATTTTCAAACGGTAAGGAGAAAGTGTTTCCTGCAACAGGGCACGGGTTTCTCCTGCTTGTAACGAGAATGTTACTTGTTTGGTTGTCGCTTCGGTGTTCTGACTCGGCTCATATAAGTGATCAATCGGGATCAGACTCGCCTCATGATCTTGTTTGAGCCAGTACTCTTTTTCTTGCAGGATGGCGTCTGAATTGGCATACGCGACTAATTGCTCAGCCCACATCTTGAACGAAGTCGTCTTTGCTGGAAGTTGTACGTCTTGACCGTTCGCTATTTGATCATAGGTATGTTGCAGGTCCTCCAGCAAAATACGCCACGATACACCGTCAACAACCAGGTGGTGAATGACGAGCAACAGTCGGCCAGCTTGCTCTTCGCCCATGTTGAAGTACACAGCCTTTACGACGGGACCTTCCGTGATATTTAGGCTCGCTTGTACTTCTTGTGAGATTTCCTCCAGCCTGGACTCCTGTTCCTGTTTAGGGAGATTAGAAAGATCCACACTACGGAATGGAACATTCTCTTCAAGACCTTCCATCATTTGTGTCCACATGCCGTCATGGTGTGAAAAACGCATACGCAACGCATCATGATGGGCCAGTAGGCTTTCGATCGTCTGCTCCAGTACAACAAGGTCAACTGGTTGCTGAACAGTCAGAAGTAACGACTGATTCCAGTGGTGCAGCGACGGTTGATTGGAGTCAAAGAACCAATTTTGGATTGGAGTGAGCGGTACATTTCCAGTAACAGCGCCCTGCTCATTTTTCCATTTGATATCCGTTTCTTGGCTCAAATCAGTAACAACGCGTAGCAATTCTGCAATGGTTTGATTTTCGAAAAGTTGCTTGGTTGTGAAGCGAATTCCGGAATGATTGGCTCTCGCGACGATCTGGATACTCAGAATGGAGTCGCCGCCCAATTCGAAAAAGTTGTCATAGATGCCGATGTTTGCAACACCCAGCACACTTTTCCAGATTTCCGCCAATTTTATTTCCATTTCTGTTGAAGGTGCTACATAACCGCTATCCGCCTCATTTCGGGAATAGTCAGGGATTGGTAGCGCCCGGCGATCCACTTTTCCGTTTGGTGTCAGCGGGAAGCTGTCCAACTTCATGAAGGCGGATGGGATCATGTACTCTGGCAACTTATCCTTGAGATAGGATCGCATCTCGATGTGAGTAACCTCTTTTTCTTCTGCAAAAACGAGGTAGGCGGCTAGGCGCTTGTCTCCAGGAGTTTCCTCTCTCACCATGAGTACTGTTTCTTTTACAGCCGGGTGGCTCTGCAACACCGTCTCGATTTCGCCTAGTTCAATGCGGAAGCCGCGGATTTTTACCTGATTGTCGATACGCCCGATAAACTCAATCGTGCCAACAGGTAGATAACGAACCAAGTCACCAGTACGGTACAGGCGCGAACCTCCTTGTGGGTCAAACGGATTCTCCACAAAACGCTCTGCGGTTAATTCCGGATTGTTCAAATAGCCAAGAGCTAGGCCATCTCCGCCTATATATAATTCGCCTGCTGCCCCCAAAGGGACAGGTTGTTGATGTTTGTCCAATACGTACACCGTGGTATTGCTAATCGGTCGACCGATCGGGAAGGAGTTAACACCTTCTGGAAGCTCCGTGACGGGATTGCAGCATGTAAACGTCGTGTTTTCCGTCGGCCCATAGCCGTTAATCACCGTGATACCACCAAGTGAAAGTACCTTACGTACATGGGCTGCGGAGACAACATCCCCTCCAACAAGTAGTTGGCGAACGCCGTTCAAGTACTCCACCTTGTGGTCAACCATGACCGTGAACAGACCAGCCGTCAGCCAAAGTGTCGTCACCTTGTGATTCTGAATCGTCTCCCCCAGTTCATCGAGG